>CAYWOQ010000005.1:0-25362 GCA_964459925.1 uncultured Roseivirgaceae bacterium
GACCCATCAATAATTTGAAAGTAGCTTTGACTTAACTAGCACAACGGGTTACTTTAATATTAAGTTAATTTATTGTGATTCACTCCTATCTACGATCTAATCTTGCTCCTTTAATGTTTAATGAAAGTGTTTATTCGGCGAGAAACGAAGAATCAACTTAAGGAATCAATTGGATTAAACGTTCAAATTCTATTTTTCTCGAAAAAGAGTTCTGAAAAACTGATGAATCTCATTCATCTCCTGAGCATTGTCGATGTAATCAGAATTAAAGAAAAGCAAATCCAAAAACTGTCTGCTTCTAAGTTCAACCCCGACCGTAAGTGTACCGTCATGATTTCTTGAAGTCATAGGCTGTACTTCATGATCAAGTTTTGATCTAAGAAAAAGGCTTCTGATGTACCAGAAGGTATACTTATCTTTTCCACGGCCCTTAATAAATTCAATATATTCTTCTCTAGGATAGATATTTAGTTTACTTGTTTTGGAAAATCTTTTTCTTGTTAAAAGCCAAACCGCAGCAAGTGTGAAACTTACCATAAGGCCTATCCAAGAAAAGGAGATAATCAATGGAACAGATAATAATGTGAAGAATATAGGTGTGATTATCTCTCCCAAATTATTACTGGGCTTCTTAATGGTAATGTGTCTTTTGTTTTGATGGAAAGTGTAGCCGTTGGCTTCTAGGAGTCTGATGGCATCTTCGCTTAAATCTAATTCGTTCATGTTTGCTGGTTGGTTAACTATTGACTTAAATGGACTACTAGTTTAATTGCTCTTTTCCTGGCGGTTTGGATATTTCGATCAAACGAGAAAAGGGTTTGACAGGGAATACCTTTTAGCGTACAAGCATTTTCAGTAAAGAATTAATCAGTGTAGATAAGAGAAGCATTTATTGAGGAACCTGGTAGTCTGATGGGCGGAAAATATCTTTGAAAAAATCATGAATCTCGTTCATCTCTTCTGAAGGCTCTTTATAATCAGACTTTAAATACAGGAGATCCATGAATTGCCTGCTCCTTGTTTCGATTCCCAGTGTAACAATGAATTCTTGGCTGGTGTTTTTAAACGCACTGGAATATTCACTTTTAAATTTTGATTTAATGAAAAGGTTTCGGATGTACCAAAAGGTAAATTTTACCTTACCTTTCTTGTCTACATATTCCATACTTCCTTCTCTGGGGTTAATGCTTAACGTACAAGCTTTTGATATGAGGTTTCTATGCAAGTACACCCCAACAACTAATATTGAAAAAACAAGAGCCCCAAGCCAGTAATAAATGCTGAACAAAGGCAAGGCAATCAATGCGAATAAAAAGAAAATTATTGCGGGCCCAACATAATCATACGGTCTCTTAATGGTAAATACTCTTCCATTTTTCCGAAACCTATAGCCATTGTCTTCCAAGAGCTCAATGGCTTTCTTGCTTAGGGTGTACTCTTTCATGAGTAATACGAATAGGGTGAATTAAAACTCTTCCAAGCTAGTATAACTGATTGTGAACCCGGATCAAAAGGCTTTTCGATTAATGCCCTATATGAACGATAAAAAACGAGGATTTAGCTTGGTTGATTCAGATCAATCAAATTTCCATAGAGGTCTTTAAAAACGAGAACCTTTCCGTAGGACTCTTCCGAGGAACCTCTCACTATTTCAACCTTGTTTTCCATTAGACATTTATAATCTTTCTCCAGGTGGTCTGTATGCACAAAAAGAAAAGCTCTGCCTCCGGTTTGATTGCCTATAAATGCCTCTTGATCCTCCTTGGCTTTTGCAAGCAATAGACTTGCACCTGCGTTTCCTTTGGGCTGAACCTGACCCATCGTTTGGTATCAGTGAGCTGAGTATCTTCAATGAGTTCAAAACCCAGTATTTCTGTATAAAACTTGATGGCCTCATCATACTCTTTGACCAATAGAGAGATTTGAAATAGCGAATTCATTACTCTGTCATTAATTCCAAATCAATTGTCCGCTTGTCAATATCAGTTCTGGCAACCTGAACCTTAAGTTTATCACCAAGCGTTATTATCCGCTTGTTGTTCCTACCAATTACTCGCATTTGTTTCTCATCAAACTCATAGTAGTCGTCCTCCAGATCGGTCATGCGGATCATACCCTCACATTTGGTTTCAATGATTTCTACAAAAATGCCCCATTCGGTTACTCCTGAGACGACCCCTTCAAACTCTTGTCCCAGCATGGAAGCCATAAATTCTACCTGTTTATACTTAATGGAGGCTCGTTCAGCGTCTGCCGCTCGCTTTTCTCGTTCAGATGAATGCATGCAAAGTGGCTCATACTCCTCGTTTCCGACATTCTTCCCTCCTTCCAAATAGTGATGAAGCAATCGGTGCACCATCACATCCGGGTATCTTCTAATCGGAGAAGTGAAATGGGTGTAATGCTCAAAAGCTAATCCAAAATGGCGTCTGGGATCGGTCGTGTATTTTGCCTTTGCCATAGATCGGATGGCGAGTGATTCTAATACATTTTGTTCAGGTTTACCCTCAATATCAGCCATCAACTTATTTAGTCCACCCGATAGGTTTTTTCCTAAATTAAGCTTATGACCAAATTTGGCAGCAAAAGAGGAAAAAGTGCTCAGCTTTTCCGGATCCGGATCGTCATGTACCCGGTACACAAAAGTTTTACTTCCTTCTTCCTTGCCCTTTTCTTTCCACTTGAAAATGCGAGTAGCCACTTCTTTGTTTGCGAGGAGCATGAACTCTTCAATCATTTTGTGAGCGTCTTTTCGTTCCTTAGGAATGACCTCTAAAGGTTTCCCATCTTCATCCAGCTTGAACTTGACTTCAACCGTTTCAAAGTTGACTGCCCCATGTTGGAATTTCTTTTTTCTGAGTTGTTTAGCGATGTTATTAAGGGTAACAATCTCCTCAGTGAAATCACTGTCAAGTCCTTCTATTCTTTCCTGGGCTTCTTCATAGGTAAATCTTCTGTCCGATTTAATGATTGTTCGTCCAAACCATTTTTTATTGATCGCTCCCTTTCCATCCATTTCAAACACTGCTGAAAAGGTTAGCTTTTCTTCATTGGGTCGAAGCGAACATAAACCGTTAGACAGTCTTTCGGGAAGCATGGGAATGGTGCGATCTACCAGGTAAACTGAGGTAGCTCTTTCGATGGCTTCTTTATCCAATTCAGTGCCTTCCTCTACATAGTGAGATACATCTGCGATGTGTATTCCGATTTCAAATAAGCCACCATCCAATTTTTTAATGGAAAGTGCATCATCAAAATCTTTCGCATCAAATGGGTCAATCGTAAAAGTGGTAATATCTCGAAAATCGCGTCGTTTGGCTATTTCTTCTCCTGTAATAAGGTCAGTTATTTTGTGTGCAGCAGACTCGATCTTTTTGGGAAACCGGAAGGGTAATCCAAACTCTGCCATGATGGAATGAATTTCTGCTTCATTTTCACCTGCCTGTCCCAATACTTCTGTGACAGTACCTAACGGACTCCTATTCTTAGCATCGTGCCATTTATCAATTTTGACCATCACTTTGTCATTCTCTTTCGCTTTGCCAATTTTCTCTGGATACACCATAATGTCAAAATGGATGTTGCGACTGTCTGGAATGACAAAAGAGAAATTCTGAGACACTTCAATTCTTCCGACGAACTCTTCACGGTTTCTTTTGAGTACCTTAACTACTCTTCCTTCCGGCCTATACCCACGCCCAGCAGGCTTTGTGATGATAACACTAACGGTATCTCCATGAATAGCAAAGCCC
Organism: uncultured Roseivirgaceae bacterium; assembly: GCA_964459925.1. GTDB lineage: Bacteria > Bacteroidota > Bacteroidia > Cytophagales > Cyclobacteriaceae > Ekhidna. The sequence continues at coordinate 3,753 of CAYWOQ010000005.1, forward strand.
AAATCAGTAGTTTTTACCCAAATGTCTTCATCTTCTTCGGGTGTCACGATGTATCCAAAATTTGGATTGACATGATCGACAGTGCCAGTGATGTATTCACTATCTGTGTTGCTGACGAATCTACCGTCACTTAAGCGTCTGATCTTTTCTTTGCTTTCCAGGCTGAAAAGCTGGTTTTTTAGGTAATCTTTGGACTTTTTATCTCGAAGCTGAAGCTTTCGGATGAGGTCACGATAGCCATATGAGTTGCCATCATTAACAGAAAAGATTTCGTGTAGTTTACTCTTAATCTTTTTTACATGGCTTGGCTCCTGTGTTTTGGATCGATTGCCAAGCTTGGTCTTTCTACGTTTTCTACTCATTTTCGAGTAATTTCATTTATTGTTTTATCAGTATCAAATAATATGGGAAAAGCTGGTGTTATTTTTTCGGTTACGATTTTGTTGTCTAGCTATTCTTTTGCACAAACCAATTTTCCTCTAGATCAAATGGTTACCATTCCGGATACACTTGGCTTAAGTATTGAAGAGATTATTGCAGATCAAAACCACTTTAGGATCCAAGCTTACAGTCCAACCAAACCACTTTATTATGGGATGCCTGTTCTTAAGCCTAACGAACAATACATACCGAACGCGAAACTCAATTCTGCAACAATCCACCACTTATTAATCTAAGAAATTCCTACTAAACCAGCTGTACCTGACTCTCCTCGATTAAAGGAAGATTATTAAGCCGAAGATAAAGCTGTGCTGTAGCGATTACATCACGCTTACAGTATTCTTCAATTTTTTGAAGGCCATCTTTTTCCTGGTAATAGGTTTTAGAGACCATTGACCCATCCATTTCCGTTTTACTGGAAGGAATATCGAAAATGGTTGTCAGTAAATCCAGTGATGTAAAACTTTTCCAATCACCGAACTTCCATAGCTCCATGGTATCGATGTGGTTGACTTCCCAGGGTTTCTTCCCAGACATGTTAAGGGACCAGGGGATTTTAATGTCGTTGATAAGCATTCGCCTACATAGGTATGGAAAATCAAACTCTTTTCCATTGTGTGCGCAAAGTCGCAGGTTATCCTGATCAAACTTTCCTTCGATGAAATTTTTGAAATCGGTTAAAAGTTCTTTTTCATCATGAGAAGCCAGTGATTTGATCCGCATAGCAGGTTTTCCTTTCCACTCATGGTATATGGCCATACCAATCACAATCACTTTTCCGAACTCGGCATAGATAGCCGCTCGCTCTTCATACAGTTCTTCTGCACTTTTCTCATCAGGATTTCTGATAAATTCAGCTTTCTTCTCCCAATGACTGAAGAGCTTTTTTGAAAGTGTTCCTGCATTACCGTTGCCAGAAACCGTTTCAATATCAATGACCAAAAAATCTTGAAAGTGATTGTTCATTCAGTCATGTAAGATACCCTTCATTTCCAATTCTTCAATGAAGATTAGGTGTTCTTCTATGATTGAATCGGGTAAAAAGATAAACTTTTTGTCATATACCTGTCCGTTGATGAAATAACTCACCCAGTATTCATTATTCAAATGAAATACTGATTCATCAATTGGCTCTACTAAAGCATACATACCAGGATCCAGATAAGGGATCATGTGCCTGAGCGTGGAGGTTTTTTGTTCTTCTTTGTTTTTCTTTCCATAACCTCTAGAGGTGATCATTACATTTTCAAGCTTTTCTTCATTCCGATTGATCAGATATACCTTCCATCCTTCATCGGATTTTGCGATGACCACATGCACGTTTTTAACCGGCGAGAAATCTATGTCTTTTTTCACTGTGCTAACGTTGTTTCTTACTCAGTTAATTCCATCTCAAAAATTTCAACAAGATGATTCTTCAACTTTGCTTCTACTTCTTTGATATTTACTTCTCTACCTAACTCTTTCGCTAATGAAGTCACTGCCTTATCTTGTATTCCGCAAGGCACGATGTAATTGAAGTATTCCAGGTTTGTATTGATATTAAAGGCAAATCCATGCATGGTTACCCATCTACTGCTTTTCACGCCTAGTGCGCAAATTTTCCGAGCTTTTTGGTTATTATCCCCGTCCAGCCAAACTCCCGTAAGCCCCTCCACTCTTCCTGCTTCAATACCGTATTCTTTCAAAGTAAGGATAACAGCTTCTTCCAGGAAACGAAGGTATTTATGGATATCTGTAAAAAAATGATCCAGGTCTAGAATGGGATAGCCAACAACCTGTCCTGGTCCATGGTAGGTGATATCTCCACCGCGGTTGATTTTATAGAAGGTAGCTTGCTTCTCTTTTAAAAAGGCATCATTGGCTAGCAGGTGATTTTCATCCCCGCTTTTACCTAATGTGTATACATGTGGATGCTCGCAAAAGATTAAATAATTTTTGGTAGTTACCTCGTCATCTTTCTCAGCTTTTCGGTTGGCTATTTTCTGATCAACCGTTTTCTTAAAAAGTCGTTCCTGGAAATCCCACGCATCTTGGTAATCTTTAAGTCCCAGATGAATGAATTGAGTTTTTTTGTTCACTTGCCAAAGTTGGATGTAGTAATGCAACAATTCCAACTTAACTTCAAGTTCAATCCAATAAAATGGTGGATAAGAAAACGAAAGGAATAAAAGGTGAAGAGCAGGCCAAGGCCTTTTATCTAACCTCCGGTTACGAGTTGCTGGAACAGAACTACCGCTATCAACGGGCAGAAATTGATCTAATCGTTCTTAAAGATGAAAGCCTGTTGGTTTTTGTGGAGGTAAAAAACAGAAGTCGAAAGGACTTTGGAGAGGCTGAGAGTTTCGTTTCTGAAGCTCAGCAAAACAGGATTAAGGAAGCCGCTGAAGAATACATATTTGGTATAAACTGGAAGAAAGATATTCGTTTTGATATTGCCTGTGTAGATGCATCGGGAAAAGTTAAGGTTTTTGAGGATGCCTTTTAATAGATTTGCCAAATGGTTCCACAACATAACCTTGTCATTTTTGCATCAGGAAGCGGAACAAATGCAGAAAACCTCATCAAATACTTTCAGTCGAATGATTCCATTCATGTCAAAGAAATCCTTTCGAACAAAAAAAATGCTGGTGTACATCTTAAGGCGGAGAAATTAGCGATACCATCCAGAACTTTCACGAAAGAAGAGTATTTAGAACAAGCTTTTCTTAATTCCCTATCTGGCGTTGATTACATTATTCTTGCAGGCTTCTTATGGTTAATTCCAAAGTATCTCATTCAAGCTTTTCCCAACAAGATCATCAATATACACCCTGCTTTATTACCTAAATATGGAGGAAAAGGGATGTATGGCGACCGTGTTCATCAGGCAGTCATTGAGGCAGGTGAGGAAGAATCAGGTATCACCATACATCTGGTGAATGAGGAATATGATCAAGGGGAAATTCTTTTTCAAGCAAAATGTAATGTGGCTAAACAAGACACACCAGGGTCACTTGCCAAAAAAATTCATGCGTTGGAATACGAACATTTTCCAAAAGCCATCGAAGATTTCATAAATCGGTGAAACCGTTTGTTATCATAACACCTGGGAGGTCCGGATCTACTTTTCTGGCCAAAACACTAAATCAACACCCCGAAATTAGTTGTGAGGAAGAAATCTTCAATCGTTCACAATTTTATAAAGGCACCTTCAATCATTTTCTTTCTTCTAATCCAATCCGGAGAACCTTAGCCTTTTTTTTCAATAGAGAGCAATTATCTACGACATCATTCAACCTTCCACTGAGATGGCTTTTGCTTCAGTTTCTCAAATCAAAGAAGCAAGACGTCAGAAACTATGGATTTAAAATTTCACTCGATCAGCTTTTTGCCTACCCCCAACTCTTTTCGATCCTCAAACCAAATTTCTTGGTTCTTTATCTCTCTAAAGCGGATAAATTAAGAGTGGTCCTTTCCCTACTTGCTGCAAGGAAGACAGGTTCCTATGAAACATTCAGTGGAGAAAAAGTGGTATTAGATCCTGTAAAGGTTAAGTCTTCACTCAGAACTATTCAGCGACAGGAAAAACAATGCAAGGCGTTTTTCCTTCAAAGGTTGGATATTGGAACCAATGACCTATTCAATAATTCGAAAGTGACATTTCAGCGCATTCAACGCTTTCTTTCGCTGGAAAAGGAAATAGAATCTGGACCTTCCAAACAACTCCGCTCGGATAATCTATCGGAATGGGTAGAAAACATCGATGAAATAGAAATGTATCTGAAAACGAGCAATTGATAAAACGATCCATGATCGTACTTTTGCTATCTATTCCTAACATTTAAACCACACACATGTCTTCTAAAAGAATCCAATCTGCACTTATCTCTGTTTTTCATAAGGATGGACTTGGTCCGATCATTCAACGACTCAATGAGCTTGGAGTAACGCTCTACTCCACGGGAGGAACCGAAAAGTTCATTAAAGAGCAGGGTGTGGATGTAGTTCCGGTAGAAGATGTAACAAATTACCCTTCGATTTTTGGAGGTCGTGTAAAAACCCTCCACCCGAAAGTTTTTGGAGGCATTCTTCACAGAAGAGATCACGAAGGAGATCAGGAAGAAGCCGAAAAATATGATATTCCACCGATCGATTTGGTTATCGTAGACCTCTATCCCTTTGAACAAACAGTCGCTTCCGGTGCTTCGGATGAGGACATCATAGAAAAAATTGACATTGGTGGTATTGCTTTAATACGTGGTGCCGCAAAGAATTTTAAAGACGTATTAATTGTCAGCTCCATGGAATATTACCAGGATCTACAAAAAATCCTTGATGAGCAAGAAGGAGAAACCACACTGGCAGAACGCAAGCTTTTTGCTACCAGGGCTTTTGCTACTTCCAGCCATTATGATTCAGCGATTTTCAACTGGATGAATAGCGAGAAAGAAGTACCGGCATTCAAAATATCTTCAGCTCCGGGAAAAACTCTTAGATATGGAGAGAACCCACATCAGAAGGGTTACTTCTATGGAGATTTTGAAGGATACTTTGACCAAATTCATGGAAAAGAAATTTCATATAATAACTTGGTCGATATTGAGGCGGCAGTACAGCTCATTGTAGAATTCAAGGAAGAAACGTCTTTCGGTATTTTGAAGCATAACAACGCTTGCGGTATTGCTACTGGTAATACTGTCAAAGAAGCTTACCAACGAGCATTTGCTGCCGATACCGTTTCTGCATTTGGGGGTATTCTGGTGACAAACAAAGAAGTAGACAAACCTGCTGCTGATGAGATGAGCCCTCTGTTTTTTGAGATTTTGATTGCACCATCATTCTCTGAAGAGGCATTGGAAGTATTGAAAGTGAAGAAAAATCGAATTCTGCTTATCCAGAAGAAAACGTGGCATCAAAACATTCAATACAAAAGTCTATTAAACGGGACTATTGTGCAGGACTATGACCTAAGAACGGAGGAGACGGAAGATTTGGAAACGAAAACTCAAAAACAGCCAGCAGCCGACGAAATCAAAGATCTTCTGTTTGCAGCCAAGGTATGTAAACAATCAAAATCCAATACCATTGTCTTAGCTAAGGATGGACAATTGCTTGCCAGCGGGGTAGGTCAAACCTCTCGTGTAGATGCGTTAAATCAAGCGATAGAAAAAGCAAGCAAGTTTGGTTTTGATTTAAATGGGGCGGTGATGGCTTCTGATGCATTTTTCCCGTTTCCTGATTGTGTAGAAATAGCCCACCAGGCCGGTATTAGTGCAGTTATTCAACCGGGTGGATCTATCAAAGATCAAGATTCCATTGATTATTGTGATGCTAATGGGTTAGCTATGGTCATGACTGGAGTCCGGCACTTTAAACATTAGTTATGTCTGAAGTAGTAGAATCGGACTGGCTATTTGAACATCAGAACGATCCTGATTTGATCATTTTAGACGCCAGCTATCCCCCGGTTGGTGGGGAGAAGAGCCCTACAGAAAATCAACAAATTAAAGGTGCGCGCATCTTTGCTATAGATTATTTCTCAGATCAGTCCAACCCACTTCCTCACATGTTGGCTCCAGCAGAGGAATTTCAGGATAAGGCAAGCACACTGGGAATCAACAAAAACATTCATTTGGTCCTTTATGATAACCTGGGCATTTACTCCAGCCCTAGGGCTTGGTGGATGTTTAAAGCGATGGGACATGAAAAAGTAAGTGTCTTGAATGGTGGTCTACCCGGATGGGTTGAAAAAGGATATCCCATTGAAAATAAAGAGAAAAAGACCTACGAGCGAGGAGATTTTGTTGCTGATTTCCAACCACAACTTGTCAAGTCAATGGAGGAGGTGCAAAGCAATTTAGATAGGCAAGATTTCCTTGTAATTGATGCTCGTTCGCGGGGAAGGTTTGATGGAACTGCACCTGAACCTCGACCGGAACTATCAAGTGGGCATATGCCAAATGCATTGAATGTGCCTTTTCAAGAGGTACTGGAAAACGGAAGGTTTAAATCGGAGGAGGAATTACAAGAGGTTTTCAGTCAGGTTGACTCTGAAAAACCACTTGCATTTAGCTGTGGTTCCGGATTAACAGCCTGTATCCTTCTAGTGGCAGCGGATCAAATCATGGATAGTGAAAAAGCGGTGTATGACGGCTCCTGGACAGAATGGGCTAGTAAGGGAGGAGCGATTATTTAATCTTTCTTAATTGATAAGTGATCCTGAGTTCTTCATTTGCTAGTCTTAGATCATCCCACGCAAATTGAATATCCCAGATGATGTCCATCTTCTCAAAACTGTCGTTCCTCCTTCGGAAGGACGATGTATTTCATGAGGATAATTTCATCAAGAGCTCAACGAGCTTACCTTTTTTCATCGCATTAAAGTGCTTTTTACGCTCTTCTTCACTCATAGAGCGCAACTCTTTGGTGTATTCACTTCCCAACACATCAGAACCGTGGTTTTCTGGCGCTCCGAATATTTCAATTTCTTCAATGGCTGTATTTAGAATTTCTTTTCCCTTCAGCTTTGCGGTTTCAATCGGTTTATAATGGGAATTACTATCTCTCAGCATCCAGCTACTGTAGTCAATTTTCAGGTTATCTATTTGCTTGGCGCGCAGGTCCGTTTCACCGAAAACCCGTTGAAGCACAGTGATGGCGCTGGTTTTCCAGGCCTCCAGGTCAAAATCTTCCTGAGCAAGTTTTTCGATTTGTTTCTTTAAAAGCTTTATGTACTGAGATTTCATTCCTCTATGTTTTTCTTAGTTTGTTGAAAATGGATGGTTCGAACCAATAAGATGGTATGAAGAAACACCATTGCTAGATAATCATTCTTTACTAACTCCTCTGATACAATTAAACGGTAAATCAGGTAAATAGCTAAAAATGCAGGGATAATAATGAAAATGATGGTTGAGAATGTTTTGTTCATTTCAATTCCAGGTTCCCATTCATGTATTTCAGGTTGTATTTGAAGCTGCGGATGAGCCAACCATTCGTTTCCTTCGATAACTTTAATTCATAGGTTCCAACAAACTCCCGAGTTTTACCTTGAGTTGCAGACTCACGATAATGGGTTGCCGTGGTATAACAAAATACCTCTGCATTACTTCCTTCAACAGACACGAGATGATTTCCTGCTAAATGATTAACCGAATCAAGACCCCCAAAACCGGTGTTCCAGTTATCACAAATCTCTTTAGAAGTTTTGGTGGTTACTTCACCTCCAAGTGATGACATATCAAAATGAACGGTAGGGGCAAAAACCTCGCTTTGGAGTTTATCCCAATCCTTCTGATCGGTGTAAATAAAAAGTTTGTTTACGATTTCAATGAGTTGATCTCTTGTGGTAAGGCTTTCCATGAATTTAAGTTAGGAGATTCTTCCCCAATTCACCACATTTTTATTAAATGAATCGATATGTCTTTTGATCATTTGGTGTTCTTTCTTTTGGAGATCAGGATCCTCCCTTAAAATATCCTGGGCAGCTACTCTTGCGGTTTTAAGGATTTCACCATCTTTCACCAAATCTGAAACCAATAAATCCAGTGCACCACTTTGTCTGGTGCCCATTAAATCTCCTGGCCCTCTCAATTCCAGGTCTACTTCTGCTATTTTGAAACCGTCAGTAGTATCGACCATTGTTTTTAATCGGGTTCTGCCTTCAGTGCTGAGTTTATGTCCTGTCATTAATACACAGTAACTCTGATCTGCCCCTCTACCAACTCGACCTCTCAACTGATGAAGTTGCGAAAGCCCAAAACGTTCAGCATTTTCAATCACCATAATGGTCGCATTGGGTACGTTTACTCCTACTTCGATGACCGTTGTAGCGACCATGATTTTTGTTTCTCCTTTCACGAAGCGTTGCATTTCCCAGTCCTTATCTTCAGCTTTCATTCGGCCATGGACAATGGAGATCTGGTAATTCGGAAATCTTCGGGTGATGCCTTCATATCCATCCATCAGGTCTTTGTAGTCCAGGGTTGCCGATTCTTCAATAAGTGGATACACAATATACGCTTGTCTGCCTTTCTCAATTTCCTTTTCAATGAATCCGAACATTTCCAGCCGCTTATTGTCCCGATAATGCATGGTTTTAATCGGTTTTCTGCCCGCAGGTAACTCATCAATCACGGAGATGTCCAGGTCTCCATACAGTGTCATAGCTAAGGTGCGAGGTATTGGAGTGGCGGTCATAACCAGCACATGTGGGTAAAAATCTTTGGTCTTGGTCCAAAGTTTGGCCCGCTGTGCAACTCCAAATCGATGCTGTTCATCAATTACAGCAAGTCCTAAGTTTTTAAACTGAACTTTGTCTTCCAGAAGTGCGTGAGTACCTACTAAAATTGTAATAATCCCTGACATCAGTCCTTCATGAATGAGTTTTCGTTCCGATTTAGGTGTGGATCCGGTTAGTCGTGCAATGTGGATGCCGAGGGGACTAGCTTGCTCTTTTAGACCTTTGAAATGTTGTTCAGCCAAAATTTCTGTAGGAGCCATAAAAGCACATTGAAAACCTGAACCGATGGTGATTAGCATCGAGAGAAAGGCAACCATGGTTTTTCCACTTCCCACATCACCTTGCACCAATCGATTCATTTGTTGCCCGGATCTGAAATCTGCGTAGATCTCCTTTACTACCTTTTTTTGGGCACCTGTCAGTTCAAATGGAAGATGGTCCTCATAGTACTTATTCAGCAGGTTGCTTATATTGATGAAAGCTCCTTTAAACTTTTCCGTTCTTGCAATTTTGAGTTTGATTAATCGGAGCTGTACAAAAAAGAGCTCCTCAAATTTCATTCGGTTTTGGGCCTGAAACAATTGCTGTGAAGTACGAGGAAAGTGCATAGCCACTACAGCGGTCTTTTTATCAACCAAACGAAATTGTTGAATAAGTGCATTGGGCAGGGTTTCTTCTATATGGTGGACAGCCTCCACGAGTAACACTTTCATCACCTTAGAAAAGAACTTACTCTCCATTCCTTTCTTTTTCATTTTCTCTGTGGAATGATAGATGGGTTGAAGGTAGCCCCCCTTGGTATTTTTTTCCGTTTGAATCTCTATTTCTGGGTGTGCAATATTGAATTTACCACTAAATAAAGTGGCCTTTCCAAAGGCTACGTATTTGACCCCAATAGTTAGGCTTTTCTGAATCCACTGAATTCCTTTAAACCATACCATCTCAATGGTTCCAGTTTCATCGGCAAAGGTTCCAACTAACCGGGCTTTACGACCGATACCTATGGTTTTGAAGGACTTAAATTCCCCAATTAGCTGAACATACGGTAGGTCTGATTGCAGCTCTTTGATTTGATAAAACTTTGAACGGTCCTCGTGTCTAAAAGGATAGTGCTGGAGTAGGTCTCCGAACGAAAAAATTTGTAACTCTTTATTTAAAGTTTCAGCACGTTGGGGCCCCACCCCTTTTAGAAATTCAATGGACCGATCAAAGAATGGATGCATAGACTAAAATTAGTCCCTCCACTCTAAACTGGTCAGCAAATGAATGACGTCTTTTTTCAGGTAGTCGATTACAGGTGCGAGTGAATCGTTTTTCGTTGCTGTCTTAAAATAAAGTGCCCCTCTAAGAAAATGCTTAGAACTATCCCGATCTGTAATGTGAAATTGAACTTGAGTGGGCACCTGACCTTCAAGCTCCGTGTATGAGGCATAAAGTCCATTGGGAAGTTCCAGAATGCTTTCTTCTATGGCATAAGCCTTTACGTTATGCTGAGATGTCAATCGGTAAGAATCACTTAAAAATTCATGGATGATAGAGTCCGTTACAGGTTTGTACGTAATCTGGAGAGAGGCTCCCATCGAGGGATAGTAAAGTGTGATCCAGCTTTTTTCCGCAATCCAGCTAGAGTCTTTTAGAATGCTGGCATGTTTGGAGTATTCAAAAGAATAAGGGAACGTATCGGGTAAAGTCAAATATTCTGTAGCTGGAAGAACAATTCTGTTGTATCCTTTTGGTTTTGGCAAATAGTCTGATGAACAGCCGGCAACAAATATGCTTGATAATAAAAGTATATACTTGACCATATTAGTCTACAAATCCAGTTAGATGACTTTTATCTGCTTTTATATGCACACGCAATCTTTTGATCCTCCGCATGTCTACTGCAACGACAGTAAATACAAAATTCCTATAAGTAATTTTTTCACCTGCATGTGGGAGTTTTGAGCTAATCTCCAACATCAAACCACCAAGCGATTCTGCCTCTCCTTTCACTTCATCAAAGATCGCAGGGTCTGAACTTGAGATCTTGCAGAAATCATTCAATGATGTTTTACCTTCAAAAATGTATGTATTGGCATCCAGTTTATTATAAGCAACATTAAACTCGTCATCAAATTCATCATTGATTTCTCCTACAATCTCTTCGATCACATCTTCTAATGTAATTAAACCGGAAGTTCCTCCATACTCATCAATTACCACAGCTATATGAACTTGTTTTTCTTGGAAGTCTTTTAAAAGATCGTCAATCTTTTTACTCTCAGGAATAAAAAAGGCCGGTCGTAGTAGCCTATGCCACTCAAAATCTTCCTCTTTTTCTATGTGAGGCAAAAGGTCTTTGATGTAAAGAATGCCTTCAATTTTATCTATTGTTTCATGAAAAATGGGTATTCTGGAATAACCGTTTTTATTGATCTGATTCATTAATTCATGAAAATCAATTTCTTTGTCGAATGCCGTAATATCCATTCTGGACTTCATTACTTGCTTCACAGACAAAGTACCGAAATTTACAATTCCTTTTAAGATCCCTTTTTCTTCTTCTGTTACCTCCTCCTTTTCTACCGAAATTTCCAATGCCTGATGGATTTCATCAACGGAAAGGTTATAGCCTTTTTTCTGAACTCGGTTTTCAATAATGTTAGTGATGGACATAAGAAACCACGAAATTGGCCTAAAGAATTTGTAAGAGAACAGAAGCATACCTGATGTGAGTTTAGCAAATGAAGTTCCATTATGGTTTGCGTACACTTTTGGTATGATTTCACCAAAAAAGATGATCAAAACGGTAATAACAGTTGTTAAAGTGGCAATTACGACTCCTTCTTTACCATTCACACCAACAACCTTCCATGTAGCGAAGGTGGAAATAGTGACTATGAAAATATTGACCAGGTTATTTAGAATAAGAATTGTTGCAAGAAGTCTCTTTGGATTATGTAACAGCAGGTTAATTCTTTTTTCTTTTGGGTTATCTGAAAAAGCAAAATCCTTGATTTGATTGTGATTGAATGAAAAAAAGGCTACTTCAGATCCTGAAATTAGTCCTGATAATACTAATAACGTAATAACAATCAACCCATTAACGATAAAGAAGGAGGGTTGATCTGATAAGGTGCTTAATAAATATCCGGGGAATGGATCTTCTAATGATGTATCCAAGTACTATTCATTTGGTTTCTAAAATGGGAGATCGTCTGTAGCATCATCAATTGGGGCACTTTCAGATGCCTGATCCATTGATGAGCTTTGAACTCCTCCTTGCATGGTGTTGCTAGAGCCACCTCCTCCAAGCATCGTCATATTGTCACCAACAACTTCGGTGGTGTATCGTGTAATTCCGTCTTTTTCCCATGATCTGGTCCGAAGTTTACCTTCTACGTAAATCATATCACCCTTCTTCACGTACTTTTCAGCTACTTCAGCAAGGCCTCTCCATAGCACTACGTTGTGCCACTCGGTTTGTTCTCTCTTTTCTCCTGTTTGTCTGTCTTTATAAGTCTCAGATGTAGCAATGGAAAAGTTTGCAACAGTAGCACCATTTTCCAAATGCCTTACTTCAGGATCCTTACCTAGTCGTCCTACAAGAATTACTTTATTTACTCCAGACATAGCTATTTAGTTTATACCTAATTGTTTTAGGTAATTTACGATTAGTTTAGGTTTTGGCAAAGTTAGCATTTCCTTAGTTGAATAAGCACTAAGTCCAAGGTTTTGAAGGGCTGAGGTATTTAATGTCTCATGTATTTCAATCAAGTAAAAGCGAGCATGGATTATTTGATGACTTAGCACATGCTTCAATTCATCCGAGACCTCATTTAGAATGAATTCATTTGACTTTAATAGTTGGCGAGCTTCACTCAGCACCTCTTCCTCCCCTTGTTGTTTTTCAACCAAAAAGAAATCGTACAGCCCTGTCCATATATCTTTAGTGGTTCTGGCATTCATAAAATATTGATCCTGTTTTAGAATGACCAGGTAGTTAAAAAAGCGCTCACGTACTTTTAGCTTTTTCGTTTTGACAGGTAAATCTTTTTGTTTGCTCTGTTGAAAAGCATAACAGTCAGGCTGAAAGGGGCAATACATACAATTAGGAGAAGGGGAACAAACCCGGGCCCCGAATTCCATCATTCCTTGATTGAAGCTGCCAGGATCTTCGATAGAAATGTATTTGAATAATTCTTTTTCAAAAATCTTTCTTGATTTTGATAAAGCGATATCTTCCGTGATACCGAAATACCTGGAAGCAAATCGAAATACATTTCCGTCTACTACAGGTGTAGCTTCATCGTAGCAAATAGATGCAATAGCAGCAGCAGTGTAGGGCCCAACTCCTTTAAGTTTTAGGATTTCCTCGTAGGTAGATGGAAATTGACCACCAAGTCTGTCACGGATGTATTTTGCTGCATCATGCATGTTCCGTGCTCTGGAATAATACCCAAGGCCTTGCCATAGACGAAGAACCCTTGCTTGTTCCGCATTTGCAAGGTCGATTATTCTCGGAAATGCTTGCATGAATCGCTCCCAATAGGGAAGTCCTTGTTCTACCCGGGTCTGTTGTAAAATGATTTCAGAAAGCCAGACCGGATACGGTTCTTTAGTCTGTCTCCATGGCAGGTCTCTCTTATTCCCTGTATACCAATCAATTAGCCTTTCAGCAAAAGAATTCAAACTTGCTGGTTTAATATTTTAGATTTCGTTTTTTTATATGGTGGGGCAAATATAATTTTGGCGACCCTAAATAAATCACCTTCCTTAAAATCAGTAAGTTGTGACAAAAGCAGATGTAATTAACGAAATATCAGATAAGACCGGAATAGACAAATCAGATGTACAAGCTTCAGTAGAGGCCTTCTTTACTGTTGTTAAAAACAACATGGCAAGTGGAGAAAATGTGTACGTGCGAGGTTTTGGAAGTTTTGTTAATAAAAAAAGAGCAAAGAAAATTGCAAGAAATATTTCGAAAAACACTGCTATCGTAATTGATGAACATTATGTTCCGTCATTCAAGCCCTCCAAGATTTTTGTAGAAAAAATCAAAAAAAGCACCAAAATTAAATAGTGAGAAGGCATCGGCTGTTTGTGCTCTTAGGAGCGGTGGTACTTGTGGTTATTTTATATCAACTCCCAAGAAGCGTTGTAGAAAACGATCAGTTGCAGGAGGTAACGGAAACAACGCAACATTCCTTTGATATACCAGAAGATATCAGGTTAAGAATTAGTGAATTAAGATCATTGATTCAAAGTGAAGATAATACGGAGAAAAAAAGTAACTTTGCGCACTCTTTGGCAAGGATGTATCTAGATTTTGGTGTCCTAGACAGTGCAATCAGGTACGCTGAGGTCATAGAAACATGGAGCGAAGGTCCTTCAAGAAGTGTGGCAGATATCTACTTTACAGCCTTTGAACGATCACCGTCTCCGGAAGAAGGGGTCGTATATGCGGAAAAGGCTCGCACCTTATTGGCCCAACTCCTGGAAAAAGATCCAGAAGACTTATTCTTGAAAAATCGACTTGCAATGACCTTTGTAGCATCAGATAATCCAATGGTTGGAATTACTATGCTTAGAGAAATAATTGCACAAGACGAAACTAATAGATTGGCTATTTTGAATTTGGGATTACTATCTGTTCAGAGTGGTCAATTTGAGAGAGCAAAATCTCGATTTGAGAGGCTCGTATCACTGGATACTGCAGATAACGAAGCAAAACTTTATTTGGCTGTATCTATGATAGAATTAGATCAACCATCGCAGGCACGCCTGCTTTTGGAAGAAATTTTAGCTTCGCAAGACTCCATCCCTGCGATTAAGGTAATGGCAAATGACTACTTGCAAGCACTTTAAAATATTTGAAAACTTTAAAAAATTAGAAAACTATGCCTTGCGGTAAGAAAAGAAAGAGACATAAGATCTCCACTCACAAGAGAAAGAAAAGATTAAGAAAAAATAGACACAAGAAGAAGTAATTAGACATTTTAATCATTCGCTATGAATAATGAATTAATCATTAATTCAACTCGCGAAGGATGTCGGATTGCTTTATTAAAAGATAGAAGGCTTGTAGAATTTCATCAAGATGCTGGAGGTCACTCCTTTAATGTTGGTGATATTTATTTAGGTTCGGTAAAGAAAGTTGTTCAAGGATTGAATGCAGCTTTCATCGACCTGGGATACGAAAAAGATGCCTTTCTTCACTATCTGGATCTTGGGCCGCAGGTCCAATCCTTAAATAAGTTTACCAAGCTTACAATAGCTAAGAAGCTTAACAACACAAGGCTTGCTGGTTTTAAGACGGAACCAGATATAAATAAGCTAGGTAAAATGAGCCAAGTCCTGACGAAAGGACAAAAGATATTGGTTCAGGTAGTGAAAGAACCTATTTCCACTAAAGGTCCACGACTTTCATGTGAGTTGTCATTAGCCGGTAGATACCTGGTGATGGTACCGTTCTCTAATACGGTAAACGTATCCAAGAAAATTACAGACTCTCAAGAGCGTAAACGCCTCCAGCGGCTTATTAGCTCAATTAAACCTGAGGGTTTTGGTGTTATCATACGGACTGTTGCTCAAGGCAAAGACGTTAAGGAGTTAGATACAGATCTTAGAAATCTAGTAGAGAATTGGGATAAGGGCATGAAATCCCTAACCAAGGCCAAGCCGAGAGATAAGATCATTGGTGAAATGACTCGTGCCAACTCCATTCTTCGTGATGTTCTCAACGAAAGCTTTGATAATATTTTGGTAGATGATAAAGAGCTACACCAAGAAATCAAAACTTTTGTCAAAGGCATAGCTCCAGATAAAGAGAAAATCATTAAGCACTATACGGGGAAGTCTAAAATTTTTGAAGCTACCGGTGTAGAGAAGCAACTCAAGACCTCATTTGGGCAATCGGTGAGTATGCTAAATGGAGGTTATCTCATCATAGAACATACAGAGGCCCTTCATGTAATTGATGTAAATAGTGGTAATAAATCCAACAAGGAGGATAATCAGGAAGACACGGCTTTAAAAGTAAACCTTGATGCCGCTGAAGAGATTGCTCGTCAGCTGAGATTACGAGACATGGGCGGGATCATAGTTATCGACTTCATCGATATGCGTAAAGTAGAGAATAAGAAAAAACTCTATGCGAAGATGAAGGAGGCCATGAAGGATGACCGTTCTAAACATACGATTCTTCAATTATCCAAGTTTGGATTGATGGAAATCACCAGACAGCGGGTCCGTCCGGAGCTTTCTATTACTACAAAAGAGGTTTGTCCTTCTTGTGGAGGTACAGGCAAGATATCTGCTTCTATTCAGGTAGCTGACCAAATTGAGAATACGGTTAAGTATATCTTCGAGTCGCAGAACGAAAAGAAAATTACTCTAGCCCTACATCCTTATCTCTATGCGTATTTCACCGCAGGTATTTTCTCGAGACGCTTTAAATGGTTTCAAAAGTACTTCAGGTGGGTAACCTTAGTGGAGGATAGCTCCAAAGCACTTTCTGAGTTTGAAGTGTTAAATGGCCAGGGGGAGCCGATAAAAGTCTGATATACTGAGAATTCGATAGAATCGTTGATCTTATCACATAAATTGCAAACCTTTGGTCGTCAATAAGGTGTGAAAAAGTTACTCATTATATCAGCTTTAATATGTTGTGCTTCTACCGTAGTGGAAGCACAGCTATTGGAGGACACCGACAGAAAGCTAAGAAATGCCAAGGTCGAACGTCGTGGCTTTTTGTTTTTTAGGAGCAAAAAGAAGTCAAAAAGAAGTCCTGGTATTCCTTCAACAGATAATCAAAGAAGTTCCATACGGTATTCAGCAGGGTCTCCTTTTCGTCTTTCAAAACAGACAGCACCTAGATATTCTACACCACAGCAACGAGCCAAAAGGTATTCAAGCGTAGCCAGATACTCAACTGGTAATCCATTTAGAGGAAATCAATACAGCAGATCTCCAAGATATTCAGGAGGAAACCCCTTTAGAGGGAACAAGTACAAGATCGTAACAAGAAACTCTCCAGCTAATCCATTCCGTGGAAGTGAGTATAAGGTGTCACCTAGATATAGTCTAGGTAATCCGTTTAAAGGTGCAAAATATAAAGCCGTAACAAGAAACTCTCCTGGAAATCCTTTTAGAGGAAATCAATACAAGGTAAGTCCAAGATATTCTTTAGGGAACCCTTTCAAAGGAGCCAAATATAAAGTGACACCTAGGTATTCACCTGGAAATCCTTTTAGAGGGAATCAATACAAGGTGAGCCCAAGATATTCCTTGGGGAATCCTTTCAGAGGAGCCAAGTATAAGATTACCCCTAGATACTCGCCAGGGAACCCTTTCCGTGCACAAGACTTTAAGGTTACTCCCAGATACTCTCAAGGTATGCCATTTCGTGGAATGGACTATAAAGTGAAGCCAAGGTATTCGAAACCAAACCCATTTAGAGGAAAGGATTACAAAGTAAACCCAAGATTTACGGGTAGCAAGATATCCTTTTGGAAGGTTTTATTGGATGACAGAGAATTAGGTATCATTAATTATTATCAGACTACTTCAATGTGGGAGGGAGATATGAAATTGAAGAGGAAACGGGTTGGAAATCAACATCCAAGTAGCAATTATCATTTTGCCATGAAATTTCAAGATCCTGAAATTAGAGAGTTGCTACGGAAGTGGAATGCCTATTGGACCAGACTTAATGGGAACAAACAGAAGTCAAAAGGGGTTAAGAAGCCTATAGATAAACCCACGTTTGATAAGAAAGAACGGGTTATCTGGAATAACTAATTTTTCCAATTTAATTGAGCGGGATGCTGCAAGGTATTTTTTCTAAAAAAGCTAATGAACCAACTAATTGGTTAGAAATCACAAATGAGGCACATTTAGATGATTTACATCAGAGTTCATTCAAGGAACCTGTTTTAGTCTTTAAACATAGCACAAGATGCGCCATTAGTAGCATGGCGTTAAGTAGGTTCGAAAGAAGCTATAATGCACAGGGTGGGTTTAAGCCGTATTTACTGGACGTAATTGCCAATCGAGATATCTCAAACAGAATTGCAGAGAAATATCAAGTACCGCATGAGTCACCACAGGCGATACTTATTCATAAGGGTGTTGCAGTATATAATGAATCTCATACAGCAATATTGTTTGAAGAACTTAGCAGAAAATCAAGAGAGATTGTATAGGGATTTGAACATTATTTTTGTTATCTAACCACAATGAAAATACTTCTTATCCTTTTTTTAATCATTATTCCTTGTCTATCGGAAGCGCAGCTATTTGATGGAGATGAATATGAATATACTTCTGAATGGATATGGGGGATAAATAAAAATACAAATGGAGGATTGATCGGAGGTCTGATGATTCGATATAGCCGATCAAAAGGAAATGATTTTTACGAAACGTTCGGATTAGAGCTATCCAATGTCAAACATCCTAGTGAAGTGCGATTTGTCGGACAAAGTGGAGCGGGTTTTACTTATGGAAAATCTCACCATTTATACGCGATCAGGCTTCAATATGGTCGTGAGAAGTTACTTTTCAGAAAAGCAAACCAACAAGGAGTCCAGATAAGCGCCATGGCAGCAGCAGGTCCGACCATTGGACTTGAGGCGCCTTATTTTTTATCCATCGGTGATGGGCGATATGAGCAGTTTGACCAAATACCAGGAAGTAATCCTCCTGCTTACCCAGGGCCGCAAAATTATCTCGGTCCAGGAAAGCTCTTTCAGGGGCTTGGTGACTCTGACGTAGTTCCAGGAATGAATACGAAAGCATCAGTTTTGTTTGAGTTTGGAACCTATCGAAGTAATGTCGCTGGTGTTGAAGTAGGTGTAATGCTGGAGGCATTTAGCGAGAAAATCATCATTATGCCTGCACAAGAGAACAATTCTATCTATTCCTCTGTTTTCTTCACACTATTTTGGGGCTCAAGAAAGTAATCGCTTTCTTCATTCCCTTTAGATTTGCTTTAATTCCTTTAGAAATATGATTGATTTACCTGTAATAGAGCAACCGGAACGAAAGAAGAAACCCAATTGGCTGAGGGTGAAGCTACCAGTGGGTGAGAACTATGCCAAGGTCAGGAAGCTGGTAGATCAGCATAAACTACATACCATTTGCGAAAGTGGTAACTGTCCCAACATGGGAGAATGTTGGGGTGAGGGAACTGCTACCTTTATGATTCTTGGAAATGTATGTACAAGAAGCTGCACCTTCTGTGCTGTAGCAACTGGAAGACCTCCAGAATATGATGATGAGGAGCCGAAACGAGTAGCTGAAGCAATTAAACTGATGGGTGTAAAGCACGCAGTTATCACCTCTGTGAACAGGGATGAACTGAAAGATAAAGGTGCCGAGATTTGGTATCAGACGGTTATAGAGACCAAGAAGGAATCTCCAGATACTACCATCGAAACGCTTATTCCGGATGTGAAGGGTAACTGGGAAGCGCTTTACCGAATGATAGAAGGCGGTCAGGAGGTGGTTTCTCATAATATGGAAACCGTGGAAAGTTTGTATAGAAGGGTACGTCCCCAAGCCAAATATGCCAGAAGTCTGGAGCAAATAAAGCTAACCAATGAAGCAGGTAAGCGAACCAAGTCTGGAATTATGCTAGGACTCGGTGAGACTGATGAAGAGGTCTATAAGGTAATGGATGATTTGGTAGAACATGGCCTACATATTCTTACATTAGGACAATATCTGCAGCCAACCAAACGACACATTGAGGTGGCAGAGTTTGTTCACCCGGATAAATTTGACCACTTTCGTGAAGAAGGTCTTAAAAGAGGATTGAAATACGTGGAGTCAGGACCACTAGTGCGCTCATCATATCATGCGGAGCGACATGTGAATGTTGCCATTGACTAGTTCAAGGCTTGAGGTTTTCTACACCCCGTTGCTGCCCACAAGCTTTCTTAGCCAATCAAAATATAACGCAATAAACAAAAAGAGGGTCATCGACCAGATGACAAGAACGTTGAAAACTTTGGTATCAAGGTAGGCTCCTGCAAAATGCTTAGTAGGGTAGTAGAAGATTGTTCTGAAGTCAAGCAAGTGGCTAGGGTGATCAACTGTCGCATAAATAGGATAAACTTTTTGTATTAAATCATTCCCCACCTTAATAAGTCTTTGTTTAGAGCCAAGGTTTTTTACCATATATGTAATTCGTTCGTTTTCATACCTGTTTTTATCCTCGACGAAAGCTTGGTGTTTTTCTTTATCAGCCGTTTGTAACTGAATGAGTTGCTCCAGTTCATCCTTAGCTCTTTTTCTTCGGTTGTTATATACAGCTTTAGCTGCTGATAGAAAGGAGGTAGCTTGGTCGTAAACCTGTTGATTGAACTGATCTTTTGTTAGGTGTTCCACGTTCGGAAACTTCTCTTTACCAAACGTTACCAATAGCTTTTCAATCTCATTTTTAACCAACTTTAAATCTTCGTTATCATTGGTATTTCGCTTTTCATATGCATTATCCAGTCTTTCTTGAATGGCACCAATGTAGTGAACCGATTTATAGGTGTAATCTGCCACTTGTCTATCTAACTCGTAATAGGTTTGAGTAAAGGGATTGTCTCTGAATTGGGTTACAGCTAGTGCCTCGAACGCCCATCTTGAGGCCATGAGTTCACCAATCACTGGCACTTTTTCCCGGTTGGCAAAAGCACCATTAAGTTTATCAAAGTTGACCACAACTCCACTTAAAATTAGTTGAGGAATGATCAATAAAGGGATAAGAATGTATACTGTAATCACCGAGTTAAATGCAGCAGAAATATTTAAGCCCAGGATATTAGCGAAGCACGAAACCGAAAACAGGATGATCCAGTACCACAAGGTCATGCCATGGATTTCTAAAATCCAACTTCCAATTAATACAAATAGAAGGGTCTGAGCTGCTGAAAGGGTAAAAAGAATAAACGTCTTAGAGGATAAATAGCTTAGTCGACTTAAGTGAAGAAAGGATTCTCGCTTTAGGATTTTTCTGTCCTTAATTATTTCTTCGGAACTTACCGTAAGCCCCATAAAAAGGGCAACTATGATGCTCATAAAGAAGAAGACAGGAATATTTTCATTAGCGTGAAATGAGTATTCTTCGCCTATGGGAGCATACTTGGTAATAAGTGCAAGAAGCAAAGCGAGTACAGGAGCTTCTAATAAATTAATAAGCACATATTGTCGATTACTGATTTTGGAAAGCACATCTCGCTCCAGAAAGATTCTCGCCTGTTTGATTCGATTTGGAATGCTGAGTGTTTTTTCAGGTTCCCTGCTTTCCTCTTCTTCTTTGGTGATAGAAATATTCTGCTGATACTGTTCATACCATTGAAGTGGAGTGTATTTTCTCTGATTTGTAAACCTTCCATATTCATCCACAACTTTCGTTTCGATGATGTTGAAGATTTGTTCGGGATTTACATTGCCACATTCTATGCAGGCACTTTGATCCCTATCAATCATTTCCACAATACTCTTAAAGTAGGTGACTGCTTTTACAGGATTGCCATAATAAATTTGATATCCTCCGGAATCAAGAATCAACAGTTTACCAAACATTTTGAAAATATCTGAGGAAGGCTGATGGATGACGACAAACACCATTTTTCCCCTAAGAGACAATTCTTTTAAGAGATCCATGATATTTTCTGAATCTCTTGAGCTTAAACCACTGGTAGGTTCATCGACGAAAAGAACAGATGGTTCGCGTAGTAATTCCAGACCGATATTCAATCTTTTTCTTTGCCCCCCACTGATCGTCTTTTCCAAAGGGTTGCCGACCTTGAGATCTTTGGCTTCAGTAAGACCCAGTGAGGATAGTGTTTTTAGGACAAGTTCATCCAGTTCCTCTTCGCCCATGGATGCAAAACATAATTTTGCAGCGTACAATAAGTTCTGGTACACACTAAGATCCTCGATGAGAAGATCATCTTGAGGAAC
>CAYWOQ010000005.1:25372-53486 GCA_964459925.1 uncultured Roseivirgaceae bacterium
CTTCTACTTTTTTGGGATCAGCATAAATATCAATTCCATTAATTCTAACTGAGCCTTTATAGGGTTTGGAAATACCACTTAGCACGTTGAAAAGGGTGGATTTACCTGCCCCACTACCACCCATGATGGCAAATAGTTCGCCAACAGGCTCGGAAATATTAATATCAACTAGACCAATGTCTCCATTTTTAAATTTATAGCCGATATTTTCTGCAACAAAGGAGACATGTGTCTCAGTAACATCATCACGGAAAATGTTAATGATATCACTGTAGTAAAGTCGATCGGTTGTTCTTCCTTTGATGGAGCTTCCATTGGTAAATATCTTAATCTGGTTGGGAGAAATCATTAATCCATTCAGGGTCCAGATATCTGCTCCATAGCATTTAAAAAAGCACATATCGATTCCAGGAAGCTTAAAAAAGGCGATATGTCCTTTTAGACCTTCTAAATAGATAAAATGGGAACGATTATTTTCTTCTGCACCGGAAACAACTACTGAATACTGATGAGCATAGCTGTGAGGGTTCCTGTTAATCATAAATTGCTTAATCGCATCTACGGTTTCCCTATCAAAATTTAGGTGATCTCCTATCAGGAATAGCAGTTCAGATTCTCTTACTGTTATTTTTTCATCGGCTATAATCAGCTCCATTAGCCGAACCATAACCACCAATTTTTGCTGTTGCGTAAGCTCGTGGTTTATGTTGGAAGTGATCTCCTTTATTTTTTCCTGATCTTTCTCCTCTTTGCCGGTACGTATTTCACTGATGTATTGATCAAGGATTTTTAGGTAGTGCTTTGTATCCTCACGGCTTACATTTTCATAAAGGAATTGGCGAACACTATTCCTTTCTGATTCATCAACCTCTCCCTCTTCCTTAGCAACAATAACAAGCAGGCGGATGATGGCTTTAAGTAACTCTTCACTCATTTACGATAGGTGGCTTATTTAGTGACCTTTAAAGATATATGATTAATTGCGGTTTACAGTAAAATAAAAAACCGCCTGCATGGAATGCAAGGCGGTCTTGTGGATGGTTAATCCAATATTCTAGATTTCAATAATAGATGCTCGTATTTTACTGACTTCTTCAGCTAGACCATCTAGGGTGCTTGGTGTCAAGACGAAATCACCTGTATTTTCAGCTATTTTGGTTTGTACTTCCGCTAATTCACCATCATAAATCGCCTTAAGACCTTGTAACTGTGAAATGATATTATCGATTTCCGCATTACCGGGAACATCATTTAGAATTTTGATCAAATCATTAAGTGATTCTTTTTGATCCATCACCACTTTAACAAGATCCGCAAGAACGATATTGCGAACCTCTTCATCCAGCTCTTCCGGATAACCCTGTACGATTTGTGTAGAAATATAAATTCCTTCAATCCAGCTCCCAGCAAGAAGTAACCCGGCGCTATTTATTTCTTCTAATTCGCCTAGTCGATCTCCTGATTTTTCGATCACTTCGTTAATGATCGACGCGAGAGTGTCCTTTTTTTCCATATTGGATTCAAAGCGGGAAATCATTCCATAATCGATTGCGTCTGCTACGCCTACAGGTGCAGCAAGTTTTTGGCATTGCCCCATATAATCCAAAGCCATATCAGCTTCATCATAAGATACGAGGTATCCAATGTCTGTTGCATAAATACCAAGATTCAATGCAGCAGTTGATTCATTGGCCTGATAGGCAGCCATTTTATCCTGAGAAATGTTATTAATGACATCCAAGTTCAGATCAGCCCCTGCTTGCATCAATAGATAAGGGACTTCTGAAGGTGGTGGAAGGTCTTGAAAAATTTGAGATACATCAGCAGCTATTTGCTTTTTTGCTGCATCAAACTCATCACTTGCATCAGCAGCTTTTTCCTTGTTACTGCCTCCACCACATGAGGCTAGAAAGAAAATCCCTATTAATGCATTGAGGTGTAGTTTAAGTTGGTTCAGTTTCATTTCAATATAATTTGATAACGATTACAAATCTTATGCTGCAATTTACTTATTGTTAAAGATTTCTATGATATTCTTCCTAATCTTCACGCAAAGTTCGTCTAATGGGAGGTCATTTACATCTTTTCCAAAGGGATCCTCAATTTCTTCTAAGATTAACTCTACTCTCATAAGGAAGTAAAATGCCACTACAACTAGTAAGATAG
Organism: uncultured Roseivirgaceae bacterium; assembly: GCA_964459925.1. Classification (GTDB taxonomy): domain Bacteria; phylum Bacteroidota; class Bacteroidia; order Cytophagales; family Cyclobacteriaceae; genus Ekhidna. The sequence goes on from CAYWOQ010000005.1 coordinate 27,539, forward strand.
ACCAGTATCCAAATTCTCCAATAAATGTCATTGGTAGTGTTATGCAGTAAACGAACAAAAACTTTTTTATGAACATGCTATATGAATAGGGAATTGGAGTTGATTTTATGCGCTCACATGCACCTATTATGTCTGTAAAACCTTTGATTTCCTTATCCATGATAAAGAGTTTATCACTAGTAAGGATGCCTTTTTGGTTCAATTCAACCACACGTTCCATCATTAATTGATTAATGATGTTAGGTCTGTGAATGCTCGAAACAATTAGGTCTTTAGACCTTTCATCAAAAAAATCCATCTCCACACCATATTACTATCCCTCAAATGATTTTTCATTGCAAATGTGACATTAGGGATCATTTTCTTAAAAAACAGGCGATCTTCTTTAGCTTCCTCCGGTAAAAAATCAGCAATCTTTATTGCCAACTGTCTGCAATCATTGACCAACTGACCCCACAACTTTCTACCCTCCCACCATCTATCGTAAGCTGTGTTCGTCCTGAGCACAAGAAAAAGACCTAAAATGACTCCTAAAATGGAATGAAATGCTTTAGTATCTATAACCTCAATCCCTAAAACATCAATTAGGAAAAAACACAAAAAGAATGTAAGAACCCCAGCAAATAGGATCAGCGGAAACAGCAGTCGGATTACATAACGGCTATACCTATCAAAAATGAGGGAGAACCACGATTTAGGGTTATACTGGATCATGGACTGGTGAAGGTAGCGAAATCAATAATGATACAATTAATTATAATTTCTGAGCTTAGTCTTTAGTTTTTTGTAGTACCCGTTATCACTTAACCCAATCGAATTTTTTAACTCCATTATTCGTTGATACGACGATTTGATTCTTTCAGGTGAAATTATTTTTTCGAAAACCATGTCTTTAATGATTGCATGAATGGTGGTTGCTGAAACACGATTATCGTCGCTTACATTATTTGCAAACATTAAAATATCCACTCCTGCTAAAATGGACAGACGAATCGCTTCTCTCAAACCGTACTCGTTATCTATCGCGCCCATTTGCATATCATCCGATATAATTACGCCCTCAAATTGAAGAAATCCTCTTAACAGGTCAGATACAACCCTTTTTGAAAGAGTAGCAGGGTTTTTAGTTTCATCCAGTGTTTTATTTACGATATGAGCTGTCATTACTGCTCTAACATTTCCACTGTCGATCAGAGCAGAATACGGATAGACTTCTTCCATTTGCCAGGTGTCTGTAACGTCCGTTAAACCTAAATGGGTGTCTCTTCTGCTGCTTCCATGACCCGGAAAATGCTTTAAAACAGGAATAACATTTTTTCTACGATGTTCTTCAATTACGATATTAGCGTGTTTGATTACTTGTTCATAATTTGAAGAGTAGCTTCTTTCTATTCTACCAATAACTGGATTTCTAGGGTTCAAATTCACATCAACTACGGGTGCGTAATTCATATTGATGCCAAAGCTATTTAGGATTTCAGCCGTTTGTCTTGCATAGAACCTGGTGGAATCTGTATTGTCTAAATCGCCAAGGTATTGTGCAGAAACATTTTTTGGAAATCCATACCTGGTTTTCATTCGAGTAACCCAGCCTCCCTCTTCGTCTATGCTGATAAATAGTGGGATAGAAGCCTGTTTTTGAAGTTCTTCAACAAGTAATGCCAGCTCTGATTTAGGACTTTCGAATAGGATATTTTTCTCGTAAAGAACGACACCACCGACTTTACCACTTTTTATCTCCCTGAAAATGGGCTCATCAGAATCAACGAGGTTAAAATCTCCTATTCCGACCATTATCATCTGCCCGATCATAATATCTAATGAATCATTAAGTGGGTCGGTTTCATTTCTGGAAATACCAAGAAATGAAAGAAGTAGGGCGAGAGTGTAGAAAGTAATTTGTAAACTATTCTTTGATGATTTTATCAATGCGTTCTCCTTTTGTAGAAAAATAGTGTCCCTGCAAATCAGCTGCAAGGCACGAATGTACAGGAATGATGCCAATCAAATCACCTACTTTTAGTTGAAGGAGTGATTCTTTGGGTAATTGGAGTATTCCATGTTCTTGAGATAGACGTACTACTTGACCCATTATTTCATGCTCCCATCCAGACTCGGTTAGACTAACCACGATTCCAAAGCAAACATCATTATTCATGTGAACACTATCCTTTGATAAATGAACAGCTCCACCGTAAACAACCGCCTCATCTCTTTCCGGATGTAGCGCAACCACCGGACAGGCAAGGCAAACGGCAATTTCTTGTAATTGACAAGATCCAATTTGGTGCTGCATCCAGTCGTAAAATACAAAGTTGCCAGGCCTCAGTTCGTCATACATGGATAGATCTTCCATGATACTGCAAGAAGGAGTGTCACCAAAAGAGATAATACCACCAAACTTTTCTTTTAATGGTAAGAGGATTTTCTGTGCTCCGTTAAATATATACTCAAGATTTTCACGATTTTTTGCACCGTAGGTGTGCCCTGCATGAGCTAAAAACCCTTGAAACTCCAATAACTCGGTACTTCCATTTACCAGTTCTGCTATTTTCTCTTCGTTTCGATGATCAAGACCCGTTCTATGGCTACCCACATCAATTTTTAGAAAATAGCCTGCTTTATGGGAGATATGATCTTTGGCATGTTTCAGACTTTCTTTGGATTCCAGCAATATGTTTACGTGAGCCTTTTCTGAGAGCTTATTGATCTCATTAGCTTCCAAAGGATTGTATGGAAAAGCAATTGTAATATCATTCCACCCGTTTTTAGCAAAATAGTCAGCCATGGAAACTGAGCTTACTGTGCAACATTCAATACCAGCTTCTCTAAACCAGCTGGCAATTTTTGCAGAATGATGTGTTTTGAAATGGGGACGAAGACGCGCTTGTGCCTGTTTGGCTTTATCTGCCATTTTCTTGATGTTGGCTTTGCACTTGACTTCATCAACTAAAAAGGTAGGCTTGTTTATCTTCATTGATTATTCAAAAAGTAAATTCATTTCGAAAACGAAAGGATCAAACTCATCCTTTAATTTCTGAATAAACAGTGGATCTTGTACGTAAAAACTAAGAAAGTTTTCTTTTCTCTCTTGTAATGAACCACCAGGAAACAGGAACTCTTTTATTTTCTCTATTTGTCTGCCCGTATCATCATGTTTTCTTTTCTCAGCACGTAGAATTTTCTTTTCAGCTTTATGAATTTTTTGTTTAAAACCTGCATGCAAAGCTTCTATATGTTGAACTAATGTTGAATCAACCTGGGAAGCTTTTGCTTTCATTGTTTCTTCTAACTTTTCTAATGCTTCGACTTCCTTGGAATAATTAATGGGGTTACCAGAATGATTGGCAATCCATTTAGAGAAAGCATGATCACTACTCAGAAATAAGTCTTTGGTTGAAAGTCCGATTTTTTCCCACAGTTCTTGGTTTCTGCGATTGTTAACTAAGGCAAAATTTCTAGGAAGAAGGATTGGGAACGGAACCTTAAAATGTTCGAATAGGTCTTTGAACTGTAGCCAATAAATAAGCTCAGAAGGACCACCAACATATGCCAGGTTAGGTAGAATCAATTCCTGATATAGTGGCCGTAAAATCACATTCGGACTGAATTGTTCAGGGTTAGATTTAATAAGCTGCTTTATTTCATCTCCTGAGAAATGCAATTCTTTGTCTATTACTTCAAATCCCTTGTTTGACCGAATTAAACGCTCTCGGATGTCACCATTTAAGTAAAAAAGGTTGATTTGTCTTGGATAGACTTGAGGCTTATAACCTAAGGATTCCAACCGGTTAGAGGTCTCTGATACGATTTTTTCAGGCGTATGGTCAAACAGGTCCGCTTCAATTACATGTTTTAAATTTTGCTTTAATCGGTTGTTATCACCATCAATAACTACTAAACCATCTTTTTCAAAGAGGTGATTGACATAGTTTCTGACCGCATCTGCCAATGATTCTTCATTGTATGCTTTTTCGAAAAAGGAAGCACGATCAGGTAATGACTTTGCTATTTCATTCAGAGTTTCAGTTTTGAATCTTCCAACGGCTCCAGTTTGATCAGTTTCCCATTCAATTTTTTTTCCTTCATAATAGAAATATCGAATCTCCTCCAAATCGTGATCTTCACTCGCCATCCAATATACAGGGACAAAATCATAGTCTGGATAGGCTTTCTTCAGCTCCTTACATGCGTTAATTACTGTTATGATTTTATAAATAAAGTATAAAGGCCCGGTGAATATGTTCAGTTGATGGCCGGTAACAATGGTAAATGTCTTGTTCCTTTTAAGGAGTTTTATGTTTTCTAATACTGCTTTATGAGTCTCAAGGTGTGAATACTGATCTTCTAGTGTTTGTGAGAGTACATATCGTTTATCTTCTGAAAAAACTCTTTTTTCAATATTTTCTTGAAAGTTACTTAGGTTGGGGAATAACCTGTAAAATGGAGTTAGCTTTTCATTTTCAGTGATGTAATCAATAAAAAACCTGGAAAAACAGTCGGTTTCTTCTAAGCGGATGGATTCTTTTTGCACGCTCTGGTAACGAATTAGTTTGTTACAAGTTCACCATACAGATCAAATGCCGTTGCATCTGTAATTTTTACCTGGGAAAAGTCACCAATACGGAGATAAGTATCATCCGTAGCAGGAATGATTACCTCATTGTCTACTTCTGGCGAATCGTATTCAGTCCTTCCAATAAACTGGCCACTTTCCATGCGATCTATTAGCACGTTATATTCTTTCCCAATTTTCGCCTCATTAAGGCTCATAGAAATTTCTTCCTGGAGTGCCATCACCGAATTGGCTCGTTCTTGTTTTATTTCATCAGGCACATTATCCTCAAAACTGAAAGAGTGTGTGTTTTCTTCATGTGAATAGGTGAAAATGCCAAGTCGTTCGAATCGGTTCTGTTCAACAAAATCTAGCATTTGCCTGAAATCATCTTCCGCTTCACCCGGATGTCCTGCAATAAGAGTTGTTCTTATGGCAATATTCGGAACCTTAGCTCTCATTTTATCCAGCAGCTCCTCCGTTTTTGCACGGGTGGTGCCCCTCCTCATTAGTTTCAACATATGATCTGAGGCATGCTGAAGCGGAATATCCAGGTAATTACAAATATTTGGTCGGCCAGCCATGACATCTAGCACATCCTCCGGAAAGCCCGTTGGAAATGCATAATGTAGTCGAATCCAGTCCAGCCCTTCTACATCTGCCAATCGATCCATTAATTCAGCCAGGTTTCTTTTTTTATAGAGGTCTAGACCGTAATAGGTGGAATCCTGGGCGATGAGAAGGATTTCTTTCGTTCCTTGGCTTACTAAAGATTTTGCTTCGGAGATCACCTGTTCCATAGGTTTCGATACATGCTTACCACGCATTAAGGGTATTGCACAAAAACTGCAAGGACGATCACAGCCTTCTGCTATTTTCAAATAGGAATAATGACTGCTTGTTGTAGTAATCCTCTCGCCTAACAGCTCTTTCTTAAAATCGACTTTGAATTTTTTCAACAATGCAGGAAGATCTCCTGTCCCAAACCATGCATCTACATCGGGTATTTCCTCCTTTAGCTCATCTTTATATCGTTGAGACAAGCAACCAGAAACATATACTTTCTCAACCAACCCCTCTTCTTTTGCATCCACATACCGAAGAATGGTATCGATTGACTCTTGTTTAGCATTGTCTATAAAACCACACGTGTTAATCACCACGACGTTTGAATCATCCTCTTGGGACTCATGCGTGGCATCAATGTTGTTACCCTTCAACTGTGTCAACATGACTTCAGAATCCACCAGATTTTTGGAGCATCCGAGTGTGACGATGTTGACTTTTGTTTTCTTTAATCCCTTCGTTTTCATTTAGAAGCACAAAGCTATTGAAAATGGTGTGATGAACTATTTAGAATTCCATGAAGGATTAATTTTGCCGACTTGTGAAGAAACTCTTTCTCATATTTTCCCTTGGACTTTTTTTATCGTGCAATGACATAGAAAACTGCGATACAAACGATGAGCAAGATTTTATGGTTCTTCGTTTTTTTGATTTAGCGACCCAAAGTACCAAGAAAGTAGGCTTTACAATTACTGCTTCGGATTCTCCTTATCAATTTGTTCCTTTTGATGACTCTACAGGCATTGGCCTCCCCCTAAATCCAAATACGGATCAAACGTCATTTCTCTTTACTTCAGACACCTCCATCTTCGAGTTGGTCATTAGCTATGATTTGCAGCTTAGTTTATTTGATGATGCATGTGACCCTTCATTCGTCTTTAGTAATCTGGATACGGTGAGCTATACCTTTGACTCTTTGTCGATTCCCGGGACTATTACCAACCGTCAACTTGATACCAATGTGGAAGTATTCTTTTAGTCTTTTGCTAATGGTGTTGGTTCTTTCGCTACTAAATGCGCAGCAACCGACTAATACTCCACCTTCCGGACCCAGAAAAGGAGGTACTACACTTGCTGATCAGAAAAGAATTGGTCCAAAACCTGACTGGACTCCATACGAGTTGAAACTGGGTTTTAATGGCATTAGAAGTGGCCGGACTGTTTTTGGCTCTGGTCTGGCGACTCACGAAATCCAAGTAGGATTAGCCATGCATAGGGCTATTGCTATTTTGGATTTCGGAATTGAAGAGAATAGACGAGGAGAATCATTTAATTATGTTAATACTGGGCAGTATTTTCGATTTGGAGGTGATTGGAACTTTGTGAAGGATAAGGAGAGTGGAAATGTTCTTTCGCTGGGTCTTCGTTATGCAAGAGCTGGTTTCAAGGATGATTTGACCTTTAGTCGTGATCAGGGGTTTGGAGTGGAAGATTTTGAATATAAAAATTCCAACTTATCTGCGAGATGGTTTGAAGTTACATTAAACCTGAGAGGAAAGATCATTTCAAATCTGTACATGGGTTTCACCATGCGTTGGCAAACATCAAGAAAAGTAAATGGTGAGGGCACACTAAAGACATTCGATATTCCAGGTTTTGGAAAAACCCGTAGAGAAAACTCTACCGCCTTTGACTACTACATTATGTGGAGAATTCCTTTTAAGGCCAATGACTAGAGAAAATGGACATCCTTTACTTCATCTTTGCCCATTTCTTTTTCAATGATTTCAAGAAGTTGCTTTTTTGCATGAAGCATTTCATTCTTTAATGGAGCAGAGGAGAGCTTGACGAATAAGACCTTGTCAGAAAAAAAGATTTTCGTTGTTCTAGAGGCAATCGTTTTTCCCATTATTTCTTCCCAGTTGGCAATGAGTTGCTTTTGCTTATAGGTGTGCTCCAAGTTTTCTTCCTTCAAAAAATCTTTGAAAGCATTTCTAAAACTTTTTATAGGATCTTCTTTCATCTATTCTATTTCTATAAAGTTGACGCTTTTTTGTTTCTTGAATAGCTGTCTGCTTCGATCTTTTCGCGCATCCGTGACAAAAATTTGACCAAATCGTTCTTCATCCCTTAATAAGGAAATCAGAAGCTCAATTCGACTATCATCAAGTTTATCAAAAATATCATCTAACAAAAGCAGGGGTTTCTTCCCCAAATTTTCCGTAAGGAAATCGTAAAGCGCTAATTTAAGGGCCATGATGAAGGTTTTTTGCTGTCCTTGAGAGCCAAATTTTTTGATAGGCTCATTATCCAAAATGAATTCATAATCATCACGATGGCTTCCCATTAAGGTACGTTGCATTATTTGGTCTTTAGATAAACTTGCCTTGAATGTTTCTGCAAACCTTTCGTCTATCTGTGTTTTGAAATTTAAGCTTGGAATTTCATTGCTATCATGAAGCTCTTTATAATTTTTAATTAGATAGGGCTCGAAAAGCGCATTTAACTGGAGCCTTTTGGAGGATATGGACTTTGCGAAAGGAATTAGTATTTCATCATATGTGTCAAGAAGTGAGAGGTTAGGACATCCATCTGACTGTTTTAGCAGACTATTTCTTTGCTTCAACGTCTTGTTGTACTTAATAAGCATTTCGAGGTATGACCTATCCAATTGGCTTAACGCACCATCAAAAAATTTTCTGCGCTCATCACTACCCTCATGGATCATTTGGGTGTCATTCGGCAGCATCATGATCAAAGGAACTTTACCAATTACATCGCCAATTCGTTCAGTTTCTTTTCCATCAATCTTGACCGTTTTTGCTTTATCTTTTTCAAACTGAAGGGCAATTGTCAGATCGTCATATTGACCATAAATGGTAAAAACTTTGTGTTCATGAGCGATTGATAATCGATCCTGAGAACCCAACCCACTTTTCGAAAAGGATAAATAATAAATTGAGTCCAGCAGGTTTGTTTTTCCTTTTCCGTTTTTACCCAAAATGCAATTGATCCCTTTTTCAAACTCAAAAGATGAATTTGAATGGTTTTTGAAACTCGTTAGCCTAAGTTTTTTTAGGATCATTGATTTTGAAGTAATTTCGTGTCCATTCGAAAGACAAAGAATGAACACTTGCGAAGGGAATAAAAAAATCTGTTATGGCAGCTAAAAAGAAAGCAGAAAGCAAAGAAGAATTCTCACAGGATCAGTACATGGAATGGTTCCGGTCCATGCAACTCATGAGGAGGTTTGAAGAAAAGGCAGGTCAACTATACGGTCAGCAAAAAATCCGAGGATTTTGTCACTTATACATTGGTCAGGAAGCCTGTGCAGCAGGAGCAGTATCAGCGCTTGATAAAGACGACAAATACATTACTGCTTACAGGGACCATGCGCATCCATTGGCACTTGGAACCAGTCCAGATAAAATAATGGCCGAGCTTTTTGGAAAAGCGACAGGCGTTTCTAAGGGTAAAGGAGGTTCGATGCACATGTTCGATAAGGAAGTTAATTTCATGGGTGGGCACGGTATTGTGGGTGCACAGGTACCACTAGGTGCTGGTATAGGTTTTGCTGAGCAATATAAAGACACTAAAAGTTTGTGCATCTGCTATATGGGTGATGGTGCTGTAAGACAAGGCGCTTTTCATGAAGCACTAAATATGGCTATGACGATGAAAATGCCAACCATTTTTGTCATAGAGAATAATGGATATGCAATGGGTACCTCTGTTAAACGAACTTCCAACGTTACTGAGCTACACACGTTAGCTGAAGCCTATGATATGCCTTCTGAGGGAATAGATGCGATGAAAGTAGAAGAAGTTCATAGATCTGTAAAACGAGCAGCAGATAGAGCAAGAAGGGGAGATGGCCCAACGCTGTTGGAATTCAGAACCTATAGATATAAAGGCCATTCCATGTCCGACCCTGCGAAATACAGAACTAAGGAAGAATTGGAAGACTATAAGTCTCAGGATCCAATTGAACAGGTAAAACAAACCATTCTAAAAAATAAGTGGTCAACGGAAGAGGAGTTAAAAGAAATTGATAATCAAATAAAAGAACGAGTCGCACAATCGGTAAAGTTTGCAGAAGAATCACCTTGGCCGGAAGCTTCAGAAGCATATACTGACAACTATGTGGAGGATGATTATCCTTTCGTGAATTCTTAATTCATTGATAATCTTATACATCTAAACAAAAAATATATCTTTGCGCTCGCAAAATCGCCAAAGGCGAATAATTAAATGAGTTAACCAGGTATTCATAATAATGAATGCCCAATTATCATAGAAATGGCAAAAGAGAAAAAGAAAGACGAAGGCATTGATGTACTGGAAGATCCAAATGCAATCGTAGAAAAAGCCAACGAATTTTTTAGTAGTAAGAGAAATAAGGCAATTGTCTTCGGTGTTGGTGGAGTGTTAGCGGCAATAGTTGTTGCGATTGCAGGATATAACTACTATATCACCAACCAGAATAATACTGCTCAAGAGGAGCTTTTTCAGGCGCAGTTCTATTTTGAAGCAGATAGCTTGGGCTTAGCGTTGAATGGCGATGGAAACAGTTTTGGTTTTCTTGAGATTATCGATGAGTTCCCAGGAACAGGCGCTGCAAACCTTTCCAGGTTTTATGCAGGCGCTTCCTATTTGAGGTTAGGAGATTTTGATGGAGCGGTTAGATACCTGAAAGATTTTGATAGTAATGACTATTTAATACAGGCGAGAGCGTACGCACTAATTGGCGATGCGTACATGGAGATGGATGACTTTGAAAGTGCAATTGACTACTATGAAAGAGCTGCGGATTACAAACCAAATAAATCATTTACACCGATTTATCTGAAAAAGCTGGCCATTGCTCAGGAGCAAAACGGATCGTTAAGTGATGCCGCAGATACTTATGGAGTCATCGAAAAAGAATATCCGAACTCGGCTCAAATTCATGACGCCAAAAAGCAGAAAGCCAGACTACAAGCTCTGGCACAATAAGTAAAAAAATTTTTAGTACCATGCCATCTCATTGAGGTGGCATTTTTTATTTATAGAAACTTCATTCTCTTTGTGAAATGGCATCATCAGAAAAAAATCTTAGTGACGTAAACCTTACCGGTAGTTTAGATATCAGCGGCTTCACATTTGGTATTGTGGTTGCAGAATGGAATGAGCAAGTAACAGAGGCAATGTATTCAGGGGCTTATCAAACATTAGTTAATGCAGGCGCATCCAGGGGAAATATCCAACGGATGAATGTACCCGGAACCTTCGAACTGAGCCTTGGGGGTCAATGGATGGCGGAGAAAGAGGAAATGGATGCAGTTATCTGTCTGGGATGCGTGATCCAGGGAGAAACCCGACACTTTGATTTCATCTGTGATGCAGTAGCCAACGGGATTACAAGTGTAAACTTGAAATACAATAAACCTGTAATCTTTGGTGTATTGACCACAGACAATATGAAGCAAGCTCTGGATCGTGCAGGTGGCAAGCATGGAAACAAGGGAGATGAAGCGGCTGCTACAGCGATTAAGATGCTGGCTATTAAAGGCTAATTCCTTTTAATTGTTCTGTGGCCTCCTGGTCTAGAACTTTTTGTTTCATGATATCTAAGCGTGCTCTTAATTTCCCCATGATACGCTTATATTCCGGATGATCTTTAATGGGATCGTATAGTATAGACTCATGGATTTGATCATAATCTGTGAACCCACCATCGATTAATTTCTCCAACCATTCAAATGCTTCAACTTCCTTGCCTTGTGCTATATAAATCAAACTGATGTCATATAGCCAATCATTAAACCTTCTTCCTCGCTCGAATTGCGATAAATAAAATTCTAGGCTTTCCTCAAGGAAGACTTCCGCAGAATCGTATTTTCCTGCTTTTTGAAACTCTATTGCATCATAGATTCTGAAACGAGTGAAATCCTGCCATCGAAATACTTCCTTTTGCTTCAACTCTTCTAAGTAAGCCAATCCTAATTTTTGATCACCATATTCATAAAACATATTAGTAGCTGTAGCTAAGCTAGCAACTGAACGGTTGTCTGTCCCAGCTATTTTCCCGAGTGTCTTGAACGCATTAATTGTATCTCTAAACATGAATTGGGCAGTGCCTAAAGCAAGTAGTGAGCTACTATATTCACGATACTTCACAGCCTCTTCTCCACAGAATATCGCCTCATTTAATAATCCTACTCTTCGATAAACATGAGCCAAATTAGAATAGTTGATGGTAAGGGTACTATCTATTTTCGGTTTAATGGTGATGGACTTTTTATACATGTCTATGGATTTATCTAATGCACCAATAGCGCTGTAATAGACAGATAAGTTATTAACGGCACTTGCTGAGTTAGGATTGATTTTTAATGCTTTTTTATACATGGCAGCCGCTTGCTCCCGTTTACCAATGCTACTATATGCAGAGCCTAGTGTATTCCATGTGCCGGAAAACTCCGGACCTAAATCCACTCCTTGTTGTGCAAGTACAAGGGCAGTGTCCAAATAGTTTCCAGGAAAAATACCGAAATCTTGAATTCCAAAAATGTATGTGCTGGCTAGGGAAGAATAGCCCCATGAAAAGGTAGAATCTAAGCGAATCGCATCATGCAATAGCTCAATGGCCTTAAACTGATCTTCCGGTTTAGAAAACTGTTTGGATAAATCCCTGGCTCGGAGGTAGATATCATAGGCGACCAAATTGTCCGTTGGCTTTTGCTCGAGTTGCTCTTTTTCTTCATCTGACAAGCTAGCTGCCAGGGTGTTGGCAATTTCCGTCGCAATCTCAGCCTGTAGATCAAACATATTAGTCATGCGCTTATCGTATGATTTCGCCCAGATTGAGCCTTCGTTGTTAGTCCCAACTAGTTGGCAACTTATTCTTAAGTTATCGTCAGACCTTCTGACATTGCCAGTCAGGATATAAGAAACACCGAGTTCCTCACCCATGATTTCAGGGGACTTACCCTCAAAATCATAGTTATTGATGGTGAAGTCAGATAAAACTCTTAGGTCACCTATCTGGGAGATTTGTGTCAAGATGTCCTGTGTCATACCAGCAGTGAAATATTTATCTTCTACTGCACTTAGGTTATTGAACGGGAGAATAGCGACCGACTTATCACGGTTCTGGTCTGTTTCCAAATACACATCAACCTGGAAAAAACGATCAAAAAGCAAGGCAATAACAACAAGTGATAATCCGGCAATGATGTAGGCATTGAGTTTTTTGTTGGTACGTGTGCGGATTGATTCTTCTGGGGCAACATTATCCGTCTTTCTGAACCCCTGAGGAGTTAACTCGTAGATGTAGGCGAAAATGACCCAGGCAGGAAATCCGATGGCCAACACGATCAGGATCCACTTCTGTATAACAGGACTAAGGCCCAAAATTGGAAAAACGATCGATGCAACTTGTAGGATCAACCAGGCGACAACCAGGTAGGAAATGGAGGCTTTGATTACATTTCGTCGCTGTAATTCACGATAAAATCTCTTCATGGTATAGGTGATATCGTATAAAGATACTGCAATTCTTAATTGACGGTTCCTACAATTGTAAACCTTACGGTATCCATTAACAGGATCTTTTGGTAACCGGTTATTTCATATGATTTAACCGTACTATTATTAAAGGATACTGTGATCTCTTTGTGATGCGAATACACGTCCTTGTCTTCATGAATGATACCAGAGATTCTTTTGAATTGATCCTTAGCTTTTGAAACATTTAACTCCTTTAGAATTCCTTTTTCATCCTTTTTTAAGGTTAAGGTCATTTCATTATCATTTTTTTCTATCGCAAAAACGCCTACATATTCCGGTAGATTAGGGTTTAATTCTTTCATAAACGCTAATTCTTCTAGCCATTTCGTGGAATCCATAGAAAAGCTTTTTTCTTCTCGTTTGTCATCAAGTTCAACTGTTTTCAGAAGCGTAGAAGTATGTAAAAGCTGAGCCTGATACACATGGAGCTTTCGTAAGTCTGGATACTCAGGAATTGATACCTGTTCAGGCTTGATTTTTTGACAACCAGCAAATAATAAAAGAAGTACCCCTAATAGCCCAAAATTGCTCAATCGATTACTCATCAAGCCAGTACATCTCCGGTCATCTCCTCTGGTCGATCTATTCCCATGAACTTTAAAATGGTGGGTGCTAAATCTCCAAGTTTACCACTTTTAAGTGCTCCTTTGAATTCTTTATCCACTACAATGAAAGGAACCAGGTTAGTGGTATGAGCGGTATTTGGTGTTCCATCAGGGTTTATCATGATGTCTGAATTGCCATGATCAGCAATCAGAATGGATAGATAGTCATTTTCTAACGCTGCATTTACCACTGCTTCGGCACAAGCGTCAACTGTTTCACAAGCTTTTACTGCTGCCTCAAAAACACCTGTGTGGCCTACCATGTCTGGGTTGGCAAAGTTGAGGCATACAAAATCGGGAGATTTTGATTGAAGCTCAGGAATGATGCTATCTCTGATATCAGCTGCACTCATTTCTGGCTGTAAATCGTACGTAGCAACTTTTGGCGAAGGACAGAGAATTCTTTTTTCGCCCTCGAACTCCTTTTCTCTTCCCCCAGAGAAAAAGAAGGTGACATGAGGATATTTTTCTGTTTCTGCGATTCTTATTTGTTTTTTACCATTTGACTCTAGCACTTCTCCAAGTGTCTTTGTCAAATTATCCTTACCGTACATCACATGAACTCCCTTGAATGAATCGTCGTAATTTGTCATGGTGACGTAATGAAGATCCATTTTCTTCATTTCATGGTCTGCAAAGTCCTTTTGAGTAAGCGCTTGAGTAATCTGTCTGCCACGATCCGTTCTGAAGTTGAAACAGATTACCACATCTCCACTTTGAATTTTGGCGTCGGCACAGATAATGGGCTTGATGAACTCATCAGTGACATTATCAGCATAGGATTCTTCCATGGCTGTTATTGGATCTTGTGCTTTTTTGCCAACACCTTTAACTACCGCATCATAGGCAAGCTTCACTCGTTCCCATCTTTGATCTCGATCCATAGCATAGTATCGACCGGTTATGGTTGCCATAGTTCCTGTCGTATTAGCCATATGGCTTTGTACATTCCGTATATAGTCGACTCCTCCTTTGGGATCGGTATCTCTACCATCTGTGAATGCATGAACAAAAACCTCTTTGCAGTTTGCTTCATTGAAAGTGGAAAGGAGGCCTTTCAGGTGATCGATATGTGAATGAACCCCACCATCCGAAAGCAACCCGATCAAGTGAATCGGTTTGTTATTTTCATTTGCATAAGAGATTGCATTCTTCAGTGATTCATTATCCGCAATGGATCCATCCTTCACTGCATTGCTAATCTTTACTAGATCCTGATAAACGACTCTTCCCGCACCAATATTCATGTGCCCAACCTCTGAGTTGCCCATTTGTCCTTCAGGCAATCCCACAGCCAGCCCGGAAGCTTCGAGGGTACTATTGGGATATTCTTTGAGAAGTTTATCCATAAATGGAGTATTCGCAGCATCAATGGCTGAAACTTCTTTGTTGGTTGCAATTCCCCAACCGTCAAGAATGAGAAGAATGACTTTTTTATTCATATCACAAATATAGAAGCCTCAATAATTGATTGTGGCTTATTGAATGGATAAATTGGGCATGGTTTTCGTTCATATGTCCAAAACAGGAAAAACCGAATGATAAAATCAATCATCATAGTTTTAGGATTTTTTTTGAATCAGGTTCAAGATGGCACCATCCAGGATATTGGGTTGGCAATGAAGGCAGGAAGTTCAAAAGAACTCATAAAATTTTGTAACAAAACCGTAGAAATTAAGATCGACGGAGAGAGTTTTCATTATAGTAAAAATCAAGCAGAAGTCATTCTCCGAGATTTCTTTTCAAAATTCCCTTCAAATGGCTTCACATATATACACCAAGGTGCTTCTTCGGAGGGTTTGAAATATACCATTGGAAGGTACGTTCACGATAAAGGGTCCTATCGGGTAGTGATGTTCATAAAAAAAATTGGTGATTCTTACCTTATTGATACTTTGAATTTCAGCAAAGAGTAACTTATTTAGCCTTCAGTCACCAATTGCCACCTACATGATCGCGCCCTATCTTACGGAGGAGAACATCAATAAATTTATAAGCCTTGCTCTTGCAGAAGATCTTGGTGATGGAGATCATTCATCACTTGGATCCATTCCGGAATCTGCTTCTAATAAGGCTCAGCTACTCCTAAAGAGTGAGGGTATTCTCGCAGGAGTGGAGCTGGCACAACGAATATTTCATTTTTTCGATGAAGGTCTTGAGGTCAATGTTTTAAAAAAAGACGGGGATTCCATGGACTCCGGAGAAATTGCGCTCATTGTATCTGGTAGCTCCAGATCTATTCTTTCAACTGAAAGATTAGTGCTTAATTGTATGCAACGAATGAGTGCTATTGCCACCTACACCCACTTTATGTGTTCGTTGATTAGAGGCTCCAATGTAAAACTGTTAGATACACGCAAAACAACTCCACTATTCAGACTTCCCGAGAAGTGGGCGGTAGTCATTGGAGGAGGTGTAAATCACCGTTTTGGACTGTACGATATGATCATGTTAAAGGATAATCATATTGATTTCGCTGGTGGGGTTAAAAATGCTATTAAGAGTACTCTGAGCTATTTAAAAGCAAATAATGCGAACCTTTCCATTGAGGTGGAGGTCAGATCGTTGAACGAGCTGGAGGAGGTTTTGGAAATCGGTCAAGTTCAACGAGTGTTATTGGACAATATGCTGCCATCAGATATTCGACAGGCAATTAAGATGATAGATGGTAGGTTCGAAACAGAAGCTTCAGGCGGTATTACAGAAAAAAATATTACAGAAATTGCTGAGACGGGAGTGGGTTACATTTCAGTTGGTGCACTTACTCATTCATATCAAAGCATGGATATGAGCTTGAAAGCCGTATAAAGCCTATATTCGCGGAATCAAAGAATAGAAGCGAAAGATGATCGTACGGACAAAAAAATATCAACTCCCAACAAAAAAATATATTGGTGTTGCATTCAAAGGCGTATTGAAACAACAATGGTGGGTCTTCTTGATTTACTTAACTATTTGTGCCGGGTACTTTTGGATCCCCAATCATTGGTGGATCACAGGTGCTAGCATCGGTTTAGTACTTTATTTGCTCTTTTGGTTGATTCAATTTGCCGGGGTTACCCAGCTAGAGCAAGGAAAATTCATGTTTCAAAGGTTATCCTATGAGATTTCTTCTCAGCAGATTTTGATCAAACTGAATGCAAAGCAAGGTATGCCAGTGAAATGGGAACAAATCAAACGAGCGAAAAAAGGCAAAGACGGATTTACTTTCTTTATGAGTAAGGCACAATTAATTTACCTACCACTCAAGACTTTTAATAATGAAAATGAAATTCGCTTTATTGAAACAGTATTAAAGCGGAAAGGCTATATCCCTGAAAAGTAACCAGTGGCTAAGCAGTTGAGTTTAAAGGAAGCTAAACAGCGGGCTGGCAGATTTTGTGCTTTGAGAGAGCGCTCGCCCTACGAAGTTTTGCAAAAAGCAAAGTCATGGGGTTTATCTGAAACTGACCAAGAAAAACTGGTTTCTGATCTAATAGCCCTCAACTTCATTAGTGAAGAACGATTTGCTAATGCTTACTGTAATGACAAGTTTGAGTTCAATTCGTGGGGAAGGCAAAAAATACGTGCCCATATCTATGTACATCGCATTTCTGAAAAAATAGTAGATGGAGCATTGGCCAGAATTGATCAAACTACGTATAAGAAGAGAATACATGCTTTAGCTAAGAAGAAATGGGAAAAACACGCCGCTGAAGGACTATTAAAGCAAAAACAGAAAACGGTAAGTTATTTGACCAACAAAGGTTTTGAGCTTGATTTGATTTGGCAATCAATAGGGTTGCTGGAAAGCACTAAAGGTCAGAGTTAAAACATTTTGGTGGTTATTTTCATCTGATTCTGACCAGATTTCGTAAGTTTGATTCATCTTAAAAATATGCTTCACACGTCTGTAAAGGAATTACTTAGTCAACTTGATCACATTATAGAAGAATGTAAGTCAGAAGACTTTTCCAGACCACTTGTCGAATTAAGTGGATCCACATTCGGTCAACATGTAAGACACACCCTGGAATTTTTTATTTGTTTGTTTGATGCAAAAAATGAAAAAGTTGTCAATTATGATAACCGTAAACACGATAAACTGATCGAGACGGATAAAAAGCTTGCACAAAGTGTTATCTCATCAATAAATGATTTCTTGAATCTAAATCAAGAGGACTTTGAAATAGCTTTTGAGGCGAATTACACAGATGTGGAGGGTAAGGATCAATCCATGAAGAGCAGTTATTTTAGGGAATTAGCCTATAATATTGAGCATGCAATTCATCACATGGCATTGATGAAAATTGCTGTAAATCAATCACTTACCTATATTGAATTACCTGAAAACTTTGGAGTTGCAAGCTCCACAGTCAGGTACCGGTCAGGCCAGCAAGCTTAAGGAGCCTATGAGGAAACTACTGGTAAGACTCACACATTGGGAGTATTGGCCATTCAATGTTTTGTACTTGCCCGTTTTCGTTTACTACATCTGGTTGGCCTTTAAACACAGGTCGTTCTTCTTTTTTACAGCATCCAATCCATCCATTGAATTTGGGGGTATGATGGGAGAAAAGAAATCCGAAATTTTCGAAATACTGCCTAATCAATTTATTCCAAAAACTTTCCTGATTGCGAAGGGAGATACAATAAATGCTGTACAGAAAGCGAAAAGAATGGGTTTTCCTATCATCGCAAAACCTGATATTGGAGAACGTGGTTTTTGGGTTAAAAAGATCAATGATACCGATGAACTTGAAAGGTATGCAAGTACATGTCCGGTAGATTTTCTTCTGCAGGAATTCATAAAATATCCTATAGAAATCGGGATATTTTACATCAGAAATCCTCAAGAAGAAAAAGGAAGAATTACATCAATGGTACGGAAAAATTTTTTGACGGTTAGGGGTGATGGAATCAGTACAGTCAATGAATTACTTTCGAAAAGCGATCGAGCGTTGCTCACCGCTGATCTGAAAAGTGATTTTTTAAAGGCCTCAGGCAATGCTATCCCCAAAAAGGGTGAAGAGGTTTTAATAGAGCCAATTGGAAATCACTGCAGAGGTACCCAGTTTATTAATGATAATGAGCACATTGATCCTGATCTTGAAAAAGCTATTGACAAACTCGCAAAACAGATACCTGATTTCTACTTCGGTCGTTTTGATTTGAGATGCAATTCTTATGAGAAGCTAGCACAGCACAAGCAATTCAAGATATTGGAGTTGAATGGTGCAGGCTCTGAGCCCGGACATATTTATCACCCCGGATACTCTTTACTCAAAGCTTACAAAGACATCCTTTGGCATTTAGGTGTTTTGGCAGATATTAGTGCTCAAAACAAAAAGCGTGGAATTTCTTATTGGTCTTTAAGTCGGGGCTATAAAAAATGGAGGTCCCACAAGAAGTACAACAGGCTTCTTTCTTCATAGATGATCATACAAACACTCATCGTTGCTTTTGCAGTAAGCTATGTTGGTTCCATTCCACCGGGTACCATCAATGTTTCTGTTATGCAGCTTTCTATTCTAAAGAAACATCGAGCTGCTATTTTTTTTGCTTTGGCAGCTAGTCTCGTAGAATTCATATATGCGGGCATAACAGTACAATTCCACATTTACCTTAACACGCATCCTACCATAGCGGACTATTTCAGGATCATTACTTCAATGGCACTTATTGCTTTAGGTATTTGGAATATTTTTTCTAAATCCACTTCATCCTCGATTAAGCTAGACACAAAATTGACAGGGAGGCATGGATTCTTGCGAGGAATACTTCTCGGATTTTTGAACCCCATGTCGATTCCATTTTGGTTTGCCATAACAACTTATTTGGAGAATGATGGGCTCGTTTTTGTTACAGAATTCGGCTATTGGACCTACTTAATTGGGCTCTCCTCCGGTACATTTTGCTTGTTGTTGACCGTTAATGCGCTTGGCAAGCGATTCACAAGAATTGCAGATAATAAATTCCTGGTTCACAAAGTACCGGGAATCATATTGATTGGCTTAGGTATTTACTTTTTGTTGAAGCTGATACTCTAATTTTTCATCTCACCTCCGCCAAACATCACAAAACCTTTAATATGAAGGGTGCTTGTAGGTTCAGGACTGATATTTGTTCGTTCATCACTTAAGCCACCAAAAATGGCAGTTGCATTCATATTAACTTTCCAATGATCGGGAACTAATATTTCTGCACCACCAAACATACAAAACAACTCAATGGATGCTTCATTTGCTATTTGAGAACCTCTAAGGTTTATTTTTGAACCTCCAAATACACTTGTGATCTTACCGCCTTTGAAATTTTGAGAGTTAAATTTTTTGTCAGTGCCACCAAAAATGGCGATTTCATCAAAATACTCATCTGAATTTTCATCTGTTTTAACAATCGACCCTGTTTTTAAGATGAACAATGCACCAATGATGATTAAAATCAATGGCCAGAAATCCCATATAGGTAATATGCCAAATACATCAAGATAGAAAAGGACACCCAGGCCAAAAAAGATGAAGGCTGGTCTCAGATTTCCTGAAAGTATATTAACGATTCCGATGATAATGAATACGGCAGGCCACCTAAATACATACCAAGGTAAATCGATATCATATCCTAGATTGTCAATCAGGAAGACAGCTCCTATGATGACAAGTATTACCCCTAAAATTGCTCGTTTACGATTAGATTCCATGATGATTAGTTTTAAATGGGTTAAACGAGAAATGTGATATCTCTCTGAAAATATACTCTTAACGGGAATTTAGTTGATTTTTCGGTTAATTAAACCACCCGAATAGTAGAGATATGTTAAAACTGGGTCCATCAAAATCAGAGGCACCATAGAAATCGCTATCTATACCGACGGTCTTTTGAAAACCAACCCCTGCATTGATTTTGAACCAATAACTAATATTTGCCTCAATGAACCCCGAGGGATTAAAGACAAACACATCATCTTCTTCGTCTCCAATCAGTGCCGCCGATTTAGTGGTAATACTGCCCCAACCAAGTTTAGTGTCGATCCCAAAATGGACCAGATCAGATGGTCTGATATTATACCCTAACCAAAAGCCTCCATGTCCAAAGCTTGTAGAATATTCGTTTCCACCGATTTCCTTAACATTATTTCCAGTGAGTCCAACGCCATAACCACCAACAAAAAAACTATTGTCAAATAGCACAGCTCCTCCACCACCTGTGAGGGTTGAAAGATCTCCATCTATGGTGGTAAATGAGAATAAAACACCACCAAAACCAGAGATTTCTTCTGGGTCATTTCCAATTAAAGTTTTAGGGCGACTGTCTTGAGCGAATACGTAGCATGTAGTAGCTATGAAAAATAATAGAGAAAATGTCTTATTCATTTTGAGTAGTATTTAAGTTTTTGACTTTTGTTTAAGTTGATTCAATCTTGTAAAAAAGACACGAACCTTAATAAAACGTTTCCTCCGCGAATTGAAATGTTTGATATTATACTCCGCCATTCTGGCTGATTATTTACCATTTAAAGACATACTGTCAGAAGTTAAATTCTCTTAATTAAGTATGGAATGCTATTTGAAGACGTTAATTACCAAAAAGGATTGTGTGATGAAGATAAATAGCGAAATAGCAAAGAACCTGGCAAGAACGGCAGATTTTATCAATACGGTGAATGGAGGTTCTGTTTACCCCACCTTTGAGACACATAAAGAAAAGGATCAATACAAGATTCAGATAAATATGCCGTCTGTCGATCCAGATGACCTTAAAGTCGAGATAAGCAATAGTAGTTTGATGGTTTTTCAGCAAATGCACGTCAATGGCATTAATCTTCCAAACCTGATTGGAATGTTCAAATTATCAAGTGATGTGGTTTTAGAAGGTATCTATGCTGAATATGAGAATTATTTATTGACGGTCATTATGCCGATTAATGAAATGACCGGTGGATTTCACAGAAGTATTGAAATCTTCAAAAGTTAGTCCGATCATACTGAAACAAATTGCATAATTTAGATTTAGAGGTTTGCTTATAACTTGAATATAGAGGATATAAATAATCACTTCGGGGACATGGATCTTTTTCTTTTAGATGCGATCTTAAAAGGAAAAATCCCTGAAAATGGCAG
This sequence comes from uncultured Roseivirgaceae bacterium, assembly GCA_964459925.1. GTDB lineage: Bacteria > Bacteroidota > Bacteroidia > Cytophagales > Cyclobacteriaceae > Ekhidna. The sequence goes on from CAYWOQ010000005.1 coordinate 49,135, forward strand.
TGTTCTCGATGTAGGGTGTGGACAGGGTAGAAATGGAATTTATTTCATAAAAGAGCAGTACGATTACCTTGGAATTGACAAGGACGCCTCTAAAATTCTTCTAGCTAATTATCTAGCCAAGACCATTTCTTCTTCTTCAGAGTTCAAGACAGCCACAATTAAGGGCATTACTATTTCAAAAAAGTATGATTTAGTCATAGCGAGCAGGGTTTTGCATTTTGCCCAAAACCTTGAGGACTTTATGTTCATCTGGAAGAAGATTAACGATGTACTTAAAAAGAAGGGTGTGCTTTATTTTTCAATGGATTCAGCAGTGGTGTCAAATCTTGTCATACCAAAAAATGATGAGCTATTCGAATTCGCTGATGGGCGAGTTTCGTTTGCGCTCACTGATTCACTTTACAATAAAATGATCAAAGGATTTTCAGAAATCGAGCGCTTAAGAACGATTATCCATCAAAACGAAAGAGTCCAAAGTTTTGGATTACTACGTAAAAACTAAGACACAAGGAACTAAACAATTCCTTGTGCAAGCATTGCATCGGCAACTTTTACAAACCCTGCAATATTGGCGCCTTTGACGTAATCTACATATTGATCATCACTGGTACCGAACTCCACACATTTCTTATGAATACCCTTCATTATACTTTGGAGTTTGTTATCCACCTCTTCTTTCGACCAAGAGAGTCTCAAAGAATTTTGTGACATTTCAAGTCCGGATGTAGCTACTCCACCAGCATTTGAGGCTTTACCGGGACTGAACATCATTTTCTTCTCTTTGAAGAGCTCAATTGAATCAATAGTAGTTGGCATGTTTGCTCCTTCGAACACCCCTTTGCATCCATTTTTGACTAAATCTTTAGCGCAACTAATTGGCAGTTCATTTTGTGTCGCACATGGATAAGCCAAGTCACATTCAATTCCCCAAGGTGTAAGATCTTTCCTGAAAACTGAACCTTTAAACATGTCAGCATATTCTGATATTCTTCCTCGTTTAACATTTTTTAGTTCCTTAATAAAGGCAAGCTTTTCTTCGTCAATTCCATTCTTATCATAAATGGATCCACCTGAATCTGAGACACTCACTACTTTAGCCCCACTCTGAATCAGTTTTTCAATTGCATATTGAGCAACATTTCCTGATCCAGAAACCGTACAAACTTTTCTTGCCAAATCATCCCCTCGATGGTTCAGCATTTCCTGGCTGAAGTATACACAACCATAACCTGTTGCTTCAGGCCTAATGAGGCTTCCTCCATATTCTAACCTTTTACCTGTCAACACGCCCACAAATTCGTTTTGAAGTCTTTTAAATTGTCCAAACAGATAGCCAATTTCTCTGCTTCCAACACCTATATCTCCAGCTGGAATATCTGTAAACTGTCCGATGTGCCTCGAAAGCTCTGTCATAAAGCTTTGACAAAATCTCATTACCTCATTGTCGCTCTTTCCCTTGGGGTTAAAATCTGAACCTCCTTTTCCTCCACCCATTGGTAAGGTGGTAAGGCTGTTTTTAAACACTTGCTCAAAAGCTAAAAACTTTAGAACACTAAGGTTTACCGTAGGATGAAACCTAAGTCCTCCCTTATAAGGCCCTATTGCAGAGTTCATCTGAACTCTAAATCCTCGATTTATCTGTCTTTTCCCCTCATCATCCTGCCAGGGTACACGGAAGATGATCACTCTTTCTGGTTCACATAGGCTTTCTAAAATATTCTTATTCTGATATTTTTCATTATCACCAATAAACGGAATGATTGTTTCTGCCACTTCCTGTACGGCTTGTAAAAATTCTGGCTCATTGGGGTTTTTAGCTTCAATTTCTCTTAGAAATGTGTTTATCTCTTTTTCGTAGGCTGACATATTGGGCTTTTAATTTTTGATTAAAACAAGATAAAATATTTTGGGTAATACCGTATGTAATATTTAAGAAGATTACACGAAGGTTAAGTGGACCCGTAACAACTTAATTCAAATGCAATAGATTACTAAACTTTAGCCAACACTAGGAAGTTAGTTTTGTATTTAGTATAAACCACTTTCAAAATGCAATATTATCGACTGGATAATGAAATATTATCCTCCGTTCAGAATCTGAATGGGAACCAAAAAACGAACGTTTTGGAGTACATCAAAACGATTGAGTCACCAAAACACAGCACAAGGCTTTATAGAAGAAGAGCCATGAAACAAATTAGGGAAGCTCTTGAGAATATTTAATCCTCAGATAAGACGATAACCATATCGTCCTCTTCTAGCAAGAATTCGTCTGATTTCTTAGGGTTAAGTACAACTCCGTATTGCTCATCTGCTGTCTTTGCTTTGCTTATAACCCTATATCCAATTGCAACTTCATTCTTTCGTGCGGCAGATTCAAGAACTGTATAGAAGTTCATAGATTGACCGGTTTGCACATATTCCTTTGCGGGTTTGATGTAGATCTCTGAACCATCTGCATCAAAAAGATCCTCAAAAACACGCATTAAATATTTATTTTCGGCTACCTGGCTCATCAAAAGACTTACCAGTTTATCACTTACGATAAAATCATCGGCACTTGTAATATCTGCAAGCTGACGATTTCTAATATCCAGCATTTCGCTAACAATTTTATACTTGCTGCCACTTATTTCTGTGAAGTTTCTTAAGTGAAGCAACGTAATTAATGTTTGTGCATCAGCCTCTTGAATTGGAAAATCGTCGAGGTAACTAAGAAGAATGATATAGTCATATTCTTCTAATTTCATGCTTTCAAGCGTTTCGCGATCTGTTGTATCTTCTACATCGTAGTGCAGCGATACTCTATCTATTTTCTTATTAAGTTTCTTAACAGTCTTCTCTGCAGTAGGGAATTTAGAAACTACTCTTACGGAAGACCCTTCGGGAACATAGTAATCAAGCTCTTTGATTATGTGCCTTGCTCGATTATTCCAACCGATAATTAATATTTTCTCTGGCTGCTGTGGTTCCGGTTCAGTATATACAATCTTACTTTCATCGGGCTCACCCGGTGTTTTTACGTTAGGGATAAGGGTGTCATCATCTTCAGTGATACCAATCACTCGGTCACCTTCTTTGAAAACAGTATCCATTGGAGGGTTAATCTCCACCGTCTTATCCGCATATTGCAAGCCCATGATGGATGAATCTTCAAATGCAAAAAGGATGTCTCTGAAAGTCATTCCAATTAATTCAGGCGCATCCTCGAAATATATCTCATCCCCTTCAAAGTCCATAAGATCTTGGTATACAACACTAAGTCCTGACTGGCGACTTGTTTGAACCATGATCCTGGAAATAATTAAATCTGAAAGAATTAACTCCACCTCATCTCCTCCAACCATCTTGGCAACCTCGAAATTGCGCCTATCTTCCATTTCTGCTGTAATATGGTAGGGTTCTTTTCTTCGATTAGGATTAGTAACAATGGCAACGATGGTCTTAATGATCTGACTATCTGAGTTTTCATTGTCTTTGTCAAGTATAATAATTGACTTTGTATCGAATGGATTGGCTATTTGTAAATCATGAACATCAATCGGACTACCTGTTCTACAAATTACATGTGTATTGTGTGTGTTTCCGACCTTATCTTTAATTTCATCCTCCATGACTACTTTATCCATGTCTGCAAGAATGACAATCACACCTCTTTTTTGATTTTCATTGGCTTCCACCAATTCTGGAATGATGGTGAATATTTTGGAGGACCACCCAAGAATAAGCACATGATCTTTTTCGATAACGAAGGATCTACCTTTTCTTAGAATTTCCAGTTTAGTCAGGATACCATTTGAGACAAGACCAATCAATGTGGAAATAATTACCAGACCTAAAACTGTCGTCAAGAGCATGAAAAGTCTAAATGGCCAGTTTTCGTCGTGATTTCCTAATACTCCTGGATCAAGTGCATGCGTAAGGTTTACCCAGATCGATTCAAATACATTGAAGTTCATATCATGGTCTGGGTGAAGTCCAAGACCTAATAGAGTAACGCCGAACAAGGTAATGATGATTAATGTAATGACACCCAAACCTTTGATCATTGAGATAGTACCCTGCGATACAAACGTGTCAAAACGATAATTTAACTTGTCCTTAAAAGAAACTTTTCTCCTCATAGAGAACGATTGATTATTAATTACAGGCGCAAAATTAGCTCTAAAATACTGCATTATAATGATTGAACAGGGCTAGCTATTAAAATCAGATGTGTCAAATAAGAGACACAAAATATTAGTACAATTTTTAGTGAATTCGTATTATGCAGTATGAACCGACTATTGATAGTACTTAACCTCGTTATTTTACTCACGAGTTGTAACCCCAAACTGACAACCTTTTCCTTT
>CAYWOQ010000005.1:53496-70175 GCA_964459925.1 uncultured Roseivirgaceae bacterium
ATTTATAATGATGAGGGTCCAAATAAGGGGATTGCTGAAAAGATGGAGGCCCTTTTAGTGAATACTTATTATAACACAGACATTGTACTGATTGAAGGCACTGGAACTGATCAAAACCTTGATAGTTTAATTCTTGGGAAAGTTGATTTTGCTCTCGTTGAGAATTATGTCAATTATAAAGAAGGAGTAAGTTCCATATTTTCTGTTTATTCCGAGGTTTTACATCTTTTTTATAGGAGCGATCAAAGGATCACATCATTTGAAGAGTTGGTCTATGATAAGCCTATATACATAGGTAGAGAAGAGTCCCCAATTTATAACCTCATGATGGACCTTTTAGATTTTTATGGTTTAGACCCAACCAGGATAAATGTGACTTTTCAAATGGCTCAAGCAGAGATAGTGACTGAGCTGACCAATCTTTTATCGGAAGAAATGCTTTTGCAATACAAAGGGTATAAAATGTATTCTTTTGATAATGTGGAAAATGTGGGGAATGCATCTTCTGTAGAAGGAATTTCTCTTAAATATCCTAGACTTTCACCATTCATCATACCAAAGGATGTGTATTGGGAATTTTCAAATGAACCAATAGTAACTATGTCGGTGGACTTAATAGTAATGGTTAGGTCAAATCTTGGAGAGATTCCCGTTAATGATTTCACTAAAACAATGCTCAGGAACCGTCAGGTTTTTACAGCAATTGACCCTCTGCTTTACGTCGGAATGAATGAAGATTTCAATACAGGTAAATTAAATTTCCCTTTGCATGAAGGTGCAAGAACCTTTCTAGATAGAGATGAGCCAAGCTTTATTGAACGATATGCTGAATTGGGAGGTGTAATCCTATCATTGATAGTAGCCTCATGGAGCAGTAGCCTCATGGAGCGGCTTGGTATCTCTTACCAAGTGGCAAGCTCAAAAGAAGAAAGATCGCATTGATGAATTTTATGAGGATCTTATAAATATTAAAAACAAAATAGCTTCACTAAGAAAGCCTAATGAGGTAATTGATAAAATTAAGCAAGTAAAAACTTCACAAAACAAGGCTTTTGAACTATTAATCAGTGAAGAATTAGTGGCGAATGAAAGTTTTAGGATTTATATGGAGCTATCCAAAGAGACGGTTAATGAGCTTCGTTCTAAACTTAAATCAATAAAATCAAGAAAAAGCGCCTAGTGTAATTGCGCTACATTTTTTCATATTTAGTTTTTGTGCAAAAACGATTCTAAATTCGTACACAAATTCTGAGCGGAACTTCATGGGCATTTTCGATTTTTTTCAAAGTGATATAGCTATTGATTTAGGGACAGCTAACACACTGATTATCAGTAAAGACAAGGTGGTTGTAGATGAACCTTCCATTATTGCCATTGACAAGAGCAACAACAAGGTTTTGGCGATTGGTCGTAGTGCAATGCAAATGCATGAAAAGACCCATGAAAACATAAAAACCATCCGTCCATTGAAAGATGGTGTAATTGCGGATTTCCACGCTGCAGAACATATGATTAGGGGAATGATAAAGATGATGGATAATGGTAAAAAAAGCTTTTTGCCTGCCTCTCATCGGATGATCATATGTATACCGTCGGGAATTACCGAGGTAGAAAAACGTGCGGTAAGAGATTCCGCCGAACATGCTGGTGCGAAGGAAGTATACATGATTCATGAACCGATTGCCGCTGCAATAGGTATAGGAATTGACATTGATCAACCCATTGGAAGTATGGTTGTAGACATAGGCGGAGGTACTACAGAGATTGCTGTAATTGCCCTAAGTGGAATAGTTTGTGACCAATCGATTCGTGTCGCTGGGGATTCTTTCAATAAAGATATCCTCGATTATATGCGCAGACAGCATAATTTACTTATTGGAGAAAGAACGGCAGAAAAAGTAAAAATTGAAGTGGGCTCAGCTTTGACAGAACTTGACGATGGTCCTGAAGACTATGAAATTAGGGGTCGAGACCTTATGACAGGAATACCTAAAGTCATAAAGATATCATACTCTGAAATTGCATTTGCTATAGATAAATCTGTTTCAAAAATAGAAGAGGCAGTGCTTAAAGCACTAGAGATTTCTCCTCCTGAGTTATCTGCGGATATTTACGATAATGGAATTTATTTAACTGGAGGTGGTGCCATGCTAAGAGGGCTGGATAAGCGACTTTCGATGAAGACAAAGCTCCCTATACATATTGCTGAGGATCCATTGAGGGCAGTGGTTCGAGGAACGGGAACTGCATTGAAAAATGTGAATCACTATAAAGCGGTACTAATGACCTAACGAATGAATGCGGCGACTTCTAGATTTCCTATATAAGCGGCGGGAGATAGTCATTTTTTTTATTTTAGAAATCCTGAGTATCTGGCTGCTTGTTAGTTACAATAATCGTTACAACTCAACTTTACTTAATTCAAGTAATCGTTTAGCTGGTTCTATCAATCAGTCTTCTGAAAACATTTTCAATTATTTTGAGCTACAGACAATTAATGAACAATTAATGGTTGAAAACAATCGGCTCTATGAAGAATTGAAAAGATATAAAACAGAGGCGAGTGCATTTATAGATACCGTCAAAAGGTATCAAGTTATTGGGGCCCGTGTGGTGTCGAATACAACAAATAGGAGTTCAAATTTTCTTACGATTTCCGCAGGAAAAAGTAATGGTATTGAAGTTGGAATGCCACTAATCACAACAACGGGTATTGTAGGTCAAGTTAAATCGGTATCGAACAGTTTTGCTACGGTCTATTCACTTCTTCATCCAAATCTTCTTGTCTCCTCCAAAGTCAAAAGAACCCAGACAAAAGGGACCGTCCAATGGGATCAGGTAGATCACTTATACGCACAACTAAAATATATACCGAGGCATATAACTTTAAAAGTGGGCGATTCAGTTGTTACCTCTGGATTTAACTCTGTTTTTCCGGAAGATATTTTGATTGGAATAGTAGATGAACTCAATCTAGAAGATCAAATGACATTTTATGAGGCTAAAATTAAATTAGCCACTGATTTTACCTCACTTAATTATGTCTATGCGATTAAGGATGAATTGAAACAGGAAAAAGACTCACTGGAACTACTATGAGAAGGTTAAGTCTAAAAGAACAAATCCTAAGTTTAATTTTTTTGTTGCTTTTACAGCTTCCACTCATTCACCGTATCACTGTTTTTGATAAAGCATTTGGTTTTTTTTATGTTGGCTATTTGCTCCTTCTTCCCGTCTCTATAAGTAGGTCTTACCTGATGATCATAGGGTTCATTGCTGGGCTTGTAGTAGATATTTTTAGTAATACTCCAGGTATACACTCTGCAGCTTGTGTTGCGATAATGTTTCTTCGAAATTTTTGGCTCTCCATACTTTATGATGATTGGAGAGAACTTCCAAGCCCAAACACTGCCTCACTAAAACCAGTAAAATTTTTGGGGTATATTTTTCCTTTGATATTTGTTCATCACCTCATACTTTTTGTTGTAGAAAAAGGTGGTTTTAATCTTTTTATTGATGTTTTAGAAAGAGTTTTTTTTAGTGCTATTTTTAGTGGTTTGATTGTTTTTGTAGTGGTGTATCTCATTAATGGAAGTAACCGAGGGGACTAATGGATAGGTCTTTTGCCATACGATTTATTATTGTTCTAACTGCGTTGGTTTTCGCAATCCGACTTTTTTACATTCAAATCATAGAAGAAGATTATAAAATTGCTGCAGAAAATAATGTGGTGCAGAAGACTATTGAGTATCCATACAGAGGATTAGTCTATGATAGTAGAGATAGCTTAATTACTTACAATTCACCGGTTTACGATTTAATGGTAGTTCCCAAAGAGGCGGAAGTTTCCGATACAACTCGCTTTTGTGAGATGTTGGGTATAACCATCGAAGAATTTCATGACCGATTTGATAAGGCAGAGAATTATTCTTCCATATTAGCCTCTAAGTTTCAAGAACAGCTCTCTGATACCGTATTTGCTAAGGTTCAAGATCAATTAATCAATTATCCGGGTTTTTATGTTTTACCGCGAACCGTTCGCTCATATACTACACAATCTATGGCCAATGTTTTGGGTTATGTAGGAGAGGTAAGCAGAAGGTTTTTGAATAATGATACAACAAATTACTATAAACAAGGAGACTACATAGGTATTGGTGGTATTGAAAAAGAGTATGAAACAAACTTGCGTGGTAGAAGAGGTATTAGCTATAAAGTTGTTAATGTACAAGGAATCATCAAGGATGAATACCGAGACGGTGAGTTTGACACCATTCCAGAATCCGGAGAGGATATTCATCTGACCATAGACCTTGAACTTCAAGAATATGCAGAGTGGTTAATGGAAGATAAGGTGGGAAGCGTGGTTGCCATAGAACCAAAAACCGGACGTATTCTCGCATTGGTTTCTGCACCCTCCTATGACCCTCAGCTCTTAAGTGGGAGAAATCTAAGTAGATTTTTTAATGAATTGCAGTCAGATGAGAATAAGCCATTGTTTAATAGGCCTCTCCAGGCCAGATATCCTCCAGGTTCTATGTTTAAGACCATTCAAGGGATTATTGCAATGCATGAAGGTGTTGTCATGGCAGATGAAATAATTACAACAGATGGCTCCAATATCGGTGATTTGGCTCCTCCTGGAAAATACTGGATGGAAAAGGCGATTCAAAAATCCTCAAACAACTACTTCTACCTAATAATGAAAAGAGTTGTTGAGCAAAAGATCAAGGAAAGTCAATTTCTTGATTCAAGAATCGGCTATGAGAAATGGAGAAATTACGTAATGGAGTTCGGGTTAGGAAGAAAATTGGGCATTGATCTTCCTAATGAAATAAATGGAAATGTTCCAAGTATCGAGTGGTACGATAGGGTTTATGGTGTGGAGAGGTGGAAATATTCAAATATTGCATCTCTTAGTATAGGACAGGGTGAGTTGTTGGTTACTCCGTTACAGATGGCCAATCTGGCAGCCATTCTAGCCAATAGAGGTTATTTCATCACTCCGCATGTAGTAGAAAGAATTGAAAACTGGCCTAATCCACATATCAAGAAAGAAATTCTTCCATTTGATCCTACACTTTATGAAACGATACTTAATGGAATGCAAAAAGTAGTTGAAGCAGGATCCGGTAGGCGAGGTTATTTAGAGAGCCTGAAGTTGGCTGGGAAGACTAGTACTGTCCAAAATCCCCATGGAGAAGATCATTCGGGTTTTATGGGCTTTGCACCTTTAGAGGATCCCCAAATTGCAATTGCAGCGTACGTTGAGAATGCAGGACAGGGAGGCAGAGCGGCTGTATCAGTGGCCAGTTTGATTGCTGAAAAGCATGTCTTTGGGGAAGTTTCAAGGAAGTGGCTTGAAGATTACGTAATAGAAGAACAATATTTACCTAAGGATGAGACAAGACTCACTCTCGCACAAAATTGATTGGGTATCAATGCTTCTTTTTGGAGTGCTGGTAATTGCTGGATGGCTTAATGTGTATGCAGCCGAATATGATCCTGATCAGGTACGTAGCATGTTCGACTTTTCTACAAGTGCTGGTAGGCAGTTTGTATGGATTTGCACATCAGCATTGATTATAATCGTCTTACTCTTCTTCGATCACAAATTTTTTGACTCATTTGCCTACATCATTTATGCTGTTGTAATGGTGCTGCTACTTTTTATCTTGGTAGCAGGGAAAGAAGTTGCTGGTTCAAAGTCCTGGGTTGGTATCGGTAGCTTTGGATTGCAACCGTCAGAGTTTGCAAAGTTTGCTACAGCACTTATGCTTGCTAAATATCTGGATAATTCCAATAGAAAATTAGAAGATCTTAAGACCCTGGTCATCTCTTTCATTATCATTCTTACTCCGATGGCACTGACAATCCTGCAAGGAGATACAGGAACTGCACTGGTTTTTGGTGCTCTAGTGATTCCCTTGTTCAGAGAAGGCATGCCTTCTAATCTACTTGCCATTGCATTTTCGATTTTTGGGGTATTTATTCTTACACTACTAGTGAATCAAACAGTTCTTTTGGTTGTGATTGGAATAGGCGTTTTGCTAGGAGTAGGACTTACAGCTCGGCAGCCTAAAAAAATTGTTTATGTAGTCGTGTTGGGTATATTGGTTAGCCTAGCTGTCAGAAGTGTGGATTTTATTTTGACAGAGGTCTTAAAGCCACACCAGCAAAAAAGAGTTCTTTCATTGGTTAACCCGAATATTGATCCATTAGGTATTGGCTGGAATGTAACTCAATCTAAAATTGCCATTGGATCCGGGGGATTTAACGGCAAGGGATTTCTGGAAGGAACCCAGACTAAATTCGATTTTGTACCAGAACAATCTACTGATTTCATTTTTTGTACAATAGGTGAAGAGCATGGATGGGTTGGAAGTATTCTTCTTTTAATCGTATTCTCATCCTTGTTATTAAGGCTTGCTTTTTTAGCTGAACGCCAAAAATCTGCCTTTGCTAGAATATACGGCTATGGAGTTTTAGGAATTATTTTCTTCCATTTTGCGGTCAATATAGCAATGACCATCGGTCTATTTCCAGTAATCGGAATTCCTTTACCCTTTTTTAGTTACGGAGGCTCCTCATTATGGGCATTTACCATTTTGTTGTTTAGTTTTTTAAGAATGGATGCACATCGAATGCAAATGCTACAAAGGTTTTAACCTTCCAATCACATTCATTTTTAAGCCTATTTATACCGAATACGTCTTTACATGAAAAGCAAGATTCCCTAACTATATACTAGATGCTTTCTTATTTGCTTCAGAGATTAGTTTATCAGCTTTCTCATTTGCTTCAGTTTCAATCGCGTTCGCTTTTTTATCTGTTTCTGATCTTAGCTTCTTAGCCGCTTCCTGTGCTACCTTCTTTTTAATTGGATTTGATCCAGCATCTTTTATAAGCTTATCGGCTGCTGCATATCCTTCTTTTCTGACTTTTTCAGCACTTGCCTTCCCTTCTGAGCGTAATTTATCTGCTTTTGCCTGAGCCTCAGATAGGATTTTCTGCTTTTGTTCTTCTTTCCTTTTATTTAGTTCAGCTTCTGCCTTTGCCTTTTCTTCATCCACCTTTGAGCTGATTTGCTGTTTAAATGCTTCAGAGGCAGAAGTACTCCCACCTGCTCCGGAAGGACTTGTACTAAGCAATTTGATTTGAACATCTTCATACGTGCCTCCAATACCAAGGTCTATATCGATTTTATCTGAGATTATACTTTTTCCACCTGTAAGCGAACCCAAAGCGCTGTTTAGTGCACTACCAACAATTCCTGTTGGAATTTCTTTAATCAACATCGAATAGTTTAATTGCCCGTCTAAGGTATTGCTGCCGCCAAAGGTTGCTTTTTGACCGTTCACATTTAGATCAAATGGTTCGACAAAAAGGTGACCATCTTTTATTTCCGTTTTAATTAAAACGTCTTTTATTGATATGCTTTTTTCTGAATTAGCAGCACTTGCTCCAGGTTTGAATGCTGCAATGGCATTTAATTTTGTCACAAATTCACCTCCAGAAAGAGCTGCTTGAGCAACATTGACCAGTCCTTCTAAGTTAACTTTATCCATTAAAGGCATCATATCGTTTCCCAATAGACCGTTCACTTTAAAATCTGTAGAGAATTTACCAGCAACCTGTTTCGCAATAGGAACATATTCTTGTACTGTGGAAAATGATTCAAATGCACTTCCAATTGACAGATCTTTTACTTTGAAACTCAGATCGTATGAAGGTTCCTCAGGGTTTTTGGTGTCATAGTTTCCTGAAAGCCCAAATATACCATCAAGCATATTGAAGTTATTTTCCTCAAGAAAGACGGCACCATCTTTTATCAATACCCTACCCTTAAAGTTGTGTATTTCCAGATTGGTGAAAGCTATTTTATCAATAGAGGCATTGAAGGAGAAGTCAATATTCTCTGGTATTTGAACTACTTCGAGAGATGACGTATCGGTATCAATGGGTTCTTCAGCTGAAGCCTCTTCCTCTGGAATAAATTCATTTAAATCGAGAAAATTTGAACTAAGCGTTAACGATCCAGTCAAGAGTTCCTCATTTAGTGCGAAAGCTATGAAATTGTTTATGTTGCCATTCATTTTGAAATCTGAGCTTCCTGATGTTGCTTCAAGCTGATCTAGACTTATTTGACTAGGGCTGAAATTCATCACCGCTTTAGAAATACCAAATCCGTTCGGAAAATCGGCGGACTCGAAATAGAACTCATCAATGGTAATATTGCCAGCGGTAGGTAGTTTTTCATATTGCTCCGCTTCTACAATGGACATTTCACCAGAAGAATTAAGTTTCGCATTAATCTTACCTCTTAATGTCAAGCCTTCCAATGGAACAATTTTCGTGATTTTTTCAAGGTCTGCATTACCATCAAACCCAAAGTCCCACGCATAATTCTCTAGGTTTTTAAACTTGAGGTAAGAGGTTAGGCTTTCTCCATCAACTAGCATGGAAAATTTATTTACGTTGAAACTTGTTTCAGACAGATCAGCAGAAGGGTAATCAAAATTTGTTTCAATGTTTATTTGCTCCATAGGAATATCAAATGCTGCATATGAAATATTTCCATTACTGACTGAAAGGTTTGCAGAAACTTTAGGCATAGACGTTTCATTGAAAGTTCCTTGTACAAAACCATCAAAGTTGATTTCTCCGTCAGCGGTAACTCCATCTAAGTATTCTTGATACACACCAGGAATTAATGATAGAATACTTTTTAAGTTTATTTCCTTCCCTCCAAACGTGATATCCATCACCATATCATCACCAGGCATTTTCAAAAACCCATCCGCTGTAATTGCGAAATCATTCAGTGCAACCCTATTTTCTTTAAAAGTGAACTCCATTTCTGGTAAATTCATATTAAGGGTTACATCTGCTTCGAATCGTTTGTCTGACAGATATTCAACACCGTCAAATCCGAAAGAGACCGATTCTATGACTGTATTTGTTGTTAAATCAAAAATGTCAAGAGTAAAGTCCCCTGAACCTTCGTGATTAAGACCAATGAGTGATGTGGACATGTTAGAAGATTGATCGAGGTATACAAGGGAGGCATCTTCAATTGCCCATCTTTCTATTCCGATACTGACTTCACTTCCATTAGCGTCACTTTCTGATTCTGATGAACGCTCTTCAGTTTCTTCTATTTCCTCTCTAGTATCTGAGTCTTTGGCTATGTCATAATTAGGAGTCCCATCTTCCAGTACTAAAACAAAAATTTTAGGTTGATTAAGCAAAATTTCCTCAACTTTAATTTGATCACCTGAGATAACAGACATTAAGTCAATCGTCACCTCAAATTTATTGACGGAGAGAAGAGTGTCTTCAGAAAACGCCCCTACTCCAACAATTCCAAAATCACCCATACCAAGTGTTAGGTCAGGAAAGTTGGTTATTAACGAAAGGCCAAACTCATTTGTATCGTAAAATACTTTGGCATTGAGGTTTTCATCCAGCGTTTTATCAACTGCTTTTTGAATATCACCTTTGAATGCAATAGGAAGGATGATGATAGAAAGAATGATAATAAGTAAAAGAATCCCAAAACCGATCAATAACTTTTTCATAGCCTCTGATTTTAATCACAAATTAATGATAATAAAGACCACTCAATAGTCTTGATTCTCTTTTAACAGAAAGATGATCTTTATTTTGAAAGTGTAATAAAGATATCCTCCATTAATTGCAGCTCAATTCTATTTTCAGTTATCGACGTTACCTTATAGGTCATGCCTGGAGATTCTGGATCATTGTAAGAAAATAAAGTATCATTCGATATTTTCCATGATTGGGTATGCTGTAGCGTATCTACCGCGAATATGCATCCAGGATACCCATTGTTTTGAACGGTGAGGCTATCATCAGTAAATACAAACTTTCCATCCATGTAAAACTCCATGTCCTCGATTCCTGCGTAAGATGGTGACTCAGGAGGTGTTTCCCATTCTGCTTTCCACTCGCCAACCCATTCTTGTGGTCTTTCAACAGTCGAATTTTTGCTACTACAAGCAATGACTAAGAAAAATAAAATAGGATAGAATATTTTCATGATTCAAATTTATTTAGGGTCTTCTAATTTTTGATGAACGATGAAATAAAAAAAAGCCAGCTTGAAAAAACCGGCTCTAGATAATGCTTTATCCTTTGTTTACTGAATTTCGAATTCAACCCGTCTATTCTGACTTCTACCATCTTCAGTTTCATTGGATACCTTGGGTTCTGTTTCCCCAAATGCCTTATATGCTAGTCGATCTCTGCTTATTCCACTGCGAATGAAGAAATCCATTACTGCCTTTGCCCTTCTCCCAGACAGTGCTAAGTTGTAATCATCAGGACCAACTGAATCTGTATGGCCTTTGATTAAAATTATCTCAATTTTCTCTTTATTCATGAAATCAAGAATCCTGTTTAATTCAGGATAAGAGGATGTTTTCAATTCAGATTTATCAAAGTCAAAGAAGATGTTGTTCAACGTAATCGTTTCGCCCTTTTCGATAGGGAAAATGTTAATATCAACAGAGACAGTATCCGATTTAGACAGATTAGTGAAATCCAAATTCTCATCTTCAGATATATATCCTTCCGCTTCACCTATCAATCCATATTTTGCTTTTCCTTTAACGGTAAAAATGAACTCGCCAGAACTGTTTAATGTAGCTCTTCCTATATCCTGGCCATCAGGTAGTCTTTCGATAAGAACATCTGCATTTTCAACAGGCTGTTTTGTTTTGGCATCAAGAACAGTCCCCTTTATTGTGATGAGGAGTTCTTCTTCTGGCATCAAATGATCTACAGAAGAAGCAAGTGGGTTATCTACTAATCCATCAACAAATAAATCTGATACCTTGAAAGTGAAAATATCGGAATCTTCTCCCTCCTCGGATCTGGTAAAATATAAATTCTGTCCTGTGGGTGGAATGCTGAAATACTCATCATCTCCACTTTTATTTATACCTGGTCCCAAATTTTCTGGTTCGGACCACTTTGTCCACGAATCATCTAGCTTAAAGGAGACATAAACGTCCGCTCCACCATACCCTTTATATCCATCGGATGAAAAATAAAGTGTCTTTCCATCTTCTGCCATAAAAGGTGATTCATCCTCACCGGTAGTGTTAATATCTTCTCCTAGGTTAAGTGGTTCTGACCATGTACCATCGCTTTGCTTAAAGGAAACATAAAGATCTCGAGCACCATAGGTATCATCTCTTTCAGCTGAAAGTAGCATGGCATTGCCACCATCTGTCAGAAAGAAATCAGCATTTGGAGAGTAGTTGTATTCATTTTCTATATCAATTCCTACTGGATCACTAAAGGTTTCACCTTCTCTTGTGGATTGTGAGACCCCTGTATACATTCTGCCCTTCTTTCCATACCGGTTACCTAGTACTAAGACTTCTTTTCCATTGACTATAGAAATGGAACTAATGAAATTCGGACCTGGTGTATTGAGAGGTGCGCCAACATTTTTTGCGGGCAACCATTCACCAGTTTCTTCATCTAGCTCTGATACCCAAATATCTTCTGCATCATTAACACCCCCTATGTTTTCTGGGTGAAACTGTCTAGAAAAATAAAGCTTTTTACCGTCAGGAGACACAATAGGACTATGTTCAACATAATCACTATTGACATTGGTACTAAGTTTATCCGCCTCTATGGACTTGTTTACTTCCGTAGCTATGTTAATCAATACATTGATGGGTATGTTGGATGCAGAGATACCAATCGCATCAATCGCATTATAGCCATCGTTGATGCTACAATCTAGTACTACACGAATTGCTTGTATTTCATATGAAGTTTCCTCGAAAAAGAGGTTTAAGAGTCTGCTCTCAATAGGTAAGTCTCGAGCGGTAAGTTCAAATAACGTGTATTCATTATAATCAGTATCATAACCGTAAACCGCTTTAACGGCTCCTGGGTTCTCTGACTCGGCAATCGCAACCTGCTTTGCTTTAATAGGATTACCAAAAGACACCATTATGAATTCTTCCTTGTCCTTACTTTTTGGTCTCCAAGCATTTGGACTTTCGCCACCCTGTGGTGGAACATTGGGTCTGTACAATGCCTGGATAGCAGAGTACTCATAAGGGGAATATTCAGAAGAAATATCAATTATCTGTGTACCCCATGATACTGTTTCTTGAGATACCAATGTACTCAACCATAATAGACCAAAAACAGCCAAAATATTTTTTTTCATAAGATTGTATTATCTCCGAATAACTCTTAATTCTACACGTCTATTTAATGCTCTTGCCTCAGGTGTTCTTTCTTGTGTAATGGGTTGTGTTCCCCCAAAAGCTTTCGTGAATATTCTATTCTTTTTGATTTTCTTTTCGATTAAATAGTCCTTCACTGCCTCTACACGAGCTTGTGAAAGTCTTAATGCTGCCTCTTGGTTGCCACCATAGTCTGTATGGCCTTCAAGTTGAATTACTATCGTTGGGTTATCAGTCATCCATTTGGCTACTCCATCCAATTCTTCAAATGATTGAGGACTGATTCGATCACTCTCTTGAGCAAATATTAATTTTTCCAACTTCCTGAGCTCAACGATATCTTCTTCGACATAGATATTCATGTCAAGATTACCAACTATCTCGATTTTGTTTTCATATCTGTTGTAACCTGGTTTAGATACCGAAAAATTATAGGTCTCCCCTTTCACCAGTTGAACACTGTAATTCCCATCAGCTCCAACAGAAATTATGCCCATATCATCGAAATAGGGTAGTTTTTCGTACAAAATGTTCCCTGAAATTACTGTAGAATCCTGGAATTTTAACATGGTTCCAGACACAACTACTAAGGTATCATTAGTCTGAGCCAATGATGCGGCAGAGCAAGTTATTGAAATAAATAAGGTGATGAATACTTTTCGCATTCCATGTAGGATGATTCAACTCAAAATAATGCAAATATTTCCAGAAATTAAAGAATTATTTTGTCATCAGATTTTAAACACAGGCTTATATTGCTTAGTTCTTTTGTTATTTAGTTTCTGTAATAGATGCTATTAGCTTTTCTTCATTCTGAAATTCAATTGAATTCAATTGGCTCAAGACTGAAGCTTTATGATTTTCAAATGCTTTCATTTGTTCTGGAGAAATGCCTTTGGAAGAAGGCAAATCAACTTTTAATGCATCCACTTGTCGACCATTTTTCCAAAACCGAAAACATAAATGCGGGCCGTTGGCCAATCCTGTACTGCCAACATATCCTATTGTTTCTCCTTGTGATACTTTGGTTCCAGGTCGAATGCCCTTAGCAATTTTTGACATGTGTAAGTATTGGGTGGTATAATTGCTGTTGTGTCGTATTTTGACATAGTTCCCATTTCCACCGTGATACCTTGCTTCTAGTACCACTCCATCACCGACTGTTCGTATGGGTGTTCCAGTTGGTGCTGCATAATCTGTACCTAAATGTGCTTTATATCTCTTTTGAACCGGGTGGAACCTTCTTAATGAGTATCTTGAGCTGATTCGGGTAAAGTTTAATGGTGCTTTTAAAAATGTTTTTCTGAGACTCTTTCCCTCTTCATCAAAATAATCTGTTTTTTCATCTGTTTTAAAAGGTATAGCATAATACGGCTTATCCCGATGTTCGAAGTACGCACCTTTTATTTCTTTTATTCCTACAACTTGTCCATCTACTAACTCTTCTTCAAAAATTATTTTATACTTATCACCGCCGGCTATACGAAAAAAGTCAACTTGCCAGGCAAAAACATCCACTAACTGATTTACAAGCAGAGGGGAAGACTCTTGCTCCAAGATTGAATTGTAAAGTGAGGAATTTATTTCAGCAGCAATTGTACGTTCTCTGATTTCTATCGGTTTTTCATTTAGCTCTGCATATACGGAATCACCCAGGTGATATACAACAAACTCGGTAGGCGAAGGCTCGAATACAAAATGTTTGGCTGTTTTTAGAGAATCATTACCATGAATCACTGCATATTTTGCACCTGCTTTCAATTTCCTTACATCATACACAGACTTGGAACGTTTTGACAAAAGATGAAGATCTTTATGTGGCACATTGTAGTCATCTAGTATTTCAGAAAGGTTCTGGTTCCATTTTATTTTACCTTCAGATACTGCTAAAGAGTCAACAGGGAGGTTATAATATAGAATAGGTAAATCAATATCATCTATCACAACTTCCACCACCTCTTCAGGTTGTGTTGAAGGGTTTAATAATGCTTTAACTAGGATGGTAAGTGAAGCTAAACCAATTACAACCAATACCAGAAGCCAATAAATACGTCTCTTATTCATTAATGAATTAATTAGGATAATAAAGTGTGGTTGGTTTATACGTTGTAGCTAAGTACTTTATGTATCAGTGACTATGCAAAAATGGACTATTTGAATCATTAATCAAACTGCATGACTCATTAAGAGACCCATGACCAGAATAAATCCAGCCTATTTGGCTTTACTCATTTCAGAAAAGTATTGATGAAAGTAGGTAATTGTCTCAATTCCTTTGTAGAAATTGAATAGTCCGTAACTTTCATTGGGAGAATGAATAGCATCTTCATTAAGTCCGAATCCCATAAGAATCGTATCAAGTCCCAGGACCTCTTTGAATAAAGCAACAATTGGGATGCTACCTCCTTCTCTGGTTGGAATGGGTTCTTTATCGAAAGATTTCTCCATTGCTTTTGCAGCAGCTTTGTACGCGAGAGAATCTGTTGGAGTGACTGCTGGCTCACCCCCATGATGTGGGGTTACTTTGACTTTGACTGATTTAGGAGCTATGCTTTTGAAATGATCTGAAAAGAGTTTGGTAATCTCATCACTTTTTTGATTAGGTACCAATCTCATGGAAATTTTTGCATAAGCCTTCGATGGAAGTACTGTTTTTGCGCCTTCGCCAATATATCCCCCCCATATGCCATTGACATCTAGCGTTGGACGAATACCTGTTCTCTCTATGGTTGTGTAACCTTCCTCTCCCATTACCTCTTCTATATCCAGATCCTTTTTAAATGATTCCAAACTAAATGGAGCTTCTCCCATTTTTCTTCTGTATTCGTCTGATAGTTCCTCTACCTTTTCATAGAATCCAGGGATGGTAATTTTTCCATTATCATCTTTTAAAGATGAGATCATGTCGCATAGGACGTTGATGGGGTTTCCGACTGCTCCACCATAAACACCTGAGTGTAAATCACGATTTGGACCAGTTAACTCTACTTCCACATAACTAAGGCCTTTCAGTCCAACATTAATTGAGGGGGTATCATTACTGATCATTGCAGTATCTGAAATTAAGATTGCATCTGCGGCTAGCTTATCTCTGTTATCTCTGACAAATCTTTCAAGATTAGATGAGCCAACCTCTTCTTCTCCTTCAATCATGAACTTGATATTGCATGGAAGACTATTTGTTTTGATCAAAGCTTCATATGCTTTAAGATGCATATACATCTGTCCTTTATCATCAGCTGAGCCTCGTGCAACGATTTTATCATTTTTAATGATGGGCTCGAATGGTGTAGACTCCCACAATTCGTAAGGATCTGCGGGCTGTACGTCATAGTGTCCATAGACCAAAACGGTTGGAAGATCTGGATTAAGAACGTGTTCTGCATAAACGATTGGAAAACCATCTGTTTCACATAGTTCAACATGAGTTCCAAGTTCTTTAAACTTATTTTGAAGGTATTCAGCAGCTTTTCTTACATCTTCTTTGAATTTAGAATCAGCACTTACAGAAGGGATCCGCAGTAAGTCTAATAACTCATTCAGAAACTTTTCTTTGTTCTCTTCAATATAGGTTAATGCACTCATGGGTATTTTTTTGTGCAAGTATAGCTTAAGCGACAGAAATGACCATTCTAATCGATATTAGAATCCGAATCCATCATCTTCATCCTCTTCAATAGTTTCAAAACTTTCGTCCTCCATATTTATATCATCAGGAGAAATCAGGTTATAAGGTTCTTTTATCCCAAAATAGTTCAGCCTAAAATCATCAATGAATCCAAGTGTTTCATTGACTGTACCAATTGCTAAAACCAGTTCACCGGGCTTTGCATTATCTACGTTAGATTTTGATTCAACTGCCTCATTGAACTTTGCATTAGAGGAATACATGATCAACTGGTTGGTAGAGTACCCAAAATAGTACCAAATGCCAGGTGCACCTTGTAGAAAAAAGTTAAGAACATCTGCACCAGTTTCATCTTTTTTGATCTCAAGAAACCCCTCGAGTTTAGCATTGATATCATCCCTGTAAATGTTTGAAAGCCCAATCTTTGTTGTATTGTGCCAAGCTTTTTCTTTTTGATTCCATTTCATTTTTACTCCTGAGATAAACAGGGTCCTCTCAACATCTCTTGTTATATCCACCAGTGCAGTATATTCTTTTAGGCTGGCTTCCTCAAATTCTTTGGCAATCTCGTCAGAGGTTGTATTTGCAAGTTTGTATAAAAAGTCGGTTGTTATTTTGTTAGCAGTAGGTGGCCCTATTCTTTCTATAATCTCCGTCAGGTCTACTGCCATTTCATCAAGTGCTCCGCTTGGTGCGGAGGGGATATCAATCGCCATCATTATATCACCTGAAAGCTCCATGGTGTTTCTATTCCCAGCCCCTAGTATGGCGGATTTCAAAAATAGCTGGGTATTGGCGGGATCAATAAAATT
>CAYWOQ010000005.1:70185-128236 GCA_964459925.1 uncultured Roseivirgaceae bacterium
CTGCATACGTAGATCCGTCTGTTTTTGATGGTGTTTCGACAACATAAAATTTCAGGGAATCATTAAAAGAGAGCTCCCCACTTGCAATAAAAATATCTTTATCAGAGGATTCCATTTTTTCTTCTACAAAGGTCACATAATACTCATCTCGAAGATTTTGATGGATTCCCAGGTTAATTTTTAGACCACCTTCGAAGACTGCATTATCAACAACAAGTTGCACATCACGTTCGCCTTCCGTCCGGTTAAACTGCACCCATTTATCATACCCGGGATCTTTAAAGTCTAATTTGATTAGGCCATCAAGTTCTAACGCTGGTTTTGAAGCATACATGATGACAGAGCCTTTGTACATGAAGCCTGGTGATATTCTGAGATTAGTACTTTCAGGAACTTCTCCCCCAGATACAGTCATTAAGCGAGTGGGATAAACACCTTTTTTGTCTGGCTCACCTACCGGAACTTCTTGTAATTCAAAACTATCGAATCGAATATTAAAGGTGTCCTTATTTACTATTTGTTTGTAGTAGGCGTTCCCTTCGAATTTATTTCTTGAAAGTATTCTAATATTAGCCCTGTCTAGGTAGTGATAGCCTTTGAGTGTATCAATGATAATTTCAGCGTCTGTAAACTCTTGTAACTCAGAGTTTGCAAGAATTGTGGTTTCATTTCCTTTTGGAATTATTTTCGAATCTGCAACAATTATGAAAGGAATGCCTCTTACATTTAGTTCTTGACTATTTATATCATAAACTGCCTGTTCCGCATTAAAAGCGAGCGAATCAAGTTCATCTCTGGTACTAAAGAAATAGGATTTTTCAAGAGGAATAGATGGAGATTTTGTCATGGTTACAACTGAGTCCTCTAAATCCCATACAGCTTGTGTTATTGATGTTTTCATTTGTGCATAGGGAAATGAAATGGCTGCTACTCCGGATCTTTCTGGACGTATTACGGCAGTGTTGGTCGTGAGATCAAAGTCTAAGCGAATATCATCTCCTTCCATAGCGGGTTTTTCTGGATTGTCAGTTAGCACATGAAATGAAGCATGCCTTGCCCCGTATTCAAATTCTCCAAATGTTAACTCGTTAGAAATGGCCTCAGATCCTCTTGTGAGCATTTTTCCACCACCATATACACCATTGGTAGTGATATTCGCAAAGCCTTCAAGTTCTGCAGTCGCATTATAAAATTTGAATGGGTCTCCTACAGTCCTCAGATACATACTGTCTTTTTTTGGCAACCAGTACATATCAAAAACTCCGAGCACCGCTTCAGGATAGCTTGCTCCCTTATATGTTCCTGGTGTGATAACTCCACTGGTTCCATCGGAGGTTACCGAATCAGGATAATAGATGAAATCGTCCGAATAAATTGTAGTTGTGAGAAAATCAATCTGCCCGTATCCTCTCATGCCTTTATTGCTGAGGCGAATTTCTTCATAAGTTGTGGCCTCTGTACCATATAAATTGTACCCGTTTTCAGGAATTTGGTGTTTAAATCCAAGTGATCCATCTTCTTGTACATGCAATGTTTCTGGGAAGGAAGGAAAAATTCCACCAGAATTAAAAGTCCCTTCAAAGCTTATTGACTCCCCATCTTCTCGTTCCAGACTGTCGAGTTTAAATGGAGGCACTAAAAATCGTACGGATTTGTCGTAGGCACCACCTAGAATCTCTGGACCATCAAAATAAAAAACCGATTCATTGTCCGAAGCAAAAAATGGATAGCTTGGATTTTTTTCGGCACCTGATTTATTCTCAGATTTATCAATATAAAGGGTACCTGATGCCCCGATAAGTTGGTTAGATAACTCAGTTGTTTCAAACCCCTTATCTATCTGAGTTGTGTCTTGAAGAGGCACTGTGATTCGCATTGAATCTATCTGTGGCATACTGAATAAAAAATCTTCGTAGCTGAACATATGACCCACTCCCTGATAGTCAAAATCACCTGCATGTACGTCCCCATCAAAAACAAGATCTCGTCCTTTCAATAAGGTAATGGTACTATCATATGGTTCTCCATAGACTTTGAAGTCTGTTGTTAAATAAAACTTACTGACCCCTCTGATATTTAACTTGCCACTGTCCAATTGAATGAATGCATTGGAGCCATTTTTAATTTTTGATGGAACCATCAGGTTATCGAAATCTACCTTCTTAGCAGAAGCATCGTAATAATGAAACGCCTTTGGATAGAGTTTTAAGAAGCCTGTTTCGGCATCATAATCTGCAAATCCATACTGATATAGCAGCTTTCCAGCTGCTTTAGCGTAGTTTTCATTGATTTCATATTCGAGTGCGAGCTCACCCACATAAAAGTCTGTGATACCATAATTCAATGCATAATATACAGCAAGGTTTAACGGATGGAAATCCATGGACCTTGCCAAAGTCTTATATCTGAAATTGTCAAAGAAATCATATGACTCAAATGTTGCTGGTAAAAGGTCTTTTCCGTTCATTATTTCCATTGAAATCGAATCTTTAGACAATGACCAGGTGATGAGGTCTACATTCATGGAAACATCAAAATATGAAGATTGATAGGGTTTCGTGGATGTGTTTCTAAGTGCTTTGAACTGTCGGTTAATAACATCATATTTAGCTCGGACAGATTCATGAAAAATAGAATCAGAACCATGGAATATGGTAATTGATCCATTATTCATAGACATTAGCGAATCTCCTAAAACAAAATCCTTAGATTTTAATACGATAGTGTTTCCCTTTCCATCTAGGATAGTAACCGTTCCTGATTCTCTTGTAATAGACTTCCCAAAAAGCTTATTACCCTGGATCTGAATCCCACCTAAATAGGTCACTTTATCGTCATAAAGCTTGATTTTTACATTGGCCTTATTAGAAGTAAAAATTGGGTACTTATTCGCAACTCTTTTGGGCCTGGGTGTACTCCGGTATTCAAAAACACCAGGTACAGATCCCACTATTTTCTCACTAAATTCAAGAACAGCATTAGGCGTCCAGAAGTCTGCATGATCTCTTCGTATGTAAAAATCCTTTAATTGAACAGATGCCCCTTTGAATTCTGGATCATTCGTTGGCCACTCGATTGATCCTTGAGATGCAAGTAGGGTCCTGTCTTTTAGTAGAAATGTTGCTTTTATGTTTTTAATCTTGACGGAATCGTATGGAGTAGCCATTAAGAGCCTTGAGTTATTGAGCTCAATGACAGGTCCGGATTTTTTTGGGATTGTGTAAGATGCTTGTTTCTTGGCTAGATAATCAGTGGTAATAGGAGTGTATTCAGGTCTGTCAGGTTTAGCTACTTCAGCAGGCACATCATTTCCCCAGCCCTGATCATCCCCCCATGTATCATCGGAATCCCCCCATGCATCATCTCCCCAGCTATCATCAGAATTACTCCAAGAATCATCTTCAGAGGTGTCCTTATTGAGCCCCCAGGGATCGCTATTATTACTCCAAGACTCATCTTCTGAGGTATCCTTATTTAGACCCCAAGGGTCGCTATTATTGCTCCATGCATCATCCGAATCATCTCCCCAACTATCATCTGATCCCCAGCCTTCGTTATCATCAACTACCTCTTCTTCAGCAATGAGGATAGAGTCTTCTTCAATTATCTCTTCCTCGGGAACCTCAACGTATTTATCCAATAAGTCAAAATTGTACGTTGCATCCGGAACCTGAACTGCTAGATTTTTATCGAGACTTAAATACCTACGAGCGAAAAATATATTAAGACCAAAAAGAAATTCTTTGTATTCGCTTTTTGATAATGTCTCAACTACCTGCTCATTAATTTCAAGTACTTTTGAAAGCTTATCTCTCTGCAAGTTTTCTTGAGCTACCGAATATGTCAGATAAGTAAAGTAATGATAGAAATAAGGATAAAACTGATATCCTTTTTTTTGCATGCGTAGTGCAATTTGGTGTGCTTTATCCTGCTGAAGAGATGTGAACTTACCATCCCAAGCATTCTTAAAGTCAAAAGCAATCTTCTTGGCAGGCTCCGTTCCTATTGCCTGAAGACGACCAATCACTTGTGATCGGAATTCTGTTTTATCTTCAGAAAATCTCTGAGCTAACCCTTTTGTGGCGAGGATGAGCATTAGGGAGAGCGCAAAATATCTTAAATACACCTGCATAAAGTGATAAAGATAGGGATAACTCGTTTGTTTACAGATAAATAGACGTCTGTTTTAGATAGACTGTTTTGAAAGAACGAGCATTGCCCAATTATCTTTTGTTGATTCTGCTTTCTTTAGTAAAAAATGATTCTTGCCTTTCTCAATTAAATCAGGGATATCCTGATGATAGAAGCCACTTAAAATTAATTCTCCTCCGGCCTTTAGTCTCATCGCATATTCACCCAATTGACTTAGAAGAATATTCTTATTGATATTGGCAATGACGATATCGAAATCTGTATCTGCCACCTCTTCGATTTCACCCTTGACTAGCTGGATTTGATGGGTCGAATTCAGTTCGAAATTTTCTTGACTGTTTTCGATACACCATGCATCTATATCAGTGGCGACAATACGAGTGGCACCTTTTTTATCAGCCATAATTGCTAATATTCCTGTTCCTGTTCCAACATCGAGTACTCTTTTACCTTTATGATCTAAATCCATTTGGTAGGCTAATACCTGGTAAGTCGTGGCATGATGGCCTGTACCAAAAGACATCTTGGGAGTCACAATTATTTCATATGGTAATTCAGGTCTTGGTTCATGGAAAGTGGCTCTTACGATGCATCGGTTCTCTATTACGATTGGATCATAGTTTTTTTCCCACTCTTCATTCCAATTGATTTTTTCTTGCTTCTTGATGAAGTAAGAAACCTCAGGGTATGGTCCTAGAATTTCTTTAACCTTTTGCTCATCGAATGATTTTGAATCTATGCTACCTTCAAAACCATCGGCCAATTCTTGAAATGAATCAAAGCCTAATGCAAAAAGTTCTGAAATAAGGTAGTCTTTTAGTAATTCAGGGCATTCCGCCTTGATGGTGATGAACTCCACTAACCGATGGCTTTGACGATATCCGTAAAATCTCTTGATTTTAAGCTGGCACCTCCGATCAGTCCTCCGTCAACATCTGGTTGTGCAAATATTTCTATTGCATTAGTTGGTTTTACACTTCCACCATATAGGATTGAAATAGTGTCTGCAATATCTTGAGAATACTTGGAGGCTATTTTTCCTCGAATGAAAGCGTGCATTTCTTGTGCTTGCTCTGCACTGGCCGTTTTTCCTGTTCCGATGGCCCAAACAGGCTCATAGGCAATAACAACCGACTTTATGTCTTCTTCTGAAAGTTCGAATAATGCGGTTTCGATTTGTGAACCGACAATGTCTTCATGGTTCCCTGCTTCCCTGCTTTCCAGCTTTTCTCCACAACAATACATGGCGATAAGCTGATGATCAATTACATGCTTTACTTTCTTAGCCAGAAGTTCATCCGTTTCACCAAAATATTCTCTTCGTTCAGAATGACCTAAAACAACATATTTAACTTGTGATGAAACTAACATAGCCGCAGAAACTTCTCCAGTAAAAGCTCCACTCTCGTTTTGATGGCAGTTTTGAGCCCCTAAGTAGACCCTATCATTGGTTTCAATCAATTGCTGTACTCCAGTAAGGTGAATAAATGGAGGGATCAGGACGACCTCTGCTTCATTATTTACCTCATCCTCAATCATGTTAATCACTTCAGAGGTAAGCTTTTTCCCTTCTGGAATGGTACAATTCATTTTCCAGTTTCCAGCGACAATATTTTTTCTCATCTTGGCATGTAAGTTTTAAAAGCACAATGATACTAACCGCATAGCATTATTGCTCCAATTTTAAATCGGAATGAAATTTTTCTACATCAGACACTACTATTTATCAGTCATAAGAAGTACATCTTTCCATGGTGAAGTATTTGCATTAGTATTTCTTGCCATTCTTTTTGGAGGGACACTATCCCTTACTTACCGCATGTTGGATGAATATGCTGTATTGATAAGTTCTTTCTATGGCAAAGAGCGTACTAGCCATACCTTGCTGCTGATAATCTATCTTATGATCGATCTGTCTTTGCGCCTTGTTTTTCGAAGGCCCTTACCGAAACTGAAATATTATGCATTGCTAAACATTGATTCCGGAAAAATTGCTGCCCAATACCTCTTTACTTCACTCTTTGGAATTATTCCATTTCTTTTAGGCATTAGTGCTTTGACCATTGCATTGAAAGCACAGGAGTGGTTGGGAACCATTGGAATGCTTTCCGTAATTATGTGGTGGTTTGCAAATCATTACCTGGGAATCCTTGCGCAGTTTAATAGTGTTGCAAAAACAGTTTTAGGATCCGCAATTTCAGGACTTTTGGTCATTCAGTTCTTTTTTCCAGCCTTAAAGATTGCTGACATTGCCATAAGCCCAGTAGTGAGTTTAATTTTATTAGTCATGGCAATCATGCTCGCTTTTATCGGAGTAAAAAGATCGATTGAAAAAAGGGTAATTAACGAAGTAAAAAGGAGATCACTTCTTGAAAAGTTACCTGTATTTAATTTTAAGAATCCAGTCTTTCAGCTAGAATGGGCTCTTATTGCAAGAAACAAAAGAACACGTAGTAACCTGTTAATGGGTTTAATCAGTATCATATTGCTTCCTTTTTTAATTGATGAAGATTCTTCCACCCTGGTCATACTGGTTTTTTTTGTTACAACTGGTTTTTTTATCATTCAGCACGGGGTGTATTCATTGGGTTGGGAAGGAAGTTATTTTGATTTTTTAGTCACCAATATTTCTCCTAAGAAATTCATTAAAACGAGATATATTTTTTATCTGGGAACATGTTTGATTGGATTACTACTTGCTTCGATTCCGGTACTAATCAAAGGCTTGAGCTGGTTCAATTTGCTTATGATTTTCCTTTACAATAGGGGTGTAACGATACCTTTGGTTTTGTTTCGATCCACCTTGAATGATTCAAAAATTATACTATCGGAAAATTCATTTATGAATTACAATGGGATGATGACAGGTTCCATTTTTGTAAGCAGCTTTCTTGTTATGCTCATTCCACTTTTTATCTATGGGATTGGCAATGCTTTTCTAGGTGAGCATACACTTTTTCTTCTGGGAGCCCTGGGAGTTATTGGTTTACTATTATTTGAGCCATTTACAAACCTGATTGCTAAAAAATACTATCACAGAAAGTACCACCTATCACAAAGTTTTAAAGCATGATCAAAGTCAAAAATCTAAAGAAGTCATTTAATGATATTGTTGCTTTGGATATTCCCAATTTGGAAATCAAGCCTGGAGAATGTATTGGAATAGTTGGAAATAATGGTGCTGGTAAAACCACATTATTTAAATCGATTTTGGATCTTTTAAAGCCAGATAGCGGATACGTTTCAATTGAAGATATGCCTGTAAGTGTTTCTGCGGACTGGCAAAACCACCTGAATGCATTTATCGATGAATCATTTCTGATTGAGTTTCTGAAACCCAAAGAGTACCTGAATTTCATTTTGAAAATGAAACAATCATCATTAAATGTTGAAGATTTATTAGCCCAATACGCTGATTTCAGCAACCAGGATATTGATCAAAACAAAAAATACATTCGAGATTTATCTACAGGTACCAAAGTGAGGATTGGCGTGCTTTCGATTCTTGCAGGAGATCCTAAATACCTCATTATGGATGAACCTTTTGCACACTTAGATCCAACTTCTCAAGCTAAGCTGAGAAAATTGATACGCAAGCAAAGAGAACAGGGGAGGTGTGTTATCGTTTCAAGTCATAACCTTCAGAATATTGCTGAATCCTGTGATCGCGTCATTCTTGTAGAATCCGGTCAAATAAAATTCGATGTCCTGGTGAATGAAGACAATATAAAAAAATTGAACGATTATTTCCTTCAGGAAGAAGTTGCGGTTTAACCTACGATTAAACTTGTAGTGAACAGATGATTTCTTAAGCAAAATCATAGTTTTGCGCTTCATTTTTCAATCATACCACATTAAATGAACCTAAGCAAAGCATGTATCTTCGATCTCGATGGAGTAATCGTGGATACGGTAGACGCCCATTTTCGGGCATGGAAAACGATTGCAGAAGAACTCAAAATCAATTTTACTGAAAAAGAGAATGAGCAATTAAAAGGAGTTAGTCGGGTCGAATCTATGCAGATTATACTTGATTTAGGAGGGGTTTCTTTGCCCGATGATCAGCGAGAGCAGTTGATCGCAAAAAAAAATGACCTCTATGTTTCCATTATCTTAAGCATGACGCGTGAGGATATCTTACCTGGGGTTTTGGAATCCTTGCAGCTTTTGAAAGATAATTCTATTTCATGTGCCATTGGTTCTTCGAGTAAGAATGCAACCAGGATTCTGGAAACGATTGATTTAACAAAGGCATTTGATGCAATCGTTGATGGAAATCACATCAAAAACTCTAAGCCAGATCCGGAAGTATTTCTCTCAGCTGCAAAAAAACTTAACCTGAATCCGGATGAATGCACGGTAATTGAAGATGCCTCTTCGGGTGTAGAAGCTGCAAAAAACGGCGGTATGCACTGCATTGGTATCGGTGAACAAGACATCTTGAAAAATGCTGATGTTGTTATTCCTAGTATGAAAGAATTCAGCTTATCACTATTAAATAAGTCTTAATGAAAGATTTTGTAAAGCACGATCCTTGGTCGATCATAGAGGAGGGTTTTGACCCTTCGTTAAATAAAGTATCAGAAAGTATCTTCAGTATTGGTAATGGAATTTTTGGTCAACGCGCAAATTTTGAAGAGAAGTATTCCGGTGAATCGCTACAAGGCAACTACCTGGCTGGGGTTTATTACGAAGACAAGACAAGAGTAGGTTGGTGGAAGAATGGTTACCCTGAATACTTTGCCAAAGTACTCAATGCAGCAAATTGGATAGGCTTGAATGTTATCATTGAAGAAGAGGAGCTAGACTTAAGTACTTGCAAAGTAAGTGCGTTCAGGAGAGAATTGAATATGAAGGAAGGATGGTTGGCAAGATCTTTCACAGCTACCTTACCAAGTGGAAAAACAGTTGACGTTAAAGCAAAGAGGTTCTGTAGCTTGACCCACACAAAAGTAGGGGCACTTTCTTATGATGTAACACCCATAAATTTTTCCGGTGAGATAAAAGTTGGGCTCTATGTTGATTTTGATGTAAAAAATGAAGATTCGAACTACGATGAGAAGTTCTGGAATGAACAAAAGCAACAGGCAACGGATGATTTCTCCTATGTTCTTGCGAATACAAAAAAGACAGATTTTTGGGTAGCGACAGGAATGACATACGAGGTGGAAGGGGCTTTTGAGAGTCAGCGCAAGGAAACTCAAATACGGGAGAAGTATGTAGAAATAATTGAGACTGGCAAGATCATAGAAGGGAAGAGCTTTACTATTAGAAAATATGTGGCGAATGTTTCTTCTTTTTACCTCTCTAAAGACGACTTGGTTTCTGAGTGTAAGAAGCAAGCTGAAAATGCAAAAGCAATTGGTTTTGATGAGTTATTGCAGCAGCAAAAAAAGGCTTGGGCAGAAAAATGGAATAAGAGTGACATCAAAATAGAAGGAGATGTAGCAGCACAGCAAGGAATCAGATTCAATATTTTCCAATTAAACCAAACCTATACGGGTGAAGATGAGCGACTTAACATAGGTCCAAAAGGTTTTACAGGCGAAAAATACGGAGGAAGTACCTACTGGGACACAGAGGCCTATTGTCTTCCATTTTACCTGGCAACCTCTGATCAGCAATTAGCAAGAAACCTACTTTTGTACAGATATAAACACCTAGGTAAAGCCATTGAAAATGCACAAAAGCTAGGATTTACAGGTGGAGCTGCATTATATCCAATGGTGACAATGAACGGAGAAGAATGTCATAACGAATGGGAGATCACCTTTGAAGAAATACACCGAAATGGTGCCATTGCCTATGCCATTAATGATTATGTTAACTATCATGGAGATGACGAATACCTAATTGATTATGGATTAGAGGTACTCATTGGGATCTCACGTTTTTGGGCTCAGCGCGTAAACTGGTCTGAAGAAAAACAAAAATATGTGATGCTCGGGGTTACCGGACCAAATGAGTATGAAAATAATGTGAACAACAATTGGTATACTTCTAAGATCGCTGTATGGACGCTTAAGTATTCACTGGAAGTGATGAAACAGTTTGAAGGAAACACGAAACTCAGCGAACTTTTAGAAAAGGTACATTTCGAAGTTTCCGAAATTGATCAGTGGAGAGACATTATTGAGAAGATGTACTTTGCATATGATGAGAAGAGACAAGTCTTTTTACAGCAAGATGGATTTTTGGATAAAGAACTAATACCTGCTGCGGAACTGGACGAAACGCAACGTCCAATTCACCAAAACTGGTCCTGGGATCGTATACTAAGGTCATGTTATATCAAACAAGCGGATACACTTCAGGGGCTGTATTTGTTTGAGGACGAATTTGATGTCGAGACCATTGAAAGAAACTTCGATTTTTATGAACCATTGACTGTTCATGAATCCTCCCTTTCACCGTGTGTCCATGCGATCCTTGCGGCCAAAATTGGAAGGAAGGAAAAAGCGTATGAGATGTACCTTCGAACGGCAAGATTAGACCTTGACGATTATAATAATGATACGGAAGATGGTTGTCACACCACCTCAATGGGTGGAACATGGACGGCATTTGCCAAAGGTTTTGCGGGAATGAGGGTTAGAAATGGAGAACTATACTTCAGTCCTTTGCTTCCGGATTTATGGAAAGGCTATTCATTCAGCATAAAATTTCGGGAAAGAAACTTAACCATACAGGTATCAAAAGAAAGTGTTTCTATCACAAATGAATCTACCAAGTCGTTGGGTATTTACGTATGCGATAAACTGGAAACTCTTGAAGCTCAAAGCGTCTTGAATGTCAAGAGCAAGTAATCTGGTTCATAAAATATGATCAGTATGAATGATTCTAATTGATTAAGATCAAATGATGTTCTACGTATTTCTCAATAAGCAAAATTCATAGAGAAATTGTAGGAATGTTACGAATGATAATCATGGATGCTTTTCGGTCAATTTGCCTTCAATAATTAACCGACTAATAAGCCATATGAACAAATTAGAGAAATTCAGAACCATGGTCAGACTAGCACTTGTTGATGATCAGTTCGAGACGAAAGAAAAAGAGTACATTCAGGACCTTGCCAAAATGCATAAGGTTTCCAGTGAAGACCTCAACCAGATTATTGAAGAAGAGCTCGAAAACAAAAGCGAATTTGCTCCAATCTTACAAAACCTTGATTATGACGGGAAAATTGAAGTCTTGGCGGATTTGGTACGAATGATGAAAGTAGATGGAGAGGTGTATTTAAGTGAGATTAAGTTTTGTGAAGCTATTGCTCAATCACTAGGGTTTAAACAAAGATCCATCGGTTTTCTTTCAGAGAATATCCATAAAGACCCAAGCATCGCTCCAAATTGGATGTTGATTCAAAATAAAATGAGAAAGTACGTCGCTTAAGGCTACTTTCTTATTCTATTTGCATCAAAATTTTATATGAGCACCCAAGCGAAGTTTAAGGCTCTCATTGGTTTAGCTAAAGCTGATGGGGAGTTTGACATGCATGAAAAACTTTTCATTAGCTATCTGGCAGAAAAGCAAGGATTGTCAAATAAGGATTTGATTACACAGCTTAAGACAAGCGACAAACTGAGCGAGTTGATCAAAGACTTGAATTATGAAGAAAAAGTAGACATACTTATTCACCTTGTTAAGCTCATGAAAGCAGATGG
Source organism: uncultured Roseivirgaceae bacterium (assembly GCA_964459925.1). Classification (GTDB taxonomy): domain Bacteria; phylum Bacteroidota; class Bacteroidia; order Cytophagales; family Cyclobacteriaceae; genus Ekhidna. The sequence continues at coordinate 82,002 of CAYWOQ010000005.1, forward strand.
AAAAGTTGAAACAAGTGAAATCAATTATTGCGAAAAAGCGGCTGAGGCATTTGGCTTTGAAAAAAAATCAATTGGTTATTTGTCTGTAACCTTAAATGACAATCCCAGAATAGATCCAAATTTTGGAGTCATCAGAGAAGAGATGAAAAGATATCAGAAGGATGTAGCTTAAATACCTCCCTTCTAAAGTTTCTCTTTCAAATACCTTGCAGTGTGATTGTTTCCTAGGTTTATCATATCCTCCGGGAGTCCTGCATAACAAACCTCACCTCCTTCTTCTCCTCCTTCTGGTCCCAGATCTATTATCCAGTCTGCATTTTTAATGATTTCTGTATTGTGCTCAATAATCACTACTGAGTTACCTGCGTCCACTAATGCATTAATGGCGTCAAGCAGTTTTCTGATGTCGTGAAAATGTAGACCAGTTGTTGGTTCATCGAAAATGAACAATATGTGATCAGAAGAATTCAATTTTTGACCTCTAGTTAAAAAGGATGCAAGCTTTACCCGTTGAGCCTCACCCCCGCTAAGTGAATTTGATCCTTGACCGAGCTTTACGTATCCAAGCCCCACGTCATAAAGTGGTTGAAGTTTGTTAGTAATCGCAGCATGGCCTTCAAAAAAGGATAGCGCTTCTTCTATGGATAAATCCAACACTTCAGAAATATTCTTCTCATTAAAGGTTACTTCTAGTATCTCTCTCTTGAAGCGTTTTCCATTACAATTCTCACAGGTTAAATGAAGGTCTGCCATAAATTGCATTTCAATTTTTACGGTGCCTTCTCCCTCACAAACCTCACATCTACCTCCGTCTACATTAAAAGAGAAATGTGCTGGTTTAAAGTTATTCTGTTTAGAAAGCTGCTGCTCTGAAAATAGTTGTCTTATACCATCGTAGGCTTTTACATAGGTAACCGGATTTGAACGGGAGCTTTTTCCTATCGGATTCTGATCAACAAATTCAATTTGTGTGATTTTTTTATAGTTACCGGTTAGGTTAGTGAACTTACCGGAGGCTTCTCCTAATACGCCCAATTGCTTACCAATGGCTGGGTGCATGATCTTTCTGACCAAAGTAGACTTCCCACTTCCACTAACTCCTGTAACTACCGTGAGTACTCCTAGGGGGAACTCTACCGTGATATCCTTTAAGTTATTTTCTCGAGCACCTTCTATGGTGATGGATGTTCTCCAAGGTCGTCTTCTTTGAGGTACTGGGATGCTTTTGTCTCCTCGAAGGTATCTGGCAGTATATGAATTCGTTTTTCCATTCATTTCGGAAGTTTTCCCCTGAAAAACCAGTTCACCGCCATGGATACCAGCATCAGGACCAATATCAATGATCTGATCTGCAGCCTCCATCACTTTTTCTTCGTGTTCTACGACTAACACTGTATTTCCTACATCCCGTAAGCTTTTTAGTACGTCGATAAGTCTATCTGTATCTCTTGGATGAAGCCCGATACTAGGCTCGTCAAGAATATACATCGATCCAACAAGGGCGCTTCCCAGAGAAGTAGCAAGCTTGATCCGCTGAAATTCACCACCAGAAAGTGTATTAGTGAGTCTATTTAATGTCAGGTATCCCAACCCTACCTGATTTAAATAGGAAAGCCTGTTTTTTATTTCACTTAATATTCTTTTAGAAATTTCTTGATCATGCGTAGAGAGCTTTACTCCATCAAAAAATTCGACTAGCTTTTTGACGGGCATCAATACAAGATCTGTTATTGAATGACCGTCAATTTTTACGTAACTGGCATCTTTTCTCAATTTCGTGCCACGACAATCAGGACACGTTGTTTTGCCCCGATACCTGGAAAGCATAACCCGATACTGAATTTTGTGAAGTTTCGATTCTAGATGATTAAAAAAAGCGTTTAGACCTTCAAAGTATTCATTTCCTGTCCATAGTAAATCGTATTGCTCTTTGGTTAATTCTGCGATCGGTCGATGAATTGGAAAGTCAAAACGAATCCCATCTCTTACAAGTGGCTCAGCCCACAGCTTCATGGTCTCTCCTTTCCACGGAGCAATTGCACCTTCATAAACGGACAGGTTACGATCGGGAATTACCAAATCCGGATCAATTCCTAGCACTCGACCAAACCCTTCGCAGCGCTTGCAAGCCCCGTAAGGATTATTAAAGCTGAAGAAATTAACTGAAGGCTCTTCGAACACAATCCCATCTAGTTCAAATCGATCAGAAAACTGCTTCTTTCCTTTTCCAACAATCGTAATAAAACAATCTCCCTCACCCTCAAAAAAAGCAGTCTGTACAGAATCTGACAACCTAAACTGTGTTGCTTCATCCATTTGAACGACGGCTCGATCGATGAGTATTTCAATAGTGCCTTTTACTTTTTCACCGGACTTCAAAAGATCCTCTATAAAAAAAACTTCTTCGTCAATGAGGATCCGGGTATATCCCTTACTCATTAAGATCTCCAATTCTTTCGTTATAGAACGGTTAGCCTTTTTTTTCAGTAAGGTGGTTACCATCAACTTGCTATCTTCCTCGTGCGATAGGATATAATTTACGACATCCGTGACCGTATCCTTTTTCACTTCTTTGCCTGATTCCGGTGATAGTGTATGCCCAACTCTCGCAAATAAGAGTTTTAGGTAATCATAGATTTCGGTAGTGGTTCCTACGGTTGAACGTGGGTTCTTCGTGCTTACTTTTTGCTCAATGGCGATGGCAGGGGCTACTCCTTTTATGTAGTCCACTTCAGGTTTCTCCATCCTACCCAAAAATTGCCGTGCGTAACTGCTTAAGCTTTCTACATATTTTCGTTGGCCTTCAGCGAATAAGGTATCAAATGCAAGGCTGGACTTACCTGAACCAGATAATCCTGTAATGACAACTAGCTGGTCTCTAGGAATGGCAACATTCAGGTTTTTCAGGTTATTAACCCTTGCACCTTTGATAATGATGTACTCTTTTGGATCTAATGTGTCGATTTTTCCAACCATTTTGGGGGTTTTCCTGTCATTGAAACACTTACCTAAGCATTCAGTTCAAGAATGCGCAAAAATAAGGTGAGTCTTTTTCTGAGTTGGTTAAATTTTATATTCTTGCGAACGAAAATTATGTCAAACCCTAAACCTCACAATATGATATAGACCTCTACGTTAACAGACTGGTGCAATACATGAATAAGACAGATTTGAATGATAGCGAGTTGCTATCTCTCTATATTGGAGGAAACGAAGAGGCATTTGAGGAACTACTCAATCGTCACAAAGACAGGGTTTTTACCACCATTTATTTAATTGTAAAAGACAGGTACACTGCAGAAGACCTGATGCAAGAGGTTTTCATAAAAGCAATTCGTACCATTAAATCGGGTAGATACAACGAAGAAGGTAAGTTTTTACCATGGATTCTTCGTATTGCCCATAACCTTTCAATTGATCACTTCAGAAAAGCCAAGCGCTATCCCACCATCGTAATGGAGGATGGAAGTATTGTTTTTAACTCATTGGAATTTTCTGAGTCTACAATTGAAGATGAACACATCAAACAAGATACCTATAACCTTTTAAAGGCCTACATAAAAGAACTTCCCGAATCTCAAAGAGAAGTGCTCGTCATGCGACACTACATGAAAATGAGTTTTCAGGAAATTGCTGATGCTACAGATGTGAGTATCAATACGGCGCTAGGAAGGATGAGGTATGCTTTAATTAACTTAAGAAAAAGATTTGAGCAAACACAAAACGCCTATGACAAAAACCTTTACAAAAGATGACTTAGTTAGATTTCTATACGATGAGGTAAATGAGGATGAACGGTTAGAAATTAAGAACTCGCTGAATGCTGACATTGACCTTAGAACAAGTTTGGACGAACTGAAAGAATCATTGTCCTTGTTGAATGGGTTTTTTATAAAAGCCCCACAAGATGTTGTTTCAAGAATTATATATGCTTCCAAAAATCTTCAGTCTGCCTAATTTTAGGCAATGACCAAGAAGGAACGTTTCGAAGCATTTGTCGATTATTTTTCAGCGTCTTACCCACAACCGGAAACAGAATTACACTATTCCAATCCGTTTGAGCTACTTGTTGCTGTAGTGCTTAGCGCACAATGCACTGATGCAAGGATCAATAAGGTTACGCCTGCGTTGTTCAGGGATTTCCCCTCTCCCGAACACATGGCAGCGAGTCATTTTGATGAATTGTTTCCGTACATTAAAAGTGTTTCTTATCCGAACAATAAAACCAAGCATTTACTTGCACTGAGTAAGCGCCTAGTAGAAGCGTATAATTCTGAAATACCTACCACAATCAAAGAGCTTATCACCCTTCAAGGGGTAGGGAGAAAGACCGCTAATGTGATCGTATCAGTGCTATTTAATCAACCGGCAATGGCGGTGGATACACATGTTTTTCGAGTTTCCAAAAGGCTTGGTTTAGTAACCCAAACGGCTAAGACACCATTAGAGGTAGAAAAACAACTGGTTAGACATATTCCCGAAGAATATGTATCAAGGGCACACCACTGGTTGATTCTACATGGAAGGTATGTGTGTTTAGCTAGGAAGCCGCTTTGTGAGAAATGTGAAATCACTCATTTTTGTAAGTACTACGAAAAACTAATAAAACATAACATTTAGGAATAACTGATGGGACCAATCGGATCCAAAAAAGTCCAAATAAGCGAAGATTTAAGAATCTTCTTCGAAATAAACCGCTTAATTCCTCATTAATTATCATCTTAGGGCCCGTGAAAATCCTTTACGTACATCAGTACTTCAAAACTCCACAAGAAGGAGGCTCTATTCGATCATATTATTTAGCTAAAGGATTAGTAGATGCAGGACATGAAGTAACGCTGGTGACTGCCCATGATGGTTCTTATGAAGTGAAAAATGTGGATGGCATTAAGGTCCACTATTTGTCTGTTAAGTATGATAACAAGTTTGGCTTTTTAAGACGTCTTTATTCATTCTGGCAGTTTGTGATGCTGGCTAAAAAGGAAGCCTTGAAGCTCGATAAGCATGATTTGGCGTATGTGATGACAACTCCACTTACTACAGGTTTTATTGCTACTTTCCTAAAAAGAAAATTGGATCTACCCTATTATTTTGAAGTTGGAGATTTATGGCCAGAGGCACCGATTAGCATGGGGGTAATTAAAAACAGGATACTAAAAAAGTGGCTTTATTCAATCGAGAGAAGGTTTTACTTTGAAGCAGATAAAGTCATTGCTTTATCCCCAGCCATTCGCAATTACATTGAGAAAGTTAGCCCCAATACCAAGGTCTATGTGATTCCCAATATGGCGGACTGTCAGTTTTTTGAACCTGAGTTCAGTGTCGGTGATTATAGTTTTTCTAATAAATTTCACGTGACCTATTGCGGTGCGATAGGGAAAGCAAACCAATTGGAATTTTTGATCGCCGCTGCAAGGGAAAGCGCGAAGAATCAGCTACCGATTCATTTTAATATTATTGGTTACGGATCAGAGATGAAAAGACTTCAAAGGGAGGCAAAATATCTTTTCAACGTTTCGTTTCATGATCATGCTGGTAAGGACCGTGTGAAGGAAATCTTAGATAAAAGTGATGCGGTTTATGTCTCATTTAAAGATGTAGATGTTTTAGGGACCGGTAGCCCAAATAAGTTTTTTGATTCCCTGGCCGCTGGCAAACTGAGCATAATTAATTTCCCTGGGTGGATCAAAAATATTGTTGAAAAGAATAAATGCGGGTTTCATCATGATCCACGGCAACCGAAAGACTTTGTTCGGAAGATCCAATTATTCCTGGAATCACCCGAGATCTTGTTAAAATATCAGCGCAACGGAAGAAAGTTGGCAGAGTTATATTACGACAAGGATATCCAAATAACGAAGTTGCTCAAGATCCTAAATAACGAATACAAATTCGAGAAAAACGAATCCGAGGTTTATATCTTAACGGCCTGACGGCTTATATTCCGACAACCTAAAAATTTTGTTGGCATCTGTTTCAGCCATCACATTTTGCACGGAGACATCTGTATTCTCAGCGTAGTTTTTCACAATCTGCCATCCTAACCATCTACCTATTCTACCCGGGCATTTCTCCCCTATTTCGTACACATTTGGGCGTTCGCCTAAAAACTTTTGTTTCATTTGATGGTCCGTAGAGTAGAGTAACTCATTTTCTATAAAGTTTGCCCAGATGATATCATCATTATTAAAGGAGTCATTCCATTCATCCTCCGTTAACCCAATTAAGATATTCTCAGGAGTGCAAGGCAAGATCTTACTTAATAAGTAATAGGACTTTCCATGATCTATCATTTCAGCGAGCATCGTATCATCATTGGATTGTTGAATGTATTGACTTGACACAAACTGCATGATATTCGAAGGCAAGTGCTCAATAGTATACCTTCTAAGAATGTATTCCGGAATTTGCTGTGGAGGATACGAAGCATTGCTTCCAATGAAAAAATCCATTCCAATGATGATTTGCTCATTAGAAATGAACAAGTCTTTGTATAAACCGGTGACTGCAGTTTGAATTTTTGGGACCTTTGTTTGGGGATAGTAAACGCTTAAACGACCAAAAGCCTCTTCCAATTCAACGGTTAGCAAGTCAATATCTTCAAATGCTGCCAGGGACTCTTGATACAAGGTATCAATGGACGGGTTTTGATAGAGGCTAAACATTCTTTCGGCCAGAATCTTTTTGCTGGGATATTGGTCAACGTCAAGAAAATACTGAGCAAAACCGGGATAAGATGCTAGCAGAGCTTCTATAGCTCCAGACGATTGAGCTTGAAATAATTCCTGATCTATTCGTTCTACTTCCAATTGGATGGGGATAGGTTCCACCGTATCCCTACAGGATTTGTCTGAGCACTGTGTGAATAAAACAATGGATAAGATGAAAAGAACTCTGTACATAGTCTCTATTTTTGCGCAAAAATAGGCAGGTCAAAAAACCGACCAGTGATAAAACGGATAATCATGAAGCGAATTTTCTTTTTACTCTTAATAATTTCTAGTGTGAGCGGCTCAGCTCAAACCAAACTCGGACTTAAGTTAGCCCCTGTGATTGCTTCCAACAGAGCAACAAATGATGCGCAAACGGTTGATAATGATGGCTCCTCCTTAAAATTATCTGTTGGTTTGGTGGTGGATAAACCACTTTCTGAATCCTACTTTTTAAGTACAGGCTTGATTTACGTTCCAAAAAAAGCAGCCTTCCGAACAGATAGTGCAACGGCTGAAGAGTATACGCTTCAATACCTTCAAATACCGGCGACACTTAAGTTATTTACCAATGAAGTAGCTCCTGACATTAAAGTATTCTTTCAGGTGGGCGGAGCCATGGAGATCAAAGTGTTTGATGAAGCGGAAAACCCTGATTTTGATACCATTACCAAGTTTAATCCAGCAGATTTTTCAGTGATTTTAGGAAGCGGGATTGAATATAGGGCAGGAATAAACACAACCATTTTCGGAGGGATTTCTTACCAAAGAGGGTTAGCGAACACCGTAAACGAAACGATAGCCGGCGCAGAAGACCTTCAAATACGGAATACGATCGTGTCCATTGACCTGGGAGTGAAATTCTGAGCTCAAAATCCTATTTCGTGAGGTATTGGATTTAATCCACGGCCCTTTTAGATGGAGTTAGTGTAAAACACGCTCCGGGCTGTCCTCCTGAACGCAGTGAAGGAACTTAAATGACGCAAGGAGATGATATTGGACTTACATCTTAAAAGTTTAATAATGTCCGGGTTTGTGGGAGTTTAAGAGGAATGTCTTTAAATTTATTTAAGTTTAAATCGCCCACATCATCATGAAAACATTCGTATCCTTACTCCTCATGACAGTTTGTTCTGTCAACCTATTTTCTCAAACCGTCTGGATAGCCGATAACAGGCCTTCAGCCCCTACCGGCGCGCACATTTTTGCAGATGTGGCCAGTGCCATTGCAGCTGCCAGCCCCGGGGACATCATCCACCTGACGCCCAGTCAGTTCAGTTACGGGAACTGGACCATCAACAAAGACAGCCTCACGTTTTTTGGGATCGGGTACAATCCCAACAAGGAGCAACCAGCCATCGTGATTAACGGCACCATTACCATCAACGAAAATATATTTGGCATCCGGTTATCAGGGATCAATGCGTCACAAATTAGCCTGGGAAATACCAGCAATGGATCGATCGGCAATATTTTAATTGAGAACGGCGAAATTGACGCCATCACAGGAAATTTTTCCTTCGGATCAACCAATCTCAGCAACATCATCATCCGAAATTGTGTGATCGGAAGGGATCAAACGGTTGGCGTTCATGTCATTAACTTAGAGGGCTCTTATGTCAATTCTACCTCAGTCATAATTGCAAATAATGTCATCATGGGCACGTCCTCTACCGCCGGTGGAGGGTATGGGGCGATATCTGCTACGGATGCTATCATCAAGAACAATTTATTCCTTGGAAATGACACCGATGATTTTGCTTTCAATCTCGTGACCACCTCCACCATTTCCAACAATATTTTCCTGGGCAGGACCCCTAGGACCGATGCAGTGACAGGAAACGTAACCAATGTAACCTTCAATAACAATATATCCTTTGGTAATTCTAACAATGCCTTCCCGGTCGGTTCTGATGGCAACACCGGAAACGGGAACCTGGAAGGCACAGACCCCTTGCTTTCGGGCATTACCGTACAGGATGACTGGGATTTTGCTTTTGACCCCACCCCAGACACGGGATCTCCTGCAATATTGGGCGGAAATGATGGTGGAGACATTGGGGTAACTGGTGGCACCATACCGTACAGCACTACAGGCTCACCATTGCCGGTAATTAAAGTGCTCAGGCTTCCTGAACTGATCCAGGAAGGAACAAATGTAGATGCGACCATAGAGGCAGAAGGAAACTAATTCATACTTCAAAATGAAGAGGTTTCATCTCAAAAGATTAGTTTGCTCGCTGATCCTACTCATAGGGTCACTTGCTACCTATGCTCAGGGAGATACCACTGAGGTATTTGAGTTGGAGTATTTTTTTGATATAGATCCTGGTTTTGGAAGTGCTACCACCATAACAGTGGGTGTGCCGGCGATCAATGTTAGTACACTCGAAACACTCATATCCTCAGGACTTTCTACAGGATTTCATGTCTTGGGGTTCAGAGCGAGAAATCTGGCTTCCAGGCCTACCATTTCTGAAACAAATCCTTCCGATGGCGCTCCAATTAATATTAAACCAACCAATTGGATAGATCCAGTCTTATTATCGAATGGTGATTGGGGCATGACAGAAACACGGTTAGTATTTGTCGATCAATCGGATGCCGGAGCAGTCATCAATGTGGACCAGGTCGAATATTATTTTGATGTGGATCCAGGCGTAGGTCTAGCTACTTTATCAGACCCATTTTCTCCAAACTCTAGTGTTTCATTGACACAGTCTCTCACGACTGACGGATTATCAACAGGATTTCATGTGTTAGGTATGCGAGCACGAGCTGAAGGAGGTGCCTGGGGTACAACAGAGACTCGTCTCATTTTTGTGGATCAGTCAGATGCTGGTGCCATAGTTAACGTAGATCAGGTAGAATATTATTTTGATGTAGACCCAGGGGTTGGTTCTGCTACACTGACGGATTCATTTTCTCCAAACGCTATCGTATCACTCACTCAGTCTTTGGCAACAAGTGGACTATCCACCGGATTCCATGTTTTGGGAATGCGAGCAAGAGCTGAAGGAGGTGCCTGGGGTACAACAGAGACTCGTCTCATTTTTGTGGATCAATCCGATGCTGGTGCGATCGTAAATGTTGATCAAATAGAGTATTATTTTGATGAAGATCCTGGAGTAGGAAGCGCCACGCAGATTAGTGCCTTTCCCGCGGAGAACCTGGTATCAGCGGTAGAAAGTTTAGATGCCGCTTCGCTATCACTTGGCTTTCATGTACTAGGTATGCGTGCCAGGGCTGAAGGAGGTGCATGGGGATCGACTGAGACTCGACTGGTCTATGTAGATCCAGCGGGATCCATCACCAATGTGAGTGGGGTCGAATATTTTATTGGAGAGGATCCTGGAGTGGGTCAGGCTTCATTTGTTTCATTCTCAGAGCCGGGCCCAGATGTCTCTGAAATGGTTATCCTACTTGGTACGGACACTTTATCTCTGGGCACTAAAGAAATCTCATTTAGAGCCAGAGATGAATTGGGGAGCTGGGGACTCACAGAAACTACTCTGGTCGAAGTGGTTAGTTTGGGTGCTCCCAGTTTAGCCAGTAATGATACCTTAACAAACACCTCACCAGCGACCGTTCAAATCGCTTTTGGTGAACCCGTCAATAGTTTTAACATTGCTGATTTGGTTCTTCAAAACGGATCTATTGCATCATTTGTAGATAATGGTGACGATACCTTCACTGCAGAAATAAATTTATTGGATGAAGGGTTAGTTACGCTTGATATCCCAGACAGTGCCGCTTTTGCGGTTGACGACAACTCTCCTTCCCCCGCAGCAAAAACATTGGAAATCGTATACGATTTGACCGCACCAGAGGTAACGGTAGACACACTAAGTACCATGGAGAGTTCTCCAGCACTTTCAGGAAGCGTTAGTGACAGTTTGGCAATCGTGGAGGTGACCATTGGTGGAACAACGTATGATTCAATTATTGTTGCTGACAGCACGTGGACGTTAAGTGCCGGGATCATTGATCCATTAATTGACGGTACGTATGATGTAGTAGTGACTGCTACCGACCTGGCGGGTAATGTGGGAACCGATACTACGACGAATGAGCTCGTCATATTTGGGAATGCACCACCTTTTATTTCTATTGATCCATTGTCAAGTAATTCCAGGAGTCCACAATTGACCGGCAGGACAAGTGAAACAGCAGGAACTATTGAAATTACAGTTGATGGCTCGACTTATTCTGCAATCAATAATGCCGCCGATAGTACGTGGACTCTGCCAGCAGGAACCATCACACCTGACCTTACAGATGGTGTATATGATGTAATCGCTTCTATTGATATCTCGGGGGAGATTACCTCCGATACCACAACCAATGAGTTAAGAATTGATGGAACGGGTCCAGTAGTCACTGTTGATGAATCAATGACAAATGATGTCAGCCCGGTTTTAACGGGTTCGATTGATGATTTTGAGGCTACTATTGAGTTGACAGTAGGTGGAAATACATTTCCAGTTACAAATAATGGAGATGGAACCTGGACCTTGGCCCAAGGCAGTATTACTCCAAATATGGTGGAGGGAACATATGATGTTGTCCTTACAGCCACGGATTCATTAGGCAATAGTGGTTCAGATGCAACAACTGATGAATTAACTGTTGATTTGACGGCCCCAGAGGTCACTATAGATGTGCTTGTAACTTCTATTTCAAGTCCCGAATTAACAGGAACAATCAATGATACTACAGCGACTTTAGAGCTTACTGTTAACGGCTCAAATTATGTCCCCACAAATAATGGAGATGGAACCTGGTCTTTAGCTGCTGGTATTATTACCTCATTGACTGATGGGGTTTACGATGTAGGAATTTTCGCAATGGATCTGGCAGGCAACACAGGTACGGATATCACAACGGATGAACTTACCATTTCTCTAGAGATCATTACTTTCATACCCACAGTTGTGACTTCAACAAGTTTTGAGGCAAGTTGGAGTACTGCCGATGATGTGGCCAATTATACCATAGATGTATCTAGAAATGCAGACTTCAGTTCATTCGTACCAGGCTATGAAGCCCTTAGTGTCCCATCAGATCAAACGAGTGTAGAAGTATCAGGACTTGATTTCAGTACAACCTATTACTACCGGGTTCGATTTACCAATACCAATGCAGTAGAGTCTAACAATAGTAACATCACACTTGTGAAGACGCTCATTGACAATGAAACGATAGCAGATTCATTGGCTCTGGTTGAAATATTTGCAGCAGTCAACCCACAAGGTTTGAATTGGGATGCCGGGGCAAGATTTACAGATTGGGATAATATCACATTAAACACCGAAAGAACACGAGTAACAAGCATTAATCTCAATGCAACGCAGGCGGCAGGGGATTTACCCAATCCTTTTTCTGATACAGTTGTAGTGAATAGTGGCTTATCGGAATTGACTTCTTTCAGTGCAACAGGGAATGAATTAACAGGTTTAATTGATTTCACTGGGACTGCAATCAGTACGGTCAATGTGGAAAATAACCACCTAATTTTTGAAGATTTAGAACCACTTGTTGGGACTTCCAACTTTACGTATGCACCACAAGCGGAACGTCAGTTTGTTCCAGAGACCAATCCGGATTTTCTTAAGGATTTTGCAAGTAATGGACTGAGTATCGTTCGGTTAGGGATTGTTAGAGTTGTTCCTACTGGCGAGTCGTATATCATTGAAACGAATCTGGGTGGAACGGCTAATCAGTACAACTGGCGAATAAACGGGTCATCCATTTCGGGTGATCGGTATACCTTCAATGGATCTTCGTTAACAATCAATAGCATTGCGATTGATAACATGGGACTATTTGATTTAACAGTTACGAATCCCGATTTACCGGATTTGACTTTCCAATTTCCTCCAGAATATGTTTTTGCCACAGTAGATATCACCATGCGCTTAACTGACTTTAGCGATCAACTACTTAATTCAAGTGAGAGATTTACAGGAGCGTTGTTAGAAACAGAAGCCCGGGAATCAGGATACGATACATTAGCCAATACACCAAATCCGGTTGGACCAGAATTTGTATTCGAAGATGTGATTCTTGGAGATTATTTGTGCGGAATTGACCCCCAAAATAGAGAAGACTTTATCCCAACCTATTTTGGGGATGCCTTTGAGTGGATAGAAGCTGATACGATTGAAATCAGAGAACCTGATACATTATCCATCAAAATGACCGAGGAGCCGGAGCCACCTGAAGACGGACCGGGTTCATTGGCCATATTAATTGAAGAAGATTTTGGAGATGAGGAAGCCAGGGTCGATGCGCGTAGAAGAGCCAAAAGAAGAAAATGCGGATTGAGGAGGAGAAGAACAGGAGGCCGAACCGGTCAGGAAGATGGTGAGTTTGAGCTCTTTGCCTATGGTGAAACCGATGATAATGGAGAATTCCAGTTTGGGTTCCTTCCGGAAGGCACCTACCGCTTCTTTGTGGAGTATCCGGGCATCCCGCTGGATCCGGAGGCAGAGGTGGAGTTTGAAGTAGGAGAACAAGGAATATCGGATACGGAGTTTTCTTTGAGTGCTTTCGCCACTGAGGGTGGAGTGGAAATTAGTATTGATAGAATATTAGGTTTAATTCTCACGTATTTTAAAGATTTGGAGGTTTATCCTAACCCTTCTTCAGATGACCTGAACATCCGATACAGGCACCTAAAATCTAAAAATATCACTGCTGAACTCGTAGATCTAACCGGTCAAACCAAGTGGAGCCAGGATATGCAACATGGATTTGATGGTGAACTGACCATTGATGTTTCAGAATATCCAGAAGGCGTTTACATTTTACATTTCTATGATCGAAACAGTAGAGATGAACATGTGGTGAGCTACCGAATCCTGATAAAAAAGTAGGCACTTCTTAGTTTACTCCTTTCTTATCGAAAGATAATCCTATATACAACTATTAATCAGGCGATTACCTCGAAATGGGTATTTGAATTGGTGCATAGTGCTGGTATATTTAGGAGCTATATACCTGAATTATCTATGAAACTGCCTCTAAGACTACTCATTGCGTTATTTGCCTTTTATTCGTTTTTTAATGCGTCTGCTCAATTCAATGTTGAAATTGTTGCTGGAAGTGCCACCGTAAATATCAACGGTACATCACCTTTCAATCCTACAGCCGATAATGCACAATTGGGGGTGAATGAAATCCTAGCTGCCCTGGCTATTGGTGATGCCGTAATCAATACCAACACAGGAGGTTTGCAGGCTGGTAATATTACACTAAGTACAGATCTTGATTTTAATGGGTCAGGACTAGGTAATCTTCTCACGCTGAATGCTGAAGGGGATGTGGCCCTAAACGGAAGCATTTTTGATGGTACCACTGGGGATTTCGAAAGCATATCAGTGAACGTAAATGCTGCAGGAAGTGTAAATGGAGGGACTGCCAATATAACCACAGGTGGTGGTTCCATAACGATCCAGGCACTCTCAGCTTCCGTAAATTCCTTAGCAACAAATAATGATTCTGGTGGAGATATTTTTGTAAATACAACAGGAGGAAATATTACGATAGATGGAAGTGTCTCGGCTTCTGGTTCTGGTGGAACCGGCGGAAACATTGATCTCATATCAGCTGGTGATTTGGGTGGTGCAGCCACTTTAGCTCTTTCTTCCTCATCAGAAGCTGCTGGAAACATCACTATCAATGCGAATGGTGACATTTCTTCTGACCTTAACTTTGATGTAACAGGAACTGGTGGAGGGTCAATATCCGTTACTACATTGGGTACCGCGACAGTGAATGTCACGGGTCTCAATACTGTAGGTCTCACAGGTAGTGGAAATGTGACTTTCAATGTCGGAGGAGACCTGACCATCCAAACCGGAATCAATATTTCTACAAGTAGTGGGAATGGTGGTGTAGCTACATTAAATGCTGGATTTAATCTTTTTGTTGGAGGAACGATCAATACATCAGCAGATAATAATGGAGGGAATCAAACGCTAAGTGCAGGGGGGACTATCACAACTGGAGATCTAACTGCAGATGGTCTAAGCTTAGGAGGTACTGTAGATTTACTTTCGAATGGATCGATCAACGTAGGAGTTATTTCATCTACTTCCAATGGAAATGGTGGAGTAGTTGAAGTTTGGTCCGATTCAGAAGACGTTACGGTAAATGAGATAAATACTAATAGTTCGTTCGCGGCTGGTGGTCCTGTCTCATTATGGGGAAGAGTAATCACATCTGGACCTATCAACTCCTCGGGAAGTACCGATGGCGGATCTGTAATTATCTCAGCATATAATGAAATAGACTTCACAGGTGCCAGTGGCTCCGTTGTGTCCAGTGGAACAGCAGCAATTACTTTAGGGCCTGCAGTACCTTTTGTAGACATAGTACTTGGTGGTGCTGCAGATTTAGGAGGTGGTTTTCTAGACTTACTTGCAACGGATCTTGAAGCCATTAATCAAACAACTTTTTCTCAACTTGTAATAGGTAGTGGGATTGGCTCAGGATCCATTATACTGGCCAATAACCTGGCATTCTCATGTGATGCACTAATTCAGTCACCTGATGGTGGAGTATTTGACGCAGATGCCATTAATTTCTATCAATTGGACGGTGGCGGGAATAGCCTCACGTTGAATTTTGGTGGTGATGTGTTCATTGCCGGGTTATCAAATAATGGCGGGGACATTGCCATCATTGGAAATAATATCTCTACCTATTCTGGTCAGATCGATATGACCGCATCTGGTGGCAGTCCGCTAGATGCCGGAACACTATCTGTCAATGCCAATGGTACCCTCTCACTCAATGCTATTAGCACGGCAAATTCGACTCCTGCAGGGATCAGTGGAAATATAAATCTCACTGCGGTCGGAGACATCACGGTTAATGGTAATATAAATACCGATAATGTTTCGGGAGCAGGAAATGGAGGATCGGTTAGTCTAATATCATCCTCCGGAAATGTTAGCAGTTCTTTTCAGATAAGCTCTTCTTCATCAAGCGATACCGGAGGTTCGGTTACCATTAATGCTGTGGCAGGTAATGTCACTTTTGGTGATATTATTCTATCTGGGAGCCTGGGTAGTGGTGGTATCGATATTACAGCCAATGATGAAATTTTTGTGGGTAGCCTGGATGCTGGAGGAAGTGCCATTACCTTAAATGCACCAGGAACTTTGTCCGGTATCACTACCGGTATCATTAACAGTACAGATGTTGGGGCAGGTAATATAACAATAAACACGGGAGGCACGGTGAATACAAGTAGCTTGGTGGCGGCTGGACAAGCAGGAGCAGCTATTTCAGTAACAGGTACTGACATTTCAACTGCCGCGATCGATATTAGTGGTGGATCTTCAGGCGTAGGATCCTTATCATTAGATGGCAATAACATTACCATTGGTGGAACCATCAATGCAGATAGTGATTTTAGTGGAGGTGATATTACGGTTAATGCAACCGGATCATTTACCACTGGTGGACCAAATTTCAATTTCAGTTCTCAGGCGACTGTAGGTGGTCAGGGTGGAAACCTTATCATTTCGGCAGATGTCATTCCTGATAGTCTGGGAATTAACTTAAACGGAGTTGATGCGGGAGGAACCGCTACGATAGATGTCCTGAATGGTAATTTATTTTTCTCATCCTATACTTCTACTGGAACGAACAGTTCGTTAAGTGCCACGGCAAGTGGTGATATTTTCGTTGCCTCTACCATGGATATGCAAGCCCCATCGTTTGGTGCTGGTGGTGTTGTTAACATGACTTCACTAAACGGCTCGATTCAGTTTTTAGGGGCTAGCATTCTTGCTTCGGGTGCGGATGAAGGAGGAAAAATTACGCTGACAGCAGATGGTCTGATTGATGTGGGTGTTATCACAGCTAATTACGACAATGTATCAGGGCTTCCTGGCTTTGTAGATCTTACCTCTAAAACCTCTTCAATAAGTTTCTTCTATATCAATACTGAAAGCTTGAATGAAACAGGTGGAGACGTTAGTCTTTCTGCATTTGGTTCCGTGATCGGGAACGGGTCTTTCTTGGCTTCAAATGGAGAGACTACTACCATATCAACCATTGGCTCAGTTGGTAATGGAAACGTCTTCATAGAGCATAGTGCTGGAATGACACCTGATTTTGAAATTGGACAAAATGTAGCTCCAGCAAATGGAATATTTGGAGATCTTGCTGCTGATCCGACCGTCGCTTCAGATAACTTTCTGAACTCAACAATCTCAGGAGGGATCTATACCTCTGGAGATAGCAGAATTATTATTCAGATTACGGAACCACCCATTGATGTGAATGATTCATTAGCGCTCGTAGCACTTTATCAGTCAACTAATGGGTCTAGCTGGACCAACAAAACGGGTTGGGAGTTTATTGATGCAGTCGGTAGTCCTCTTCCAGTTGATCAATGGTATGGAGTTTCGGTAAATGGTGGTCGTGTTACTGCATTAAATCTTGGTTTCCTTTCAGAAGGAAATAACCTTTCTGGAACCATTCCTGCAGAAATTGGAAACCTCACAGCTCTGGACTCTTTGTATTTGGGTAACGGTCAAATAGAAGGAACCATCCCAACTGAGATTGGCAACCTTTCCAATTTGGAAATATTGTACCTGGCTCAAAACCAATTAACCGGAAATATTCCTACTGAAATAGGGAATCTAACGAATTTAAGAGAGCTAAGAATTTATGATAATCTTTTGACGGGTACGATACCCCTTGAAATAGGGAGTATCCCTAATTTGAGATTCATCTCTTTAAGAGGAAATCAATTGACTGGATCCATTCCTACAGAGTTTGGAAATCTTTCTAATTTAGAACTACTCTATCTATACAATAATCAACTGAGCGGTTCTATACCTTCTGAACTGTCAAACCTATCCAACTTATCCGTACTCAGTTTGTATAACAATCAGTTCAGTGGAGATGTACCTGGTACTTTTACAAGCCTTTCAAGTCTCAGCTTTTTAGAACTCAGAGACAATAATCTATCAGGCCTACCAGACTTATCTTCTTTAACTGGTTTATCAACCTTCACAATTTCAAATAACCAATTCACCTTTGAAGATATTGAACCAAATGTTTCAGTGATTACTGAGAATACTGGTCAGCAGCCATTTGGAGGTGTTGAAATAGTTTCTGCCAATATTGGTGACGATGTTACCCTTGCCCCGTTGCTACCATCTCCTGCTACAGGAAATGAAAATTATCAATGGAGGTTTAATGGCACTGACCTTATCGGAGAAATAAATACAACGTTGAATCTTATTGGTATTACACCAGGCGATTTTGGAGAATATATCTTGTATATTTCAAGCTCAGCAGCAGTCGGTGATACGATTATAATTAATTCCATCTTCCTTCAAGAAATAGGAGGGTCTGAATTGCTAACCAATGGCGATTTTGAAACAGGCACAGGTGATGGATGGTCAGGTAATGCCGTCAACGTCATTGATGATGGAGGTGGCAATTTTGTAAACTTCGTAGATGTAACGGTAGCAGGAAATTCATTTGATGTGAATCTAAGTCAGGCGGTAAATATTACCCAGGACCAAGCCTATACACTCTCCTTTGATGCATTTTCGAATGTTAATCGGTCCATGGACGTAGGAATTGGTCTGAATGAAGCTCCGTTTACTGCTACCATTGAAACCATCAATCTGGATACATTTAATCAGTCATATTCGATTCCATTATTAGCTACAGGATTTGGTGGTCCAAATAGTCGTGTGATTTTTGACATGGGAGCTGAAACTGGTCAAATCACCATTGACAATGTATCACTCACACAAGGATTTCCTGCTTTTGATCCTGTTTTAGTATCCGACTCATTGGCCCTTGTATCGTTATATAATGCGGCAGGTGGGTCTGGATGGTTCAATAATACCAACTGGTTGACAACATCAGTGGAAGCATGGCATGGTGTTTCAGTAGAGAACGGTAGGATCGTTGAGATTGAACTTGCAAATAATAATCTGACAGGATCACTTCCAGATTCACTAAATCTTCTTTCCGAATTACGAATTCTAGGCGTTGCTAGAAACAATCTGACAGGTCCTTTACCCTCCGATTTATCTAACCTGACAAACCTTCAGGAATTAAAGATTGGGCGAAATGGACTTTCTGGTACATTACCCGAATACATTTCTACTTTCAGCCAATTGAATCGCTTCGGAATGTCGAATAATGAATTCACAGGATCTGTACCAGCATCATATGCAAACCTCTCCAACCTTGGTACCTGGAATATCAGTGGAAACAACTTAACTGGTCTACCAGACTTAAGGAACCTGAATCAACTTGGAAATTTTAATGTATCCTTTAACCAAATTCCAGAGGCTGATATCATTTTGAACAATAGTGTGATCACTCAAAATGATGGTCAGGTAGATGTCGCATCTAACATCACTACAGATACCACCTGGTCTGGATTGGTGATCATGAAGGGAGCCATTTTTGTGGAGCCTGGCGTTACACTTACCATTGATCCTGGTACCATAGTTAAAGCAACCGAATTTCCGGATATTACTTATTTGGCAGTTGCACGAGATGCTACCATCAATGCGGTTGGGACATCTACCGACCCCATTATTTTCACAACTACGGCTGACGATATTAAACCTGGAAGAAAAACCGGCGACAATCTCAATGAATTTGATAGAGGCTTTTGGGGAGGGGTTTTGCTTTTAGGAAATGCACAAATTGGTGCTCAAAATGGACTTGGTGCAGATACAGTTGCACTTCCCATTGAAGGAATTTCTGATCCATTAGGTACATATGGTGGTTTGGATGATGCAGATAATTCAGGTATCATGCAATATGTCTCTATTCGGCATGGCGGTTTAGAGATTGGTGCTGGAAATCAAATCAATGGCCTAACACTTGCAGCAGTTGGTTCTGGAACTACGGTTGATAACATTGAAGTATTTGCATGTTTTGATGACGGTATCGAGTTTTTTGGAGGAGCTGTTTCAGCCTCAAATATTGTAGTAAACCATACTACTGATGATGCCCTGGATACTGACCAAGATTATCTAGGAACCGTTTCAAATTTTGCGATTGTAAGTCCAGATGGAAGTGGGTTGGAATTGGACGGACCAGAAAACGTATCAGGCATTTCCAGAGGAGGAAACCATTTATTTACCGATGGTTCCATAAGCGCAGGAAACTCGATATTTAGTATTGTCGACTGGGATAACGGGACGAATGCCGCGGTACAGAATCTTTACATAACTGGACTTGCTTCAGGTTATGCAACGATAAATGGGAATACGGTCATTCAGTCTTTCGATGGAGTAGGTGGTGGTTCTTCAAACTGGGAGATCTCAACGGTAGATGGTCTAACAGCAGAAGATGTACTGGGAATTGAAGCGAATGCAATAACGACAGAAGTTGCCCAAGGAGCAAATACCGTAGGTGTTAATGCATCTGGATTTGACTGGACCTATTCAGGGCTTAAAGGCTATTTAAGAGATTTTGGCCTCAATCCTCCTGCTGTTCCTGAATCAGATTCCACTGCTTTGGTAGCGTTGTACAATGCGACCGATGGTCCAAATTGGTCCAACAATACCAACTGGCTATCTGGTCCAATAGATACCTGGTATGGTATAAGCGTTTTTGAGGGTAGAGTGCATGAAATCAAACTTTATGAAAGCAACCAGGACTTCTTTGATGGCAATAACCTCACGGGTACGATCCCAGCTGAAATTGGGAATCTAAGTGAGCTAAGAGTATTGGATCTAGGGCTCAATAACATCACAGGATCACTTCCATCGGAGGTAGGGAACCTTTTAAAGCTAGAGTTTTTGAATATTCCTCATAACAACGGAAATGGACTTACCGGGAGCATACCGCCAGAACTTGGAAACTTATCAAACCTCTTACAGGTTGAATTGAATGGTAATAATCTGAGTGGATCCATTCCTGTTGAACTCGGTAATCTACCATCATTGGTAACGTTAGGTTTAGGGGGAAATCAGCTATCAGGGAGTATTCCAGTAGAACTTGGAAACTTAGCCAATATCAGGACCATTAACATTGATGCTAATCAACTGACGGGTGAAATTCCATCAGAACTTGGAAATCTAATAACACTTCAAACGCTATTATTATCTCAAAACCGGTTGACAGGAACAATCCCTGCATCTTTTTCCAATCTGGATAACCTACAAGAACTTCAACTGTGGTCCAATCAACTTTCTGGCCCTATCCCTACGGTAATAGGTGATATGATTTCACTGAGAAATATTGACTTAAATAGTAATCAATTCGATGGAACCATACCTCCTGAATTAGGAAATGCTACTAACCTTAGGAACTTGTCTATTCCAGCCAATCAACTCATAGGAGAAATTCCTGTTGAATTAGGAAACCTTTCCAATCTAGAGTATTTATGGCTCGATAACAACCAATTAACCGGATCGATTCCAATTGAGCTCAACAACCTATCAAACCTTTTCTCTCTAGCAGTCGCCCGCAACAACTTAAGCGGATCCGTTCCTGAGTTATCCAATTTGACTCAATTGAATGAATTACGATTGGGTCAGAATCAGTTTTCAGGGGCTATTCCAGAATTTATTG
This sequence comes from uncultured Roseivirgaceae bacterium, assembly GCA_964459925.1. GTDB lineage: Bacteria > Bacteroidota > Bacteroidia > Cytophagales > Cyclobacteriaceae > Ekhidna. The sequence continues at coordinate 103,292 of CAYWOQ010000005.1, forward strand.
GAAACAATATCAATTTATATCGACTGGGTCTAGCAGGAAATAATTTTACTGGAGCAGTACCATCGAATTTTAATCAATTGACCATGCTGGATCGTTTGAATATCCGTGAAAATCAACTAGAGGATTTACCGGACTTATCTAATCTGACTCAACTGACAAAGTTTGATATCTCATTCAACAAATTTGAGGCAGATGACATTCTTCCTAACCTTGGCGTGATCACTCAAAATGACGGTCAGTTAACACCAGTTCTAGAAGCAGATTCACTTGTATTGGTTGATTTATATAATGCGTTGGATGGTCCGAATTGGTTTGGAGGACAGACATGGCTTACCGACACTTTGGTTGCGGCATGGGAAGGAATAGCAGTTAATAATGGAAGAGTTGTACGTGTAGATCTAAATAGTTTTGGAGCAAGTGGTGACATCCCCGCAATAATTGCGGACCTTGATTCCTTGGAAACGTTTGGTGCTGCAGGTAATCAACTTACGAGTATCCCACCTGAAATTGGTACGCTCACCAACTTGAAATTTCTATTTCTTGATTTTAATAATATTAGTGGTCCACTACCTCCAGAAATTGGTAACATAACAAGCCTTCAGCAGATTTATATCCAGAATAATAACATATCAGGTACTATTCCACCTGAATTTTCTAACCTTAGCAACCTACAGGCATTTTGGATTTCGGATAATCAGCTAACAGGTCAGTTTCCAACTTTATTAGGGGGTCTTACAAATCTTACAACAATTAACCTTTCAAACAATTACCTCGAAGGTGAGATTCCTGCAGAGCTTAATGCTCTTTCAAATCTTAATGAACTTCTTGGTGCTAATAATGCATTTTCTGGCTCACTCCCAGACTTATCAGGGACACAGATTGAAAACAACTTTGATATCAGTGGTAATAGATTTACTCTTCAAAATTTGATTGATGCAAGTTTTGACCCTCAGACCACTCCATTTGAGAACTTCAATGATCAGGAGTTTACTTATTCCCTAAGTGCATCTTTGTTAACACCAGGTAGTACGCCTCTTACTTTAACAATTACCAATAGCACGGAGACAGGAAACACGTATCAATGGTACAAGGATGGAATTGCACTGAATGGTGAGGCACAAGCCTCTCTAACTATCTCAGCTCCCGTGTCTGATGACAATGGGATATACACATGTATTATTACAAATCCAATATATCCTAATATCCAGTATCGATCTGAATCGTATTCACTTGATGTTGCAGAGACGGAAAGGAAATATGCTTTTGGAGTAGAATCATTTACAAGTGAAATATCTTCAATCATAGGGTCAGCTAATGAAGCACTTGGACAACCAAACTCCATTTTTGATCCAACGATATTTGAGTCCACCAGAGCCTGGATACCTACCGATTCTACAAATTCAGAATCTATTGTCCTAAATTTTGATGGTACACCAAGCCCAATAAATACCGTTTGGGTCTATGGTGCTGTTGATTCCATAGTTGATTCTGTTTTGGTTCAAAACCCAAATACACTGGAATTTGAATTTGTTTCTAGAGCAGGAGTTTTCACCGACCCGGATGGGCTTTTGAGTGTAGAAGAAGGCGAGTTGAATTTTCCATTAACCACTTTTGATGTCAGCGCAATCAAAATAGTAGTTAGACCAAATGCAAGAATTGATGCCGTCGCTATCGGTAATAACGGGATTGAAACAAATTCTCCGAGTAGCTTATTTGCGGAAATTGTTACAGATACTATTTATAATATTGGGTGGACCCATATCAATGGTTCTGACAGTGCTAACTATTCGTTAGAACGTTCATTAGATGGGAATAATTTCTCAGAAATTGCTCTCATAGATCAAGGATTTAGAAGGTTCTCCGATCGAAATGTCCCTGCACAGGATTCGGTTTATTATAGGGTAAAAGCCATAGAAGGGGCAATAGAATCACCTTATTCTGAAGTACTGCTTGTAGAAAACTGTCCTAGTGATCTCACTGATATTCCTATTGGTTCATGGACGGGGACTGCGGAAGAAATAACTCCAATATTTGGTGTATCATCAATAGACACTAATATTCAAATTTCTCCAAACGGCGATGGCACCTATCAAATTAGTGATTTTATGGCAAGATACTTAAACGATGGATTTGGATTTACTGAACCGAACATTGGTACATTAAGTTCAGGTTGTTCTGGACTCGAATTCGGAGGCAGATTGGTTGCATTTTGCGGAAATAACGATATATCTGCGAATTATATAGAATTCTTTCCGGGGGCTGATTCACTTGTCATTGAATTTAGTTGGGATTGTGGTGGAGATGTCAGATTAACATATGTACGAAATGAAATACAGCCTACTGATAATGCTCCACTAAATTTAGTAGGGAGTATTTCTGATGCATCCACTATACGATTAACCTGGGAAGATATTTCTATAACAGAGGAATCATGGGTGATCGAGCGTTCAGATGGAGATAATACCAATTTTGTTGAAATAGACACTAGTATTCCAAATCCTCAATTAGAGACCAATGGTGCAGAATATGAGGTTTATTATGATAATTCAGTAAATGTTGGTACAACCTATTTCTATCGATTAAGATCCAGAAATAGTAGTGGTGATTCTGAACCATCTGATACCGTTTCTCTTACACTTGTCACCCCAATTTTTGAAGAATTAACAACAGGTCCAATCATAGAAGATCAACCGTCCAATTCTTATTCAGGTACATGGGGAGATTATGATGGAGATGGAGATGAGGATTTATATGTTACAAATTGGCACCTCAATTTTGACCCAGCTGTTGTGACCAAAGAGAATTACTTGTATGAGAATAATGCCGGTAGTTTTACCAGAGTAAGCACAGGCGACACATTTACTGATACCGGTTTTACCAGTAGAGGGGCGAACTGGGGAGATTTTAATAACGATGGAAATATAGATGTGTATGTACATGGTGATGGAACATCAAACTTTATTGATGATGAGAGTAGTTTCCTTTTCCAGGGAGACGGTTCTGGAGGATTCACAATCAATAATAACTTTGGAACATTTAACACATCCAGTACTCATGTAGACTTTAATAATGATGGGAATCTGGACATTATTCAAAATGCCTTTGAATTTTTATATTCAGGAAATGGTGATGGCACATTCATGTCAATTCAAGATGGCTCCTCAATCATTAATGGAGACTTCTTTCCTAGTTTCTGGACTGCATTAACACCTGATATTAATCAAGACGGTTTACCTGATTTATTCATTTCAGGAGATGAGGTGTTTCAGTTATATTTAAATAGAGGCAATTTTAACTTTGAATTGGTTTATGATAATCAAAACCCTGATTATAGGTCCAGAGGGTCAGTTTTTGGTGATTTTGATCATGATGGTTTCTATGAGATTATTATTGGTGATGGTGAGAACTCCCTCTTGCTGGAAACGGACACAACAGGAGTTATCAGTGAAAGAAGCGATCTGGATTTTTTGGGGGAAGACATTTTAGCACAAAGAGGCTTTACAGTATTGGACTATGATAATGATGGTAACGAAGATTTGATCTGGATCTTAGATGATGGTCAGCCATATTTGTTCAAAGGGAATGGAGATGCGACATTTACTAAAGTAGGATCAGATCAGCAATTGTTTGCGAAGACTTCTATTTTCTCATCAATTAGTGTTGCTGATTATGATCAGGATGGATTTCAGGATGTCTTCATTAGTGATACTGAGCAAACCAGAAGCAATTCACTTTATAACAATGCTAGTAGTTCAAATAACTATCTAAGAGTCGATTTAGAGGGAACATTAAGCAATAGACTTGGAATAGGAGCACAGATTAGTGCTAAATTCAATGGTCAGTGGTATCTAAGACAAGTAACTGGGGTGAATGGACTTTGGACTGGTAATGAGATAACCACTCATTTTGGATTGGGTGCGGCTACTATAGTAGATTCCGTTGAGGTAAGGTGGCCTTCTGGAGATAAAACGTTCTTAACCAATGTAGCAGCTAATCAAACCATTACTATTATGGAGCTAGCTATTCCCGTAATTGAAATTGATTCAATCGTAACAAGCGCATTTCAGCCTGCCATTACAGGAACGGTATCTGATGTATCGGCACTTATAGAGGTTGATGTAGATACAATAACCTATAACGCGATCAATAATGGAGATAGCACTTGGGTATTACCATCAGGTATTATTGATTCATTGTTTGTGGGTGCCTTTGAAGGTCAGATCGAAATAATCGCCCGAGCCACTAATGCAACGGGTGTGGGGATAGATACGGCATTACTCTATATTCAACGAAACCCTCCACTTGTGACAATAGATACGTTGATTAGTAATCAAAGAAGCCCTGAATTAACAGGTACAGTTAGTGATGTGACAGCAACTGTACGGGTTCTGCTCGATAAAGAGACGTATGTGGCGACAACTAATACGGATAGTACCTGGATTTTAGAAGCTGGTCGAATAGCACCACCCTTAGAAGATGGGGTATATGATGTCGTTGTTACTGGTAGAAATGACTTTGGAGACTCTACGGATTTAACGACGAATGAATTGCGGATCGATGCAACTGCACCAACAGTCTTTGTGGATAACATTGGTACATCCATTGTAAGTCCTTCGTTGACCGGTTTTATTGATGACTTTTCCGCTACGCTAACCATCAATATTGAAGGAAGAGGAGATTTTACCCCTGAAATCAATGAAGCAGACAGCACATGGACAGTAGTCGCTGGAACCATCGACCCAGGTTTTACAGAGGCAGACAGTCCGATCTTGATTACGGCAACAGCTGAGGATTCACTTTCCAATATCAGCTTAGACAGTGGACAATTGATCATAGCGAATTCAATTGTCGCATTGGAACCATCGAGGGTGACTACCAAGTCCTTTAGAGCTAACTGGAGTGAGGTACTGGATGCAGTAAATTATAATTTGGAAGTCGCACGAGATACTGACTTCACCAACATCATAGCGTCAGTCGATACACTGGCAACCAGTTTCAGGGTGGAAAATCTCCAATTCGAGACGGATTATTTTTATCGGGTCACCTACGACAATGGTGTAGATGCCCCAACGACAAGTGATACGATCGCATTAAAAACACTGATTTTACCGGAAACGGTAGCAGACTTTAATGCACTATTGGATATTAAAAATGCTACTGAGGCCAGTGTAAACTGGGACTTAGGGGTAAGGAAACAGGAATGGGACTCGATCCGATTGGAAAGTGGAAGGGTAGTCGGTCTGAACCTCTCTTCCAATGTATTGCAAAACAGGTTTCCATTGAGACGGGATCTTACCCGATTGAGGGATTTGAATATTTCAGATAATGACATGGTAGGGATCGACAGTTTGGTCAAGTTACGATCCATTGAAAATCTGGATGTAAGTAACAACCTATTTGACTTCCAAGACCTGGAGCCATTGCGAGCACTAAGCGGTCTTACCTATAGCCCGCAAAAAACAAGGCTCAGGTTTAATGAATTCTTAGATTCGTCGGATGGAGGATCAGGGGAGAAATCAGATGGAGACTCACTAAAAATTCTGGTGTTTAATGATACAACGCTAAGCTTAACCACCAATGGGGAATATGATCGGTATGATTGGTTTAGAGGTACGGAACAACTCGTAACCAACGAAGATTATGAGGTAAATGATTCGACCCTAAGAATGCAATCCATAGACTATGATAATATGGGACTGTTTAGAGCGGAAGTGAAGAACGATAGTTTACCCGATTTAATCATTCCTGTGGATTCTATGTTTGTTTTGGCGATTGCACCTTTCACGGTGAATGTGGTAGGAACGAATGGGGCAACTATACCTGAGGAGGTAGACGGTTACTTGTTGCTTACTGAACAGCGCGGGTCAGGTTTTGATACCTTGTCAAGGGCAATAAATCAGATAAGCCCATTTACGATTGATTCAGTTATCCTTGGTGACTATCTGGCTTCTGTTGACTCAGATCGCGAGAAATATGTACCGACGTATTTTTCAGATGCATTCGAGTGGATAGAGGCAGACACGATTCAGTTTAGGAATGACGATACAATCACTGTCAACATAACCGTAATCCCTCCGCCACCTAATAATGAGGATGTAGGAGTTCTTGATGTGGTTCTTGAAGAGGACTTTGGAGACGATGAAGAGGCCAGGATTGATGCACGTAGAAGAGCCAAGAGAAGAAAATGTGGACTGAGGAGGAGAAGAACTGGCGGTAGAACCGATCAAGACGATCCAATCTTTGACTTATTTGCCTACGGAGAAACGGATGATAATGGAGAGTTCCAGTTTGGATTCTTACCGGAAGGAGTTTATCGATTCTTTGTGGAATACCCGGGTATTCCATTAGATCCTAATGCAGAGGTAGAATTTCAAGTGGGTGAACAAGGTATATCAGACACTGAGTTTTCGTTGAGTGCCTTTACCACAGAGAATGGAGTGGAAGTGGAAATTGAACGGGTGCTTGGTGTCATTTTCGAGTATTTCAAAGACTTAAAAGTGTACCCTAACCCTGCCAGGGAACAGGTAAAAATCATCTACAGACATTTAAAAGCAAAGAATGTAGCGGCACGAATGGTAGACCTTAGTGGTAATGAGCTGTGGAATAAGGATATACGAAGTGGATATGATGGATACGAGGAGATTGACGTGACAGATTATGAGGAAGGAATTTATCTGCTTTACATCTATGATAAGGATAACAGAAATAAAAATGTAGTTAGTTACCGTATCATGGTGAGGAAATAAGCATCAAAGACACAGTTGAAGAAAGCTCTTGATTTAATAATCAAGAGCTTTTTTTATCGTATCCTCTAGTCTCTCGTTTGGAAGAAAGTTTTTCTCAAGGTTAATGGCAAAAGGCACAGGAGTATCTAAACTTCCCAATCTAAACACAGGCGCATCTAATGATTCGAACCAATACTCAGAGATCCATGCAGCAATTTCAGCTCCAATACCGCCTGTCAGGCAATCCTCATGCAGGATTACTACTCTTCCTGTTTTTTGGATTGACTTACGAACAGTTTCTTTATCCCATGGTAACAGTGTTCGCAAGTCAACAACTTCAATTGAATTCTGCGATTGATTTGCTACCTGTAGCGCCCAATGGACACCCATACCATAGGTAATGATGGAGAGGCCTTCACCCTCTTTACTGACTGCAGCTTTACCAACTTCTGTTGTGTAATAAGTATCTGGAACATCCTCTGTTAATGACCGATAAAGCGCCTTATGCTCGAAAAACAAATAGGGGTTAGGATCTTCTACCGAGGCATTTAATAGTCCTTTTGCATCTTCTGGATTAGAGGGGTAGACAATTTTCAATCCTGGAGTATGAAAAAACCATGCTTCATTAGATTGTGAATGAAATGGACCGGCTCCAACACCAGCACCTGTTGGCATTCGTACAACTACATCTGCATTTTGGCCCCACCGGTAATGAATTTTTGCCAGATTATTGATTATCTGATTAAATCCTTCAGTTACAAAATCTGCAAACTGCATTTCTACAATGGCTTTCATTCCAGCGATGCTTAAACCTAAGGCTGTTCCTATAATCGCAGACTCGCAAAGTGGAGTATTTCTGATTCGGTGCTTACCAAATTTGTCAATGAATCCTTCCGTGATTTTGAAAACACCACCATAATCTGCTACATCTTGACCCATTAAGATCAATTCTGGATATTTTTCTAAACTCTGATAAATGGCGTCAGAAATGGCATCAACAAATCTTTTTTCTGATTTTTTTCCTTTGGGTGGGATGACTCGCTGATTGTATGGAAAATACACATCGGTCAACTCATGTTCTACTTCAGAATGAACCGGACTCTCAGCAAACGCTTCTTTTACCGCCTCGTTGATTTCATTCTGAATGGCTTTTCGAATTTCTCCGACTTCCTTAATTGTTAAAACTTTTTCTTTAATCAGGAAACTTTCATACGTATTTACAGGGTCTTTTTTGGCCCATGCCTCCATCACTTCCTTGGGAACGTATTTGGTGCCAGAAGCTTCCTCATGCCCTCTCATTCTAAAGGTCTTTGCTTCAAAGAGAATGGGTCGAGGGTTTTTGCGAATGTCCTTTACTAACGGCTCTAGTTCGTTTAATACCTCTAAAATAGAGTTTCCCTCTACGCTATATGCTTCCATTCCATAAGCCGGACCTTTTACAACAAATGAATCAAAATTGAATTGTTCATGACTTGGTGTAGACAACCCATATCCATTGTTTTCGATGACAAAAATGACTGGCAATTTCCACACGGAAGCCACATTGACTGCTTCGTGAAAATCTCCCTCACTTGTTCCTCCATCTCCTGTAAAAACCAAACTGACTTTTTTTTCTTCTTTTAAGAGATGTGATAAACCTATTCCGTCTGCGATTCCCATTTGTGGACCAAGGTGAGAGATCATTCCTACAATCTTGTGCTCCTGTGTCCCAAAGTGGAAACTACGATCTCTTCCTTTTGTATACCCGTTCATTTTGCCCTGGAACTGGGAAAAAAGACGTTGAAAATGAATCCCCCTTGTGGTGAAAACCCCAAGGTTACGATGCATAGGTAGAATATACTCTTCACTTGATAGAGCCAAGGCAGCTCCTACAGATATGGCTTCCTGACCAATACCGGAAAACCATTTGCTGATCTTTCCCTGGCGAAGCATAATGAGCATCTTTTCTTCAATGAGTCTTGGGGTGATAAGCTCTTTGTGTATTGCTATGAGCTCTTTGTCAGATCTGTTTTTTCGATCGAATTTCATGGGGTAGTTGGGTTGTAGGGCGAAGTAAATATATCAAGCCCAAACCTTTAGACCCTCGGTGCAATTTTTACATATTTCGATTGCTGATCTTGAGGTCAGCAAGGCATTTCTAAATTGTTGATACGGTTTCGAATACCAAATTTGCTCGAAGGATTTATCCATTATTGAACCCATGCTATGGGAGGCATCTTTATCAAAACAACAAGGGATCACCTGACCATCCCAGGTGATCACACAACTTTGCCACATTTTCCAACAGTTGTTCTCCAATTCATTTTTAATTGAGTAGGTACCATCTGCATTTGCTTTATACCTGGAGTATTTATCATTGTCAGGGATTAAATCAGACCCATTTTCATAATCATAGATTTGAGCCGTTTTAAAAGCAACTTTATCAACACCATACTCTTTAGCAAGCCGTTGAATTTTTGGTATCTCGTGCTCATTTGGTTTTACCACCAAAAATTGCCAGACCACTTTAGGACTTTTAGCTTTTTGTTTTTTTCGCCATTTCAAAATATTTCTGGTACCCTCTAGCACTTTAGAGAGTTCTCCTTCTTTTCGATACGATTCATAGGTATTTTGTGAGGCACCATCAATAGATATAATGAGACGATCAAGACCGGAATTAATTGTTCGTTTAGCATTTTCGTCATTCAGAAAATGTGCATTCGTAGAGGTTGTCGTATAGATATTGTGCTTGTTAGCGATGGCGACCATATCAAGAAACTGAGGATTTAAATAGGGCTCTCCCTGAAAATAGAAGGTGAGATACATCACATGGTCTCTGACATCCTGGATAATTTTCTCAAATAAATCAACTTTCAATCGTCCCGTTGGTCGGGTAAATGATCGTAAACCGCTGGGACATTCTGGGCATCTTAAGTTACAAGATGTAGTCGGCTCGATGGCGATACTAATAGGTAAACCTTTTATTTCTGATCTGCTCAACTTTCTGGATCTGTGATAACTAGACCATATTTGAAAGGCATTCGCTATCCTTTTTGGCGTTAGCTTTGAGGCGATTGCGATACTATCATTTAGATTCACTAACATCTTCAACAAAGTAAATGACTGTCAGATGAGAATCATCTTCTTCTTACTTTTAATTTCTTTTTCATTAATAGGACCTGCTCAGTATAGACTTTCTAATCAGGCGGAAATTGCTGTAGTAACATTGGGTCCTTACCAGGGAGAACCATGGTCGGCCTTTGGGCATAATGGCTTTAGGGTAACTGACCCTTTAAGAGGAATTGATTGGTTTTATGATTATGGGCTCTATGACTTCAATCAAGAAAACTTCTTCCTGAATTTTGCTAAGGGATTGTTAAAATATAAAGTGGGTGTAAGGCGATGGGAAAGAGCATTTAACTTTCAGAAAAGTTTGGACAGGTACATTAAGCTCCAATACCTCAATCTAACGCTTAAAGAAAAAGAACAGCTTTTCAACTTTCTTCAGAATAATGTACAACCTGAAAACGCAGAATATTTATATCACTATGTATTCGATAACTGTGCGACTAAAATCAGGGATGTAGTCGATGAGCAGTATCCTGGAAGAGTGACGTTTGATTTAAGCTATAAAGAAGAAGGAAAAACGATCCGTGATTTGATGAATGATTACATGGATCAACAAGCATGGGCTGATTTAGGGATAGATATAGGATTGGGTATGGAAGTGGATCGGGAAGCAACGGCAGAAGAATACATGTTTTTGCCACCCTACATTTTTAAAGCCTTTGCCGGAGCAACCATAGAGCGAGATGGTCGCTATTTACCGCTTGTGAGCAGAACAGAGGATGCTTTTACACCAGAAAATGAAAGTACTAATGCTGTATGGCTGACTCCAGTTAATTTTTTCATTATTCTTTTCTTTATCGTGGGCTTTATCACGCACCGAAATCTAAAATTCGGTAAACGAACCAAGTGGATTGATTACTTCTTATTCGGTTTGGCTGGGTTTGTCAGTCTTTGGGTGGTATATCTATGGATTGGTACGGAACACATGTCAAAGAATAACCTGAATATCCTATGGGCACTTCCTGTTCACCTACCATTCTTATTCATCATGAATAAGTCCAGGTATAGTACGTTTTTCATTCCGTACTTCAAATACCTGGCTATTTGGTATGCGTTGCTATTGCTTGCCTGGCCTATACTCCCTCAGCCGCTGAATGATGCACTTGTGCCGTTCGTGCTTACCTTGGTATTAAGATCTTTTTATCTCAGCTATGATATGAAGAGGAGTCTCAAAAAAGTTGCAAAGAACTAGTTCTCAACCTTCACCCCTTTCCAGAAAGCCACATATCCTTCGATATTTTTAGCAAGATCACTTGCGGATGGATAATACCAGGCCGCGTCTGTATTCTTCTCGCCATTGACATCTAGTGTATAGTAGCTCGCTTGACCTTTCCATGGACACACAGAGTGCGTTTCTGACGCTTTGAAAAACTCTTTCTTTATAGCGGACGGTGGAAAGTAGTGGTTACCTTCAACTACTACCGTTTCATTGCTTTCTGCGATTACTTCGTTATTCCAGATGGCTTTCATTAATTAAGATTTATTGTGTGATGTTATAACCTAATCCTAATTAAATCTGTTCCAAACTGGATTCATTAATTGATGAAATGGGCCTGTCATAATTATCAAAAATATCACTTGGGACCTCATCCAGCACCTGGATGTCGCTAAGGTTGTAATCACCTCGATTACTTGAAAGCATTAGTTCACCATACTTTTTGTAATCCGTCCAGGGAGTGACAAACCTAGGCTCTTCTGCGTTGCTGTCTGGATAGTACGCCCACTGGGTAACCAATTTTGAATCTGTGTCTACCCAGATTTCATATATGTTTTGTGGGGTAAGCCCAACGCCATCAAAGGTAAGCTGCAACACATCTGCTGAGCTTCCTGTTTTCGTAGTATCTTCTTTGAGGTATTTAAGTGTTACACCCGTATCCTTCAGCTTAAATGGCATGACTAACCAATAAGAATCGTTGACCCACCAGCCATATCCCTTTTCCAGGAAATAATCTGCTGAATCTGAGACTAGTGCACCATTTTTGAATACAGATCCCGATTTGTCATTGATATTCATCAAGATTGTGAGGTTATTGGCTGAATCTTCGATTCTTACATTGCCTGTATGCTTATCCCAAAGGTGATTTCTTCTACCAAAAAAATTCCACGAGATGTATCGGGTATTATCCCAAGCTTCTCTACCCCCCATTGCTATCATACATTTATCTGCAAGAAGCACAGCTGTCAGATCAGAATCTTCAAGGTTAAACCCCTCAGCAGGCGGGTTGCTATATTCGACAAATTCACTTTCGTCAGCTGGTGCATCCGAAAAATCGTTTTCGGTGCTAGTTTTTGTACTACACGAGAAAATGATAAGAGCTAAAAGGGTAAATAATACTTTATGCATGGTTGTGTTCGGTTTCGTCCTAAAGATATAAATAAAAAAGGGAGGCGCTAGCCTCCCTTAGGTTATGGTTGGTTGACAAAATTATTTATCTCCTTCTTTGTATTGTTCAAATCGATCCGGTGATTCCACACGAGGGAAAACATTGTTATCCGTATAGGCGTCAGCAGTCATTTTATTAGGGTCAATAACGATGCTCGTTACTTCTTTCTCTTTGACAAAAACTTTTTTCACTTCCTTTTCATTAATCTTCCAAATCTCTGCAGGAATTTTCTGAAGCTCTTTCGTATTGTCCGTGTACGTCCATTCGATAAGGATAGGTGTAACAAGTCCTCCCTGGTTTTTTAGAGTAAGCTCATAAAAGTACTTTCCTTCTGCACTCATTTTCACTTTATTCTGGTCCATTGTTTCCCGGTACTCACCCATGTATTTACCCTCCCATTCTTTAAACACAAAGGGTTGCGGGCCAGACCCAAAGTCTTTATTGCTGTTTTCTTCTCCGTCTATCGCTTGACCAGAACCTTTGATATTACGGGTTTCCAATCCGTTTTCTTCTGTTTGCATTTGATACCATCTTACATTGTCAAGGGAAACGTCCACATAGTCTGTTCCGTAAAACCAGCCCCTCCAGAACCAGTCTAGATCAACAGCAGAAGCATCTTCCATGGTTCTGAAAAAATCTGCCGGCGTGGGATGCTTGAAAGCCCATCTTTCCGAATAAGTTTTGAACGCTTTGTCAAATAGTTCAGGCCCCATCACTACCTCTCGCAAAAGATTTAAAGCAGTGGCAGGTTTTGCATACGCATTACTTCCGAATTGTCTTATTTGCTCCGAGTTGGTCATGATTGGCCTCACTAAACCTCTTTCTCCGCTCATATAGGGAACAATTTTATCAGCAGGCCCTCTTCTAGATGGATAGTCATAATCCAGGTAGCTTTCTGCAAACTCCTGTTCGGTTAAGTACTGAACAAATGTATTTAAGCCTTCATCCATCCATGTCCACTGCCTCTCATCTGAGTTGATGATCATTGGAAAGAAATTGTGACCAACTTCATGAATAATTACAGAGATCATTCCATGCTTGGTTCGATCACTATAAGAACCATCAGGATTGGGTCGGCCATAATTAAAACAAATCATCGGGTATTCCATTCCCTGATTTGCCGTGTGTACAGAAATCGCAACCGGATAGGGATACTCAGTTGTGAATTTTGAATAGGACTTAAGTGTCTGTGCTACAGCTTTGGTTGAGAATTCTTCCCATAGCGGATTTCCCTCTTTTGGATAATAAGACATGGCTAGTGGCTCATTTCCTTCACTTAATTTAACAGCCATAGCATCCCAGATGAATTTTCTTGATGCACAGAAGGCATAATCCCTTACATTTTCAGCCTTAAACCTCCATGTCTTTGTGCCTGAAGCCTTCGTTTTTTCATTTTTCTTGGCCTCTTTTTCGGTAACTATAATTACGGGTTCATCATAAGACTTTTTGGATTGCTCGAAGCGCTCCAATTGCGCTGGTGTAAGAACCTCATCAGCATTCTGAAGGTCGCCTGTTGCTCCCACAATAAAATCAGATGGTACTGTTAGGTCGACTTCATAGTCACCGAATGTAAGTGCAAATTCTCCCCTGCCTAAAAACTGTTTGTTTTGCCATCCTTCATTGTCTATGTAAACAGCCATTCTGGGAAAGAACTGAGCTATCGTGTACAAGTAGTTGTCCTCCTCTTCAAAATACTCATAACCAGATCGGCCGCCTGTCATCGTGTTGTTGATATTGTACATCCAGTCAATACTAAACGTAACGTTTTCACCAGATTTTAGCGGCTTCTCAAGGTCGAGCCTCATCATAGTTTTATTTATGACATAGGACATATCCTTTCCATCTTTCTTCACAGATTTGATTTTGAAACCACCATCAAAATCGTTACCCACTATTCTAGCTACAGAAAAAACACTGAGTGTGTCTCTCATAGAATTTCGTCCAATCAAAGGTGTATCCGAATCTTTGGCCCTCACATTTTGATCAAGTTGTACCCATAAATACTCCAATACATCAGGTGAATTATTGAAATAGGTAATGGTTTCACTTCCGGTTATGGACTGATTATTGTCATCTAAGACAATGTTCATTTTATAGTCAGCTTTTTGCTGCCAATATTGGTTTCCTGGAGCTCCGGATGCAGTTCGATACACATTCGGAGTAGGTAACATAGTACCTAATTGTTCAAATTTTTGTTCCCACTCAGTATCCTTTTGCTTTCGGTCTTGAGCAATTGCGTATGAACAGATTAAAACTGCAACAACCAGCAATATTTTACTTTTCATATATGGTATGGTTTATTGTTAATAGTCAATTTAAATAAGGAGTATCTAGCATAAGCATCAGCGAAATTCCACCAACCGCAGATGAAATAATGATTTTCCAGTCTCTTCTTGCTACCCCTCCAATTCCAACAAAAAGAAAACTAACAGCCATGAAAATAGCAACAATAATTATTTGACCTACTTCGAGGCCTAAATTAAAGGCAAATAACTGCCAGACAATTGTTTCGTCTTGTCCTAATAAAGCTCTTAAGTAGTTGGAAAAACCTAAACCATGAATAAGACCAAAAAATCCGGCATACAAATAATTCCGAAGAATTTTACCCTCAGCCACTCGTCGATCTTTTGTAAAAAGGTTCGAGAGAGCGGTAACAAGAATTGTCACGGGAATTAAAAACTCGATCAGTTCAGCATTAACTGAGATAACTCTTAAAGTTGCCAGTGCAAGGGTAATGGAGTGACCAATGGTAAATGCTGTTACAAGTATTAATACTTTCTTCCAATCCGATGACTGGTATAAGGCGGATAGGACAATAACAAATAAGATATGATCATATCCGTTGACATCCAGGATGTGATCTAATCCTAACCCATAGTATAATCTGAATTCGTTCATGGGATAGCGAATATAATTGCTTCGTCAATGATTGGGAATAGGATTTGATAAACGGTAGCAAGAAGAGGCATAGCATTTGCATAAATTTGAACCATGGTTTCATTTTTAATTGCTATTTCGATTACTCTCCATCCATTCCATGTATCTGTGACAGACATAAAGTACAAGCAGGAAAAGAAGGCAATTCAGATTAGTAGTCGTATTTTTCTTGATGATCTTGAATTGGCCTTACAGGAATATTCAGGTAATAATAAGTTGGACATTATGGAACCCAATAATTGGGAATTCATCAATGATAACTTAAAACAGTATCTGCTGAGCAAGATTGAACTCAGAGATGAGAAAAACAGAAAGTATGAGTTAAACTACATTGGAGCAGAAATAGAGGAAGATGTGATGTGGTGTTATATGGAAGTAGAAAAAGTGAGAAAAATTGAAAGTGTGACTGTTAAAAACAGCATTTTGTTTGAAGTATGGTCTGACCAAGAAAATCTTGTTCACTTCAGGGCGTTTGAAACAGTTAAGAGTGCCAGACTATATAAGGGAAATGAAAGTCAATTATTTGATTGGCAATAGCTTTTAATTTAAGGATATCTTTTTGAGTAAAATAAAATAATTGCTACTTTTGCCATCCTTTTCGAAAAAGACCGTACAAAATGAAAAAAGATATCCATCCTGAATACAAAGAAGTCGTTTTCTTAGACACTTCAAGTGATTTCAAATTCTTGACGAAATCTACGATGACTTCAAAAGAGACCATCAAATGGGAAGATGGAAACGAATATCCGGTTATTAAAGTGGAAGTAAGTTCAGCTTCTCACCCATTCTATACTGGTAAGAAAATTTTCTTGGATACTGCTGGAAGAGTTGAGAAGTTCAACAAGAAATACAAGAAAAAATAAGATCTTAGAAATATTATGATAAGCCTCTGGTATTCACCTGAGGCTTTTTTTGTGCTTATTCGTAAACCATCTAAGTTTGGTATATGCGATTGACTTTTTATGATTCTACCTCTGATTGGCAGAAAATGCTACCACTTACGTATACTCGACCAGTTGCTGATTTGAGAGTAGGAATATTGAAAATAGCTGAAAAATGGGGAAAAACCTTATCCATTGAGGATGTTACCTATAGGTCTGAGGCCTACTTAAATGAACTTTTTCCAGCTCCTGAATCCAAAAGACTGACAATTTTGGGAAATGTGCTTCCGTCATTATCCTTAATCAGGCTATTAGAGGAGTTAAATGAAGATGAGGCAGTAGTATTCGAGGATAAAATCATTGCAGGGTTTTACGAGCCTGATGAGGCATTTTTGCTTGGATCCAGAAAGAAAAAAGAAGTTAATGAGCTTAATCAAATAACTTATCCATGGGATATTTTCCGGCTAAATGGAATGGAGATAAATAATGATTTTGAGCTAATTACCAAAGAAAGAAAAAGTCAACCCCTTGAGGATTCTCATACAATAACTTATGGTGATCATATATTTATCGATTCAGGAGCAAGGATTAAAGCGGCTGTTTTAAATGCAGAAAAGGGTCCTATTTACATTGGAAAAGATGCAGAAATACAAGAAGGTGCGCTGGTAAGGGGACCGTTTGCCCTATGCGATTATTCTGTGGTCAACATGGGTGCGAAGATTAGAGGAGATTCCACCATTGGACCTTATAGCAAGGTAGGTGGAGAGGTATCCAATTCAGTAATTCAAGGTTACTCCAACAAGGGTCACGAAGGATTTTTAGGAAATTCTGTGATTGGAGAATGGTGCAATTTGGGGGCAGATACGAACAACTCCAATCTTAAAAACAACTACGCCAATGTAAAGATGTGGGATTTTGAAAGTAGTCGATTCAAAGATACGGGTTTGCAATTTTGCGGGTTGATCATGGGTGATCATTCGAAGTGTGGAATCAATACCATGTTTAATACTGGAACAACAGTTGGAGTTTCTGCAAATATCTTTGGGGAAGGTTTTCCAAGAAATATCATACCATCATTTGCCTGGGGAGGATCGTCAGGATTCTCTACATACCAACTTCGCAAAGTATTTGAAACAGCAGAACTTGTCATGTCTAGAAGGGGTAAACAGCTAACGGATGCCGATAAAGAAGTGCTTTCACATATATTTGAAATGACATCCGAAAATCGGGTGTGGGAAAGAAAATAGATGCATGCAATTTTCGGATATACCCGGATTACAGGGACTTAAAAATCAACTGATTTCTGCCTTCCAAAAAGGTAAAGTTGCACATGCCCAATTATTCGCAGGAAGACCTGAAACTGCAGTTTTACCCTTATCATTAGCCTATGCTAGCTATCTAATGTGTGCAAATAGAACAGAAAAAGATAGCTGTGGGACCTGTCCCAATTGCATTAGGATAAAGAAGTTAGTTCATCCAGATATTCATTTTTATTTTCCCAAGATTTCAGCTTCTGATGGTGGAAAATATGATAAGGTACTGGCAGAAGCTTTACCCAAATTCAGGACGTTCATTGATTCTGCTACTTACGGGAATCTTGAAGATTGGGCAAATATTTATGATCAGGAAAACAAGAATCTCTTGATTGGGCGTGAGGATAGTCGTCATTTATTGAAAAATGTAAGTATGCGATCGGTTGAGGGGGGATATAAGGTGCTACTTATTTGGTATCCGGAACTTATGAATCAAAGTTCGGCAAATGCGATTTTGAAGATTTTAGAAGAACCACCGGATAAAACCATCTTTCTACTGGTCTCTTATAACTACGATGGGCTCTTGCCAACCATAACCTCCAGAACCCAATTAATTGTAGTACCACCTAATGAGGATCAGGAAATTGTCAATCATTTGATTAAGTTAGGAATAGAGGAGGCAAAAGCGACTTCAATCGCTAAACTTGCTGAGGGTAAGCTAGGTGCCGCTTTGAAACTAGTTCGTCAGGAAGACCATCAAGAATACCAAATGTTTCAATCTTGGATGCTTGAGTGCTGGAATAAGGACCTGACGATACTAATCCGAAGAAGTGAGGATTTTTCAAAATCGGGTAAAACCAATCAGCGCAGTGTACTTAATTATAGCCTTTCAATTATTAGGAACGCAGTTATTCACCTAAGTGGTCAAAAACCATCGGTTCAGAGTCCAGAGGAAGGATCCTTTGTTGCTAAGTATGGAGATCGTTTGGGAAATCAGAAGCTAGAACGGATCTATCAACTGACCAATGAAGCCATTCATCATTTAGAAAGAAATTCAAACCCTAGAATTACCCATTTAAATTTGTCTCTGGATATTATTCGAGTCTTAAATGCGTAAAAAAGAAAAAAAGACGATAGGCAGGACCGATATTGTAGACCTTCCGGATTTAGGTGTTCTTAATATTCATGCAAAAATTGATACAGGTGCTTACAGACCCTCCATTCATTGCAAAAAAGTACATCTGGAAGGGGAGCTATTGAAGTTTACCCTCAGGACAGAAGAAGGCTACAAGGAATATGAGACAAGAGAGTGGGACAAAAAGGTGGTCAGAAGTTCGAACGGGAAATCACAATCAAGATTTATTATTAGAACAAGGATCAGACTTTTCGGGACGAATTATAAAACATCCATCTCTTTAACAGACCGAAGTAAAATGAGAAATCCTTTATTGATTGGAAGAAAAATGCTGAATGGAAGGTTTTATGTAGATGTTTCTAAGAAAGACCTTTCCTACCAGGATAAATTAGCAAAAGTATGAGTAGAGAGGTTATCAAAATAGGGACTAGAAAGAGCAAGTTAGCCTTGTGGCAAGCGAATTATGTAGCTGACCTTTTGGATGCTGGGGGATATCAGCCAGAATTGGTGCCCATTGAAACAAAGGGAGATAAAATCCAACATGTTGCTCTTTCGAAGATTGGAAGTAAAGGTGTGTTTACGGAAGAATTAGAGATGATGCTACGCAATGGCGAAATTGATATAGCTGTGCATAGTGCAAAAGATTTGCAGTCCACATTACCACCGGGATTTGAAGTGTTGTCCTTCTGTGAAAGAGAATCTGCCGAAGATGTAATTATTGCTGAAAAGGAAATAGATCTGATGAATCCTAAGCTCATTTTGGGGACTTCATCCACACGTCGGATTGCTGTTCTAAAGCATTATTATCCCCATATCAAAACAGTTGATGTGAGAGGTAATCTGCAGACAAGAGTAGAGAAGCTAAAATCCGGTCAGATGGATGGTTTGGTTTTAGCTTATGCAGGGGTCAGACGAATGAACTACGATGACTTGGTAAAATACTGGTTTGATATGGAGAAATTTATACCACCAGTTGGCCAGGGTTCCGTGGCAATTGAAATCCATGAAAATCTATCTGTAGAAAAAAAGGAGAAAATAAAGCAACTAACAAGTCATCCACCTACTGAAAGATTATTAAGAACCGAACGAGCCTTTTTAAAAAGAATGGATGGAGGATGTAGCATACCTGTTTTTGGACACGCACGGATTGATGATGATAGTCAGATACTATTGGCTGGGGGAATCGCGAGTCTTAGCGGAAAAGAACTTATTCAGCGCACTATGTACGGATCAGATCCAGAATCACTTGGAATAGCACTAGCAGAAGAGATCTTGCAAAGCGGAGGTCAGAGGGTTTTGAATGAGATAAAATCCACCTTGCGCTAATCATTGTCTTTTCTTCAATTGATGAAACCTTGAATAGAACTTCCCGTTGTGATAGTAATACTATTTACACTTGTAGTTATGCTTCGAAAGATAATTATATTACTTGTGGTGGGATTATTCACCTTTTTAGTCCGTCCTTTTTTTAAGTCAAAAAGGCCACAAAGATGGTTTTCAGTAGGTGAGCGCTCCGGCTTCTTGGGTATTTAATTTTAAAGTGTCTAAATTATGGTTACCACGGAGAGGGTGGCTATTAAACCCTTCGATACCTATTGAGAATGAAGAAACTAAATTCTTTGTGTTTGGAAAGAGTAAGGGCTATGCATTTATGTGCCTTTCTTTCATTATTTCTTCTCAGTAATTCATCTAAGGCTCAAACGTCTGGCTTATTAGGGTTGGACCTTTCTAATCCTGACAGTATTACATCCATCAGTCTGAAGAATAAAGGACTCACAACGTTCCCCGATGAACTATTCAAGTTTAAAAATCTTAAGTTTCTTGACCTTTCTGGCAATGAAATAAGCGAGATTCCTATAGAGATTAAACTTTTTACTGAACTCCAATTTATTGATGTCTCTGAGAATAAAATTAAGGAGCTGCCAAGGAGCTTTTCCGAGTTGGTAAATCTTAAGTCCATATACATTGGAGGAAATACAACGCTGGATATTGATCAAGCTATTGAAGCAATGCCTACAAAAAATATTGAGATTTTGGATCTTCAGTTTGACAATATTTCTGTGTTACCAGTAAAAATCGGGAGATTTAAAAACCTCAAGAAGTTAGTGCTCACAGGAAATCCGATTGTTGAATTACCTACAAGCATTTCCCAGTTGAATAATTTGAGGATACTTTACTTAAATAAGGATCCTTATTTCGATATAGATAGAAACATTACTATGTTAAATAAATTAAAGAGTCTTCAGGAGCTTCATTTGGAAGAAGATAACCTATCGTACATCCCAGAGCGGCTGTTATACTTTAAGAACCTGCAGTATTTGTATTTGAACAACAACAACATAAAACAATTTTCAATCCCATCTTCCGAAATAAAATCACTCAAGTACTTAGATATTAGTGACAATGCTTTGCCAAAACTTGAAATAGAAGGATTAGAAAACAGACTTGCTCCTACTTTGAAGATCAATTTTGGCAATTAAGAAATGCCAATGGATCATTGATCCATTATTTCCTTAAGTACTTATTTTTGCCGATCATGAACCAAGCGTAATAAATGAAAAATCTCTTATACACATTTGCTGCAATCTTTCTTCTATCTGCCTGTGATGATAAAAACGACTACCTGGTCAAAATCAAAACAGAGCATGGTGATATGACTGTTTTACTTTATAATGAGACCCCATTACATAAGAAAAATTTTTTAGAACTGGCTAAAAGCGGAAAGTATGATAGTACGGTTTTTCACAGGATTAGTGAGAACTTTATGATACAGGGAGGTAATGTGGCAGAAAAAGAGGGTGTGAGGGAAAAACCTGAGGATCGTATTCCTGCTGAAATTGTTGATGGACTCTTCCATACAAAAGGGGCCTTAGCGGCAGCCAGACAAGGTGACCAGAGCAATCCTGAAAAAAAGTCTTCTTCATCGCAATTTTATATTGTAGATGGTCAATCATGGGAAGAACTTTCTACAGATATCAACCAGCTCTATAGCAAAATGGTGGAGATGCTGCAGGATACCTCAAACAGGGAACTTATTGAGGAGTACCAACCTATCTACGCTTCTCGCGATCAGAAAAAAATCATGGACTTTATTTTTTCAAAGAAAGGCATGATTGAGGAAGAATATGGAATCAGTCTTACCAAGTCACCTGCCACCACCAATGACGAGATCTATCAACAGGCGGGAGCAGGCTATCCTCCATTAGATGGTCAATACACTGTATTCGGAAAGGTTGTAGAAGGACTGGAAGTTGTAGACAAGATTGCATCACTACCAACAAAGAGAAACCCACAAACTGGAGAGAAAAGCTCACCTGTAGATCCTATTCCGCTAACCATGGAGGTTATCGCGATGAAGAAAAAAGACATTACTGAAAACTACGGTTACGAATATCCAGAATAATGCAACGAATTCTTATCACTGGCGCTAACGGGTTGTTAGGTCAAAAACTCATACGTCTGTATAACAACAACCCTGAGGTAACAACCATTGCTACGGGGATTGAAGCTGGTAGACTGGGAGATGGGAATTACACCTACCATACCATGGATATTACATCTGAAAGTGATGTGGATCGGGTTATCTCTGAGCAAAAGCCTGACGTAATTATCAATACGGCTGCCTTGACGCAGGTGGATCAGTGCGAGACAGAAAGAGAAGCTTGCTGGAAATTGAATGTCACAGCGGTTAGTCATTTAATCAATACCTCACAAAAAAATAATTGTTTCCTGACCCACCTCTCCACTGACTTTATATTTGATGGTACGGCAGGTCCTTATAAAGAAGAGGATGTACCAAATCCGGTCAGCTACTACGGAGAAAGTAAATTGGCCTCTGAAAAATTGCTGGAAGAAAGCAACATAAAATATGCGATTGCCAGAACTCAATTGGTTTATGGGATTGTACCCAATCTTGGAAGATCCAATATCATTTTATGGGTAAAGAAAAGTCTTGAGGAAGGTAAACAAATAAAAGTGGTTAATGATCAATGGAGGACACCAACTTTAGCGGAAGATTTGGCCAGGGGCTGTGCCCTGATTGCAGAGAAAAGAGCTGAGGGTGTTTTTCATATTTCGGGTGAAGAGTTGTTAACCCCTTACGATATGGCAATGGCAACATGTGATTTCTTTGACCTAGATAAATCACTAGTCGAGGAGGTAGATGGAAGTATTTTTCAGCAAACCGCTAAACGACCTCCTCGCACAGGATTTATTTTAGATAAAGCAAAAACCGTTTTAGGTTATAAACCGGTAAGTTTCAAAGAAGGAATAGCCACACTTAAGTCTCAGCTGGCAGATGTATGATGTCGTTGTTCTTACGGATGAGCGATACATCAATCCGGAAAAACGAAATCCATACATCGATAATGTTTTGCTGGAAGATCAACTGATTATTGATGCTTTAGTTGATCAGGGCCTTCAAGTAACAAAAATCGCCTGGTCAGATAAACATTTTGATTGGAGCAAAACACGGTTTGCATTGTTCCGGACTACCTGGGACTATGCCGAAAAATTTGAAGAGTTTAGTGATTGGCTTATACACGTTTCTACCAGAACCAGACTTATCAATCCCTATGAACTGATCGTTTGGAATTTGGATAAACATTATTTCTTTGATCTCAAGCAGAAGAAAGTCAATTTGGTTAAGACGTTTTTTATTGAAGTAGGAGATCAAAGGACTCTGGCAGAAATTCATGAGGAGTTAGGTTGGAAAAAAACCGTTTTAAAGCCTGCTATATCTGCAGCAGCAAAGAATACTTTTCAACTTGATGGAACGAATCTGGAAGACCATGAGGATCGTTTTCAAAAGCTCATTAAGAATGAATCCATGTTATTACAGCCTTTTCAGGAAAGCGTTACAGAAAGGGGTGAAATTTCATTAATGATTATTGGAGAAGCGTTTACCCATGCTGTATTGAAAAAAGCGAAAGAAGGAGATTTTCGAGTTCAGGATGATTTTGGAGGGACAGTACATGAGTATATCCCAAATCAGGAAGAAATAGACCTGGCGATTGCAGCTGTCAAAGCATGTAATCCGGAACCTATTTATGCTCGAGTTGATATAGTTAATGATAACGAAGGAAATCCTGCTGTTTCCGAGCTCGAACTGGTAGAGCCAGAATTGTGGTTCAGAAGGAATGAAAAGGCTGCTGAGCAATTGGCTGCAGGAATCAAAAATCTATTCCATTAATTCAAAAAAAATGGTTTCTCTCGGTCTCTTTTGGGCAAGTTTTCCCAGGTCTTCATCCAACACTTTTCCAATTCTAGGATAACCCCCTGTTGTCTGACAGTCATTCATAAGGACGATTAGTTGTCCACTTGATGGTAGCTGAATGGTACCAGGGATAACTGCTGAGGATTGAATTTCAGAGATACTTGAAGAGAGTTGCGCTCCAATCAGTTTAATCCCTATTCGATTCGTATGATTACTAATTTCAAAGGTTGCGTTTTGAAAAGGTTGAGCCACGGAACTCCACTCAGGACCTTTCATGAATCTAACAATGGTATCCGTCGTTTTTACTGTCTTAGGAGAAGCTAACCCCCCTTTTCCAATAGCAATGATTTCATCTCCAGCTATTAAGCTCCTGCCCTGAAATCCTCCAAATTTTCCTGGTAGATAAGTGGAAAAGCTATTAAATACAAAATCTGCTTCTATAAGACCACTTACTGAAAGATAGGCATAAACAAGGTGAGGAGCAGACAATTTGACAAGGTCTCCGGATCTAATATAGGCGCTATTCTCTGGTACCAGTTGATCATTTATCGTAAGTGAAGCACCGTAAACTCCTACTATGGATTCTTCCAGTGTTTCTAGCTCAATACCCGTTAATGCAAATTCGATGACAGGGTTGAATTCATCATTGCCTACTATTTGATTAGCCATTTTCATGCCTTCCAAATCCATGGCTCCCGATTGGGGAACACCATAAGCGCGATAGCCATGTCTTCCCTTGTCTTGAATGGTGCAGAGTGGGCTTGATTTAGCAACTTTCAACCTGGCCATTCAATAAATTCTTTTTTAGTAATTCGTTTAAATCTGAATGAAGTCCCCACCTTAATTTTCATTGGAGGGTTTAATGCGAAATCAAATAATTTGACAGGAGTTCTTCCAATAATATTCCATCCCCCAGGGCTTTCTAACGAATAAATTCCCGTTTGCTGGCCACCTATTCCGATAGAGCCACGAGGAACACTTGTCCTTGGATTGCTTTTTCGTGGACAATAAAGTCGATGGTCTAATCCATCGGCATAAATAAAGCCCGGAGTAAAACCGATGAAAAGTGATCGATAAGTATCAGCTAAATGGATCGCAATGATCTCTTCTCTGCTCAACTTGACATATTCACCTAATGGATCTAGGTCTAACTCGTACTCATAGCAAATCGGGATTTCAATTACTTTTTTCTGAAATGAAAAGTGGTGATCCAAAAAAACTGAATTTCTCAATTTATCGATCAATTCATTTTGTTTTAACCCGGATTATTCAATAGAATAATCAAAAGGTGGGCTAGAGTTTTGGAT
>CAYWOQ010000006.1:0-64207 GCA_964459925.1 uncultured Roseivirgaceae bacterium
TAGAATCAAACTTTTTGGACTAATTATTAAATCCTAATGCATAATCGAGGATAAATGATCCTACGGTGCTTACATCAAATCCAAACAGAATGGTGATAGCAGCAACCACAACAATTCCGATTAAGGCTGCAGGTACCTTTTTGGTGAGTTTGGGTAGAAAGTACATGATGGCCATAGTTAACCCGACAAGTGCCACCATTGTGTAGAGTGCTGAACCCTGGATCCATGAGGTTTCTCCATCGATGGTCTTTTTGAACATTCCTAGTTGAGAAAGAAAGATCACAATTGCCAGTCCATTGACAAACCCCATCATCACAGGATGAGGAATCAGGCGTACAAATTTCCCTAGCCTTAGAACTCCCGCACTCATTTGGACTAAACCAACAATTAATAGTGTGATGAACAGCCATTGAAGGCCTAAATTTTCTATTGGGTCATTAAACGACATGCCAACTTCATTCCCCTTTTGGATCAAGTGGACCATTAGTACAGCCATAGCTCCGGTTGCGCCAGAGATCATTCCAGGTCTTCCGCCAAAGAGCGATGTGATTAGCCCCATCATGAATGCCCCGTACAACCCAACCATTAGATCTATTCCAGCAACAAAGGCAAAAGCCACCGCTTCTGGTACTAAAGCTAGCGCAACAGTAAGTCCTGAAAGGATATCATTTTTAGGATTGAAGGTGAAATTTCGAAATATTCTTTGCATGTGGCTATTTAAATAAGCGCGCAAAAATAGAATATTTGGATTCTTAAAACAGTAAGGTTCTAGCCAGGCAAATACGTCAGTGAACTCATTTTGTCAATAGGTAAGTACTCTCTGGCAAGCTCTTGAATTTGGCCTGAGGTAATACCATCGATTTTTTTAAAAGTCCCGTTAAGGTCTGGTACCTTTTTTAAATCTAATTGACTTTTTGCCATCATGAGCATAATGGCATTCTTGTTTTCCTCCGATAATGCCATTTGTCCCTTTAGCTGATTTTTGGCCTTATGAAGTTGAAGGTTGCCCAGTGGTTTATTTTTGAGCTGTTCTATTTCTTTAAGCACTAATCGCTGACTCTTTTTTAGGTTTTTGGGATCAGTGGCAAAATAGATCGCAAACTGACCTGTTTCCAAATACGGGGCATAATTAACATCCACACCATATACCAGTCCGTGCTTTTCTCTAAGGCTAAGGTTTAGGCGGGAATTTAGACTGGGTCCTCCAAGTAGGTTGGAAATAAAGAAGAATGGAATCCGGTTCTCATCCTTAATGGAAAGAGAAGGCAATCCTATAGCAAAATGAGCTTGTGAAATAGGTTTTTTGATTTCTTTTCGGGTAGGAGTGTATTCGCTTACCCATGATCTATTGGGTGTATGATTTTTATGTGGAATTGGCTTCAGGTATTTTTCTGCCAGGCGAATGATTTTCTTGGCTGGGTAATTTCCTACGCTGGTAAGAATGATTTTCTCAGTATTTAGGTTTCTTGCTAGAAAGCCATTGAAATGTTCTTTTCTGAACGAATTAACTGTTTCTTGTGTCCCCAAAATATTTTTTCCCAAAGCATGGTTTGGAAACAGTTGCTCGTCAAAATCATCTTGAATAGCATCTTCAGGTGTATCCCGATACATGCTCATCTCTTCCAGAATGACCATTCGCTCTTTGTTGATCTCTTTCTCTGGAAAGGTGGAATTGAAGGTAATATCAGCTAAGAGGTCCACTGCTTTTTCAATATGGATATCCAATAGTGAAGCATAAAAGCAGATCTTTTCCTTTGTTGTGTAGGCGTTTAGCTCACCACCCAAAGATTCCAGTCGATTGATGATATGATAAGAATTTCGCTTCTTGGTCCCCTTAAAGGCCATGTGTTCAAGAAAATGGGCCAGGCCTTGTTCATCGGTGGTCTCGTCTCTACTACCAATATCCAGCATTATACCGATGTTAGCTATTTTGGTATGCCCTATTTCTTTATGAATGACTCGTATGCCATTGGGCAACTCGATCAGCTCGTATTCCTTCTCGCTCATTGGGCCGCAAAGTTACTAGAAAGTGAGATGAACTACTATTGGCTTTCTATTTTAGCTGGAATCTTCTTCATTGCCTTTTTGACCGCTTTCTGAATCATTTCTTGGTCATACTCAGGATGCACTTCAAGATATCGTACGGCTGTACTCCGCCAGAGAAGTTCAGATTTTTTTCGATCGATGATATCAATGATTAAACTTCCCCTTAAAAAACGTTCGTATTGAGGATAGAAAGAAGTCGTGATGATGTCATTGTATTCGTCACTCACGGAAGTGGAATCTTCTTTGATGATGATAAAATAATTTACAGCAAGATCTGATGAGTCATCACTTTGCACATAGCCTTTCTCATACATATTGAGAGCAATAGAGTTGGCGATTTCATCGATTACTTGTTGATCATAATATTCTCCTGGACCATGGTAGGTTACTTCACAACCTTCCAGCCAGCACCAGGAATCGTGGTTGGAAATATTGCTTCCTTCTTTTTGATAGGTTTTAACCTGAGCCACGCATCCAAAAAGAAATATACTCAAAAGAAGTAATCGGACTTTTTTCATCTAGCTAAGTTTATTTTATTATACGGCTTTTGAAGAACTAAGGTCAGCTTAATCCCTGAAAATTGTCAAGCAAGCTTGGCGAGTTTTTGATTCAGATATAAAGCTTCCTTTTCATTTTTTACAAGACTGATGGCTCTTTCGAGTGATTTTTTGCATTCATCGATAGTTCCCATGTCTTCTAATACCTGGGCCTTGATGGCATAAAATAGATAATACTCATCAAAAAATTGAGTGGCCTCCAATCGTTCAAGTTCTTTAACTGCCAGAAACGATCCATGAACTTTTTGCAATGGTATGACCCGGTTCAATTCTATCACTGGGTTATTAGATAATCGAAGTTGTAAGTCATACATGCCAAGGATGTTTCCCCAGTCCGTGTCTTCAAAAGTAGCCGCTGTGCAATGAGAAGCGTTGATCGATGCCTGGATAATGTATTCATTTAATTCATCGCTGTTTGAGGCTTTTTCCAGGTACTCAAGGCCAAGTCCAATTAAGTCTTGATCCCATTGTGCCCTATCCTGGTCTTCCAAGCGGACCAGGTTTCCTTTATCATCAGTCCTGGCATTAAATCTGGAAACCTGAAAAAACATCAAAGACATGAGTGCATTAACTGCCGGGGTATTGCATATCTCACTTTCAATTAAAACGCTATTAAGTCTAATGGCTTCTTCGCATAAATCCTCTCTGATGAGTAGAGGTCCCTCGGCCGCCTTATATCCTTCGTTAAAAAGCAAATAAATGATTTGAAGCACCATGTCCAGGCGGTTTTCAATTTCATTTGCTGGAGGCAGTACTAATTTGATTTCTTCCTTTTTGAATTTCTTTTTGGCACGAGTATAGGCTTTAGCAACCGTTTCTTCTTTTTTGATTAACGCACTAGCTATTTCCCTGACGGAAAGACCTCCGAGAATTTTTAAGGTCAAGATGATCTGATATTCCGAACTAAGTGATGGATGGCAGCAGGCAAACATCATTCGTATCATGTCATCATTGATTGCGTCTAAGGATAGTTGGTGGTTTGGATCCAGAATGGTATCAGGCACTTCTTGCTTATCCATTTTTTGATCCCTTCTAAGCTGATCGATCATTTTGTTACCAGCTACCCTCAATATCCAACCTGTTGGATTATCAGGAATCTGTGCATACGGCCATGTTTGCATGGCTTTGATGAGTGCTTCCTGTACTGCATCTTCAGCCAGCTCAAGATGCCTTAATCCGAATCGATGGGTAAGATGGGAGACAGCCTTACCATATTCCGATCGGAAAAAGTGATCTACTACTTTTTTGGTTTGCATAGAAAAGGGAAATAAGTAAAGTTTCTTTCCAAAGAAACTTCACTTGTGTAAAGAAGTAGAAGTGTTTATCCTTCCTCCATTACCTCACGGATCTCAGTTGAGTAGTTGAATTCGAAAATGGGGCAATCTTTCGAAAGCTCAACTGCATGGTCAAAATCGTTCGCTTCCACTACTACATAGCCTCCAACTAATTCTTTCCCCTCGCTAAATGGACCATCAGTTACTACTTTCCCGTTTTCGGAAACTACTTTCCCTGAACGATCATCTAGCGCATGACCGACTGCCTGAACTTTTTCCATCCACTCACCCCATCGCTGGAAGTGAGCTTGCATTTCCTCTGGTGATTGCTTTTCATAGTTTTCATCGAATCCTCTGAATACGTACAAATACTTTTTCATTGTCTAATAGAGTTTTAGTTAAGATAAATATTTCTCTAAAGACGAAGAAGAGGAAATGTAATGGACAGTCTCTTTTATTTAATTTATCAGCTCTTCTACATGCCTCAAAATATCTATTGTTTTTTCCATTGATTGAAAAACCATGAACAATGCTAGGTCAAATCATTTCCAAATGATTTCTAGTGTTCCCCCTTTCCAAATAACCGTGCTGCTGGTAGCTTTTTCTTTTCGATGGATTTTAATTTTCTCTTTCAAAGTTCGAAGGGTTTCTTTTTGAATGACTTTCCATTCGTCTTTATGATACACCGTGAAATAGGGAGTGTCTTTATCTATGATCAACTTGTAGTTTTTTTTGTGTACAGCAATTTCGTTATTAGTGTTATGGATAATTTCACCATCTAACATTGCCAGTGCTTTCTTTGCATCAGGAACACCATAGCCGATGTAATTATTTGCCCGAGATAAGTTACATGACTTAACAATGAGTTCTTTCAATTCCTGACTTGTGAGTGTGGAATCTTTTTCTAATAAACAGGCAGCTAAACCAGTAATGATAGGTGCAGAAAATGAGGTGCCTGCAGCTCCATAACACGCTACCTCAGGTTTTACGTAATTGAGCCATTCCGGCCCTTTAGAGCTATAATTCATATTATCCCACGTTTTGTATTTGGTGGCACCAACAGAGAGGGCCTTTTCGGCATCAGCGGGAGAATTGATTATTCTCCAACTAGTGTTTCCATCATTTCCAGCAGCCACTATGATGAGAACATCATATTCTTTTGAGATACGGTTAAGTGCCTGAGTCAGGATGGTACTCTTCCCATCCATTTGCGCTGGTTTATAATTTTCATGTTTATTGGTATATCCATAGTTATAACCCAAGGAAAGATTGATGATTCGAACGCCTTCTTGAGCCATCCATTCCATTGCTTTGATGGCATTCTTTTCTTCTTGCCTTTTTTCGTACCCCCCATGATCCGTTCGGGCTAGATAAAAAAATGCACCCGTTGCCAATCCGTACTGAACACCTTTCTCTTTATTGTATCCTGCGATTAATCCCCATACCTCCGTCCCATGAATATCGTCAAGCGCTTTGCTGCCAGAATATGCTGTGGCAGTGGAGTCCAGATAGTCTCTATATCCAATTATTTGCTTTTTCTCAAACAACGATTTAAGAAAAGGATGTTGATCTGCTTTTAAAAAGCCCCCATCAATTATACCTACTTTGATGCCTCTACCCGTGAGATCACTTTCAATGAGTGCCTGGCCATTAATCTGTTCAATGCCGAAACCTAATTGTTGACCTGCTAGGCTTAAAGGCAATAAAAGAAATAGTAATTTTATCCTTTTAATTACCCTGAAGAATACTAACATGAAAAAAGTTTTGCTCACACTGCTTGTTGGTGTAATGACTTTAAGTTTTACGGATGCACAAATAAAGATTAAGAAAAAGGCGGAGAAAAAGGCAAATCAGGTGATCGATGATTTTCTTTTTGGAAAGAAAAAGAAGAAAGATGAAGATAATAATTCTTCTACTTCATCAGGTCCTGGATCAAGTGATTCTGGTCAGTCTGGTGGAACCATAGATGACTACACTCCTTCTGAGGTTGATTTTGGAGCGCTGGATTTATCGCAAAGTGTTAGTTTCCGAGTTTTAATAGATATGCTGCCTGAGCAAACTCAGGGGTTCGTAAGAAGTGAGAAGCCTAATGGTGCTCGTTATACCACGCAAGGGGTTTCGTTTAGCACTGCTTCAAAAAATTATACGAATGGAGCTCGGGAAATGACCATTACATTGAATGACTACCTTGGTGCAGAGTTTCTAGCTTCCGCACAATCTGCCCAGCAATTTGAGTATGAGTCCACCGATGGTTATGCGAAATCTATTGAAGTAGATGGAATACCAGGCTGGATAAATATTGATTACAGTGATAATAATGGTACACTGTTTCTTTATTTGGAAGAGCGGTTCTACACAACAGTTCAAGCAGATAATACAAGTGAGAGCGAACTTAAAGCGGCGGCTGCCGACGTGAAACTTTCTAGGTTACAATCAAAAATTTCAGAGTGAGATCAGATCCAATAAATAACAGTCTGTTTATTCAGAATAGACAACATCTGGCTGAACGAATGAAGCCAAGGTCAGTTGCCGTGGTACACGCAAATGACATCATGCCGACTAACGCGGATGGAACAATGAAATTTACCCAAAATAGTAATCTTTTTTACTTAACGGGTGTAGTTCAGGAGGAATCTATCGTGCTTATCGCTCCTGATTTTCCGGATGAAAAAATGCGTGAGATCCTTTTTTTAAGGGAAACAAATGAAGAGATAGCCATTTGGGAAGGTCATAAACTTACTAAAGCCGAAGGAACTGAAACTTCCGGAATCAAGAATATTAAATGGACGAAGGAGTTTGAAAGACTTTTTTATACCATTCTTGCAGAGTGTGATTATATCTATTTAGATAGTAATGAGCACATCAGAAATGCCTCAAACGTTGAGACACGTAATGGAAGGTTTGTGAAGGAGTGTAAGGATAAATATCCGCTATATCAATACGAGCGGTTGTTTCCAATACTTCAGGACCTGCGATGTGTGAAGTCTGATCTAGAAATTGAGGTAATACAAAAGGCTTGTGATATTACCGAAAAGGGTTTTAGGCGGATTCTTGAATTTGTTAAACCAGGCGTAATGGAATACGAAGTAGAGGCTGAATATCTTCATGAGTTTGTTCGAAATCGGTCTAAGGGCTTTGCCTACGAGCCGATCATCGGAGGTGGCGCAAATTCTTGCGTTTTGCACTACTTAGACAATAATCAAGCATTAAAGGATGGAGAAATCTTATTGATGGATGTTGGAGCGGAATATGGGAATTATAATGCTGATATGACGCGAACGATTCCAATAAATGGAAAATTTTCTGTCAGGCAAAAGGCTGTTTATGAAGCGGTTTTAAGAGTGAAAAATGCCGCTACTCTGTTGTTAAAGCCGGGGAATCGAATTCCGGAATATCATGCTGAGGTAGGTAAACTGATGGAGAGTGAATTATTGGAATTGGGCTTAATAGACAAGACTGATATTAAGAATGAAAATCCTGATTGGCCTGCCTATAAGAAATATTTTATGCATGGGACCTCTCATCACCTAGGGATTGATGTTCACGATGTAGCATCCATTTATAAAGTGTTTGAAGAAGGTATGGTATTCACTGTAGAACCAGGGATTTATATTCCAGAAGAAAATATAGGAATAAGACTCGAGGATGATGTGGTGGTAACCGCAGATGAGCCAATCAACCTGATGAAAAACATTCCAATTGAGGCAGAGGAGATAGAAGAGCTTATGAATCAATGATTCGTAAAGGGACCATTGAGGAATTATTAAAAATCTTAGAACGAATTCCTGAGTTCGAGGAACCGTACGATAAATCTGAATTTGAAAAAAGACTCGGAAATGTTAAATCACTTATCCTGATTGCAGAATCAGGATCTCAGCTACAAGGGTTTAAGTGTGGTTATCAAAGAGATGAAACACAAAATACATTTTACAGTTGGATGGGTGGTGTCATAACTGAATTCAGACAATTAGGAATAGCTAAGGATCTGCTTTTTGAAATGGAGTCTTGGTGTCGAGAGGAGAAGTATTCCTATTTGACTTTCAAAACGTTGAATAGACACAAATCCATGCTTATTTTCTCGATTAAACATGGGTTTGATATCTTAAGCGTTGAAGAATCTCCAAAAGACCCAGCGAAAAGAATTTGGCTAATTAAAAAACTAGATTGAAAGATGTCATCAGAAAAATTTGATTCAGAGAAAGCTCCTGAGCCTGTTGGTTTATATCCTCACGCAAGGAAAGTAGGTAACTTGTTGTTTTTGTCAGGCGTGGGACCAAGGGAGAGAGGGACTAAGAAAATCCCTGGTGTAGAATTAAATGAAAAAGGGGAGATAGTAAGTTATAATATTGAAGAACAATGTCGTTCTGTATTTAAGAATGTACGATTAATTTTGGAGGCGTCAGGTGCGAAATGGACTGATTTAGTGGATGTTACGGTTTTTCTTACCAACATGAAAGATGACTTTGAAACCTACAATAAGGTATATGCTGAGTATTTTAAAGAAAATCAGCCTTGCCGAACCACAGTTGAAATTGTTTCACTGCCTACACCTATAGCAATAGAGTTGAAATGCATTGCTTCTGTTTGACACAGTACTTATTTAAGTTACTTTTGAGCATCGAATTGAAAATATGGAGTTAGAATACAATACGCAGCGTGTAAATCTCAAGCTGCGAGAGTACGGAAGAAACGTACAAAATCTGGTTGCACGTCTTAGAACCATTGAAGACAAGGAAGAAAGATCGAAGAAAGCCAATACACTGGTAGAATTGATGAAATTGATCAATCCTGATTTAAATAAAGAATCCACTGAGAATGATCAGAAAATTTGGGATGATCTACACATCATTTCTGATTTTGAATTAGAAATTGACAGCCCTTTTCCGAAACCTGATAAGGAGGTGCTGGCCAAGAAGCCTGACCGATTAAAGTACTATTCCAATGAGATCAAATACAGACACTATGGTAGAAGTGTAGAATTATTGATTGATCAGGCTATAGCGATGGAAGATCAAAAGGAGCAAGAGGGAGCGATTGTGGCTATCGGAAGATTAATGAAAGGTTTTTTTCAAACATGGAATAAGGAATCCATCGAAGACGAACAAATCCTAAAGAATATTAAGCAACTTTCAGGAGGAAAATTGGATATCGACATTAACACTGTCAAGGAACTAGGCCTTTTTGATTCTGAAAAAAGAAGTCAAGGTCGTCGATATAGTAATAAAGGAAGAAGTGGTGGAAAAGGTGGTGGAAAAGGTCGTCGAAATCCGGGTGGCAGATCCAACAATAGAAGAAGGAACTAATTAGCTCGAAAGTTTGAAGATGTTAATGACAATTTGATAGCTTCGTACAGATCATATTATTTTTCCATTAACATCAAATCTTCTTACAAATCATGTCATCATTTCGAGTAGAGGGAGGTCATAAACTTTCAGGTGAGATCATTCCTCAGGGAGCTAAAAATGAAGCTTTACAGATAATATCCGCTGTTCTTTTAACAGATCAGGAGGTAGTTATAAATCGTATCCCACAAATCAGAGATGTGCTCAAATTGATCAGCCTGATGCAAGACTTAGGTGTTGAAGTAAAGCAACTTAGTGAAGAATCATTCTCATTTAAAGCTGCTAATGTCAATCTCGATTTTCTGGACACCGTAGATTTCAAGGAAAAGGCCTCGGCACTACGGGGCTCTATCATGATCCTTGGTCCACTTCTTGCAAGATTTGGTAAGGGTAAAATGCCTAAACCAGGTGGTGATAAGATAGGCAGGAGGAGGTTGGATACACACTTTGTCGGATTCCAAAAGCTAGGAGCAGAATTTCATTATGATCCTAATACATCATTTTATACGGTAGATGGTTCCAATCTTAAAGGGACGTATATGCTGCTTGATGAAGCATCTGTTACTGGTACTGCCAATATTATCATGGCTGCTGTCATGGCTGATGGATTGACTACTATCTATAATGCAGCATGTGAGCCATACATTCAGCAGCTCTGTAAGATGCTAATTCGTATGGGTGCGCAAATTGACGGCGTAGGCTCTAATCTCCTGAATATTGAGGGAGTAAAATCTTTAGGAGGTACCAAGCATACAATGCTGCCTGACATGATCGAGGTTGGTAGTTTTATCGGCATGGCGGCCATGACAGGTTCAGAACTTACGATAAAAGACACTAAAATTGCTGAGCTTGGGATAATTCCTGATACTTTCAGGCGACTTGGCATTGATATGAATTTTCAGGGAGATGATATTCATATTCCTGCCCAAGAGCACTATCAAATTGAGTCCTACATTGATGGATCAATTCTCACAATAGCAGACGCCATCTGGCCGGGACTAACCCCCGATTTACTAAGTGTGATTTTGGTTACTGCAACCCAGGCGAAAGGCACTGTATTGATACATCAAAAAATGTTTGAGAGTCGGTTATTCTTTGTGGATAAACTTATTGATATGGGAGCTCAGATCATTTTATGCGATCCGCACAGAGCTACCGTAATTGGATTAGATAGGGCTTACTCCTTACGAGGAATCACCATGACCTCACCAGATATCCGGGCCGGAGTATCTCTTTTAATTGCTGCAATGTCTGCTGAAGGAGTTAGTAGAATTCATAATATCGATCAGATTGATAGAGGATATCAATACATTGATAAAAGACTCAATGGATTAGGAGCTAAAATCGAACGGATTCCATAGCTTTAACGTGTATTCGATAATTATCATTTAAACCTACCAGCCATGCTAAAACAATTTTCACATTCTGCACTTACCGCTGCTGAACTGGTCAGAGCTGCTGAAAGACTCTTACAATGTATTTCAAAACAGGATCATAGAAAGGTCCTTGAAAATAGGATTAAAAAAACCACCGATGCCTCAAATTATCTTTCTGAAGCTTTAAATGAGAGCTTATCTAATGTATATGCATCTAGAGTTCAACAAGCAGACTTAGAGCGTGACGACGCATTCCAGGCATTTAAGTATGGTGTACTTTCTGCATCCTTTCGTGGAGATGGTCCCATTAAAATGGCAGGTGAGCGATTAGTGGAAATTGTACGGAAACACGGCTTTAATCTATATAATCTTGGCTATATCGCTCAAAGTGAAGCGATGAGAGCTTTGATGGAAGAACTTGAGAACAATAAGATGGAAGTGGCTAACTCTGGAGTGGCTGATCTCTTAGCAGAGATGGTGAATGCAAATGACATATTCAATAAGGTATATCATGATAAGGTCATTCAAAAGGATGGTCACGAAACACCACAGATAGTTGTGAGAAAAAATGAGCTATCGAAGCAAATCACTCTGTTTTTAAATCATGTGGAACTCTTAGAAGAGGATAAATTTGGAGGGGTCAAGGAATTGGTCGACAAAATAAATACTGTTATTTCCGGAATAATGGAAGAGGCTAGGGTAAGAAAGTGATTTGCTTGACCTACTTGCGCAGGAGTCTTGGCTATTTGTCTTTCGGTTTAGAAGAAACATTGAAGTAGTCTACTTCGTTTTTTAATCTCATGATCAAATTTCTACAGGTAACCTCCTTTCTTTCACTAGTAATCGCCGGTGTTATTGCCTGGGATTCAATTCCCGAAGAGACCGCAATAGAAAGAATAAATGGTGCTTGTGTAGTTAACCCACCCAGACCAATTGAATCATCGACATTAAGAGAGATAAAACAAGTCAATGTGGATTGGGTAGCTGTGATTCCCTATGGTTTTTCAAGAGCTGGTCAACCAGATGTTTCTTTTGATCACTCACGGCAATGGTGGGGTGAACGCACCGATGGAAATTGTAAGCTCATCCAATATGCGCAGGAAAACGATCTAAAAGTGATGTGTAAGCCGCACATCTGGGTTTTAGGCCAAGGATGGGCAGGAGATTTTGATCTATCAACTGAAAAAGAATGGAAAGCGTGGGAAGCAGGCTATAGTGAATACATTCTAAATCACGCGGCAAAAGCAGACTCTATGGGTGTAGAACTTTTTTGTATTGGTACTGAATACCGTATACCAGCAAGAGAAAGACCTGAATTTTGGAGGGAGTTAATTAGAAATGTGAGGAGCCAATTTTCTGGAAAGATTACTTATGCCTCAAACTGGGATAATTATAGTAATATCACTTGGTGGGATGAATTGGATTACATAGGAATAGACGCTTACTTTCCATTAGTTGAGGGCGTAAATCCAACGATTCAAGAAATAAAGGAAGGATGGAATCCTTTGAAAAAAGAACTAGCCTCTTTTTCAAAAAAATGGAAAAAACCGATTCTTTTCACAGAGTATGGTTTTCAAAGCATTGATGGTACCACAGGTAATCATTGGGAAGTTGATAAATCCATTGTTAATTCTAATCCACAGTTACAGGCAGATGCTTTTGAGGCAACTTTTCAATCACTTGAAAATGAAGAATGGTTCGCAGGTGGTTTTTTTTGGAAATGGCATTTCACATCAAGAACCGGCGATTGGTATAAAAAAGAATGGACCCCTCAGAACAAACCAGCAGCGCAAGTTATTGCCAAGTGGTATGGAAAATAATAACTTTATTGCATGCATGATAAGAAAAGCGTTGAGACCATTCTCTCAGAATTAGGAAAAAAAATTGATCACCTGATTGAAGAAACCAAGAAAGCAGGTACCAGAGTTTCAGAAGAAACAGAGCAAAAAATTAGTGATCTAAAAGCACAGAAAGAGAAACTAGAGGAAGAACTAAGGGATAGAGCTAGTGAGTCAGGTGCAAAATGGAATCAAGCAAGAGATCACTTAAATGATGCAATGACTTCAATAAATAAAGCCATCATGACACTTTTTAAATCTTAGTTGGTAAGAAACGTTTAATGATTTGGGTTAATGCGATGACTGGATTTATTGATTCAATAAGCCACTTTTCCTCAATAATTAACTAGCTATTAAATTCTCTCCAGTACTTTTTTAATCAACCCGTCAATAACTCTATTCGGATTCTTTGAGAATACTCCTTTCACTCGATTCGCCATGATCGCATTGAGGCTGAGTACCTCATGGCCCAAAAGGTTACCAAATGCGTAATATCCTGCGGTTTCCATTTCTAAATTAGTAATCCAAACATCCTCTTCATGAAAGTACTGCATTTTCTCTATGATATCTTGGTATCGAATAGGAATTCTTATTTCTCTTCCTTGAGGCGCATAAAAGCCGGGACACGTGACAGTATTACCAACAATGGTACAGTCTTTAAACTTCTCCAATAAAGTGTTTGAGCCTTTAAAGCAATAAGGTGTATAATGAAGATCTAATTCTTCTCTGAGTTTTTTAATGATGGTTCGTTCCTTACCGCGATGTTTGTACTCATAGAACTGAATGATTGTATCAAGTCCAATGGCATATTTTGTAGCTAAATGACTCCCCACTTTTATTTCATCCCGTATAGTTCCTGAGGTACCAATCCGAATAATCTGTAGTCTTTTCTTTCTTTGTTTAGGCTGCCGCTTTACCAGATCAATATTAAATAAGGCATCCAGTTCGGTCATCAGGATTTCCACATTATCAGTCCCCATCCCTGAACTAATAACTGTGATTTTCTTGTCTTTATATCTTCCGGTATGGGTGATGAATTCACGTTTATTCATCTCAAAATCAACAGAATCAAAATGCCTGGAAACGCGATGAACTCTACCTGGATCACCTACAACAATAATCTTATCGGAGACATCTTTAGGTCTAAGACTTAAATGGTAGACGCTTCCATCCGGGTTTAGGATGAGGTCTGTCTCAGAATACGTAGGTGTCATATATTACGCTTTAGACACCTAAAGGTAATTAGGAAATTGATGCTTTCTTTCTCTTAGCACCTTTATATGGATTGTATCCATTCATTTTTTTCTGGTAAAAACCAGTGCCATCGTATGTTCTGGTATCAGGATTTTTCATGCATTCCTCAGAACAACATCCATTATAAATCTCAGCACCCTTGTTACTCATTGGAATATGCAGATTACAATGTGGATTTGCGCAGTTAACCATTCGATCACTCGGTTCTCCTGTCACGTAACATTTAGAGATAACTTTCGGGTTAACCTTGTTGATGTCTTTGACTATACGATTGTCAAAAACATAACACTTACCTTCGAAATTCTCACCTTCTGCTTCTAAACCGTACTTAATTATTCCACCATGGAGTTGATATACATTTTCAAAACCCTGTTCAAGCAAATAAGCACTTGCTTTTTCACATTTGATACCCCCGGTACAATAGGTAATGATTCTCTTATCTCGATATTTTTCTAGCTCTTTGATCTTTTCAGGGAAGTCTCTGAAATTATCGATATCAAGTGTAATTGCATTTTTGAATTTTCCAATGGTATGTTCATGGTTAGAACGTACATCCAA
Source organism: uncultured Roseivirgaceae bacterium (assembly GCA_964459925.1). Classification (GTDB taxonomy): domain Bacteria; phylum Bacteroidota; class Bacteroidia; order Cytophagales; family Cyclobacteriaceae; genus Ekhidna. The sequence goes on from CAYWOQ010000006.1 coordinate 14,246, forward strand.
AATAACAGTGTCTTCGTCTTCCTCCTTCAGAATTTCTTTAAACTCATTTGGCTCAACATACTCACCGGTATTTTTTGTAGGATCAATGGTATGAAGTGAACTATGTACAATTTCTGGTTTTACTCGAACATGTAATTTTTCAAATGCAGGTGAATCGTTAGTGTCTATTTTAAACTCTGTATTTGAGAAACGTGCATCATTCAAAACAGCTACCATGTATTTTTGGCAAGCATCTTTAGTGCCGGAGACTGTTCCATTCAACCCTTCTGATGCAATAATTATTCTCCCGCGCAAATCAAGGTCTAGACATAGTTGATGATGCTGTTCCCTGTATTCCTCAGGGTTTTCGATGTGGCTGTAGCAATAGTACAGCAGTACGTAGTGTTTTTCCATAATAACCAAGCCCTGTTTCAGCAGGGTGTTAAATAAAATGCAAAGTTAGTAAGTTCAGTCTATTTAGATTATTTGACTTCTGCGGCAGGATTTCCGAAAAGAGTTTTTCCTCCTTCTACATCCCCAACAACAACTGAACCCGCACCAATCCGGGCTCTTTTTTTAATTGTCACACCAGAAACAATTGTGACTCCAGAACCGATGAAAACTTCATCTTCTATTTTCACATTACTATTTATGATAGATCCTGCTCCTACTTGTACAAAATCACCCATTTCAAGGTCTTGCTCCAGAATCACTCCAGAATGTACGATATTATGGTTTCCCATTTTACCGTCATTTGATAGAATAGCACCTGCGTTGATGAAGTTACCATGTCCTATATTGAACGAATCTGAAATGAGGGCTTTTTGATGGACTGCATTCATTGGCATGACCTTCCGAGTTTCGTTCAAATATTCGACATACTCTCTTCTAAGATCATTATCATCTGTAGCAATAAATGCTTCACACTTTTGTCCAATTAATTTTGTGTACCCGTGATCATCGGTACTACCTAAAACGGAAACAGAATTAATTTCTTTACCATGGTTTTTTTCATCATCCTCGAGAAAACCGTAAACTACGATACCATTTGAATGAAATATTTCTAACGCAGCATTAGCTATCCCTTTTGATCCGAAAATAATTACTGGTTTGTCCATCTCAGCTATCAATTTAGCGACAAAGCTAAATATTAATTATTCCATTTTTAAAGAAAAATACCGATAGGGTAGAATGGAGCAGAGCAAAAAAAAGTAGGGTAGAAAAGCGTTTTTATACCTAACCAGTGTACCAAAATTAGGAGTTGAGAGCGCGAGCAAAATTGACAAAACAAGTATAGTGATGGAACTTGAGATTACGAGTGGAACATCAATTTTTGGTTTGTACTTAATCCAAAGTAAAATGGTTAGGAAAAATAAGAATGTTAGTATCGTATTCTCTATTCGATGTATTTGACCCCATACTGAAGTTTTATCAATTATTGAGGGCCTAAAAAGGCCAATATGTATGGCTTTAGGTACTTCCTTAAATAGACTGATTATGTCTGGTGCTTCGATATGAATTGAAAGCCTATTTTCCGGGGCTGTATTTTCTGTAATTACCTGATTGTTTTCATAAATGGTCTGAACCATGCGATTCATCCTTAGGTAGGGATGGATAAATTGAGTGCTAATAATAGCTAATACTAGTATGATAACTGCAGTTACTCGATACTGAATTCGTGATTTCCGAAATAATGTTAAGAAGCCTAATAATCCAACGAACAGCAAGAATGATATCATTAGGTAATGCTTCAGCTTAAATAGAATGAAAACAGATATCATTCCAATCAATAGTTCAGGAATGGCAGGTTTTCTTGAATGATAAATTTTTAGGACATTGCTTATCACGAAGGCCAGCGCACAAAAAGCAAGCGAGTCCTTAAGAATTCCGGAAGACCAAAAAACAACAGTAGGTATTAATAAGAAGCAGACTATTGTCACCTCAAGAAGTGTTGAATAAATTGATTTAATAACAGTTACTAAATACCATGTGGCAAAAAAACTTAGGAGTGATAGGTATAACGAACTAATCCAATAAGATCCATTAGTAATAAATACAAAAAATGATAGAAATTTTGTAAAGAAAAGGACCCTTGGCTCTTGAGACACTTCATAACTACTCCATGTTAATAGGATTTTAATATATTCAGGAAAAGGAAGTGAAGCCATGTCCTTAGATTTTTCGAAGAACATAATGGTATCTCCAGCCTGATAATATTCAATAAATATCCAACCCAAAACCAATCCACCTGTCATTTTTAAGAGGAGGGTACTAAGAAATACTATAGGTGGTAGGTTAGCATTGAACCTTTTGTGGTAGAGGTAGGCTAGAATAGCTAAAATCGAGATGTGAATTATCCAATTAATCATTGTTTATAATCGAAATACCAATAGCACAGGAAAGACATTTTCTTTTTTTGCAATACTCATTAAGTAGCTGAATTTGTGCTTGTGATTCTAGCGCAGAGTTTGGCTTTCTATTTAAGTTCTTCCATTGTTCAGTAATGCTATTCTGCTCTGCCTGCAGCGTTTCTAGAATACTCATTGCTCGATCCATAAATCCTACATTTCCCGAGTACTTACTGTAAGCTGCCAATATTGGAACAACTGAATTGATTACCAATGCTTCAAAAGATGTTTTTCCGATAGTAAAGGAGCTTCTTTTTCTTGGTTTCCCGAAATCATAATTCTTTTTCCAGTAATCAGATACTTCAAATTTTAATTGATTTACCAGTTGAATTGGGTCTTTTTCATCAATTAATAAATGAAAGAGTTTAGGGTTATAAGCAAGAAAGCCTGCTAACTGTGAAAGCCTTACGGTAGGAAAATTAGCCGGCCTCATTTTTCCAAATTTCCATTCATGCTTGTGAAGTGATGGTGGTAATTGGTACTTGACTGATAAGTAATCATATTCTTTTTTGAGTGCTATTTGATAAGTGTCTTTTTCCTCCGTTAAGAAGCCAGACTGACCAAATAACAAAGCCTCGGTCTTGAATTGATTGCAGAAGTTTTTTTTCAGAATATCATATGGTAGTCTTTTTGCTAATTGAGTAAATACAGATTTATTAACTGAGAATCCGAAACTGCGTGTTACTATTTGAAAAGCTGTTGCTTCCCAATCGTTTTTGTTAGCTTTTAATACCTCTTGAACTGATTCAGCCTTTTCCTCTAAACGTTCGACAAGTACCTTCTCCAGCATAGACACATAAGAAAGATCAAACCTTTCTGTAAGCTGTTTATTGCAGGCAATTGATCCCGGATTATTTATATGATTTTGATATGAACTGATCAGGGAAGGATCAATTAGATGCTTTAGCTCGAGCGTTGGGACTGTATAATTGTTTATGGTTATGGATACATCATGTTGGTAAACTACATGAAGAATAACATTATGATAGGCAGGATCAGATGTATGAAGGTGCCTGTTCCAGTCGGATGATTTTACATGAATTTCTACACAACCGACCCATTCTATATCACCAATTTTTAATCGTGCTTGTTCAAAGTCTGGTCCGGAATTATTATTGTGAAAACCTGTTTCGAAAACTACTATAGGAAGGCCATCTATTGTCGATAGGTTAGAATTTTTCCACTTCTGATATTTCCATACGTAATGAAGAAAATCTTCTGAGATCATAGCGTAATTTTTCGGAATCAACTGGATAATAAAATACAAAGAAATGAGGAAGGAATCTTTTTAGTGGCATCCTTAAACTCAAAAAATATAGCATTTCCTTGTTTCTTGAAAATATAGAATAGTTGTTGATGTTAAGTTTATATCTTGGTCAAATGGCGGGAGAAATACTATTTTTGGAGGGGTCAGCTATATCCGATCTTCTGTAAATTAATAATTAAGATGAATAAAAAATATCGGTTAGCAATCCCAATATTCTTGTTTTTACATATTGGACTATTTCTTGAGCTAGTCTTAATCGGTCATTACGAATCTTTTTGGCAGTATCTACCATTGATTTCATTATCCCTTGGCTTAGGATCATTATTCCTAATTAAAAGGTCACTAGTTCTAGTGAAATTTTTCTATTTGATAATCATTATCTCCGGTGTATTGGGAGTTTTTCTACATTTAAAAAGTAATTGGGAATTTGAGCTCGAAATGTATCCAGACATCTCAGTAAAACAACTGTTGATGGAATCATTAACGGGATCAATTCCGGCACTAGCTCCGGGCACGCTAATCCCAATTGGTTTAATGGGTTACCATATTTTACAATTAAAATCAAAAGATAAATGAAAAGAATATTTCTCTCTCTAGCTATAATCACCCTAATCGTTTCTTGTTCTACTTCAAAAAATGAAGAAAAGAGTGAAGAGGCTTTAGCTGATAATACAGATAAAGTTGAAGCAACAAAAGCAGAATCGTCTTTAAGTGTGCTGAATCCAAATCTTGCATCAAAAGATGAAATGTATTCGCTTGGTTTATTAGATTCTGATATTGAAACAATCATTAATGGAAGACCTTATCTAGACCCTTTATCCTTTTTAAATACGCTGAAGGAAGTTATAGGAGAAGGCAAGTTTAATGAAAGGAAGGCTAAGATCTTTTTACCAATGAACTTAAACACTACAAAGGAGCAGGATTTTAAAAATGTTCCAGGAGTAGGAAAAAAAATGGCGCATGAGTTTGAAGAATATCGTCCTTATACTTCAATTGAGCAGTTTAGAAGAGAAATTGGAAAATATGTGTCAGAAGAAGAGGTAGCTAAATATGAGAATTATGTTTTCGTTCCAGTTAATTTAAATACTGCTTCCAAAACAGAAATATTGGCCATTCCTGGAGTAGGAGAAAAAATGTTGCATGAGTTTGAGGAATATCGGCCTTACAAAAACATTGAGCAATTCAGACGCGAGATTGGTAAATATGTAGATGATAACGAACTGGCTCGCTTGGAGAGATACGTGACTTTATAAATTAGTTTTTTGAAGCATCTCAGCCATCGTTAGTTGGATTTTTTTGGCCTGGTAAGACGCTTCTTTTCCAAAGTCTTTTGAAGAATCAGCATAAATAATTCCTCTTGAGGAGTTCACTAATAAACCACACTCATCTGTCATCCCATTGTTACAAACTTGGCTCAAATCCCCTCCCTGGGCTCCAACACCTGGGATGAGCAAAAAATGATGTGGTATAGTTTGTCTGATTTCTTTTAACACTTCAGGACGTGTAGCTCCAACGACGAACATCATGTTTTCTTCAGTTCCCCATTCAAGACTTTTTTTGATGACGCGTTGGTATAATTTTTCTCCATCTATATCAAGATGTTGAAAATCCATTCCGCCTGGGTTACTGGTGGCGGCCAATAGAATTACCCATTTATTTTCAAATGCTAAAAAGGGTTTCACAGAATCAGTGCCCATATAAGGTGCTACGGTAATCGAATCAAAGTCCATTCGATCAAAAAATGCCTGAGCATACATTTTTGAGGTATTTCCTATATCACCTCTTTTAGCATCTGCTATGGTATAAACATTATCAGGAATGTAATCAACTGTCCTTTGTAGGCTTTCCCAACCACCTGGTCCAAGTGATTCATAAAACGCAATATTTGGTTTATAGGCTACCGCGTATTCCAGCGTTGCATCTATTATTTGCTGATTGAATGCAAAAACAGGATCTTTCTCTTTTAGAAGATGTTTGGGTATCTTGTTAAGGTCAGTGTCTAATCCAACACATAGAAAGGATTCTTTCGCTCTGATTTGTTCAAGTAATTCCTTTCTTTTCATCTTATGAAGATAACTCTAACTAATCCAGACAGATTAATGAAGTTTCGTGCTCGAAAGCCTATGCACTGTGATAGTTAGTCTATTTACTTAAGCTCGGGGAGTTTGTCGTTTACCACCTTGCCCTTTTTAACTTCACCATAAAAGTGAACTTCGTATAATTTTTCGTACTTTTTGATTGATTGGTGAAGCTCTGGAATGGTATCACTTCGTAACTTAATTCCTTTTCTTTCGCCTTTGTGACGTAGCTCTATGTAATATCCATCTTTTAGTTTAACCGGGGTAGTTGCGGGTCTTGCCAAATCAATAAAATTTTTTTATTAGTAACAATGCTATAAAACAATGCTCGTGCAGAAAAGTTCTGCACGAGCAGTTTATATGTTTAATAATACTTAGAATCTGCGGTCAGAGCCTCCTTTTGGGTTGGCTTTTTTAACAACGATGGTTCTCCCATCTAATTCTGAGTCATTGAGACCTGAAATTGCCTCTCTTGCTTCATTGTCATCAGGCATCTCAACAAAACCAAAACCTTTTGACCGGTTGGTTTCTCGGTCCATGATAACTTTTGCGGAATCAACTGTTCCAAATTCTTCAAACGCTTGACGTAATGCATCTTCTGAAGTTGCATAGTTAAGCTTAGCTACGAAAATATTCATCTAAAAAATAAAATAAAAAAGCCGGACTGTTCCGGTACAGCAAAGGTACCCTTTTATTTTAATTGCTTCTATCGAAAGTCAATTACCTCAACATTAGGATACTTGGAAGTATCAAATGTAAAATGACTATCTGGAAAATTGGTTGACTGAAAGGATTCGATATCAAATAGGTATTGGTTACCGGTCCGTTCGAAGACGGTAAATGATTTCAATTCATTTTTTGAACTAATTATCATTCGAATTTTAAAATAACTCTTATCTCGGCTCTCGGGATCGAGATCGATTACTTGATCACCATTGGATTCAGTTGAGTTAAGAACATATTTGAAGCCATCTTTGTATAAATCATAAATGTTACTCAAGGTAATTTCCGCCTCCTCAGGGTCATAAGTACTAATGGTTACTTCACTGATCTCTGGGTTATAGGTGTAGACATCCGTTCCATTGTTAAAGATTCGCTGACCAGCCACGTCCAGAACGTACATGTCATTTTTTACAGCGATCTGACCGGAAATAGTTTCATCAATACCGGCACTTTTGTTGGTTAGTTTCTGAGAAAAGTTTGCTTTAAAAGCTTCAATTTTTTTGTATTTACTACTCATGGCATCTAGCACTTTCAGCGCCGAGGGATCATATTGTGCTTTTAAAACGACCAAAATTAACAGTGTGATCGTGTAGATGATTAGCTTTTTCATATATCTAGTCCTTAATATTTCAATTCTATTTCAGTCAATAACTGTTCCAAACTATGTTCGTCAGGAATTAAAACTTCTCTTGCTTTACTTCCTTCAAATGGGCCTACTATGCCAGCAGCCTCCAATTGATCAATTAATCTTCCAGCTCGATTATAACCAAGCTTCATTTTTCTTTGTATTAACGACGTGCTTCCTTGTTGATGTATCACAATAAGTCTTGCCGCATCAGCAAAAAGCGTATCTCTGTCAGAAAGATCAACCTCACCAATCCCCGTCTCTTCTTCCCCAGAGTATTCTGGCAATAAGTAAGCACTATCATAACCTCTTTGTTCTCCAATAAAGTCACAAATTCTTTCAACCTCAGGGGTATCTACAAAAGCACACTGTAGCCTAGTCATTTCTGAACCTGTGGACAGAAGCATATCCCCCATACCGATAAGTTGGTCGGCACCACCTACATCCAGAATCGTTCTTGAATCAATTTTAGAGGTTACTCGAAAAGATAACCTGGCGGGGAAATTTGCTTTAATGATCCCTGTTATCACGTTAACAGATGGTCTTTGAGTGGCTACAAGTAGATGGATTCCTATGGCTCTGGCTAGCTGTGCCAGTCTTGCAATGGGCGTCTCAATTTCTTTGCCAGCGGTCATTATTAAGTCTGCTAACTCATCAATTACAAGAACGATGTATGGTAGAAATCTATGACCCTTATTTGGATTAAGTCTCCGTGCTTTAAACTTCTGATTATATTCTTTCAGATTTCTACATGCAGCACTTTTAAGAAGCTCATATCGATTATCCATTTCGATACACAAAGAATTAAGTGTGTTGACCACTTTGGAAGTATCGGTTATGATTGCTTCTTCACTATCCGGAAGCTTAGCTAAAAAATGTTTCTCTATTTTGTTGAATAGCGTTAATTCGACCTTCTTCGGATCGACTAATACAAGTTTTAGCTGTGAAGGATGTTTTTTGTACAGGAGGGAGGTGAGCATTATATTCAATCCTACAGATTTACCTTGCCCTGTTGCACCTGCCATCAATAGGTGAGGCATTTTAGCCAAATCAGTCACAAATACTTCATTGGAAATGGTCTTACCCAAAACAACAGGTAACTCCATTTTACTTTCCATGAATTTACTTGTTGTAATGACAGATCTGACATCCACCATTTCCCGATTCTTATTTGGCACTTCGATTCCAATAGTACCTTTTCCTGGTATTGGCGCGATAATTCTAATTCCCAAAGCGGCAAGGCTCAGTGCTATATCGTCTTCGAGGTTTTTGATTTTAGAAATTTTGACGCCCGCCTCCGGTATTATTTCATAGAGTGTTACTGTAGGCCCTATAGTGGCCTTAATGCTGGATATACCAATTTTAAAATTGACCAGTGTCTCTATAATTCGATCTTTGTTGGCCTCCAACTCACTTTTAGATACTTGAATATCTTTTTCCGGGTATTCTTTAAGTAATGATGGTGTAGGGAATTTGTATCGTGGTAAGTCAAGTGTTGGGTCAAAATTCACTACTGCATCCGTGACTTCCTCTTCAAATTCTTTTTGTTCTACCTCAAATGATAGATCTTCCAGATCATCATCTTTTTCTTCTGAGGAGGTATTGGTTTCTAATGGAATTTCAGCAGTAATCTCCTCTGGCTCTTCTTTAGGTGCAAAGATTTTATCTTCCGCTTCCTTTGAGATGGGTGTAGGCTCCTGCTTGAATTCAGGTAAATCAATGGTGAATTCAGGATCAATTTTTGGCTTAGTTCCTGATTTTTGCTTAGGTAGTATTTTCTTAACTACCCAGGTTTCGGACTCATCACGGTTTGCTTCTTCATCCTCGACCTCACGTTTTATTTGATCTAATACGGAAGAAATATCAGGATTCTTTTCTTCTTTTTTTGGAAACATGATTTGAATGTTTTCAAATAATCCAATGAACTTATCACCAAGTCCGCTTAGTGCTGGAATACTGGTCACATTGAAGAAAAACATGTTAAACACGACAAAAAGAAAAACCAAGAATAGGATTGCTCCCCAGCCCATCAAACTTTGGGCAATGATGGCTAATTCATAACCTATTCCACCACTAAGAAAACCCATGAAGCTTGACTCTTCCTGTGTTACTAAGACATACCCCATGACCATGCTACTCCATATGAGATAGAAAACGGTGAAATTGAATGCCTGTGAGATGGGAAGTAATGCTCTATGCCATATAATTCGATATGCAAGAATGAATAAGAACGGAGGAATTAAAATAGCTGCAATTCCAAACCACAAAAAGATAAAATAATGTGCCGAGATAGCTCCTATTAAACCGAAAACGTTTTTAACCTCTTGTCCCGATTCTTTGATGTCTGAATTTGTATAAGCTTCTACTACACTTTGATCAGCAGGACCGTATTGGAAATAGGAAATAAAAGAAACCAAAAGAAAAATGGAGACTAGTAAAATTGTAAACCCTATAAAGAGATGAAATTTTCTATCTGCTAAAAAATTAATTCTAACCTGTTTTTTACCCTTCTTACCGGACGTTTGTTTGTAGCTATTTTTCGCCATAAATGTTGACATCAAAAATAGTGGAGTTTTTAGCCTTGTTCAAGAATGGTTGACTAATGCTTTATTTATTCTCTTAACCAATCCTGGTCCTTGATACACGAGACCCGTGTAAATCTGAATTAAATCAGCTCCTGCTTGTATTTTGTTTAGTGCATCCTTAGCTGACATAATTCCTCCAACTGCTATAATAGGAACGTCGGGTAGGGATTTTCTGATATACTTTAATACCTCTGTTGATTTATCAAACACCGGATATCCACTAAGTCCTCCCGCCCCAATTGCCTTCACGTTCTTTTCGGATGTTTTTAATCCATTTCTGTCTATGGTTGTATTAGAGACAATCAAACCATCGAGATGGATTTCTTTCGTAATCGCAATAATGTCATCAAGCTGTGTATCTGATAAATCAGGTGCAATCTTTAATAGAATAGGTTTAGGAGACGAATGCTTATTATTTTCTTTTTTTAGTTCGATTAGTAGTTGTTTTAATGGCTCCTTCTCTTGAAGTTCTCTCAGTCCTGGTGTATTCGGACTGCTTACATTCACTACAAAATAATCGACATGATCAAAGAGTTTTTGAAAACAGAATATATAATCCTCTATGGCATTTTCATTTGGTGTAACCTTATTTTTCCCAATGTTGCCACCAACGATAATTTTACTTTTTCTTTTCTTCAGCCTTTCGACGGCCTCATCTACACCATCATTATTAAATCCCATTCTATTGATAAGCGCATAGTCTTTCGGGAGCCTAAACAACCTTGGTTGAGGATTACCAGGTTGCCCTTTTGGTGTTAAGGTTCCAATTTCAATAAATCCAAAGCCTAGGTGCGTAAAATCGTCTATTAATTCTGCATTTTTATCAAAGCCTGCCGCAAGGCCTATCGGATTATTAAATTTTATTCCAAAAACTTCTCTTTCAAGCTTTCTATTCCTTAAGACATATAATGACTCAATAAACCTTTTACCTAGTGGTAGCTGCAATACAATATGGAGAAGAGCTGTAGTTACTTTATGCGCTTTTTCAGGAGGCAATAAGAAAAGAACTTGCTTAAGGAATTGATACATAATTAGCTACGTGGATGGTATTGTGTTATCACTTGTTTTAGATAATCCCTATCGAGATGTGTATAAATTTCAGTTGTGGTGATGGACTCGTGTCCGAGCATTTCTTGTACTGCACGTAGATCGGCACCACGTTCAATAAGATGTGTGGCAAAGCTATGTCTAAATGTATGAGGACTTATATTCTTATTCATTCCAATCTTGGCTGCCAGGTCTTTAATAATCATAAACACCATTACTCTGCTGATAGATTTACCTCTTTTTGTTAGGAATAAATGATCTTCAAAACTTTTTTGAATATGGATATGAACCCTGATTTGATCTCGGAAAATTTTGATGTATTTAAGCGCTGATTTTCCTACAGGTACGAGACGTTCTTTTCCTCCCTTTCCAATAATTCTTAGAAATCCAATGTCCTCATGAATATTGCTTATTTTCAATTCAGTAAGTTCGGAAACTCTTAAACCAGAGCTATAAAGGGTTTCTAACATGGCTCGATTTCTTTGACCTTCTGGTGTAGAGAGATCAATGGCTTCAAAAAGCTTATCTATCTCTGGTAAATCCAGTGTATCTGGTAGTTTTCTTCCTAACCTTGGAGCTTCAATTAGAGCAGAAGGATCTTTAGTAATAACCTCCTCGTAAGCCAAGAACTTAAAAAAAGCCTTTAATCCAGAGACCATACGCGCCTGAGTATATGCTGACATGCCTAATTCAGTAATGAATTCTAAGAAATCTACGAGATCTTGTTGTGATACCTTAGTAGGTCCTACATCTCTTTGTTTGATTTCGAGAAATTGTCTAAGCTTGGTGATGTCAGAGAGGTAGGCGTCAATTGAATTATTAGCTAGTGAGCGTTCAAGCTTGAGATAGTTTTTAAATTGCTTTGTGTAGGTAATCCAGGACAACTATTCTGAGAGAAATCAATTAATTTTCAAATCTACAAACCAATTATTTGATAAATGAGATTCCTCATTTTAAATGGACCTAATTTAAATCTGCTTGGAAAAAGAGAACCTGAAATCTATGGTTCAGTATCATTCGAAAACTTTTTCAAAGAGATGGAAGAACAATTCGCTAATCATGATCTAGTGTATTACCAATCAAACCATGAGGGTGATCTTATTGATAAGTTGCACGAGGTGGGGTTTGATTACGACGGTATTGTTTTTAATCCGGGAGCTTATACCCATACCAGCATAGCACTAAGGGATGCGATCTCTGGAATTACTTCGCCAGTTTATGAGGTTCATATTTCTAATATAGCCGCTCGTGAATCTTTTAGGCAACAAAGCTACATCAAGGAAGTTTGCGTGGGATCCTTAAATGGGATGGGATTGGAAGGATATACAATTGCGCTCGAAGAGCTGATCGCAGCTGGTTAATAAGATCATTTCATTCTGTTTTTTGATCAATTTCGATTTCTAATAGTAACTTTCAACTTCGAAAACCACCTAGAGATGACGGAAATTCAAAAAAATAAAATTGACCACTTTTTTAATGTACTGGATCACGATGGAAATGGAATCCTAGAATCTGAAGATTTCGAGTTAGTAAGTGAGGCCATGTGCGACATCAGAGATTTAGAAAAAAATGCCACAGAACGACTTAATCTTAGTCTAAAAGCACACTCATTATTTGTGCAGGTTTTGAAAGCATTAAAAAAAGATACGGCGGTAGTTAGAAGAGAAGAATGGCATAGGTTTTTTGAGAATGAGATATTGACAAAATCAAACGACTATGTAAATCAGGTCTCTACGTATATATTCTCACTCTTTGATCAAGACGGTGATGGATTTATTGATGAAAGAGAGTACTTAGATATGTTTAAGGCTTATGGACTGTACACGGCCCCAGCTAAAAAGGCATTTGATATGCTTGACCTAAATGGCGACAAAAAGCTAAGTGGTGGTGAATTGGTTAAAGCCTTCGAAGATTTCTTTCTATCATCAGACGAAAAAGCTGCTGGAAACTGGATTTTCGGTGATTGGAGAAACAACTAGTTAATCCTATGTTATAATCTGCACTTTCGCTATTCCTAATAGAATTGACCTTGCTCGGCGGTTCTGAATCCTTTTTCTAAGACTTCTTCTTTTACCTTTTTATCAAATAAAAGAGGGTTCGTATGGTTCATATGAATAAATACAACTCTCTGTTTTACACTCCTTGTCTCGGAATCAAATAGCTTCATTGTTTCTGTTACAAAAGGGTGTGGGACTTCACTCATGGGTCGATTAGGGAGCTCTCCTTCTTTATAAAATGAGGCATCTAGGAATGCATGATCTACTTTTTTTACTTGCTCAACAATACTCGTTCCCCATTTTCCCCATTTATTAATATCTGGAATGAATAAGAAAGAACAACCTTCAGTATTGATGCGGAATCCTGCGGTTTCAGAATACTCATCTCTGTGAGGAACTTCAAAAGTTTGAATATCAATCTTTTTGCTGAGAGAAAGCGTCTGATTTGTTTGAAGTTTTTTCAATACGATATTTTCCAATGCCACAAGCTGGTTCCATGGTCCATTTTCTGCAAGAAAGTTTTGCATTTTAGGTAATGTGTAGACTTCTACCTGTTTTGCTCCAAGTGCTTCTCTTCCTAAATACATTAAGCCAGTGTAATGACCAATATGTGCATGCGTAAGAAAAATTCCCTCAGGTAGGAACGGGTATTCTTCGTTAGTTAATTCTTGAAATAATTGAAGTTGCTTGTCCATATCTGGTGTAGCTTCAAAAAGCCACCATTTTTTGGATGATGGTTCTATCAATGCCAGAGATACTACATATTTAGCGAGCGATGGATCTTGGTAAGCGAGCTGGCACTCATTTTTGCATCCGATGTGAGGGAAGCCCCCATCTTGAGCAACACCCAATACAATAACCTGTTGTTGAGACCATAAGCAATGCTGAAGAGTGATGAATAGTAGAATAAGTAGTCGCTTCATGTAATAAAACTAAGGAAATAAAAAAGCCTATCCGATCAGATAGGCCTAGAGTAGGTTGGTTAGTAAAGTTTTAATCTCTTCGTCTTAGTTTAACTGTTTCATTGATCCAGCATCCAACTGTCACATTCTGGTCCACTTCATAGCTTTCATTAAAGATCTCTTCTATTGATGGGAATTGATCTTTAGCTGCTTGCATCTGACTTGAATTTCCAGCTTTGGCATACATGTCATAGGCAGCTATAAATACGGCTCTATCCAGTACTTTGCTTTCACCTCCTGAGCAATCGTCAAAACTAGTGAAATATAGGTTTCCTATAAGATTATACGCATCTGGACTTCCTGGCTTGGCACTTAGTGCCTCATAGGCAAGTGACCTTGCTTTTGTTTTATTTCCTTTTTTACTATTCACTGAGGCAAGCCCCATAGCAGCTTTAAACTTTTCCTCATTGTCACTAGCCAACCTTTCAGCTTCATTATAGTATTCTTGTGCTTTGTTAACCTCTCCACTTGCCAAGTATTTACTTCCAATTGCATTCGCTAAACTAAAAGATGGCTGTTGCTTGAAGACTGGTTCACTGGCCTCCAGGAAATAGGGCTGATCCGTACATTTCGCTTGCACAGAGTACTTAAATATTTTTTTTGCGTTCGAAAGATTTGATGGCTCTGTCCTGAATTTAGGCACAAGGTTAGACTCAATAAACTCACAGGTAAGAATTCCTTTAATGGAACTCAAGTAGGCATCTGTTTTGTCTTGTTCTTTTTTAAGAAGGGACTCTTCCACACCATTCTTTCTTTTTATATCAATAATGTCTGAAATTCTAGTGTGAATATCTAAAACTTTCTCGGCCGGCATGTTATCAGGATCTCTTGAATGAAACAGCTTAGCCAAAAACATGTATGTACTAAGGTTGAATTCAGAAATTTCTGGTCCATTCATTTCATAAGCCTCCTCATACAACTCTGCCAACATGGGATATTTTGATGGTGTTTTGTAGTATAATTGGAAGGCTTGGTATACTTTCCGATCTACTGTATTTGCATCATTGTCGAAATGTTCCAATCTCTGATCATAAAGCCAAATGATAGAGTCTTGAACTCGTACTATTCGCTCTTTATCATCCGTTTTATCAAGGACATCTTTGAGACATTTTTCTCCATCAATATAGATGGAAGTATTTAGGTCCGGATTATTATCATATAGCCAGTTAAGGGGTTCTATTGCCTCTTCAAACTTACTCTGAGCCATTAATAGTTTGTAATATGCCTGCTTTTCCATGGCTTCCGATTTGAGATTTGCATCGGTTGGCCAGTTCCAACCCGGTTGTGCCATTGAATCAATGGCGAATAATACCATGAAAGTACTACTGATCAATTTATACATGTCCGTAAAATTATTTTGATTTTTGAGTATATGACGATTGTCAATAAGTGAAGTTGTAATGATTCTTACTTTTTGTTCACGCAAAATGAAATAATATTTATGCATTTACGCATCTGACCCTCATTAGTTTTGTGTTAATAATTCTATTCAAGTCAATTCCAGGAGTATTGCCAAATGGGACACAAGTCTTTTTGGTACATCGGAATTTTATTAGTTAATATTCATTATGATTACGATTTTTACAGATGGTGCAGCGAAGGGGAATCCCGGCCCGGGTGGTTATGGTACCATCTTACAGTATGGAGATAAGAAGAAAGAATTATCTGAGGGGTTTCGGAGAACAACTAATAATCGAATGGAATTATTGGCAGTAATCGCTGGATTGGAGGCAATCAAAAAACCTGGATGGAACGTGAAAGTAGTATCTGATAGCAAATATGTGGTAGATGCAGTAACCAAAGGCTGGCTTAATGGATGGGTCTCCAAAGACTTTAAAGGCAAGAAAAATCGTGATCTTTGGGAAAGATACCTGAAGGCTGCTGCACCTCACCAAGTAAGTTTTCAGTGGGTTAAAGGCCATGCAGGGCACCCTGAAAATGAACGGTGTGATCAATTAGCAGTGATGGCAGCTGAATCTACCAAACTAAAAGTTGATCAGGTGTTTGAGGATGGTAGCATATAATCTCTTAACTTAGAAAGTCAAACAAGTCAGGACAATGAAAAAAGGAGTCTATTACTTTTTGTTAACTGCGGTAATTCTTGGAGGTCTAGCGATTTATTTCAAATTTGACCGAGCAGCAAAAATGAAAAATCCAAATCTTACAGATTTGGCCACCGAACCAGATGTTTTCATGAGTACGGCGGATCGAAGCTTTCATGATAACAAGAAATCTTCTGCCATCAAATACCTCGATAAGGCAATTGAAACAATGAAATTATTGGAGAAAGATGGGGACAGTGTTAGTGTAGATGCTATTGAGCTGGCAATTTATGATCTTGAAGTGGTTGAAGAACATATAAAGTCAAACGACATAGACTCAGATTTTATGTATGAAGCATTTGCTGATGCCATGAATTCACTTGCTTTTGCCTCATTAAGGATCTCCGAACAATACATAAAAGAGGGAAAAAACGAAGAAGCAAAAGTGACGATAAACCATGCGATGGATCATCTTCAGAATTCGATCACTTTTGCCAGGGGACAGCAGAAGGAGGATGAAATAAAAATTGCAGCTCATCTGCAACGGATAATTGAAAACCACTTGGAAGATGACTGGTCGCAAATCGAGTTAGTAATGGCAGAGATTGACTCAGTTATTAAGGCCCACGTTATACAGTAGCAAGTTCTGTTTCTCTTTCATTGAATTCGAAACCAAGCTCATCAAGCTCATTCAATATTGGCTCATAGATTTCTCTACTAATTGGAATGTGAATGCCTGGTGTTTGTATTGTTTGATTCAAAATTAATTTAGCTGCAATCGCTAATGGAAGCCCAACCGTCTTAGCCATGGCCGTATTTTGATCATCATCTCCTAAAGCCACCATACTTGATTCAATCTGCCTTTCAATCCCTTGATCGATAAAATTGAATTTGTGCCACATGACAATCATGTCCTTATCTGATTGATTTAATGTCCACTTTTTCTTGAGAATATGTTCTAAAATCTGTGCTGGAGTACCACTATCCAGACCAATTAGCTCATCATCGAAAATGCCCAACCACTTCATCCGGAACATAATATCCGAATCGATTGGAAGATTCATGTAATGAGCCAATTTTAGTTCTACGGAATCGTTTGGATTGTACGAAAGGAAAGAATTAATGAATTGACGATGCGTCATTTTTGAAACCTTTTCCATTTCGTAACTATCGTCAGTTGCACCAAGTTGTATGAATACATCCCAGGACGAACAAAACCCGGGTCTTCGTAAAGTTCCTCGGTATAGGGTGCCAATGTCCCTTAAATTGTAAACGTCTAGATAGGCCAGTGAATCACGGTTAGCATATCCTTCAAAATAGCCATGCCCGGGAATGAAAATCATCTCTGTTCGTCTAAAGAGTTTATGGTAAGGTATGTATTTATACCTTCCTTCCTGGATGAACTTACATGTTCCTTGACCTGCTAAAACCACATTTCTAGGGTTCCATGTAAACTTGTATTTCCATGGATTATCTCTCACCGATTCTTCAGCCACAAGACCTCCTGTAAAGGTTTCAAACCCTTTCAATTGATAATTTTTTGATCTGAGATCATCCAACACTTTCATGGCGCTCATGTGATCTATACCGGGATCAAGGCCTATTTCCATAATCGCAGTTTTGCCAGCTCTCTCAAATTGATCTCCTAAAATCTTTATATCATCCTTGAGATACGAAGCGGTTAAGAAATGTCGGCCAATCTCTGCACATTTTTTAGCAACATGTATATGAAGTGAAGCTGGAAGCATGGAGATGATCAGCTCGTGTTCTGCCACAAGAGCATGTAACATTTCCGAATTGAAAACATCAAAATCGGTTACTGAGGCATTGGGTTGGCCTTGTATTTTTTGTTCTGCAATCTCTTTATTCTTCTCTGCAACGGTGATAAACCAGTTTTCCTTCGTTGAGTTAGTAATCAGGTAATTGATAAGGGAAGTGCATGATCTTCCAGCACCGATAATGAGGATTTTTTGCATGTAGCAAATATGTGAGGATCAAGAAACTTTAAAAAAACTAGTCTGATTTTTTATTGACGATAGTTGAACTGGCCTGATCGGTTGGTAAAATGAGCACGTCGCCAATCATCACATGAGGAGGTCTGCTTAATGCGAATTCAATTGTTTCCGCAACATCTTGAGCAGTTAGTGGTGTATAGTTTTTGTACACATTTGCTGCTTTCTCTTTATCTCCTTTGAATCTTACTTCACTAAACTCCGTTTCCACAAGACCCGGATCAATGGATGTAACCTTAATTCGGTGTTCATTGAGGTCCATCCTCATTCCTTTGGTCAGTGCATCCACTGCGTGCTTGGATGCGCAGTAGACATTCCCCTTAGGGTATACTTCTAGACCGGCAATGCTGCTAATATTCACGATATGACCTCTTTTTCTTTCCACCATCCCAGGGAGTATGGCTTTGCTTACATAGAGTAGTCCTTTGACATTGATATCCATCATCGCATCCCAATCATCCATATTACCCTCATGGATATAATCCAGACCATGCGCATTTCCTGCATTATTGATCAAAACATCTATGGCCTTCCATTCATTTGGTAGAGAATAGATGGCCTCAAAAACATCTTCTCTATTTTTTACATCAAATGAGAGTGTAGTTGATATACCATCCAATTCTTTTTGAAGCTGCAGAAGCCGTTCTTCTCTTCTTCCACTGATAATTAAACGGTAGGAATTTATAAGAAGTCGTGCAGTAGCCTCACCTATTCCGCTTGTTGCCCCTGTTATTAGCGCGATGGGTTTTTCCTCGGTCATCTTTGATTTTTTGTGGTTTTCTACTTTTAATTTTTCCAGCTTTTTTCGTGTTTCTTCCTTCCGGACCTCCTTCGAAAGTGATGAAAATACCAAGATTCTGAGTGGTTATTCTTTTTAACCCGACACTAAACTCATTTGGATCACCACTAGGTAGCATGTTTCGAAGACCATATGAATACCTGATTTCAGGTGAAAACTTGAAATATGGATAGAAAACGTCCAGACCCACTCCGACATCTATTGCCAGATTCCAATTTCTTAATTCAAGACCTTCCTCAATGTTTGCCTCGTCTCCCTTTCCTGACGCTTCAATGGATGGATTCACACCAAATACCATATACATGGCTAAATTCCCTCTCCTTGCGGATTTATATTTCAGAAGAAGGGGTAACTCCACCATGGTTGCATCTCTCAATTCACGTTGGGTTATGGTGTTTGTAAATCGGTAAGTGAGGTCATACTCATAAAAACCTACCGTTGGTAACAGTCTAAAATCAAGATACTGTGCAACCTTCATATTGATAACAAAACCAAGTTTAAAGCCGCCTAAGTTTCCGGGTATGATCGAGTGAACAGTATCCAAAGCTGGAGTAACGAAAGCATCTGAATATTTAGTAACGAACTTCGACGAATGAATACCAATTAAAAAACCATAGTGAATCCATTGGTCATCATAGTTGATCAGATTGTCTGTAGGATTATTTTGAGAGAAAGTCTTCCCACAAAACCCTAGTAATACAAAGCATGTAATGATTACTTTTCTCCAACGTATATGGAGCTGATGCCAAGTGTTAGCGATTTGCATTGGGTGTTTTTAAATCCAATACCCTCCAGAATCCTTAGAAAGTCGTTTCCGTAAGGAAATTCATTGACTGACTCAGGTAGGTAGGTGTAGGCTGCATTATCTTTTGAAACCATTTTCCCTACTTTGGGGAGTATCCAGCGAAAATAAAAATTATAAAGTTGTTTGAAAGGGAAAACTGAAGGTTTAGAAAATTCCAGAATCACTGCTTTACCTCCTGGTTTGAGCACTCGATTCATTTCACTTAGGCCTTTCTCCAGATTTTCAAAATTTCTCACTCCAAAAGCAACGATGATAGCATCGAATTTATTGTCATCAAAATGAAGGTTTTCGGAATCACCGGATTGCATATCAATGATATGATCAAGCCCTTTTTTCTTCATTTTATCACGCCCTACATTCAACATACCTTCGGAGATATCTACACCGATTACTTTATTTGGATTGAGTGCCAGGGATTCAATAGCGAAATCCCCTGTTCCTGTAGCGATATCAAGTATTTCTTTTGGTTCGTCTTTATTTAGATAACCTATCGCTTTTTTTCTCCAACGAATATCGATACCAAGGCTTAAAAAATGATTGAGGAAATCATACTTACCAGAAATGCTATCAAACATGTCTGCTACCTGCTTCTTCTTTGCTTCCGACTTATCTTTGTATGGTACTACGGTCATATTTAGTGCAATATTAGTCCATATAAACCTGCTCTCGATCTAAATGTTAGCAGATTCTTAAACCATGATCAAAACGGCAGAGTTTGTTAAAAGTAGTTCTAAAGTTGATGAGTGTCCCGAACGGATGATACCCGAATATGCGTTTATAGGGAGGTCAAATGTAGGTAAATCAAGCTTGATTAATCTTTTGACTAACCGGAAAAAACTCGCGAAAACCTCAAGTACGCCGGGAAAGACACGATTAATCAATCATTTCCTGATCAATGATGAATGGTTTTTGGTAGACCTGCCTGGTTATGGATGGGCACAGACTAGTAAAACGAACAAAGCATCATGGAAACTAATGATCGAGGAGTATCTACTCCAACGTCCCAATCTAGCTTCCGTTTTTGTATTGATTGATATAAGGCATGAGCCTCAAAAAAATGATTTGGCATTTATTCAATGGCTTGGAGAGGAGGAAATCCCTTTCAGTATTGTTTTTACTAAGTCAGACAAGTTGGGGAAAACGCAAGTCCAGTCCAATGTGAGTGCCTACAAAACCTATCTAAGAAAAACCTGGGAAGAGCTTCCTCCAACTTTTGTTACCTCCTCCACAGAGAAAATTGGAGGAACTGATATTATCGCTTTTATTGGAAGAATTAATGAGTCGATTCGTTAAGTCGAATATAAAAATACCCCAAACGTAGTTTTTTAAACAGGGTCGTATTGAAGAATTATTCTTTAATGCGGCCCTTTTTTGTATTAAACATATTTTTGCAACCTTAAATTGAAACTATGGAATTTAGCGATTTAGCTGCCGTTTCCGGAAAGGGAACTTTATTTAAAATTATCAACCCAACAAGGACAGGTGTGATATTGGAATCATTGGATGAAGAAAAGAAAAAAATGGTAGCTACCATGCACAATAAGGTGAGTGTGCTTTCTGAAATATCCATTTATACTACAAATGAAGAAGGAGCTACTCCTTTGGAAGATGTAATGAGAAAGATTCATGAGGAGTTTGACGGTGATACGGATTTGGACAAAAACAGTAGTCCTGAAGAACTAAAGTCTTTTCTAAAGTTTGTCTTACCAGACTATGATGAATCGAGAGTTTATGTTTCTGATATTAAGAAGTTGGTTAGTTGGTACCATCAGATCATTAAACAAGTACCAGATCTATTAAACAAAGAAGAGAAAACAGAAGAAGCTCAATCGGATACTGAAGAAAAGGAAGAGAAAGGTGAGTGAGGTAAAATATAGATTTCGTGTTAGATGGGCAGATCTTGATCCGAATGGTCATATGAGACATACTGCTTACAATGATTATTGCGCGCAGGCTCGACTTATGTATTTCGAAGACATCAATATGCCTTTTGACAGTCTTATAAAAATGGGTGTAGGTCCAATTCTTTTTAGGGAGGATACTCGATTTTTTAAGGAGATTCGGATGAATGAAGAATTTGAAGTTGGCTTCACCATTTCTAAGTTGAGAAAAGATGCTTCAAAGTGGTCGTTTAGACATAACATCTATACCAAAGATGGTGACCTCTCTGCAAAAATTGATGTAGATGGAGCATGGTTAGATCTTGCTAAAAGGAGAACCACTGTTCCACCACAAGACTTGATAGATCTTTTAAATGAGGGTATTATGTCAGAAGATTTTGAATGGATCCCTGATAAGGTTAAGAACTAACGTAATTACGGTATTTCACAATTCTCTTTTCTCCTAGTATCTACAAGATGAAAGATTTTCCATTCACCATTCTGCTTTACTAAATGGAAAGCATCAACACCACAATGTATAAATTCATCATCAGCGTATAAAGCATAGTCAGCCCAAACAGAAGCTAGACCTCCGTCTATTTCCACTTTTTCATGCCAAATGGGCTCATTATAAACTACTTCTTTAGGGTTGCCAACGAATTCGACAAACTTTCTAAAATCACCTGAACCTAGACTTATTTTACCTTCTAGATTTTCATATACGGTAAATGTTTTTGGTTCTTTAGTGAAGCAAGATTTGAGGAGCGTACTATCATTGGTCCTCATGGCTTCAAAGACATTATTCACAACCATCATGACTTCTTTTTTGTCATTTTCTTGTGAAAAAATGAGCATCGGTAGTAAAAGGAAGAGCGAAATAAATATCTTGTTCATAGTAGAGTTTATCAGATAATGAGGAATGAAGTTACAATAGTTCAACAGAGTTATCAACTAGCGTGTAAGGATTTAGGATTAGAGGAAAATCGCTTCTTCAAAGCCGAAGAAAGTACATTTGATTGGTTAGAGGAAGTTCTTACCAAAGAGATTGGCAACCTACTGAATACGGATTTCAACAGGCTACTAAATGCACTTTATAGAATAGATATACCAGAATCGCTGGTAGAAAAAATCCTTACTGAGGCTGTTCCCGAAGAAATAGCTAATCAATTAGCTAAGGCCGTAATCAATCGTGAAAAGCAGAAAGTGATTACTCGGCTAAAGTATAGCTCTTAATAAAACTAGTTGCGTATTCCACCATTTTTGAGGAGCCCAAATAAAGAGGAGATCGTTGATGAAAAGAGGTTGGTTGGATTTCCAATATTCGTTCACTTCCATTTGTCGCTATGCCTCCCGACTGCTCCGCGATAAATGCGAGTGCATTGCATTCATAAAGCAACCTTAGCTTTCCATTTGGATCCTTTTGGGTATTGGGGTATAGGTAGATACCCCCTTTAAGCATATTTCTGTGAAAGTCACCCACTAATGAACCAATGTATCTTGCTGACAATCCTTTTTGTTTGCAATCGTCAATATATTCTCTTACCCAGGGATCGAACTTGTAAAAGTTTCCCTCATTGATAGAGTAAATCTTTCCATCTTCAGGACATTGCATTTCATCATGTGAAAGAACAAACTCCCCCAAGCTTGGCTCTAGAGTAAATCCATGAACACCTCTTCCAGTCGTGTAAACCAGCATAGTAGACGAACCATATAAAATATAACCTGCCGCCACTTGTTCCGTGCCTTTCTGCAACACATCTTCCTCCTGTACTGGTCCTCCCACCGGGGATATTCGTTTATAGATAGAAAAAATTGTTCCTATTGAAACATTAACATCGATATTTGAGCTACCATCAAGTGGGTCGATGGCTACAACGTACCTGCAATTAGGATTCAAGTGAATGATTTCACTGTTTTCTTCTGATACAATAGCGCATGTCATTCCTCCATTCTTAAGAGCTCTTGTGAATCGTATATCAGCAATGACATCTAGCTTCTGCTGATCTTCTCCTTGTACGTTCTTTTCACCATATTGACCGACAATATCCAAGAGACCGGACTTATTTACTTCACGATTTATGATCTTACCAGCTAAGGCAATATCCCTTAAAAGCTGTGAAAGTTCTCCAGTCGCAAATGAGAATTCATCTTCCTTTTTCTTGATAAATCGATCTAAGGTTGTTCCGATCGGTAGGCCAAGTTTACTTTTGCTCATTAATTTTTAGGTTTAGAGGCATAAGGTATTCTATCTATCTTGCGAAAATAAGCTTTTTTGTTTATTTAAAACGATTGCGATGCAGGTTTTTAAGTTTGGAGGAGCATCAGTAAAAGATGCTAATGGCGTTCGGAATTTATCAAATATTGTTAAGTCTTTTAAGGATCAAGACCTTACGATTGTGGTTTCTGCCATGGGCAAGACTACTAATAATCTGGAGGCAATTATTTTGAGAGCACATCAGAAAGAACCATATCAGCGTGAGCTTGATGATTTGATTAATTATCACAGAACCATCATCAATGAATTGTTAGGTGACCTGCCTGAGATGTATTTAACATTTGAAGATTCTCTTCAGAAAAAGTTAACCAGTATCCATGAACTGGATGAAATATTTGCCTATGACTTAATCGTTCCTCATGGTGAATTGATGTCAACATCCATCATTGCGGCTTTCTTGAATAAAGAAGGTTTGGTTTGTGAATGGTTTGATGCAAGATCACTGATACGTACAGATCAATACTTTAGTGAAGCAAATGTTGATTGGGTGGTGACTGAGAAGCAGATACAAGAAGCGATAAAAGCTGGACCAGCCAACCGAATGATAATCACACAAGGGTTTATTGGCGCTGATGTAGAAGGAAACTCAACAACACTTGGAAGGGAGGGATCGGATTTTACGGGTGCAATTTTAGCATATTGTCTGAACGCAAATGGGCTGACTGTTTGGAAAGATGTTCCTGGCATTCTAAATGCTGATCCAAGGATACTGGATCAAACAGAACAATACGATTTCTTAAGCTATAGAGAGGTGACTGAAATGACCTATTACGGAGCACAAGTAATTCATCCAAAAACCCTAAAACCGATTGCTCAAAAAAGCATACCCTTGACGGTGAGGTCATTTGTTGACCATGGAAAAGAAGGAACAACTATTTCTTCCAATAATACGACCAAAAGTATTCCTTGCTTCATCTTTAAAGGAAATCAGCTTTTAATTACAGCGCAGGTAAAGGATCATAGTTTCATGGAGGAAAAGAAGCTTGGTTTGATATTGCAGGTTCTGGATCTTTTGAATATTAAAATCAACTTGATGCAAAACTCTGCCTTGACCTTTTCTTTTTGTATCGATAATAAGCCGTTCAAAGCCAAGAGGATCAAGGAGTTACTTAACAGGGATTTCATTCTTTCTTTTGAAGAGCCGCTTAACTTAGCCACTATTAAGAATTATACTCCTGAATCATTCAATAAGCTGCCTTGGAACAGATCAGTGATCATGGAGCAAAAAACCATTGATAACTATCAGGTTTTGTACCGATAGGTATGATCTATGCAAATCTTTTTAATGTCTGCTTGATTCCAGATAGGTACGAGCTTCCAAAGAGATTGACATGAACTAACAATGGATAAAGATTGTGGATATCTATGCGATCTTCAAATCCTGGTTCCAGTGGAAACTCTTCATCATATGCCTGGTAAAACTTGGAATCAAAACCACCAAATAGGTGCGTAAAAGAGAGCTCAGTTTCCCGATGACCAAAATGGACTGCTGGGTCTATTAAAACTGGTTCATTTGCTTGATCAACCAGAAAATTTCCACTCCAAAGATCTCCATGGATGAGCGAGGGTTGTTCTTGTGGGATTAAGTTTTCCAGCTCTTTGAAAAGAAGATTAAAAGAGGATAGTGTTTCTGAATCAATCAAACGATTATTGGATGCGAGCTTTAATTGAGGTTCTAGTCTTTCTGAGATAAAGAAATCACTCCAGGATTTATGCTGCTTATTTGACTGTTTAAGTTTTCCAATATGATTATTATAATTAAGGCCAAAATCTGCTGAATGACATTTGTGCATCCGGGCTAATTTTTGGCCAAAAATTTCCCAAAAATCGTTTGAAGTATAACCGGTGTCTATCCATTCTAAAAGAAGGTATGCTTTATCACCTTCTTGACCATGACTCAGGACTTCAGGAATTTTTACCTCTGCTTTTTCTCTTAGCAAGGAGAGATCCTTTGCTTCTTTTTTGAAAAGATCGGCTTCCTCCAGGCTATTCCATTTTATAAAATATGATCCAATACCAGTTGTGAGTTTAGCTGCATGATTGATACAGCCCCCTCCTACAGGGACAGAGGTAATTAATTGTGAATTATTTACAACCAATAAAACCTTTCTAAAAAAATCCTCGATCACAATCCTTCATTCTTTTTTAGGAAATCTATGAAATCATCAATTGATCTGGAAAGGATATCAAAAACAGTATCAAAACCATTGATGCCACCATAATATGGATCTGGCACATCACCATGACCTTTCGGGTCAAAATCTCGCATGAGGTAGATATGTACATTCTCATCGTTCAGGGTGATTTGCATATTTGCTCGATTTGAGGAATCCATGGCTACCAGATAATCAAATGCTTCTGCATATTTTTTTTCAAATTGCTGGCCTTTGTGCTTAATGCTTATACCATTTTTTTCGATTGTTTCTATCGATCTGAGGTCCGGATCTTCACCTATATGATAGCTGGCAGTTCCAGCAGAATCTCCCTTGAAATGGTCATTCAAGCCCATTTCCATGATTTTGTGATTGAAAATAGCTTCTGCCATTGGGGATCTGCAGATGTTACCTAGACATACAAAAAGAATTTTTTTCATTTGGGGGTTACTTTTTTGTGTGATGTAGTATTAACTAATGCATAACACAAATTTATTCATACACCTGTTTGACAAATAGAGAAAGTCCCGCTTATGGCGGGACTTTTCTTTTGTAGATATTTTAAATTGATCTTATCGAATGCTAATACCGACTCCAGCGGTAAGTGTATTATATTTTTGGAGTGCATATTCCGCATGGAATGTCAGGATCAATAACTTTATCCTTAATCCGGCATTAAGTCTAGCTGAGCTACCTCCGTCAAAGTCCAGAGAGACAGGATCATTAACAGTAACAGACTCTCCCGTAGATGATTCTGTATACGTATATCGGCCGGTAACGTCTAATGAACTTGACCCAGCAATAAAACCTAAACCTACATAAGGTGTGAAAATGGCTAATTTTTTAGATATAATCCCTTGCATAGTAAAGCTTGAGGCTGTTATTTCTGTTGCGCCATTGGCAGAATACTCTGGACTTGAGCTTTCATAATCCGAATCAATTGATAATCTAGTCCATCCAATGAAACCAGATAAGTCAAATGGAACTTGCTTCAAACCTGGCACCCATTGCTTAATATCATGCATAATTCCAAATCCAATAAGGCTTAAGCTAACATCTTCAATATCTGTAGCTGGGATGATTCGAATTTTTAAATCGGTACTTTTTGGTAATCCAATACCAAGCTGAGCAAAGGGTACTGGGAAACCAACAACTGGTAAGTCTTCAGCATCAAATCCGTCTAATGCATCAAATACCAATTCTTCTTCGTAAGTAATACTTTCGCCACCTCCTAAATCGATAGCAACATTTGCCGGAATAACTAGTCTTGAATTGGTAAATCCCCCCACTGTTGTTGGGAGAGTAGCGCTTGAACCTGAAGCTAATTGCAGGTTATTCCAATTGACATCATTAAAGTTGAATGTTCTTTCGCTAGTAGGAATATTAGCGATATTAAATCCAGCGGTCAAATCGAATCCAAGAAGTTTATGGGGTTTTGCCGTATTGTACCAGCCAGCACCAAGTCCATTACTCAATGAGGCACCAATGGGTCCAACATATTGTTCAAAATATAATTGTGCATCTGCAGCACCCGCTTCAAGAATACCTCCAAAGTCCTGTGCTTTTATGTGTGAAAAGGAAAACGCAAATAGCAGTACTAATAGTTTAATTTTCTTCATGATAGTGTTCAGGTTAAAAACTACTCCAAAATAAAGGTTTTTATGGAAACAATGCTTCTTGACTAGAGACTTTAGACAGACTAATGATAAACTCCTATGTACCACGTATATTCGTTTAGATTATTATGAGAGGTCTTGTAGTTAAATCGACTGGTCTTTGGTATGAAGTTGATGCTGATGGTAAAAAATATATTGCCAGACTCAGAGGAAAATTTAAACTGGAAGATAAGAAGCTGACAAACCCCATTGCTGTGGGTGATTGGGTAGAGTTAATAAACAACCCTCAAACGGATAATGAGTGGATCATTGAAAAAATCTACCCTAGAGAAAATTATGTTATTAGGCAAAGTCCTAGGAAAAAAGGATATGATCATTTGATCGCCAGCAATGTTGATCAGGGAATCGTGATAGTTACGCTTAGATTACCCAGAACCTCCGTCGGATTCATTGATCGGTTTTTAATCACATTGGAAGCATTCAGAATACCCGGAGTGATCATTTTTAATAAGTCTGATATCTACAAGAAAAAGGAAATACAGTTTTTTGAAGAACTTCAGGAGTTATATCAATCCATAGGTTATCAAGTTTTATTGACAAGTTTTGAAAATGAATCTTTGATACCGATCAAAGATATTTTTCTTGATAAAGTGAGTTTATTATCGGGTCATAGTGGAGCTGGAAAATCGACATTGATTAATAAGCTGATACCGGATGTAAAACAAGAAGTGAATGAAATTTCAGGATTTGCTAATAAAGGAGTTCATACCACGACGTTCGCTGAGCTATTTAAAATGAATGAGCATTCAATGATAATTGATACCCCCGGCATCAAAGAATTAGCATTATCAGAAATAGAAGCAGAGGAACTATCGCATTATTTTCCTGAAATGCGAGAATTAATTGGTAGCTGCAAGTATCATAATTGTTTGCACGAAAATGAACCTAAATGTGCGATTAAGGATAATATAGGTATATCTATCTCCCCAAGAAGGTATGAAAGTTATTTGTCTATACTTCGGAATGAAGAAAACAGGAAATAATGATTTAATACGTATTTCATCTTTCTTTAGTCCAGAATTTCTAATTTCATAGGAATGAAAAATAAACGAATAATACTTGCTCTAGCTACCCTTCTATTTGTGGTTAGCTCATGTGAGGTACTCAATCAGGTAAGTAGTTCTTTGCCATCTTCAGTACCACTTACCGAAAGTGAAATCATTCAGGGGTTAAAGGAAGCCCTAAATGTTGGGACGGATAAGTCTGTTTCAAAAGCTTCTTCAGTGAATGGCTATTTAAAAAATCAAACGATTAAGATCTTACTTCCTCAAGACGTTCAAGACCTTAAAAGCAAGATCGATGGGAATTCGGTAGCATCAGCTGCATATAAAACATACATTAAGAAGTTTAATGGCGGATCAGACCTCTTTGATGAATTGATCACTTCCATGAACAGGGGGGCTGAGACGGCAGCCAAGAAAGCAAGCCCAATTTTTTTGAATGCGATCAAGTCGATGACCATCAATGATGCGCGAGGTATTTTAAACGGAGGAAATACTTCTGCCACTAATTACTTTTATGATAAGACGAATCAGCAACTCTTTAATGCATTTCAACCAGAAGTAAAAAATGCATTGAGCAATACTGGTGCAAGTAAAGTTTACAAAACAACCTACGATTTTCTCACGTACGATCCTACAGGATTAGGGCTTACCTCGGTGGGTAAACTGCTAAACGTATCAATTGAACCCAGCATGGATGAATATGCCACAAATAAGGCAATTGATGGACTATTTCATTTAGTAGGTCAGGAAGAGCAGCAAATTCGGGCAAATCCATATAACTACGGTAAAAAGATACTTGAGCGTGTTTTTGGAAGCTAATTAGCTTTTAGTCATTAGTTATCTAATTTTTCTCATAGCACTTGTTGATAACCATCAAGCTTTTTAAAGACTGTTTTTTTGAAATTGTCTTCCTAACCACTAAGTGGATATGGAACAACATTTTACAAAAAAAAAGATCGCTGCTTTTGTCGTTTTAAGACTCTTGATCGGTTGGCATTTTTTATATGAAGGGGTGGTGAAACTTCACAACCCCGCCTGGACTGCAAAGGCTTACTTATTAAATGCTTCCGGCCCCTTCAAAACTTTCTTTGGTTGGTTGGCTTCAGATAGCCTCTTGGCTTTTGTGGATTTTATGAATGTTTTTGGACTGATAGCTATTGGGCTGGGATTGATTTTGGGTATTCGTGAACAATGGGTCTCAATTGCCGGCATTGTTTTACTGCTGTTTTATTATGTCTCACAGCCACCATTCCAAGGGTCAAGTCAATTGGCAGTTGAAGGAAATTATTTCTTTGTTAATAAGAATCTTATTGAAGCAGCAACGCTTTGGGTACTTTATTATTTTCCTACAGGTCAATACCTGGGATTAGGAATACTGTATAGAAAATCACTTTCTGCGCAAATTCCTTTAAACGAAACATCATGAGTGGTAATGACATTTTAGGAAGATTTTCAAGAAGGAAATTACTCAAAGGATTAGCAGGTATTCCGATTGCTGGGGCTGCCTGGTGGATAGGAGCGAACACTAGCGCTAAGAAAATAAAAGAACGTGATGCCATATTAAATGCACTAGATATCCAGGCCGGGTCTCCACCGCCCACAGGTCCGATGAGTGGAGAACCCATTAGAGTCGGAATAATTGGTTTTGGAGGAAGAGGTCAACATCTTGTACGATCATTAGGATTTGCCACCAAGGACTGGCTTATGAAAATGAAAAAAGCGGAAAATAGTAATCCCAATGACACAAGACTTCAATCATTTCTTGATCAGGAAAATCTCAATGTCAAATTGACAGCAGTTTGCGACATTTTTGATGTAAATGCAAAAAAAGCCCTGGAATCATTTAATGAAGGTGATAATAAGGTTATAAGGTTCCGAACCCATACTGAGATGATTGAGAGTGGAAGAGTGAATGCCGTAATTATTGCTACCCCGGATCACTGGCACGCTCCCATGTCTATTGATGCATTAAATGCTGGTATTCATGTATATGTGGAAAAACCAATGACCCATAACATTGCTGAGACGTATGAATTACGCGATGCAGCTTTATCAAGTAATGCAGTATTTGTGGTAGGTCATCAGCATAGGCAGACTCAAAGTTTTCTTACTGCACAAAATGCCATAGATCAAAATGTACTGGGCCATGTATCGCTGATTCAGGCGAATACGAACAGAAACGATGATAACGGGGCCTGGCAGTACCCTATTCATGATCTGGCCAGTCCTAAAACAATCGATTGGAATTTATTTATTGGGAATGCTCCTAAGGTTCCGTTTAATAAAGAACATTTTTTCCGATGGAGGAAGTGGTGGTCCTACGGATCAGGTCTTTCGGGTGATTTGATGACCCATGATTACGACCGTGTGAATTGTGTGCTTAATATGGGTATACCTCAATCGGTGATGGCTTCCGGAGGTATTTACACACATAATGATGGAAGGAATGTGCCAGATGTAATGCAGATTAATATGGAATTTCCTGATTTCAGTACAGGAGGTAGTCAAAGAGTTGGAAAAGAAAAAGGGATGACGCTGGTTTATAGTGCTACTCTGGGTAATCAGTACAATCGATCCACCGTGTTGATGGGGCATGATGCTACCATGGAATTAGGGAATAAATTAACCATTTATGCAGATCCTCAGTCTACTCGCTATGCAAAACTGATTGATGAAGGAAAAATAAATCCATACGTGCCTGTTTATCAATACGATCCTGCGATATCAGGTGTAGATGGAATATCCTCAGCTACCTCCAAATATTTCGCTGATAAAGGACTACTTTGGACCTATCGAGATGGGAAAAGGGTAGACTCGACTTTTTTACACTTAAGAGAGTGGTTAAGTGTCATAAGAAATGGAGGAAAACCGAGTTGTGGAATTCAGGAAGGATTTGAGGAGGCCATTACCGCTCATATGGGTGGTTTATCTTATAAACTTGGAAGACGAATAGATTGGGATGCTGAAAAAGAGATTGTTCCAATTGCTGGTTACGATTTGGATGAGGTATTGCTAATGAATACTGAAAAATTAGTTTAGATAGTTCGTTAAAAAGTAAGTCGTAGAAAACCAGGAATTAATGTAACGTTTCCCTGTCTGATACACTGTCTGATTTCATAATAGCATCGTTTTCGAAGAGCCAAATCTTCTTTTTTCGATTGATTGAGTGCCTTTACTTTCTGACAAACCCGAAGGGTACTTTTTTGATGCGGTGTTAAAAAACTGAATTGTTTTTTAGAAAGCGAATCGGGCAGATTTCTTTTTTTTACTAATATGTTGTTTGTGTAGCCATAAAGGTATTTTCTACTGGAACGCACCCAAAAATCAAAATCTTCATAGCTAAGATTCTCATCGTACCCATTGAGGTCATCCAATACTTTCCTTTTTATCATCATCCCTGGAGGAGAAATAATATATTTTTCGATCAGAGCAGAATACATGTCACCTTCAGGAACAGTCTTTCCTTCTGAAAAATGTTTTTCTAATGCTATTCCATTTTCATCTACATTCAAGACATTGCAAAATTCAACTCCAATGTTTTTCTGGCTAAACGTTTTCAAACCCTCATCTATCCTTTGTGGCA
Organism: uncultured Roseivirgaceae bacterium; assembly: GCA_964459925.1. GTDB lineage: Bacteria > Bacteroidota > Bacteroidia > Cytophagales > Cyclobacteriaceae > Ekhidna. The sequence goes on from CAYWOQ010000006.1 coordinate 46,146, forward strand.
AAAGCGTATCATCCGCGGCTAGATCGATCACATAATCACCGGAAGACCTATTTAATCCTAAATTAAATGCTTTGCAGTTCCCTATGGCATTTTTGATAGCTATGAAATTAATTTTTTTGTCTCCAATAAGTTGTTCAATCTCTTCTTTGCTTCCATCCATACTCCCATCATCCACAACAATTAATTCTATGTTTTTATAGGTTTGATTGAGCACCGAATCAATTGCTTCTGATAGGTACGGTTTATGATTGTGGCATAAGCAGATTACAGAAACAAGTGGTAGCTTCTCAGACATGTTTGATTAGGGTGGGTTTGCTGGTTTCTATGGCTCCCATTCTTTTTTTGAATATCCTTATTGTTTCTTGTGGCTTTCCATTTAGTGAAGAAACTCCAAGATCTAAGTATTTAAATCCCAATTTCTTGTAGAACGACACCATGCCCGCAATTAATAGAACCATGGGGCTTTGCGATTTGAAAAAGGGACTCGTTCCTGGTAAGTAGTAGTAGGCAGTTTCTTTATTCACCTGGACCGCAATGCATACAGCAGACATTTTACCGTCTCTAAAAACACCAAAGCATGTGTAAGTATCTGGCATTTCTTCATTCAGCTTCCTTAGTTTTTCCCAGCTGATATTTATTTTGAGTCCCTGCATCTCCCTACAAACAGTTAAAAACTGATGAGCTTTTTCGAGATCTGCAGTTGACATTTTTTTGAATTCGAAACCATCTGCTCTTAAGTTTTTAAGTTTCCTGGCCTGCATCTTATGAATGGTACTTTCCCAATCATCAGTCAATGGAATATGTTGGTTGATATCGTCATAGATGATTTCATAACCAGATTTTTTCAGCATTTCAATACCTATGAATTGATCATATATTTCGCTGGGATGGACAATAAGAAGTTTTTTAATGTGCTCTTCCTTCAGCATTTCAATCGCTTGCTGTTCGTATGATACGAACGAGGTAGGTAAGATATTTCTCTTTAACAAAAATGATCCGAAAGGTGCTTTTGGTATGCTCGTAGCTGTTGTATCATTTAAAGAAAAACAAGAAAAATAATTCTCATCTTCAAAGCATAGCAATTTTTCATACGCTTGATGAGTTAAATACCTAGGATCATAATAGGAAATATTTGCCGGGGGTTGCAATTTATCTAATTCACCAAATGCTTTAAACTTCATTAATTCAAAAATAATCCTCTTGTTCACTTTTGATAGCTTCATTTGGCATCTAACTTGCGGTTTCACTCCCATTCTTAATTTCAAATTGAAGATCTTAGTAACTATAGCTTGTTTTATTTCAATTCCATTTTTATCAATGGGTCAGGTTTTTGATGATGAACGCATTCAATTGATAATCGGGAGGGGTGCTGATCATATATACAATTCAAATAAAGATTCAGCTTTTTTTTATGCGAAGAAAGCTGAGCAACTTTTGCCAAACCATCCAGTGGCTCCGTTAATGAGAGCCATTGGTTTACTTTGGTCTAATATTCCGACGATTTCTCCTGAGCTATTTGCAGAGATGGAGAGTAAACTTGATTCTGCTGTAATTTTTGCAGAAGCATTAGATCCAGCATTAGAAAATCCTGAAATGATCTTTTTTGCCATGTCTGCTCATGGATTGCTTGCAGAATACTACGCAGATCAAGGCCAAACGATGAAAGCAGTAAGTGAGGCGAGCAAAGCTTATGGGTTAGTGAAAAAGGGATTTGATTTAATTGAGGAATATCCGGAGTTTTTATTTACCACAGGATTATATAACTATTTTATTGAGAGGTATCCTGAGAAGCATCCGATTTACAAACCTTTCATCTGGTTCTTCCGAAGTGGAGATAAACAATTAGGTCTTGTACAACTTCAGACTGCAGCAGAAAACTCTTTAATTACCAAAGTTGAAGCTCATGTGTATTTGAGTTACATCTACTTAAGGTATGAGTACGAGCCAGAAAAGGCTCAGGAATATTTGTCTAGCTTGTGTAGGATGTACCCAAAGAACTTTTATGCCAAAGCGAAGTATTTAGAATCTTTAGTTAACCCTGAAGATTTTCGTAATGCGCCTCTTCAGATGATTTACTCCATGATCAGGCATGAAAATGATTATTATAAACTAGCCGGATATGTGTTCCTTGCCTATTATGAAGAAATAATCATAAAAAACCTATCAAAAGCAGAATATGCCTACAGGAAAGGATTGGAATACGGAGAAAAGCTTCCAAGTCACGGAGAATATTTCAAAAGTTTTGGTTATCTGGGATTGGGAAGGGTGCTTGATCAACTGGAAAAAGAGGAAGAAGCGAAGTATATGTTATATCAATCATTGAAATATTCAGAAACAGAACAGATAACCGAGGAAGCCAGAGAATTACTTTCTAAGTTTTGAGCGTATATCATACCATTTCTAAAGAATCAGAGGGTTTATATAAAGAAAAGGGAAGTAAATTCATTTCGTTCGCGTATCCTGTAACATCTGAGGAAAATGTTAAAGAGCGATTAACGGAAATTAAAAAAGTATTCCATGATGCGCGACATTATTGTTATGCCTGGATTCTAGGGATGGACAACCAAAAATGGCGATCTAATGATGATGGAGAACCATCACACTCAGCTGGTGATCCGATTTTAGGACAAATTCGATCCTTTGGTTTGACAAACGTTTTGGTGGTTGTTGTGAGATATTTTGGTGGCATCAAACTTGGAGTAGGGGGCTTGATCAATGCCTACAAGACCGCTGCAGAGCTTGCTCTTTCACAAGTGGATAAAACACCAATTCATGAAGTTCGAGACGTCTCCTTTTTGTTTGATTATGATGGAATAAGTATTGTTGAAAAAATGATTTCAGATTTTGATATTGAGGTTTTGGAGCGAAATTTTGAAGAGAAGTGTAAAATCGTTGGAAAGATCAAAAAGGATAAAAGAGATCATTTTGAACGTGCTGTCAAGGACTTATATCAAATTGAAATTAAAATTGAGAAATGAATCCATCAAAAGAATTAAGCGAACTTTATATTGGAGATCTTAAAAAACTAAAGGAAGAAGTAATGTCTTATCATGATGAAGCTTCCTTATGGATTAAGAGTGGTGACATTAAGAATTCTGCTGGTAACTTAGCTATGCACATCTGTGGTAATTTGCAGCATTTCATTGGAGCGGTTTTAGGCGGCTCATCCTATATTCGAGATAGAGCATTTGAATTTGAGGGAAGAATGAAACTTGATCAACTTACAGATGAGATCAATAAGACCATTGAATCAATGAATTCTTTTTTTCAAAAAGCAACAGATGATACTTATCAAGCAGATTATCCAATAGAAGTTTTTGGATATAAAATGTCAACTTTTTATTTCATGATTCATCTTCAAGGTCACCTAAATTACCACCTTGGACAGGTCAATTATCACCGAAGAATTCTCTCAAAATAGTTAATCGTATGATTGATTAGGTTGGTCTATGCTAAGGCCTTGATCACCGAATCTTGGCTTCGGTGAATGATTTTATATCTATCATTGAGCTGTGATCAACAAACAAACAGATCAAAGAAATTAAAGATTATCCATAGCTGGTTGAATTAGAACGGAGTTGCTTTGGTGAGGGCGCTCCGTTTGCTTTTTATAGCCACTGAATCATTCAACTATTGCAGTATCTGAGCTAATAGCTACCGTACCAAAATAACCTAGAACGGATTGATCGTTCTCTGATGAGAAATAGGAGAGATTACCTTGTACAAATGCAGGCGTAGTTCCTGTAGAGGTCCCCAGGGAAGTAATTTGTGATTTAAGCAAGCTTAAGTAATCATAGGCCTCCTGATTGATGGATTGAAATTGAACAATCATTTCGTCACCAGTTTCATAGCCAAAAGATCGAAAATTATTTGGTATGACATTTCCATCAAAAAATCGATCATCTTGTATTGTGATGGACTCTGGTTCATCATAAAACTGGCTGTTTATTAAAAACATCCACCTGTAAAAATTTCTATTGTTCGCTGGATCAACCGCGCTGATACGAGGAAAAAATACAGTGAATTGTCGGTTTGCGTTGTCTGGATCATTCTCCACAAACGAGTCAATAAATAGCGCATCAATGGGAACAGTTTCTACCATTCGTTCCCACTGTGATCTAATTGAAAGACCCTCGGATAAATCAATTCTTACTTGGTATTCTTCACCCGTTTCACCACCAAAGCTTTGAGTTGATTTATAAAATCCATTCGAACCATGGAGATAAAGAAATGAATTACCATTTTTTTTGGATTGAACAGAAACGATTGCATTGGTAATCGGTGTTACCGGTTGATTGCTAGCAAAGCTATTCGACCTTGTTAATCGAATGGTCTGAATCTCATCAAAATTGGTCAACCATCCTTCCACAGTGACAAGGTTTTGAGCATCTGGAAGGTCAATAATAACCACTTCTTCACAAGAGGAAAAGACTAGCATCGATATGGCAATTATGGTTTTTCTCAAAATTTGAAATTATAGGTAATGGCAGGGATAACTGTTCCAAAAATGGAATATTGCACAATCTCACCTAATCCAGGATTCAATTCGGACTCTCTGAAGAAATAGGAATAGGCATTTTTTCTTGCATACACATTATAGATGGTCAAAATCCAAAAATCTCTATTTTTCCTTTCAGCACCATTTTTTTTGATTTTTTTACCCTTTAGCCTTAAGGATAAATCCAGCCGATGATACTCGGGAAGCCTCTCATTATTCCTGGTACCAAAATTGGGTACAAGGTTGTTCTCGAATACATATTTATCTGTTGGTAGCGTTACAGGAATACCCGTATTGTAGATGAAATTGGTTGAAATACTCAGTCTTTCGGATAGATTCATATTCCAGGAAGTAGAAAAGTCATGGGTTTTATCAAAATTTTCGACAATGTATCTCGTTTGATCATTTTCATTGATTTTACTCTCTGCCCTCGACAAAGAATAGCTTAACCAACCTTTCAACCGACCTTTCCTTTTTCTTAAATAAAACTCAACACCATATGCTCTTGCATCCGTTAGCAACAACTCGGTTTCAATATTTTCATTGAAGATCAAATCGGCTCCATTTTTATATTGAATATTGTTGGTTATGTCTTTGTAGTAGATTTCTGTTGAGGCTTCCCATTTATTGTCTCTTAAGTTTTTATAAAGTCCTAGTGTATACTGATCAGAGACCAAAGGCGGGATATAGTCATCAGTGAGTTTCCACACATCAGTTGGAGCAGGTGAAATCGTATTTGATATCAGATGAATATATTGGGCATTTCGAGAGAAAGAGGCTTTGATTGAACTCTTACTGTTAAGCACCCAGTTAACGGCCACTCGAGGCTCCAGTGTTCTAAACGTATTAACCAGTTTACCTGAAGAAAAGGAAATCGTATCTATGATAGCCGTATCTGAAGTTGGAATATCATCCTGGTAGATAAAGACTTCATCAGGCCCAAAATTATGCAAGGTGCTGTATCGAGCCCCATAGTTTATATCAAAGCTTTCGATCGTAAAATTATGATTAAGATAGATGGCGGATTCCAAGCCAGTTTCTGTATCGAGTTCGATTTTGTTTGTACGGCTTAAGTCCGGATCAAAGGGCTCTCTACTTCCAGGAAGTAAGTTGTGATAGGTAGAGTTGAAGCCAAAATTGATTTCATTGGAAGTTTCGAACGAATATAAAAAGTCTGCCATCAATCCAAAATCTCGAATTCTGGATCTTCCGATAAAAGCGCCAGGCTCTTCATCGTTCTCCACACGATAGTTGTATTCCGAGACGAAAGTTGATATGTTAGAAAAAAGTTGGGGACTATAAAGGTGATTCCATCGAAAATTAAATACTCGATTACCCCATCTTCTAATGGAATTAAGACCTACCGTATTCCTGTCATTTCCGTAGTATGTTGATATATAGAATTGATTGGAGGTATTTGGTTTTGCGTTAAACTTTAGTGTTAAATCCTGAAACCTAATTCGGTTTTTTCGGACAGATGTGCTTCCAAAATCACTAATGGAGAGGTTAAGCAGACTTTGACGACCACTAAATAGAAATGAACTCTTACCTTTTTTAATCGGACCTTCAATAAGGCCCCTGGCTGATAAAACACCAATACCTCCGGAGTAACTTAATCGTTCATTGTTCCCTTCTTTTTGCCTTACTTCGATAACGGAGGAGGATCTTCCGCCGTATGAAGGTGGAATGTAGCCTTTCATAATTCTTATATCATTTACCGCTTCTGGATTAAATACAGAGATTAGTCCATAGAAATGATTTGGGTTATAAATAGTCGCTTCATCAAGTAATGTTAGGTTTTGGTCAACCCCTCCACCTCTTACATGTATTCCACTTGCATCTTCTCCAATTGCTTTAATTCCAGGCTGCAGTAATGCATTTTGAATTACATCAACCTCGCCGAGAAAATAGGGAACCTGGCCTGCGGTCTCATTGATGTAAATTTTATTGATGGACGGGATTTTTTCTGTGATATGAATATTTCCTTCAATTCCACTTATTTCTACCTCATCTAGTTGGATAATCACAGGAGATATAGCTGCTTTGAGATAGACGTTCTTTCTCAGATTCACACTTGAATTCAACGGGGTGTAGCCAATATGCGAAAATTTTACCTCATAATCCCCCTCGTAAAGTGTAATGGAAAAATACCCGTACCCATTGGTGAACGTTCCGAGGTTGGTTCCTTTTATTTGGACAGAGGCACCTATGATATGTTCACCTGTTTCCGCATCCTTTAAAACTCCGTTTATGGTATAAGATCGTGGCGTAAACGGACTTATGATCAGCAGGTTTTTTTCTATTCTATATTCCAGCAAATCTCTCCTATGAAGCGCTTCTAATAATGATTCGAGAGATTGTCCAGGAACTACATTTACCTTCTTATTTGGAATTTTATCAAGACTATAGGCGATATCTATTTCGCTTCCTAATGAGTCCAGCACTTCAATTAGCGGCAAATGCCCTGAAAACTTTAACCTGTACTCAAGAATATTTTGGGAATAAGAAAAAGAAATTCCAACTATAAAAAATAGTATTAACGTCCAGCATTGTTTTGAGGTGAAGAACACACCACAAAATAACAATCAAGTCAGGGTACAATTAACAGCCTTTACCTGATATTTTGACTGTATTGTCTTTTTGTTTCGTTTTGACGTCTAATATTTCTTCTAGAAGACGAAGAACCTCACTTAGAGACTTTTTATTTATAGATGCGGATATCCTACAATTCTCTAATTTTTCGTTGGATAGTTTGAAATCAACTTGATAGTACTCTTGCAAGTCATTGAGTGCTTCTTTTAGCGGTGTGTTTTCAAATTTGAAATTACCATTTCTCCAACTCATGATATTACGAGAAGGCTTATCCATGATTTCTACTTTTTTAGAGGACTTGTCGAAAGTAGCTTCAAGCCCAGCTTTGATTTTCGTTTCCGTTCCATCTTGAGAGAACGCGACTAATCCTCTATCCACATAAAGGAATACTTTTTCGTCAGTTGTGATAAGGTTGAATGCTGTACCAAGCACTTTAACATCAACGCCATTAGCGTTTATAATAAATGGCTTTTTACTCTTTTTGATATCAAAATAAGCCTCCCCATTAAAAGTGACTCTTCGTTCGTCCCCAAATCTCTCCGGATATTGAAATTCTGAATTTTCATTTAATACTCCGATTGAACCATCCGGGAAAGTGACTGACTTTAATTGATCTGCGGAAGCGACCTGTAGTTGCTCTGGCTTACCCGTAAGTAATACAGCTAAGGCAACGGAAAGGATAACCGCGATGCTTGCGGCAATTTTCAACCATGATGAACTTGGTGTTCCTTTCTTTTTAGATAGCTCGCTAGCTAAATTATCCCATGCCTTTTGAGCATCAACTTCAGGACAATCAATAGAAGCGTTTTGATATAAGAAATCTATAAATCCCTCTTTTTCTGTATTGGAAGTAGTCTTCTGATTGTAATTCAGCTCGTTATATCTCCTCAAGTCTTTATTCATTCGATAACATGTCAATAATTCAGGCTTAAACCCCTAAAAAATTCCATTATTTTTCAACTCATAGTTTCTTTATACCGTTTATATACGATTTCAAGCGATTCTCTTAGTTTTTTCAACGCAATTCCCATTTGATTTTCAACCGTTTTTTTTGATAAATCCAATTCGTCTGCGATTTCATCATAAGTCATTCCTGCATTCCTACTGAGTAGGAAAATTCTTCTACACTTTTTAGGTAACGCATCTATTGCTTGTTGAATGTATCTTTTTATTTGTTCATTCTCTCCTTCATCTATCCTGCCTTGATTAACACTTAGCATAACCTCGCTGATATCTGCCATTGATTGCTGTTTTGGTAATTCTAGCTTTATGTAATTGAGGCTTTTGTTTTTTACTGCTGAATATAAATAGGTTTTGAGCGTCGTTTGAATTTCAATCTTCCCCCTTTTTTCCCATATATACAAGAATACTTCCTGGGTCATTTCTTCAGCTACTGCACCGTCTCTTACATAGGTAAATGCAAACCGATGTAATTCTTTGTAATATTTTTTGAAAATCACTTCATAGGAAGAAAGGTCACCTTCTTTAACCTTTTGAAAAAGCAGAAGATCATTGTCTGTAGTCATTCAGATACGATAGCTTCGGTGATACTGGCAAACAATCTTAGTGATTGTATTGGATTGAAGAAGTTTTCAGAAAAGATAGATACAATAATATTTTCTTCTTGATTGATGTATATGCTATTGCCTTCTCTGGAATACATATAGTAGAAATTGCGTACGGGTATTCCAAACCTGTTTTCTGACTGGTCTCCAAATAAACCCCACCAGTACCCAAGATTTTCATAATTGAACCCTACAGTTGGGTTAGTCTGTATTTCGTTTTTAATAGTGATAGATTCTTCCAGGAAATTAGGATCAATAACTCTTCTACCTTTCCAGATACCATTATTGAAGTACAAAAAACCAATTTTTGTCCAGTCAATCAATGTTAGGAAATATCCATCTCCACCATTGTAGTTTCCTGATGGGTCACTTTCTATTTCGTAATTACTAATTCCTAATGGTTCAAAGATTTGCTTCTCCATAAAGGATAAATAATCTTGCCCGGATGCATTTTCAATAATTTTTGACATGAGCATGCCATGAGAAGAATTAAAACTATAACGAAGACCCGGAGGAGCTTCTGATAGTTGACTTAATGTATAAAGAATCCAGTCTTCTCTTTGCTTCATCCGAAATATATCATCTAATGTATCCAAGGGTGTGCCGATACTTTCATTCCACACCAAGCCGGATTTGTGAGTGAGTAGATCTTCAATTGAAATATCAGCTTTTAATGGGTCATTATCAAAAACATCTTTGTACTCGGGTAAGTAATTCCTAATAGGGTCATTTAGAGATAGAATACGTAAATCAAGGGCAACTCCAACAGCAGCTAGTGTTATTGATAGTCCGGAATTACCGGGGTTTTTTAAGGTTCTTCTTGAAAGTCCATTGTAATAATTCTCAAAAATTAGTTGATCGTTTTTAATAATTATCAATCCTTCAATAAACCCATATTCATCTAGTTCAATCAAACTGTTGGTTACAAGTAAAGAATCTTGATACATCCCTTGATTCTTTGGAAGGTCATAGTTCCAAACATCCTGGTCGGGAGGTAATTCTTCACTTAAGTAGCAGGAATAGAATAATAAGCTTATGAGCCAGATTCTTTTCATCAAGAAAATAACGTGTAATTGCCGTGCTGATCAGAAGCAGGAGTTGGATTAATAAAAGAAATATCGTTGGTATCAATGTCCTTAATTCGTGGACTTACGGTATGAGAAAGCAATTCCTCTTTAGCGTCTTTTAAAAGGAGTTTTTCTAGTTCTTCATAATCTTGAGACTCTAACCATTTTCTGGTGGCACCAATATCCATGATCACAGGCATATCATCCTGAAAAGAAGAAACAGAAGCGTTCGCCTGCTTGGTTATCATAATAAAACAATTTTCTTCTTCATTTTCTTCCCATAAACCGGCAACACAAAATACCTTCCTATCGGGAAAGAAGAAATAGTAAGGTATCTGTTGTTTTTTGGCGACCTTTTTCCAGACATAAAAACCGTCCATTGGGATGATACACCTATGTGTTTTTAATTTCTTTTTGTAGGAAGATTTATTGATCACTGAGTCAACAGGCAAATTAAAAAACTTGGGACTCATCGTCTTATTATTGGACCACATCGTCATAAGGCCCCATTTTTGGAAGTCTAATTTATCCCTGGAGGTATTTGTGATAATTGGTAGTGCTTTAGTTGGAGCAGCGTTATATTGAGGTGTGTAAGTGTCTGGAACTTCAGTTCCCAAAACAAGAGCTAATTCATTTGGTTGAAGGGTTATCGTGTAGCGATCCAACATTATCGGCAATTTACATTTAGTGAACCATACTATTGTATTAAAATGTTATGCGATTCACGTGAAAAACTAATTCTGAGATAAATAAGCACGTGGATTTTTTATTTTAAGGGATAGATTAATTTTGAATAAATAATCAAAACATAGACGATTAATGGCTGAAGTAATTCGTATGCCCAAAATGAGCGACACCATGGAGGAGGGTGTTATTGCCTCATGGCTAAAAAAAGAAGGTGATGAGGTAAGCTCTGGAGATATTCTAGCAGAAGTTGAGACAGATAAGGCTACCATGGAATTAGAGTCCTACCAGGATGGTACATTGCTTTATATTGGTGTGAAAGAAAAAGAGTCCGTACCAGTAGATGGCATTCTTGCTGTGATTGGTGACAAGGGTGAGGATTATCAGTCATTATTGGATGAATCGAGTACTGGTAATGGGAGCGAGTCGAATGAATCGGTAGCGACCAATGAATTAAGTGCAACTACAGCTTCAAGTGCTGCTGTTGATACAAGTAACATCAATGCTTCGATAATTCGAATGCCCAAAATGAGTGACACCATGGAAGAAGGAGTCATTGCTTCATGGCTAAAGAAGGTTGGGGATAAAGTGGAATCAGGAGATATCCTGGCTGAAGTCGAAACAGACAAAGCCACCATGGAACTAGAGGCTTATGAAGACGGTACACTTCTTTATACTGCTGTTGATGCAGGAAATGGGGTCCCAGTAGATGGAGTCATTGCCATTATTGGTGAAGAAGGAGCTGATTATAAGGCATTGTTAGAGGCAGAGAAGTCTGGCGGAACTGAAAATACTGAAACAAAGCAAGAGAAAACAGCAGAAGCTCCTGAGACGGAATCTAAATCGGCCCAAAGTGTTCCAGCGGTAAAAACGGTCACTTCCGATAACAGAAGGGTAAAAGCTTCGCCGTTGGCGAAGAAGATTGCTTCTGATAAAGGAATTGATCTAGCAAGTGTCAATGGAACAGGTCCTGACGGAAGAATTGTCAAAAAGGATGTGGAGAATTACACCCCTCCGGCACAGCCTCAGCAACCTGCTCAAGTTTCTACCGAGCAAACAGCCGCTCCAATAACCTTACCAAAGGTGGTTGGAGAGGAAAATTCGGAGAAAGTTGAGCTATCTCAAATGAGAAAAGCAATAGCCAGAAGACTTAGTGAAAGCAAATTCTCTGCCCCTCATTTCTATTTGACAATGGAAATAAACATGGATAAGGCGATTGAAGCCCGCAAGTCCATGAATGAGATCTCTCCGGTTAAAATATCTTTCAATGATATGGTGGTGAAGGCAACTGCTGCTGCCTTGAGAAAGCATCCTGCTGTAAATGTAAGTTGGGGTGAAGATCACTTGATTCAACACGATCATATTCATATTGGTGTTGCAGTAGCAATACCAGATGGATTAATTGTACCCGTTGTAAAATTCGCTGACAATAAAACACTCTCTCATATTTCTGCTGAAGTAAAAGAGTTAGCACAAAAGGCTAAGGATAAAAAATTGCAGCCGGAAGAGTTTTCTGGAAATACCTTTACTATTTCCAATTTAGGAATGTTTGGAATTGAAGAGTTTACTGCAATCGTCAATCCACCTGATGCATGCATCATGGCTGTAAGTGGGATAAAAGAGACGGTCATTGTGAAAAATGGAGAAATGAAACCAGGTAATGTGATGAAGGTCACCATGTCTTGCGATCACAGGGCTGTCGATGGTGCAGTAGGAGCTGCTTTCCTGGTAACTTTCAAAGAACTTCTCGAAGATCCGGTTAGAATTTTAATTTAAATAGAACTTAAAGCATGAAGTCTTCCTTATTTAGGAAGACTTTTTATTTATATGGAAAAACTAAAAGCTACAACCGTACTAGCGGTAAAACACAATGGGAAAGTGGCGATCGGTGCGGATGGACAGGCCACCCTTGGTAATATCGTGGCAAAATCGAATGTTAAGAAAATCAGAAAGCTAAACGATGGAAAAATTGTGACTGGATTTGCCGGTTCAACTGCTGATGCCTTTACGTTGCTTGATCGGTTTGATGAAAAACTGAGTAATTATTCAGGTAACCTTAAAAGAGCAGCCGTTGAGTTGGCAAAAGACTGGAGGACCGATCGTTATTTGAGAAGACTTGAAGCCATGATGATTGTTGCGGACAAAAGTGAGATATTGGTCATTTCAGGAACGGGAGATGTAATAGAACCAGATAATGATATTTCAGCTATAGGATCAGGAAGTGAGTACGCACGATCTGCGGCGTTTGCCTTGAAAAAACACGCCTCACAACTATCTGCAGAAGAAATGGTAAGAGAGGGTCTTACAATCGCTGCGGATATTTGTATCTACACCAATCACAACTTAGTAATTGAGGTGGTTGAATAAAAAAGCCACCTCTGGCTGGCTTAGTTGCTATTCCTTCCTTCCAGGCCTTTCTCTTGGCGCTTTTATTATAAACGTAATCTCTGCTGATGCTGAGCCCAAAGTGATTTTAATCGTGTATTCACCATCATTCAAATAGAATTTTTCATTATAAGCAGCTTTATAGGCTTCTGCTTGCTCTTCATCCAGGGTTTCTTTAAATGATTCAGTGGTTTCCAAACTTAAATCAATGAAATTTAGACCTCTTTCTGCAGCTATTTCGGAGCTAATAACTACCTGATCTTTCTTTAGGACTTCAATTTTACCTGCTGAAGTAATTGATGAATAGAAAGAGACATTGACTTCTGGTTCATTGTATTCTACCCAATCACTCCATCGACTACCCCAACGCGAACTATAAGTCATTTCTTTTGGAGAGAAAAGATGGATTGTTTTTTCGAGGACTTCACTTGTTAATTTTTGAATGTTGGAAACATCAGCGATGTAAATTCCTCTTCCATGTGTTCCCAACACCAATTCATTTTCTCTTGGATGAACAATAAGATCATGTACCGGTGTATTTGGTAGTCCTTCTTCAAATGCATGATAGGTCATTCCTCGATCAATAGAAACGTAAACTCCATGGTCGGTCCCAACGTAAATGACGTTTTCATTGACTGGATCCTCCTTTACTACGTTTACAGGTTCTTTAGGAAGATTTGAAGAGATGCTTTTCCAAGTGTTTCCATAATTCTCACTAACAAAGACAAGAGGTTCAAAATTATCCGATCGATAGCCATTTAAGGAGGCATAGACTCTGCCTTCATCGTGTGCTGAAGCTACAACCGTACTAACCCAGAAGTCTTGTGGTAGATTATCTGAAATTTTATTCCAGGAGGCTCCTGCATCTTTTGATACATGAATAAGACCATCATCACTCCCTACGTAAATCAAGCCAAATCGAGTAGGTGATTCTGCTATGGTTGTTAATGTGCCGTAACTAACATCGCCTTTTTTGCCGCCCTTGGTTAAATCTCCTGAAAGTGTTTCAAAATCGTCACCGTTATTCATCGATCGGTGGAATCGATTGCTACCAAAATAAACTATGTCCTGGTTGTGCGATGATAGTGCGATGGGTGCTTCCCAATTCCATCTATATGGAGCATCTCCTAACGTATGTTTAGGGGTAATGTATTTTCTTTCACCAGTTTTGGTGTCAATGCGGAAATAATTACCAAACTGGTAACCCGTGTACACAACTTCATTGTTTCTTGTATCAACAGCTACTTGCATTCCATCACCACCCATCAGTCTCTCATAGGGATATCTCCCTTCCTGATACCAGCTTCTTGAGTATTCGTAAGTACTAGGACCTTTCCAGACGCCATTATCCTGAAGTCCACCATACACATTGTATGGTTCGTCCATATCCACAGCGATTGAGTAAAACTGTCCCACTGAGGGCGAGTTACAGTTCGTCCAATTTTCGCCCGCATCGAAACTCAGATAAACCCCACCATCATTCCCTAAAATAAGGTGTTTTTGATTTGCTGGATTGATCCAAAGGGCGTGATGGTCTACATGGACATTTTCCTCATTAATACTTTCGAATGTCTTTCCTCCGTCTTTTGATCGGACAATAGGAACACCCATGGTGTATACAATATTTGGATCTTGTGGATCTACACGAACCTGTCCGAAGTAATAACCATAGGAATAAATCATGCTTTCTATGTAGTCCTCATGTGTTTTGATCCATGTTTTTCCAGCATCATCTGACCGATACATTTCACCTCCTTTGACTGGAGTGTCAAATAGTAAACTATTTGCATCTTCCGTATAGGTGACCAAATCCAATGGTATCACTTTTCCAGCCTCAACATCTTTTTTTATATCTACTGCATTGTATTCTTTAGGAAAGCTATTGTCATCCAAATACGAATTAATTTCTTTGTTCTCCAGAGCCGTGAAGGCGTCTTTTGACATTGAACGTAAAGCATCTTTAGTTAATCCTTCATCTTCATCATCTGCTTCTTTTTCTCTCCGGTCCTGGTTATCCAGAATGGCATAAACAATAGATGGATCAGAAGGAGCAAAGCCCAGGCCAATTCTTCCTGTTCCATTGGTATCCGGAAATCCACTATCATTGGCAATTTCATTCCAGATTTCTCCACCATCTTCTGATCTATAGATAGCAGTACCGGCTCCTGACTCTGTAAAATTCCAGGCTTTTCTGTCTTTTTCCCATGCCGCCGCTATGAGCAAATCTGGATTCTTTGGGTGCATGACCAGGTCCACAATCCCTGTTCTGTTGTTTACAAAGAGTTTTTGACTCCATGATTGTCCACCGTCCGTTGTTTTATATACCCCTCGTTCCGCATTTTCCGAATACAAATGGCCAAGAGCGGCAACCCAAATGGTAGTAGGATTGGTTGGATGTAAGATGATTCTCCCTATATGATGTGTCTCAGCAAGACCTAAGTGCTCCCAAGTTTTGCCATTATTTGAGGACTTAAACACGCCATAGCCGGAGTATGAAGAGCGACTTGAATTATTTTCACCTGAACCTACGTAAATGATATTGTTCTCCCAATCAACGGCAATATCCCCAATTGTCATAACGATCTCCTTATCAAAAATGGGAGAAAATGAAGTGCCATTATTTTTTGTTTCCCAAAGCGAACCAGAAGCATAAGCCACATAAAAGTGCATGGGGTCTTCAGGGTCTACTGCAAGGTCAACCACTCGACCACTCATTACTGTAGGGCCGACATTTCTGAAAGAGACATTCTTAACTAATGAGTTTTTCTGAAGGTCTAAACGCTTTTGATAACCTTCCCATCTGGCCTCTGCAGTTGTGGCTTTAGGAAGCTCCGGGGCTTTATTTTTTCGTTGGGAAAAACAAAAAAAGGACGACAGGACAACTAAAGTAAGTAGTGCACTCTTCATAGTATAGATTTTTTTTATAGGATAGTAAGTATAATCTTTAATGTTTGTTAAACCAACCGAAATTATGAGCAAGCATTTTGCGATAGTATTAGTAGCCATGATAGGCTGCTCAACACCAAACGATACTACAGTGGAGTCTACAACCAAGAAACTCCCTGAACCGGATCATTATCTCACAACAGAACAAACACATAATAGGTTTAGTCGAACGATTCCTCCTGTTTTGACAATAGAATCAGGTGATGTTATTGAAATGAGTACGAAAGAGGCAACTGACGGTCAATTAACCATAGAATCTGATACTTCAGATTTGATGAATTTAAGTTTCGATCCGATTCATCCACTAACTGGCCCCGTGTATGTCAATGGAGCTAAACCTGGAGATGTGCTGGCGGTGACCTTACATAAGATTGAAATTGGCGATTGGGGTTGGACGGCTATTCTTCCTGGATTTGGATTTTTAGCGGATGAATTTACAGAACCTCATTTAAGAACCTTTAAACTTTCAGGTAAAAACAATTTACAATTTGCGGACGGGATTAATATTCCCTTGAAACCTTTTCCAGGTGTTTTAGGAGTTGCTCCTGATACCGATTCATTATTATCGACCATTCCACCAAGAGCTAATGGAGGCAATATGGATGATCCAAATATTGTCGAAGGAACGACAGTGTATTTACCAGTTTATGTAGATGGTGGATTATTTTCGATAGGAGATGCGCATGCAGCTCAGGGTTTAGGTGAAGTATGTGGAACGGCAATAGAGGCACCCATGAAATTTTTAGTTGAGATTGAATTAATTAAGGGTAGAAACCTACCTGAACCTCAATATGAGAATGATGATGTATATGCGGTGACTGCCTTTGCAACAACTATTGATGAGGCAGCAAAGAAGGCGACAAGATACATGATAGATCACCTGACAAGCAACTATGGTTTAAGTGCAAATGATGCCTATATGCTTTGTTCATTAGCCGGAGACTTAAAAATTGCAGAAGTTGTAGATGTTCCGCATATGTTGGTAACCATGTCAATTAACAAAGAGGTATTGGACTGATGATTACCATTTATCATAACCTAAGATGTCAGAAGAGTCGTCAAACACTTGCCATTCTTACTGAAAAGATGGAAAATGTGGATGTTATAAACTATTTGGAGGAACCTCCTTCCACAGAACAATTGAATCATATTGTTAAATTACTAGGTATAAGTCCTGAAGAGTTGGTCAGAAAAAATGAAGCAGCATATAAAGATCACTTTAAAGGAAAAGCACTTTCAGATGAAGAATGGCTACAAGCAATGGTCGATCATCCAAAATTGATAGAAAGGCCAATTGTCATAGTCGATAATAAAGCCGTTATTGGTAGGCCACCGGAAAATGTTCTTAGCATCTTATGAAAGCAGTTTTAGTAAAATCTCTTACGGGACCTGAAGATTTAGTTTACGAAGATCATCAACTGGAAAAGCCTGGCAAAGGAAGGGTTCTGATTGAAGTAAAATATGCAGGAGTGAACTTCCCGGATATATTAATAAGCCAAGGTAAGTATCAGTTTCAACCGGAGCTTCCTTTTTCTCCCGGTGGAGAAGTCGCCGGTATTATCAAAGAAGTAGGTGAGGGGGTTACCGATTTTAAATCGGGTGATCGAGTATTGTCAGGAACAACCTGGGGGGGCTTTGCCGAAGAGGTGTTAGGTTTTGGATTTAATACGTATCATTTACCAGATGATGTTTCCTTTAAAGATGCAGCCACAACCATGATGACACATGGAACTGTCATTCATGCATTAAAAGACAGAGCCCAGCTAAAAAAAGATGAAACGCTTATTGTTTTAGGAGCCTCCGGTGGGGTTGGAACAGCGACCATTCAGATTGGAAAGATTCTGGGAGCCAAGGTGATTGCATTGACATCATCTGACGATAAGGTGAAGTTTTGCTTAGAAGCAGGAGCAGATGAGGCGCATATCTACCATTTGAATGAGCTTAAAGAAAAAATCAAAACTTTGACAGGTGGTAAAGGTGCAGATGTAATATTTGATCCAATAGGTGGGGATTATGCGGAGCAAGCGTTTCGTAGTATGGCTCCAATGGGAAGATATTTAGTGGTCGGATTTGCTGCTGGTTCTGTTCCTAAGATTCCACTAAACCTCCCTTTGTTAAAATCAGCCTCTCTTGTAGGTGTTTTTTGGGGCTCTTTCTTTAGAAATTTCCCAAAGGAGAACAAAGCGAATATGGATCAGCTCATGGCGTGGATCCAATCTGGTGTATTGATTCCCTTGGTAGATGAAGTATATCTCTTATCACAAACGAAAGAGGCATTAAAAAAGCTTCAGGATCGGAAAGTCAGGGGAAAAGTATTGATAGAAA
>CAYWOQ010000006.1:64217-89836 GCA_964459925.1 uncultured Roseivirgaceae bacterium
TTTATCAATAATGAACTATCTCCGTAGCTTAAAAATTGATATCCGTTTGCTAGAGCTTCCTGATAAACTTTTCTCCAATCCTCACCAATAAATGCAGCAACCAATAGAATAAGTGTAGAACCTGGTAAGTGATAATTAGTGACCAGTCCATCGCAAAGCTTAAATTTATATCCTGGATAGAGAAATATTTCGGTCTGTCCACCGACAATTTCCATTTCTTTTTCTTGCATTAAATCCAGTACGGCTTTAAGGGCATTTTTTTGCGATTGAGACTCTAGTTCATAAGGATCCGTTTGCTTGATGAGAAAGTCAGTGGATCCATTCAATATTTTTACTCCGAACCAATACAAACTTTCCAGCGTCCGCATGGAGGTGGTCCCAACGGCAATTGTTTTATGGGCTGCGAGTAAGTTTTTAATATTTTCCTGTGAAACCCAAATCTGTTCATTGTGCATTGGGTGGTTTTCGATCTTATCTGACTTAATTGGTTGGAACGTGCCAGCAGAGACATGTAGTGTTAGGTAATCTTTTTTTATTGCTTTTTTTTCAAGCTTTTCTAAAACCTCATGCGTAAAATGCAAACCGGCGGTAGGCGCTGCAACCGCTCCTTTCATCTTAGAATAAACCGTCTGATATCTTTCCTTGTCTTCATCATCGACCTCACGATCTATGTAAGGGGGTAGAGGAATTTTTCCAATTTCTGTGAGAAGGTCAGAAAAAGTAATCTTATTGCCCCATTCAAACCTAACAATATCTTGATCAATCCTCGTTGCATGAAGCGAAAGCTCATCTAATGATAGTTGTGAATGAACCTTCCATTTTTTAGCATTTCCAATCATGCACTTCCATTCACAGATCCCAACTGCATTCATCACTTCCTCATGCACTTTCGAAGGGGCAACAGGTTCCAAAAGAAAAATCTCAATTTTGGCTCCTGTTTCTTTATGCATGATAACCCGTGCAGGTATGACCTTGGTGTCATTGAAAACCATCAAGGTGTTTTCTGGAATGAGCTGGTCTATTTCTCCAAATTGATGATGTGAGATCTCCCCAGAATCATAAAACAATAGTTTTGAATCACCTCGTTTCTTCGGTGGGTGTTTGGCAATTCGCTCCTCGGGTAGTTCGTATAAAAAATCGGCTAATTTTAGGTCCATGCTAAAGCTCGAAGTTAAACCTTACCAACTTGATTTTAAATTTTCTGCAAAAACGAGTAGAGGTGCCATGGATCAGCGACACGTGTGGTTTATTCGAATCACTAACGAATTAGGTCAATCAGGGATTGGAGAGGTTGCACCCATCAACCGTTTAAGCCCGGAGGATCCAGATGAGATACCAGAGCAACTTGAAAACATTGCTAAAAAATTGGTGGAGATGGATCAACCAAAATCTGAAGAGGAAATTGTGGAATTGCTACCAAAACTTATTTCCAAAGAGTATCCTAGCATCAGGTTTGGGCTGGAAGTAAGTTTTTTGGATCTCATGAATGGTGGCGATAAAAAAATTTTTACATCCGGGATAAGTGAGATTTCTATTCCGATAAATGGACTTGTATGGATGGGCAGCACTGACTTTATGAAATCTCAAATAAAAGAGAAGCTGGATGAAGGGTTTACTTGTATTAAGTTAAAAGTTGGAGCACTTGATTTTGAGACAGAGCTCAAGATCATAAAGGATTTAAGAAACGTTTCAGATGAGCTTATTATCAGGCTGGACGCAAATGGGGCTTTTCAAACCAACGAGGTATTAGCCAAACTAAAGGCATTGAGCAAATACACGATCGATTCGATTGAACAACCCATTTTACCAATGCAACCGGAAGCCATGGAATTAATATGTAGGAAAAGTGACATTCCAATCGCCCTGGACGAAGAGTTGATCCATGTATTTGACTCAGAAAAAAGACTGTCTTTACTTCAGGAACTAAAGCCTCAGTTTTTGGTATTGAAACCCACTTTGCATGGTGGGTTTAATTCGGTCAATGAATGGATAGATCTTGCAGAGATGCATGGGATAGGCTGGTGGGTAACTTCCTATTTAGAATCAAACATCGGATTGAACGCTATCGCACAATTCGTGAGCAGGTTTCAGACCAATACTTACCACGGATTAGGAACTGGGAATTTATATGACAATAATATCAGTTCACCGATAGTGATAGATAAAGGAATGTTGAGTTATGCCAACTCTAATGTTTGGTCGGATATTCCTTTTTGATGTAATGGTAGGCTATTGAATGATATTATACGTTCCCAGAGAAACTTCCTCATCGTACAATTCACGCGTTTTAATTTCCAACTCCTGATATTCTGCCTGATTATTTGATACAAATTTCTCGTAATCTTCCTTTGACATCCATTTGTCCGTTAGCAAGTAGGATTTTCCATCCTCACTTTTCATCAGTTCATGACCCAAATAGTCCTCGCAAGGCTCAAAAAATTTAAACCAAACTCCATTTCTACCATACATTTCTTCGAATTCAGCATGGTTAGATGTGACAGTATATTTCCAGGCTATACAATACATGATCAAGTGATAGTTCTTGCACTTAAAGATATATATTTCTAGCTAGTAACACTTCTTTTGACCATTACCTTACATAAATAGTCTATTTAGATTGTCTGTTATAATTATATTGCGAGGATGGAATTAGGACCTTTGGTGAAAATAATTAGCCACGACCTAAGGGGGCCGTTAGGAAACATGAAAAATGTAGCTGATCTTTTCAGAATTGGAGAGATTCAAATGGAGCAGGCGCAAATGTTCATGGTTCATATTGAGCAAGGTGTTGACCGATCACTAAAGCTTCTGGATGATTTATTGGAATGGAGTCTTGCTTCTTCAGAAGATAAGAAGGTGACCCAAGAAGTGTTAAATATCAATGATGTAATAGAGGAGGTCATAGAATTTGTTAAAGAAAAACTAGAAAATAAGCATCAAACACTCATTTACGATAAGCAAGACCTACCTGACGTATATTTTGATCGAAGTGCACTCAAGATGATCTTAAAAAATCTCGTAGTAAACGCGATTCATTTCACACCGAATGAGGGTGAAATTAAGATTGTTGTTGATGAAGCAAATAAATACTTGCATGTAAGTATTATAGATAATGGTATGGGAATTCCAGAAAAAATGCATCCAACCATTTTTGAAATGGGGAAAGACAATAGAAGGTTGGGTACGAATGAGGAAAAGGGTACGGGTATTGGTCTTTTTATGTGTAAAGACCTGGTTAAGAGGAACAAGGGAATGATTTGGATTGAGTCTACCAAAGAGGGTGAAGGTTCCACCATTATGTTTTCTGTGAGTAAAGCAACAAAAGATTTATAGGGAAAGAAATAAGTTAACCTTGGTCGGGATGCTATTTCATTTAATTTTGTTTCAGAGGAGTCTTATGCAAACACTTACACCAGAAGAACGAGCTGCAAGACGAGCTGCAAGACGAGCTGAAAAGCAAGCCAATAAATCAAATAAAGAATTTACGATTCTCTATGTTGACGATGAGATGCCGAACCTTAGGGGTTTTAAATCAACATTTCGGCGATTATATAATGTACTTACAGCCTTAGGACCCGAGGAAGCTTTTCAAATCATACTCAATCAGAAAGTAAATCTTATTGTTTCTGATCACAGAATGCCTCATATGAGTGGTGTGCAACTCCTAAAAAAGGTTTATGCATATGATCCAAAAATCAAGCGCATGATCCTTAGTGGCTTTATAAAGAAAGATGATTTGCTTGAAACGATTGGAGATTTTGGTATTCATGACTTTGTCACTAAGCCCTGGGATTTTGAAAACCTCAATGCGACGTTTCAACGAATTTTAACTACTGATGCCGAAGTGAAGGATTTCTCCAACCTGGGTTGATAAGTAAACAATTCATTGAATTGCTAGTCTTATTGGTTAACGCTAACCGCTAAATTAATCAAAATAACTTTTGCCCTTTCGTAACGTAACAACAGCAACGAAAACCTAACCATGAATAAATATTTCTCAATAGTAGCCTTGTTGGCTTTTACTATTTTAGAATCCACTGGACAAACTACCTCGTACACTCCAGGAGAAATTAAGCAAAAGCTCAATAAACTGAATGTATTAGGATCAGTGCTCTATGTTGCTGCTCATCCCGATGATGAAAATACTCGATTGATTACGTATTATGCCAATGAGAAGCTGATGCGCACAGCTTATCTATCTGCCACACGAGGGGATGGAGGACAGAATCTAGTAGGTCCTGAAATCAGAGAGAGTCTGGGTGTCATTCGTACACAAGAACTCCTTGCTGCTCGCAGGACGGATGGGGGTGAACAGTTTTTTTCCAGGGCAAATGATTTTGGTTATTCCAAGAATCCAGAAGAGACGTTTACGATTTGGGATCGTGAGGACGTTCTGGCTGATTTTGTTTGGGCTTTTCGTAAGTTCCGGCCAGATGTGGTGATTACAAGGTTTAATTCTGAAGGAAGAAGTCACGGACACCATACGGCGAGTGCTATCCTTGCAAGAGAAGCCTTTGAACTTGCCGGAGACTCTACTGCTTATCCTGAACAACTCACTTATGTAGATCCATGGCAACCAAGTAAGATTTTCTGGAACACTGGATGGTGGTGGTTTAGAAGTACAGGTGCAGACACAACAGGAATGACCCAAATAAATATGGGAGAATATAACCCTTTATTGGGTTCATCATATGGAGAAATTGCAGCAAGAAGTAGGAGCATGCACAAAAGTCAGGGTTTTGGCTCGTCTGGTTCCAGAGGAGATCAAATGGAATTCTTAGAACAATGGGGTGGAACCAAAACCAAAAAACCTTTTGATGACATTGTCACCACCTGGGATCGAGTAGATAATTCAGAAGAAGTTCAGTTTTACATTGATAAAGCTATTCAGGAATATGATCCGGAGAGGCCATGGCAAATTGCGGAACCTTTGGTACTAGCAAGAAAATCTGCGCTTAAACTAGCAGATGAGTTCTGGCGGGATGTTAAAACAAAAGAATTGGATGAATTAATAATAGCTGTTACTGGGCTCTATCTCTCATTCAGTTCGTATACAGACTTCTATACTCCTGGAGATTCAATAAAGATGAGAATGGAGGCAGTCAATAGAAGTCCTGTAGACATCCGTCTGAGTGAAGTTTCTTTTAAAAGCTGGATCAATCCGATAGAATTACATACCAGCTTATTAAAAAATAAGCCGCTTGTAACTGAAATGAATTTTAAAATACCAGAGGGAAAATCATACTCCACTCCCTATTGGTTAAATAAACCTGCGAAACTCGGTATGTACACAGTCAATGAACAGGAATTAATTGGCAAGCCTGAAAACGAACATCCTTTTATTGGAACCGCTTTAGTCGAGGTAGGTGGCGAAAAAATGCAAATGGGTGTGCCTGTTATGTATCGAAGAACCGATCCAGTGAAAGGAGAAGAAGTTACCCCCATATCCGTTGGACCTCCTATCATGATGAATGTTAATTCCAGTGTGTTGGTTTTTGGTGATGAAACGGCTAAACCGGTTGAAGTAAGAGTTATTGCTGGCAAGGACCATTTGCAGGGTGATTTAACCTTGGATTTACCTGAAAAATGGAAAACTCTACCAGAGAAAATCTCATTTAGCTTGGAAAGAAAAGGAGAGGAACAAGTATTCTCTTTTGATGTCTTACCGCCTGAGAAATCCTCAATTGGGCAATTAAGTGTTGTTGCTGAGGTCGATGGAAAAGCCTATAATAAAGGAAAAGTTGTCATCGAATACGATCATATACCCAAGCAGATCATTTATCCGGAAGCTGAGGTGAAAGTGGTCAAATTAGATCTTGAGAAAAGAGGAACCTTAATAGGATACATTGATGGGGCTGGGGATGCCATTCCAGAAAATCTAGAACAAGTGGGATACAAAGTAGAAAGACTTCAAAAAGACGATGTAGTCAAATCCAATTTATCAAGGTTCGATGCAATTGTTTTGGGCGTAAGAGCTTTTAATACTGTTGATTGGTTGGCTTATAAAAATGAGGAACTATTTGAGTATGTCAAAGGCGGTGGAACGATGGTTGTTCAGTACAATACGAACCGTAGACTTGTGACTGAAAAAATTGCGCCTTTTGACTTAAAAATCTCGAGAGATCGGGTGGCCGTAGAGCAGGCACCCGTTCAGGTTTTATCGTTTGATCATGAAGTTATTAATGGGCCAAATAAGATTACGGAAGAAGACTTTGAAGGATGGGTTCAGGAGCGTGGGCTCTACTTTCCAAATGAATGGTCTGATGAATTCAAACCCATATTAAGTAGCAATGATCCGGGGGAGACTCCAAAAAATGGAGGGTTACTCGTGGCAAAGTATGGTGAGGGGTACTATGTCTATTCTGGGTATAGCTGGTTTAGAGAATTGCCTGCAGGCGTTCCAGGAGCGTACAGAATTTTTGTCAATTTAATCTCCTTAGGGAATGACTGATTTAATGTCTGAAGAAAATATCGATAAACCTCCCTTTTTCAGGAAATGGAAATTCCTTTACTTATTTGTGGTGGGCTGGTTAGTTTTTCTTATTCTTCTGTTTTACCTATTTAGTTCTGCTTACTAGATGAATACCTTGGATCTTATTGTCTTGTTTTCTACTTTGGTATTCATCGTTGCCTACGGGGTGTATAAGACCCGTGGGGAAAAGAATATTGAAGGATACTTGCTAGGAGATCACAGCATGAAGTGGGGCACTATTGGTCTTTCTGTGATGGCTACCCAGGCCAGTGCCATTACGTTTATCTCCACGCCTGGTCAAGCATATGAAAGCGGCATGGGCTTTGTGCAAAATTATTTTGGTCTGCCTCTGGCACTCATAGTAGTTTCTGCCGTGTTTATACCGATCTTCTATCGACTCAAGGTGTATACGGCCTATGAGTTTTTGGAATCTCGTTTTAACGTGAAGACAAGGTATCTGGGTGCAGCCATTTTTCTTATTCAGCGTGGCTTAGCTGCCGGTATCACAATCTATGCACCAGCCATTATCATTTCTTCCATTTTGCACTGGAACCTGACCATCACGATTCTAGGCACAGGAATACTAGTGATTGTTTACACAGTTTCGGGAGGGACTAAAGCGGTATCGATCACCCAAAAACAGCAGATGGCAGTCATAATGGGCGGGATGTTTGCAGCTTTCTTCGTAATTATATCGTACATCAGCGAACATACGTCTTTTCAGGGTGCCCTTAACCTTGCAGGTAGTTTGGGTAAACTGGAAGCAGTGAATTTCAGCACAGATGCTGGCGAACGTTATACGATTTGGTCCGGGCTTGCCGGGGGATTTTTTCTGGCTTTATCCTACTTTGGTACGGACCAGTCACAAGTTCAGCGTTACCTGGGAGGTTCAAGTGCTACAGAAAGCAGAATGGGTTTAATGTTCAATGCAGTACTTAAGATCCCGATGCAGTTTTTCATTCTTTTCACAGGGGTGATGGTATATGTCTTTTATATCTTCTACCAACCGCCCCTTCATTTTAAAGAGGCGTCTGTGGATATTGTAGAAGCTTCAGAATACGCCTCCGAGTTTAAAGCGATTGATAGGGCTTATCAGGATGCATTGGTAAGACGTAAAGAGGCAGCACTTCGTGTGGCAGATAATCAAAAGGTGAAAGTCGAGGACAATGATGAATTACGTGCATTTCGTGCAGCTGATGAAGCGGTTCTCTCTCTTAGAGGTCAAGCTAATCAAGTGATCTTGAAGGCAGATGAAACACTGGAAACGAAAGATTCGGATTATGTGTTTCTAACTTTCATTACCACTTATCTACCACACGGGCTAGTGGGACTTTTGATAGCAGTTATTTTTTCTGCTGCCATGTCTTCTACTTCCTCAGAGCTCAATGCGCTTTCCTCTACCACCTCTGTAGATTTTTATAAAAGGGCTGTTAATAAGGATGCAAGCGATCACCATTACCTCAATATGTCAAAGCTTTTGACACTTGGCTGGGGGATGTTAGCTATTCTCTTTGCGCTCCTCGCGAATAATTCCGAGAACCTGATCGAAGCAGTAAATATTGTGGGATCCATTTTTTATGGGACGATTTTGGGAATCTTTTTAGTCGCCTTTTTCTTTAAAAAGGTCAAGGGGAATGCCGTATTCTATGCAGCTATCGTTGCGGAAACGTGTGTGATCATTATTCATTTCATGACAGAGGCAGGCTGGTTTAAACTAAGCTATTTATGGTATAATGTCATTGGTTGTGGAGGGACAATTATGCTAAGCTTACTTCTTCAATTGTTTATACCAACAAAAAAAGCGTAAGCAACTGCCTACGCTTTCATATATAAAATGTGATATTCTTACTTCAATGAATCAATTAGATCCTGGTTTCTCTTGATATAACCAAAATCACCACCTTCCCAATTTTTTGCTTTTTCCATTGAATCTTCAGCAGTAGCTATAGCCTCTTTTTTCTTACCCAGTTTAGCCAGTATCTGCGCTTTCGTATGCACATTCCAGAATTGACCAGCATTTTGTCCGACAGCTAAGTACTTATTCATCCATTCCAATGCTTGCTCCAGGTTTTCTCCAGCAGTGAGATAGTAACTAGCTGCAGCTACATAATTCTGAGGATTTACCTGAGTTTTTGAAGCAATTTCTTTCATGACTGTTTCATGAAAATTCACTTCTACTGGTACGCTCCACATCACATCTGCCCATGAAAATTGAATTTCTGCTTTCGTGTTATCAGCGCTGATGTTAGCAATCTGGAAGCTCATTCGTTCTACAGCGCTTAGTGTTTTCATCGGAGTTACTGTCACTTTCGCAGCAACAATATCCTCATTGTAGTTGCCCATATTTCCACCAATCTTTTCGGTCAAGAACATTACGTCCCATGAAGAGGCACCCGGTTTTGAAACGATTTGATACTCTCCAGCTTTAACATCCTGACCACCTAATTTTACGTCAGTGCTAAAATTGATGATGGTTCCAGCATTCGCCCCGGTTCTCCAAACTTTATCGTATTGCTCGAGGTATTCATCGCCCGTTCCAAAGATTTTTCTTCCCTTTACCCCAGGCCTGAAATAGTCTATAGAGATGTCAGTTAGACCAACGACAGAGCTCACTGATGCAGCAGGGCTGGGTTGTGGGGTGTTAATTTGTGCTGTTGCTCCAAATGCAATCAGCAGACTCAACGCTAGTAGATTTGTAATTCTTTTAATGTTCATAGAGTTTAAAGGTTAAAATGGATTTCGAAATTAATACATCCCTTTACGAAAAACTGGATAGATCGTTTTATCTCAATGAAGATGTCGTACAAGTGGCGAAAAATTTACTTGGAAAGGTATTGGTCACGAATATTGATGGGGTCTTGACCGCAGGGAAAATTGTAGAAACAGAAGCTTACTGCGGTCGTGGAGATAAGGCCTGTCATGCCAATGGCAAACGAACTCCTCGAACCGAAGTAATGTATCAAAAAGGAGGGGTTGCTTATGTCTACCTCTGCTATGGTATCCATCACCTGATCAATGTGGTTACCAATAAGGAAGGGCAAGCTGATGCTGTTTTGATTAGAGCCCTAGAGCCATTGGAAGGTATTGAGATCATGAAAGAACGAAGGGGTTATCCGAAAGCCAGGCTGGCATCCGGACCGGGAACACTTTCACAAGCTATGGGGATCCATGTAAAAATGACCGGAACGAATCTTCTGGATGATCAGATCTGGATAGCGGAACATCCAACAAAAGAAACATTCGAGATTCAATGCGATACCAGGATAGGAGTCGAGTATGCTGAGGAAGATGCCCTGAGACCCTGGAGGTTTGTGATGAAAGGAAATAAATTCGTTAGTAAAAAGGTAAGGATATAAAAGACGAAAGTCCGGTAACCACTCCGGACTTTCTTTCACTAGCTGTTTAGCTTTGTCACCAACTAATCAATAGAGAAACTTTACGAATACAATTATATATTAGTATTGTTATATATTCAAATATTTTTATAAAAAAAGTAAAATTATTTAGTTGAAAAATTCAATAATTTATATTCTGCTTCTGGCCTCTTTATCGATTCATGCACAAATAAAATTTGAAGAGCAGCCCATTCCCATCACCGAATTAAACTCACCTAATGGTCAGAATTACCTGGTGCTGGACCCTGCTTCCCCTGATTTGGCATTTACGGAAGAGCAGGGAGGTTCGGGCGATGAACGTAAGTTTTCCATGAATCAAATGGATACTTTCAAGGCGTATGTATTCAAGGACTACCTGGCTACAAAAGGGATGGTTTCGCCAATTGGCTTTTTTGATGGATCGTTTTTTTATAGTCAGGTCGCTTTTAAGAAAGGACGCTATGACGGTTTCATCAATGAGTATAACCTGGTTTCTGGTAAGGAACGTCCGGTGAGGTTGCCCTTTTTTAGAAGTAAATCAAAATTACAGAGTGGCTGTCTTTCCAATGATGGACAGTTTATGATTTTAAGTTTGGTCTCCAATAATACTTATGGAGTAGAAGACCTATACTTGGCACAGAAGAATCTGGATGGCTCATGGAGTAGTCTTAAGAACCTTGGTGCTAAGATCAATACCGAGTTCCAGGAGATTACCCCGTTTCTTGCGGCAGATAATAAGACGTTATTCTTTGCTACGAATGGGAGGGGAGGAGAAGGTAGCTTTGACATCTTTTATAGCGAGCGACTTGATGATTCCTGGAGAAATTGGTCTGAACCGAAAAATTTAGGGCCGGCGGTAAATTCCTCTGGAGCAGAGACCTCATTTGTTTTTAGAGATGACGAAGATTGGGCCTATTTCATCAGGTCTCAGGATAGTGAAGGATATGGAGATATTATGCGAATAAAAATCAAGGAGGAAATCGATAAGGATACTGCCCAAGTCGTTCAAAGCCTTAATGAAGTGATAGCCGAGGAGATGATGCTCAAGGTTATTGATAGTCGGTCCAAAGCCTTGATTGTGGCAGAGCTCATTTTTCAAACAGATGAAGTGTATGTCCCTGAAGGTGTTTTTGTCCTTGATTCGGTTCACCTAAGAAGTGAGAGCATGGAAGTGAAATCACCTGGTTATCTGCCTAGAATCATTCCAATGGGGGATGGACTCAAGATTGGGATCAACGAAATCACCCTTGAGCGGGTAAAGGCTGGAGAGACCATCGCCTTAAATAATGTACTATTTCATAGAGGTACAGCGAATCTGATTACCGGATCGGAGCAGGAATTGGACCTGGTAGTGGAAATGATGAATGACAACCCAAAGGTGAAGATCTTATTGAAAGGGCATACAGACAACACCGGTGATCCGGTCAAAAACGTACAGCTTTCGGAAGAACGGGTGAAGGCAGTGAAAGAATACATCATTTCTCAGGGGATTAGTGCCTATCGTGTGAGTGGTCGAGGCTACGGTGGAGCGCAACCCATAGCCAGCAATGCCGAGGAGGAAACCCGAAAACTTAATCGAAGAGTAGAGTTTGAAGTGATTGAGGATTGAATAGTAACTTGCCTAAATGAGAAAGCTATTCTTCCTTTTCATCATTAGTACCTGGTCTCTTTCACAGGCTCAGTACTATCCACCGAAAAATGACTGGCAAACCAAAGACCCCAAAGAGGCAGGTTTCAAGGCAGGCAAGCTACGGGAGGCCATTGATTTTGCTATGGCCAATGAATACGCCGGTGAGAAAGATCTTCGATTAGCGATTCTTAAGGGCTTCAGTCGAGAGCCGGACCATCAACTATTAGGCCCGACCAAAAAGCGTGGAGGCCCCGCAGGGTTGGTTGTAAAGGATGGGTACATTGTGGGGCAATGGGGTGATGTAGATCGGGTAGATATGACGTTTAGTGTGACCAAGAGCTACCTCTCTACGATGTTTGGCTTGGCATTGGATGATGGTTTGATCGGTTCAGTCAATGAAAAGGTGGACGCATATGTGTGGGATGGCACCTTTAGAGGAGCGCACAATAGCCAGATTACCTGGGAGCATTTATTGCACCAAACCTCTGATTGGTCTGGTACCCTCTTTGGGCTGAATGACTGGGCCGATAGACCGGCCAGAGAAGAAGAATATGACCATTGGAAATACCGGGCGCTCAATGATCCTGGTTCGAATTTTAAATACAATGATGTTCGCGTAAATCTACTTTCGTACTCCTTGTTAAATGTATGGAGAAGACCGCTACCTCAACTCCTCAAGGAACGCATCATGGACCCCATAGGAGCGACACCTACCTGGCGATGGTACGGCTATGAGGATAGCTGGATCATATTGGATGGCCAACAGATGCAGGTCGTGAGTGGTGGAGGACACCATGGAGGAGGGGTCTTTATTAACTCGCTGGATCATGCCCGTTTTGGTTTACTGTTTGCACGAAATGGAAAATGGGGTGAAACGCAACTGATCTCCGCAGACTGGGTGAAAGCGGTTCAAACGCCGGCACCAGCTTACGAAAGCTATGGATACATGTGGTGGCTCAACCGAGGACCCAGAAAGTGGGAGGGACTTCCCGAGCATTTATTTTATGCTGCTGGGTTTGGAGGCAACTTCATTGTGGTGGATCAGGAAAAAGACCTGGTGATTGTTACACGATGGCTGGAACCTGCTAGAATAGGTGAATTTGTTAGGCTTGTTTACAATGCGGTGGAGTAAATGCCAACTTAAATGAGAATGAGCTAAAGTTGCTAGAAACATAGAATTTTTCTGTAAGCAATAAGCACTATCGTATCCGATAGCCAGTTTGCATTCTCATTTAAATTTCTGTTATCAATATTGCGATCCAATAGCAGCAGAGGAAACTCCGCTACTACACTTGGTTTTTGTGTGGTTGGATGTTGTTTTCCTTTGGTAAGCGCTTTTACCCGTTCCGCAACGAAGTAGTCAATCTCTCTGATGTTGATGATCCCATCCTGGTTCAGGTCTGCTTCACCATCTCTGAGGCCATTTAGCAAAGCAAGTGTAAAGGCGCCATGTCCCCATTCCTGACTTTCATAGGAATACTCCTTACCTGTGGATGCCGCCATGATGACCACCCCATTTTCTTCTGTAGCTAATGCGCGAATGGCTTCAACTAAATCCGTCCTTCCTCTATTGGCTAACAGATTAGCACCCAGCTTACCACTGTGGCATGCATCGATAAACACCAACACTTTTGAAGGGAGATTACCCAGCACATCTGAAAAGTCCAGCCAGTACACGCCTGTGATGCGGATTCGATCGGGATCTCCATCGTAAGGAAGGATGTAGAACTTATCTTTTTCATTGATGCCGTGTGATGCGATGAAAATTAAGACTACATCCTTTTGAGTGGCATTTTTTTCCAGCCAATAGAAGGCTTCCAGTATATTGGATCGGGTGGCTGATTCATTGGTAAGCGTTCTATCAAATACGTTCTTAAACAGTTTTCCTTGTTGACTTTTATAGACCTCAGCTATTGCATTGGCGTCTTTATCTGCATACGTAAGACTTTAATCAGGATTGCTATGTTTGGATACGCCGATGTTCAGTATATAAAGGTTCGGTTTATATCGCTCTAACCCTTTTTTAATGCGCTGTGATCGAATGATTCGTTCTTCTGAAATGGTAGAGCCATTTTGGTTTTCCACGAAAATATTAACGGTATTTTGTGGGTTTAAGAGTTCCATCTCGAATCGAACTTCATATTTATTGTTGGGCTGCTCGGATATTTTCATTTGATCTCTTCGGAGGATGGTTCTACCATTTAATAGCACCTTGGCGTTAGAGATCTCGGTAGAAGAGGCAATCTCTGCGGTCAGTATGATTGCATTTTGCTGATATGTGGTGTCCATTGATTCCGGAGTAACCCATTTAATGCTGGGAGGGAGGTTTTCAGCGACATTTTTATTAGCAGAAAGAGGTACTGATGCCGTGCGATTATACACCTCCACAGCGCGTTCATAGGCTTCATTCTTTGCTATGAGCTTGATTAATTCCGGCTTATAATATTCCTTTTTAAAATCATAGATTGGATGATATTCAGCGAGTTCATTGATTCCATTGTTAATAACCCAACCGCCCAGTTGTTCTCCTGCTACAGACGAAGCATAATACCCTTCAGGAGACCAGCAGATCCACTCTTTATCCTGTACATAAAATGATAGGAGTGGGGGGATAGCCATTATGGTGTTTAGTTCAAGCTCTTCCGTAAATACCTGCTCTTTCCTCTTTACTTCGACCAAAACCGGTTTGGAAGCATCCAAAGATTCGAGATAGGTATACAAGTCCTTTGAAGGATCGATCACAAAATCATTCACACGGATGATTACATCATTATCGGCGAAAGGACCTTGATAGGTTTTTAATGGAAGTATCACCCATTCTTTCTTTTTCTTTGAATAAGTGATCCAAATTTCTTTAAAGGCGGTACCTGGGAGTTTGTCTATTTTTAGTACCTCTTGATGTTTGGGGTTTTCAGAGTTATAAAGCGAGAGTATCCCATTAAAGTCTTTGATTGCAAAAAGCCCTGACTGAACATCAGGTGCTGGGGCAATGCCTGTTAACCATTTGAAATTGCCCGTAAACTCCTTTATGGGACTAACTGAACTATGGTCTGAAACATCGTAAAGAATCAAACTTGTTTGATAGTCACGGTAGCGATTATAATTCACCAGAAAATGGCCATCATTGAGAAAGGAGGATGCTATGAGATAGGAGTTATAAACAAGAAACTTCTTCTTACCATTGAAAAGGAGCTGTACATTTCCTGGAGCAATTTCAATCTTGGTCCCCTTATAAGACGTCTTGTTAAATGAAAAACCGTCAAAATCTTCCACACCGTCCAGTGTATGGTTCTCGAAATCAAAGGAACGATTTAAGCTGTCAAAAGCAATTATTTTCCCGGGCCCGAAGGCGATAGGGTCTGAAGGTGGCTGAACAAATCTGGAAGTAAAACTAACTTCTTCTCTGCTTACAAAGTTGATATGCTTGAGTCCTTGGATATCAGTTCCTAAAAATGTGGAATCAGAAGTGAAAGCTATATAGCTGAAGTTATATGGATAGAGGGATATTTCTACTTTATCTCCAAAACGCATAATTGCTGAAAAGTATTGATCAACCTCCGGTCTATGAACTTCCAAATAAGCTGTTTTGCCAGCTTTATTAAGGTACATGTCACTTAATGTGGTGTCACCTGTAGGCTCATAAATGATTGCTTTTTGACCTTTATTATCTATAAGCTGTACTATACCACTATGTTTGGCATAGACTAATTTATCTTGATCTTTAAGATACTTAACATGACCACTTGTGAGGCCACTGTTACTAATCTTTTGTAAGGTATATTCAGGGATAGCATTTTTATCGTACACAATTTCAATGTCTGAATTTTTACCTGTGTAAGCAATTTAGCTTATTTTTTTCCCATGATCATAAAAAGCAATATCATGCATCGGATTAGATTCAATGGAAGCGGATGGTTCACTAATCAGAAATTCTTTTTGGCTAGTAGCTGGTATCTTCCATAGCTTTAGCGGCTCTGATTGTTGAAAGAAATATTCCTGTGCTGCTCCGGTGATGATGAACTTACCATTCGGATCGAAGCGAACAAAACGCAATCCATTGGAAAATCCTATATAAGTTCCTAAAAGCTTATATTCATCGATATCAAGCAAACTCACTACATATTCTCCTGTAGCGTTTAGACGAGCCACAGCCATTCGGTTATTATCCAGGTCTAGATCAGCATCTAGCAGTCTACCATTTTCATTTTCACCAATATCTAACCAGAGCTTCTTTTTTAGCTTCGCCTGCTGAATATCCCAAATGCATATGCTTTTGTCTTTGCCGATGGTAATGGCCGTGCTATTGTCTTTCGTTACCAAGATCTTAATAATAGTCCCAAAATGACCTTCAGGATTATTGATAACGAAAACTGGATCGGTTTGCTGCCCAAATAGGGGTAAGCTCAAAAGCAATAGAATAGGGGCAAAGAGTCTATACATACCATTAAAGATAGTCAATGGGCTCATTAATTTTTAGGTGGATTCGGGATAGCATTTATGTAACGCGATTGTGCGAGTTATAGCCGCCTCAGCCTATGTCATGATTCCTTTTTCCTTCTTCTGGAACGAAGGCAATGGCATCAATTTCAATTAAAAAATCTGGATTGATTAGACCTGCGATAAATAAGACCATTATAGTCGGAGGGCTTGGAGACTGTTGGAGAAATTTCTGAGATACCTGGAATGCACCGTATGCATCTTGTCCTTGCAGTAGGTGAATGTTCAGTTTCACTAAATGCTGAAAATTCGCATCACAAGCACGTAGAGCTACCTCAAGGTTTTTCATTACCTGTTCGGTTTGTAACAAAATATCGTCTTTTCCTACTATTTCTCCGTTTTGGTTTACAGCATTTTGGCCCCCAATGTAGATGGTCTTTCCATTTCCTTGTGTCGTAATCACTTGAGAAAAGGCAGGGTTAGTTATTAGTCCATCGGGATTAATATGTTCCATTTTTGTTCATTTAAGCTTGCTTCTGCCGGCAAGCTGGGGTTATACCTGGAAATAAAGGCACCCAGCGATTAAGGGTTGCTTTTCTAAAAGTAGCTCCTACATCCGTTAAAACCTATAGCTACCCTAAACGGATTAGCACGAATGATAACCAATTCCTACTTTTGGATGGTAAAGAATTGGTGCAATTCCTACATTTCAATTTTAGAGCAGATGTCTTCAACTATTTTCAATCCTCATGATTACCAGCAAATATTAAATCGACTGGAGCAATTAAGTAGCACGAGTAGCAACCGTTGGGGGAAGATGAATGTGAATCAGATGCTGGTTCATTGTTCCCATCAGCTAAAACTTGGATTGGGGATGATTAAGCAGGAAGCATTAGAAGGTTCACCTTTCATGAGAACAGGTTTAGTAAAGTGGTTAGTGTTGTTTGTTATCCCCTGGACCCGAGGATTGCCCACACCTGCTAAAATGAACGTGATTGAGCAGCAAATTTCTGTTAAAGATTTCGATGCTGAAAAGAAAGTATTACTTGACCATTTAGACCAGGTTCAGCAATATCCAAAATTACTTCCCCACCCCTTTTTCGGTGCCCTGGATGAAAAATATTGGGGGCGACTCATCTGGAAGCATTTAGACCATCACCTAAAACAGTTCGGTGTATGATCACTACAGCCGTTGGGAAATAACCGAAGGTATAGCTTTCCTTTCGAAGAGGATGGCTACTTACGGTTAGTCTATGAACCATATTAATTTGTGCACAAAGCGGGGAAATGAGAAATGTGAGGAAAATACTTACCAGCACATAGTGATCAGGTTGGTTACTAGAAATTACCGGAAAAGTGGGAGAAGGGCAATGGACCCACCCCTTCTCCCCTCCAAGGAGGGGATTAGATTCTCTTTCGGCTTTACAACTCCCCTCTTGGGAGGGGTCGGGGGTGGGTTTACAATACCTTAATTCAACAACTGACTGATCAACGAGACAGAAAAAATAGTGAGCATAAACCACCCGATAAACCCTTGAATAATGGCTAGATACCTCGGCAACCCTTTGATCGGGATCTCTCCGAAACCTAGGGTGGTAAAGGTGTTGATCGATAGCATGACAGCATTAAGGACTTTGATGAAGAGGTCATACAGTAGGGCAATTGCGAACATCAATACTACAAGTACTGTTCGAAGCGGTCGAATCTTAGGATCAGTCTCTTTCCATGTCCCTTTTAGAAAATCAAATCCTCTCAGCAATCTTGAATAAAGCCTTGTGCCAGCTACCGACCAGCGATAAAGCGGCATGGCCGTTTGATAGAAAATTGCGGGTGCTTCATATCGGTGTTTTTCCAGAATGGAACGGAAATGCTCACCTTCCTGAATGTCCTCTTTTTTCTCTTCCAAATACACATCATGAATACCCTTGTTTAGACTTAGGTATTTCAAAAAGAATAAATAGCGGTCTTTGATTCTATTCTTGCCATGACTGTCCCAGTGGTTGGGGAAGAAAAGGTAGATCAGGGCGAAAGCCAGGATCACATACACAGACATGACGATGGCCTTGGAGGGTTTGGTGCCATAGTCTGAGAAGAGTTTTAGGAACTGATTCACTTTCCACTCAAAAAAAGTACCGAATGAAGGGGCTTGACCATAGAGATACGCCAGTCTTTTCGTTTCAAGATCTTTAAGGGCGATGAAACTGGCATTGGATGATTGTGTGTCGTGCTGTCTTTTGTAAATAGCATTTAGGGTACCTAAAAGACGAACTTCTGATTTATAGTACTTTTCTGATGGGATTATAAATGACTCTTTATATTCATTTATAATTTCAGGTTTTAACAAGTAGTCATTTATAGAATCAGAGAGCTTAGGGAAATATTCTGTTTGAAAGAATTCATAATATCCATTTACGTCTACTACTCCTGCTTTAAATTGATTCCAGTCTACTCTAATATCGTCTATGGATTCTGGTATCTTTAAAATAATGCTACTGTTAAAGGTGTTGTCTACAATCTGGATACTTTGATTTTGACTTTTTTCAATAAGGATTTCAGCAGAGCAAGCATTAAAATTATTCCCTTCGATTGTGACTTGATTATTTTCTTTTAGAGAAAATCCAAGAGCAGTAGTCATGTCCCCAAAGTCGTTATTCCTGAATAAGAAAGAGCTAAGGTTCCATGGAAATATCGGATTACGCCCTGATCCTACAAACTTACAGGACTCTATCCAAACTGCAGATAATAGTTCATCTTCGGTTGAATTTTGGATAATTAATGTAATGTTATTAATTGTAGATTCTTTGAGATTCAAGAATAATACTCTGTTCTCTAACCCGGATGGTCTTATTACATTATACCTTTCGTTTGTGTAAATACGCAACCGTTTTTTAAACAATACGTTTCTAATTCGGCCAGACACATTTGTAAGTGTTACAGGTTCTGAAAAAACCATGTGATTCAAAAAACCAATATATCCTTCATTTGCAAAAAGAGTTGAATTAAAAAAATGTACGTTCTCAAGAATCAATTCCTTTCGTATATAAATAGTGTCTTTCCTTAAAGGTTCAAAATTCCCAATGCCCATTGCTATCTTACCCAGATAGGCCTTATCGGTGGCAGTGTCTCTCTCAATTATAGCATTTTTTAAGGCAAAGGTATCGCTGGGCTCATCTTCTAGCATTTTAAAGAACTCAGAAAAGGAATAGCTCTTAAATATTAGTTCCTCTTCTTCTTGTGAAAACGCTTTCAAATAAAAAAGGACAATTAAAAATAAGACTAACTTTTTCATATCAATTGAGCAGTTGCGAAATCAACGAAACCGAAAAGATCGTCAACATAAACCAGCCAATAAACCCTTGAACAATCGCCAAATACCTCGGCAACCCCTTGATCGGGATCTCCCCGAAACCCAGGGTGGTAAAGGTGTTGATGGAGAGCATTATAGCATTGAGGACTTTGATGAAGATATCGTAAACCAGCGCGATTAGAAAAGCCCCAATGACCAAAGAAGACTTTAACCAACGTTTGGACTTTGGTGTATTTTCCCAGGTTCCGCCGAGTACATCCACTTTTCCAAGAAGGCCGGAGACCAACCGAGTTCCTGAGACTGACCACTTGTACAAAGGCATGGCTACTGAGTAAAAGAAACCGGGTGCCTTCTTCCCATGCTCTTCGAAGTACGCCTTAAACTCCTCAAAGGGTACCAACTCTTCCTTCTTCTCCTCCAGATATACTTCCTTGACTCCCTCGTCTTGCTTCGAATATTTCAGGAAAAAACGTAACCGATCCATGATTCGCATGCGGCCATGACTGTCCCAGTGGTTGGGGAAGAAGAGGTAGATCAAGGCAAAAATCAATATGACGTAAATCGAAGAAATAATGGCTTTGGTAGGCCGGGTGCCATAGTCACTAAACGAGCGAAGGAAGACGTTGAGCTGATAGACCAAGAAGTTCTCAAAGCCCAGGTCTTGCATTAGCTTGAATTTGTAATAAGCTGTCTGTTTGTTACGCATCTCTAAGTAACAGGCATTGTAGCTTTCTAAATCCCCTCTTTCCTGATAGCTCTCCAATAACAGTTTATAGGACGCAATTAGTAAATCATATTCTTTTTTAAACTGAAAATCCAAATAATCCTTTGCTCGATAATGATAGTTATCTGTAGAATCTCTATACGTGGAACTCGTAATGAACAGTTTATCATTCACCTGATTAAATGGTATGTAGTTGTTTTTTGCCGGAAGTTGAGAGCCTTCCAGATTCAATCCTTTCAATTCACAAGAACTTACATGTAATGAGGTTGACACATAGACCCCTGGCAGAGATATGGTTCCGATTTTACTATTTTCTACTTCTACCTTATTCAAGGTGCTTTGTGTTGCCCTAATAAAATCCAACTCGGAATTCTTAACTGATAGAGTAGGATTGCCTAAAGAGCGACTTACCACTACCCCACTACCAGAAGAATTATATAGCATAACATTAGGGTCACTTTCAAAATCAATGAGCCTAAGACCGTCCTTAAATTGACAGAATGTCAAGAAGATATACGAAAACCTTCTTTGGTTCCTGATGTCCACAGACTTCTCAAAACTCAGATTCGCAAAACCAAGTCCAAAACCCTCATATTCATACAAACGGACTTTCTCTTTAAAGCAAATGTTTTTAATCATCATCGTATTGTTTGTTCCATAATTATTTTCAACCTGCCATTCAGATATACTTATAGGCTTATTGATAACGGCTGCAATTTCCTCATTGACTTTCGATTCTTTAGGGTTTCTTGGTCGTCCTGCAAGCAATGAATCCTTTTCAGGATCGATAAGGATTTTGATGTTCTCAACGTCGTAGACAGGGTCCGGCCAATTGTTTATCTCTTCAATCCAGTCGGTCAGGGAAGGGATCACGCGATAGTCATCATCTTGCGCACTAAGAGACAATCCGGAAATTAGTAGGATGAATAGTAAAGTGAATCTCATTGTGATCAGGTTGGTCTGTTGAAATTACCGGAAAAGAGGGAGAAGGGCAATGGACCCACCCCTTTCTCCCCTCCAAGGAGGGGATTAGATTCCCATTCGGCTTTACAACTCCGCTCTTGCAATTTTGAAGCTTGACACGAAGCTTTCTATTTCTTCATTTTTGGCTTGATCCAAAAACGAAGCAAAAAAATCAAGGCTGATTTATAAATGGCTAGCAAATGATCTGCTCAGCTAAAATCCAACAAACTCACCTTCCTTCGGAAGCCTCAGACAATGTTGTATTTTTTTAATGCTGATCTTCTCATTTCCCTTAACGCCATTTCTAAATAGGCCATTCTTGGCGCTCTGCGCCATTAGGCTCACCCATGTGCGCTGGCCATGCCAACTCTCCGGGCGTGGGCTGGTGTGAATGGACTTTTAGGCTGAAGCGGCCGTAACGCGGAAGCCGCCTGCCTGCCGCAGGCAGGTGGAAAAGTCCAGAGCGGGTGGATAGGTTTAGAGTTGGCGAAGGCTTTTGCTTACTTTTCGCCTGAAAAGTAAGAGCCAGTCCGGCTTGAGGAAATTGGTTAATTCAACAACTGACTGATCAACGAAACACTAAAAATCGTCAACATAAACCAGCCGATAAACCCTTGAATAATGGCTAGACACCTTGGCAATCCTTTGATCGGGATCTCTCCGAAACCTAAGGAATTCAGAGCTTATGTTGATTCTATATACGTTTTGAAGTTCTCTAGAATCGCTTGCCAGCCTTGCCTTTGCATTTCCAGGGTGTTTTCATCTTCTACTTCAAATGACTCTGTGATGGAGGTCATTTCGTTATCTTCACGAAACCTGATGGATACTTTTCTTCCATCATCCAAGGTGTATTCGAGTAATTCTTTTGGTTTGATTTCTGTAAATGTTCCCTTATAATCAAAACCCATAGTGCCATCCTTTGCTGCCATTTTATAATTTAACGCTCCTCCAACTTTAAGCTCATGACTGGCTGAGGGACATTCCCATTCAGTAGATGCAAAGTTCCATTGAATGATGTGTTGCGGGTCAGTCAAAAAGTCCCATGCTTTTTGGATAGTAGCTGAGACGTCTATTTGTACGGTAACGAGTTGTTTCATGGATGTTTATTTAAGTCGTAACAATTCACCTTTTCGCTTATAGATGTTTTTATAATCCCACTGGATCTTTTTGGCTTTCGATAGCCAGCGTTTCAAGTCATTAGCTACCATTTGATCAATGGCTGTATAAAACTTGGATGCGTCTTTAAACTTTCCGGTACCCGGCTTCAGTTCTTCTTCATCGAAAGATGCGCCACTCCAGAACATGAGTCGGATGCCTGCTTTTTGTCGACTATATCCAACAATCGGATTTACTTCCAGGAACCAAACCGGATGCCGGTGCCAGATTTTGTTTTCTTCTTCTGGAATATTTTCATTGATAATGTTCGCCAATTGATGACAAATCTCAACATCAATACCTGATTGATTGTCATTAAATGCCTTGACTTCCGGATTCATGTATGGAAGATAATAAATGAAGACACAATTGCTGTTAAGCGATGGATTCTAATCGGAGATTGACCGGAATAAAAAAGCCGCAACAGGTGCGGCTTTTAGATCATTCAATAATTGAAATTAGTTCTTTGTCCTAATAGGATAATCCGGTCTTGCTGGATAGGTAGGAGGGTTGTTTTTCAACTCTTCCATTACTACCTCAATTGCTTTTTCCAGTTGTGGATCTTTTCCTTGCATTACTTCTTCTGGCCATTGCTCTACTTCAATGTCTGGTGCTACTCCTTCATTTTCAATTCGGAATCCATCTTCATTGTAATAGGCTACATTTGGTGCAGTAACAGATCCGCCATCGATGAATTCCGGATAGCCTAGTACTCCAACCAGTCCACCCCATGTCCGCTTGCCAATGAGTTTTCCTAAGTTGAATCGTTTAAATAAGTAAGGAAGATAATCTCCTCCGGATCCAGCATTCTCATCAATGAGCATCACTTTTGGACCCTGGATAGATCCACTTGGAGCATTTAGATCTTTTCCGTACCGAAAATTCCAGGAAGATTGATACGGTTTTCTGAGATGGTCGATATAATAGTCCGCAAGCTGTCCACCTCCATTGAATCGTTCATCAATAATGACTGCTTTCTTATTTACCTGGGGGAAGAAGTAGCGTTTAAAATATTCATGCCCTGCTGTAGTGGTGTTTGGAACGTACACATAAGCTACTTGACCGTTAGTCGCTGCATCTACTTTTTTGATATTTCCTTCTACCCAATCCCGATTGCGAAGGGCTCGCTCATTACCTACTGGTACTACGTTGACCTTACGCGCATTGGTTCCGTTGGCACTGGTGCTAAGCGTAAGTTCTACGATCTTACCTGCAGTATTTTCAAAGAAAGAATACAGGTTCTGATCGGAAGTGACTTGATTGCCAGAAACAACAATTAAATAATCTCCCACTTTCGCATTAACACCTGGTTCGGTTAGTGGAGATCGAAGACCCGGGTTCCAGTTAAGTCCACCATAAATCTTGGCGATTTGATAACGACCATTCTTGATTACATAATCAGCACCTAGAAGTCCACCACCAATACGGTCGGGATTATTCATCCGATCACCCCTACTACCAAATCGGTGATGACCTACAGCTAGCTCACTACACATCCATTGCATCACTCGATAAAGATCACTTCTACAGGAAATATCTGATAGAAATACATTGTACTTTGACTTCATGGCGTTCCAGTCCACGCCATGCATTCCAGGATCGTAGAAATAATCTCGATTTACTTTCCAAGCTTCATTGAAAATATTGCTCCATTCCTGGGTTGGATCTATTTTGATTTTAATCTCAGCAGTGTTTAACATTCCATTGGCAGGCGCAGCGCCTACTTTAGTGATTCCCCAGGATCTACCTTTCCTGAATAGCATTTTCTCCCCCTTTGCAGCAATTTCGAATTCATTAGCTGCCATAACTTTTTTTTCTTCACGCTCGGATAGATCGTACATCATTAAGGATTGAGGATCATTCCAGCTACTATTTGGTTTGGTGGAAATGTAGTAGACCTTTCCTTCTTCAGGACTTGCCAGGTTGGAGTACATGCCTGGGTCAACTGGTAGGTCGATGATTCGATTGAAGATACCATCCCAATCAATAGTAATGGATTCGTCCTCTTCGTCTTCTTCCTCGTCTTTTTCTTGATCACCCATCTCCATATCGTTTCTTTTTGCAAGCGGTGAAATTTGATCTTTTTCCAGCGTAACAAGATAAATGGAATTACTTAGTTGCATGTCCTGATTGGATTGATCAAACCAGTTGACGACAGGTCCGGCATCTGTTGAGGCTAGCATATACAGATACTTACCGCTTGCGTCAAAAATTGGCTCAGTTACGTTAGAGAGGCCATCGCTTAATGCATAGGATTTTTTCTCATCTAATCCATATGCGAAGGCCTGCTCGAAATTAGTTTCTGTGATTACCGTATAGCTGATCCATTTGGAATCTTTTGACCAGGAACCAAATAATTCACGATAGACACCCGGATAATATAAGTCATCGGAGGCAATCTTAGTTGTCGAGGAGGAAGCAACGTCAGCTAAGTATAATGTTCGACTATTGTCTACAAATGCCAATTTTTTGCTATCCGGTGACCAGTGCAGGTAGGCGTAGAATCCTGCTCCTGAAAGCTTGATTTTTTTCACGGTTCCCGACGCAAGTGTTTTTATATGAAGTGCATATTCGCCAGACTCATCGGAGAAATAGGCAATTTGCTTCCCATCAGGAGACCATGCTGGATCTTTTTCATGGACATTAGGGGTCTTCGTGTGGTTGATAACATCCCCGTTTTTTTCTGGTATAGTCACGATCTCACCCCTGAAATCAAGTACTACTCGAGCTGCAGAAGGGGATACAGACCCACTCCTAATGTAGTTATCTCCAGAAACATATCAGGATCTTAATTCTAGAAGGTCAGTGGCTATGCCAACGGTAATTTTTGAATTGGAGCCACTTTGAGGGTCATGGTTATACAAGTATCCGGCATATTCATAAATCAGATTGTTACCATTCCCATTGAGGCTCAAGATGCCAAAGTCTGTGTTATTGGTGTGTTGCTTTATTTCCTTGGAAGCCATATCGTAGGAGAATAAATTGAATTCACCATTTCGATCACTTCTAAAATAGATTTTATTTCCAACCCATTCCGGATCAGCCTCATTACTTCCTCCTTCTGGCTTTGGTATTTCGGTTACTTCATTGGTAGCTAAGTCCATGATCCAGATACGTCCTAATGTTCCACCTCTATAGTGCTTCCATTGATTGAAAACTTCATAATTTGGAACATAAGCGAGGTATTTTCCATCTGGTGAATAGGTTCCTTTAAATCCAGTAGGGATTGGAAGCTCAGTTGGTTGTCCACCGGTAATCTTAACGGAGTAGAGTTTAGCATATCTACCAGTAAATGTGGTTCTTGGTGAGCTGAATAAAACTTCTTTACCATCAGGTGAAAAATCAAGTGCAATATCCCACGAGGGGTGCCAAGTAAGGCGTTTAGGGACTCCACCTGAGGTAGGGACAATGAATACATCGCTGTTTCCGTCATATTCAGCACTAAATGCGATCATGGATCCATCTGGAGAAAAAATAGGATCCGTTTCAATGCCCTCATCAATGGTTAACCTTCTGGGGTTGCTACCATCTTTATCGGCTATCCATAAGTCTTCTGC
>CAYWOQ010000006.1:89846-123256 GCA_964459925.1 uncultured Roseivirgaceae bacterium
TGCATATATGAAAGCGATATTGTTGTCACTAATCGCAGGAGTATGCATCAGTCGGGTGTCTGTGGTGTTCTGGGCAGTTAAAAAACTACCAACTGCTCCTACAAGGAGCATTAAAATACTAAACCGGTTAGTCATTTTTAGTTGTTTTTTGGTGTTAAAGTTTAGATCTGTGACCTATGAAGGTAATCAAACTACTCCATGAATAAAAACAATGTACTCAACGGACTATTTTTTTACTTAAGCCCAGAAATAAAAAAAGCCGCAATAAGTGCGGCTCTTTTCGTAGTTGAGTTGGAGTATAAATCTTAGGAACCTACTCGGCTGGATTCTTCTTCCATTCCTGTTTTTCTTCTTCTTGCACCTTTAACCTGTCGATTTCCAAAGGCGTAGCTAAAATTGATTCTTACTTGTCGGCTCTCCCATCTGCCGCTTCCAGTCATTTGCAGGATGCCGAAATTACTTTCACCTCCCCATGGGTTGGTGAGGAAAATGTCACTCACAGATACTTTCAGGTTTCCTTTGTTATTGAATAGCTGCTTGGAAACACCTGCAGACATATCCCATTGTGAATCAGTCGTCCAGTTACCTGCCCAAATGGCAGGGGCATTGTACCAGCCGGATAGTTCCAGCTGGAATCCTTTCGGTAAGGTGAAGGTATTCTGTGCATAGCCATTCATGGAAGTGACCGTCAGATCAATGATATCTCCTTCGA
Source organism: uncultured Roseivirgaceae bacterium (assembly GCA_964459925.1). Lineage (GTDB taxonomy): Bacteria > Bacteroidota > Bacteroidia > Cytophagales > Cyclobacteriaceae > Ekhidna. The sequence continues at coordinate 90,559 of CAYWOQ010000006.1, forward strand.
TGTTTGCTTCATTGCGAAGGCGATATCCGGTAGCAGTCGCATATACGTTCCACCATTTAGTCACACTAAATGGGTAGCTGATGGTTAACCCGAGGTTGGTTTGTCTTGCCAGGTTCACAAATCGTAAACGGGAAGCATTTTCGTTTGAATCATCTGCCTCTGTAATTCGAGTACTTACATCGCTGATGGAAGTATAATTCAATGAAGTGCTAAGTGTTCCTTTGTACGTATGTGTGAAACCGAACGTATTAGAGTACTGTGGTTTTAAGAATGGGTTTCCTTTTTGAAAGCTCAGCTCATCCAGACGAAACTCGAAAGGATTTAGATCTTGATAATTCGGTCGGTCAATTCTTCTCGAGTAGCTTAAGCGTACATTGTTCGTTTCATTCAGGCTGTAGGTAAGCCCTGCAGAAGGAAAGAAATCCAGGTAATTTCGAACCACTTTTTCATCCTCGTTTTCCTGTGTGCTTGTCAGCTCTCCATCTGAATGGGTGTGCTCAGCACGAAGACCGCCCATGAAATTTACTTTTTCACTTACGTTTTTCTGCCACGAAATGTAAGCTGCATTTACCCGCTCCATGTAGACGAAGTTGTTGCTTCGGCTTAGGTCTTTGATTCTATTACCATTTTCATCGATATCAAAGTAGTCCAATGTATTGTCTGTGGTAATGTTTGTTGACTTAAGGCCTGCTCCAAGCTGCCCCTCAAGAAATTTAGTTTCAAAATCTATTTTAGCGGTGTAGATAGCTATATCCGTAGGAGTGACAATACTGAAGGTGTTGTTGTTTAATTCCACGTTTCCTTCAGGCAGTGTATAAATATTAGGCTGAAAGGATTCTGAGAAATTTTCAAAATTTCCATGATCTAAATCTACAGAAAGTGATTTTCCATCACCGATTCTCCATTCAAAGTTCAGGTTATAATTGGTATTATCCCGGGTGCTGAATTGATCATTTGATGCCAATAACAAACTATCTACTACAAAATCTGTCGTTTCAGAAATTTCAGTATTAGAGACACTTGAGTTATCATTCTCACTCCTGTTGCCGCTAACAAGGAAACCAACCGTCATATTCTTATTTAGGAAAAAGTCTGTACCAAAACGGAAGCCATGGTTTACATCATCACTAATTGAATTATTCGTCTGATCGAAGAATGTTCCGTTCTGATTCCTTGTCAGATAGAACGTGTTTTCATTCTCGCCTGTAAATAAACTATACGAGCCAAAAGCATTGAGCTTCCTTGTCCGATGGTTTACATTAAGCGATCCATTGTATTTAGGATTGAGACCATAGCGAAAACCCAGGTTGACGGTACCATTTGAACCCAGGTTTTTGTCTTTTACCAATCGAATATTAATGATGCCAGCGTTACCTTCAGCATCGTATTTTGCGGAGGGGTTAGTGATAACCTCAATAGCATCTATTTGATCGGATTGCAGGTTATTGAGATAAGCTGCCAAATCTTCACCGCCCAATGGTGAACGTTTTCCGTCAATGTAAACAAGAACCCCACTTTTGCCTTGGATTAGCAAGTTTTCATTATTGTCTACGATAACACCCGGCGACTTCCGAAGCAGTTCCAATGCCGTATTTCCTTTGGCATTGATACTACCTTCCACATTAAACACTGTTTTATCAGGCTGCACCTCGATAATATCTCGTTGAGCAACTACCTCAACATCGACCAGCTGTTCGGGGCTGGTGACCATCCTGAGATCAGGAACCGAATAATTAGATACACCGTCAAAGTAAAAGCTTTCAGTAGACAGCTTTTCATATCCAACAAAACTAGATTCGAGGAAGTAATTACCTTCTTTGATCTGTGGGAAACTGAATTGACCATCAACATCTGAGATCTGCCCCTTTATCATGGAGCTATCAGCAGCATTGAATAGTAGTACAGTTGCAAACGGTACCTTTTCATTTTCTTCGTCCAAAAGACTTCCGGAGATGGTTTGAGCCATCCCGTGGAAAGAGAGGAAAAGGAGCAATAGTGTAGTCTGAGTTATTTTGAGCTTTTTCATTGCAGGCCGTATGACATATTCAATGCCATAGCGGTTGCCAAATTGAATTCATTTTGATAATTGGAACAAAAGAGGCCCTCAACGACCAAAAATGGGGTTGAAGGGCTATTTTTTAATTTTTACATATTTCTGATAATCAAACCAACTATAAAATGCTGTCCATAATCGGATGAAAAAGTGTCCGATATAGAACGTCGGATTAAGCCTGGAATAGCTATTCCAATGGAAAAAACTGTTGATAATGCTCGTATCTTTCAAAAATCTCCCTCACATAGTTAACGGGCTCAGTCCCTCTTACATATCCATATTTGATCATAGGTTTATTGAAATGCTCTGGTGAACTCAAGTCTAGTAAGGTTTGCTCCACATTGTCTTCCCACTGAGTGGGATCGAGGCCTTTATGAGTTGCTAAGCGTTGTGCATCTTGCATATGGCCAAACCCACAATTGTAAGCTGCCAGTATGAATTTTACTTTGTTGAGTGAATCAGGGACATCAGAGAATACTCCATCAACTTCACTGAGATAGGCTGTGCCACCCCGAATACTCTGTTCTGGGTTATTGAGGTTTTTAATACCAAGAGATTTTGCTGTCCTTGGCATGACTTGCATTAGCCCTTTAGCACCAGCCCATGATTTTGCCTTTGGATCAAACCTGGATTCCTGATACACCTGTGATGCAAGAAGTCGCCAATCCCATTTGAGCTTACTCGCATATTTCTTGATTATTTCATCATATTCACTTATTTGATTATTGTTAAGACTATAAAAATCGCTTCTGATCCTGCTTCGAAAATTCCGCTTGTTCCTAAAGTATTTATTATAGGTGACATTATAATCCGTAGATTTTCTAACCGAAAGAATCCATTTATTGATTGCTCTTCTAAGTTCTGGTGATTTTTTTCTTGTGACCCACGCAATACGTTGAGAGAATGATACAGGTACATCGATTTTTAGTATTGGATGGTAGGATGCGTTGATCCTGGCCAGGTTTTCATCTGCAATGGTGTACTTGATTTTCCCATCGATTACCATTTTGATGATTTCATCTGTAGACAGGCCGCTATCCAGGGTATCGATGTAGATGGTTCCTCCAATTTCATTGGAAAGACTCACCATCCGTTCGAAATAGGCCGAATTCTTACGGATGGAGACGGTATCGTCTATTAGTTCTATGGGATCATGGATCAATTGTTTTTGCAACTCACTCCATTTCATGGATCGGTAATTGTCAGGTTGCTTTTGTACCAGGACCTGTCTTGTCAAATAGAGGTATTCAGTAAAATCTACTTCCCACTTGCGCTGATTAGTAATCGTCATACCGTGAGCAATGAGATCCACATCTCCTCTATTCAAAACTTCAAATTCCGTATCAAGGTCTGTAGAGATGACCAGTTCAAGCTTAAGATTTAGGTGATCAGCCAATTGTGATAACAACTCGTATTCAAAGCCCATGGGCTCACCTCTGTAAAGGAAATAACTCGTGCTACTGTAAATGACAAGTGCCCGTAATATCCCATCTTCCCGTATATCCTCTAGGTCTCTGTCTACAGAATTCTCAACAATCCAATTGATTTCTTCATCTGTTGCCTCTCTGTTAGGGGTTTTTCCAGCTACATTTTTATGATTAGCTAATTTCTCTTCCCCTGAATTGGCTTGTTTGCAGTAAGAAATGAAGAATAAAAGACCAATCAGAAGACCGTTAATGAGGCGTAAGAACATATGCTTTTCTGTTATTGATAGAGTCATAATCAAATACCAACCAGACCCATTCCATCACAACTAAGGTAGTATTAAATTATTAAAAGCTATATGAGGGTTGTTGCCGAAATATTTCCGTCTCTATTGATTTCCTCTTTTCTGAATTTGACCATTCGAATGATTAGGTCTTTAGGTAAAGGCTTTTTTAGTGGAAATTGAACAGATCCTTTCCCTTGTTTATACTCTTTCAACTCTTTAGCAAATGCCTTCATAGTGGTAGGAAATGGGTAGAAACCAACGAATTTGGCGTATCCAGCCATCATGATTTGTTGATCTCTCTTCCCACCTGGGGCTAGAGTGAAGGCAGGTACTTTGTAGTTCAAGACTTCCATGGCATCCGGTGCAGCTTCTTTTACGATTCTTCGTAACTCTTGAAGGACATGTTGTACTTCAATAGGTTGACTGATAATCTAGTCATCAATCATTTCAAAAGATGGCATTGATCCTTTTTTACCCATAAGGATGGTATTAGCACTTAATAAATTTAGTGAATATCATCAACCAGATCAAGTGGCTGGGGCTATTATAGCTTTTTCAATTCTTCAATATACCCACCGCTCAAAATTGGGAAACGATACCAGGAGCGGGGATCAATGTTGAAATCATCGAAATGAAAACTGGGAGCCAGCCGTTCTCGCTTCCATTGATTTCTGGTCCAGAGACTATAAAACTTCTTAACCCATTCTTTCAAATGTGTTGGGTCATATTCTTTTGCTAAATTGTCAAAAACTTGCTTGGGAGAATGTCCCTTTAATATGGCTTCCTGCTCAATTCGCATCAGCACTTCATAGGGCATCAGATCCTCCTCATCTGTTTGATGTTGCTCAGAAGGTCTTAGTTCTGCTGTTGGAGTCAATTGGTTGACTTCTCTTAATCCTTCAAAACCTAATTCCTTCTCTGCATATTGTAGCCATTGAAGTAAAAAGTGCTTAGGTACACCTGCAATAGGGGAGATGCTACCACTTGTATCACCATCCATCGTGGTGTATCCAACATCTCCCTCACTTCTGTTGCTGGTAGCCATCAGCAGCTTATTTTCGAGGTTGGCTAGCATCCAAATAATAGGGGAACGGGCTCTGGCTTGAATATTTTGCAGTGTTATATCGTCTTGCTCCCAATTCAATTTACGAGCAATGGCTGTTTCAATGGTAGAGGAATACCCATTAACCACCTCATCTATGGTCCAGTCATAGAAAGTTGCACCAATGCTGTCTGATAAAAATTTGGCTGAATGAAACGTTTCCTTGGAAGAGTTTTTGGTAGCCTGATAGGCGGTGGTGAGCAGCTGGTTTGTAATTTCTTTTTCAGTTGTTCCATTCAGTTTGAATCCAAGCTTACGCTCAAACTCAGGGTACCCTAGTTGCTTCAAACCTGTACGGATCGCAAAGGCAATGAGCGTTGCAATGGTACTACTGTCTGCTCCACCACTCAGTGAAAGGACAAAACCACGACTTTTACTTTTCCGACAATAGTCAAAAAGTGCTAAGCCTGCCGCATGTGTGAATTCTTCAAACCGGTCGGTATAGTGGGCTCTGATATTTTCAGTACTTTCATTTCGATCAAAATCAACTTCTACAGAAAGGATCCGATAATCATGGAACCAAAGCCGATGATTTCGGCCAATCAATTTTCCTTTTTGGGCGATCAATACATCACCATCATAAATCATTCGACCAGCCTCATTCCCAAGCAGGTTGGCGTACAGATAAACACAGTCAAATTTTTCTGAACTTTCGATGACTAAATGTTCACGAAAGTCCGCTTTACCAAACGCAAAATGAGAGGCGCTGGGATTAAGAATTAAATCCACTTTTTCATCCAGGTACTCACAGGGACGATCTGGTTGCCAGGCATCTTCGCAGATCTCAAATCCGATCCGAATGTTTCGGTGAGACACAATAATATGACCAAGTGGATAGCTCTTACCATCTATCTCAATAGCTGTTTGATCATTGGATTTCCAAGGTGTGAACCATCTGGGTTCATAATGCACACCATCATTCGCAAGCTTTTGCTTGGCATAAAATCCTTTGATTTCTTTATTATAGATAAAGCAGGTAGCATTATAAACCTGACCTTCAAATCTTATGGGTAAACCTACCGTAACTGCAATATGCTGTGTGTGTGGGAGAAGTGATAGCAACTTATCTAAAGCAGTTTCTGGAAGCCATTGACTAAGAAAAAGGTCTTCACAGCCATAACCGGTAATGCAGAGTTCTGGTAGGCAAAGAATGTCTATACCTTCTGATCTTGCCTCTTCAAGTGCCTTGGTAATGTTCCGAAGGTTATTGTCCCAGTCGATGGGGGTTTGATTAAGGCAAGCTCCAGCTAGTTTTATTTTTTTAGTCATTCACTCAATTTAAGCTGCTCATACGTTTTTTGAGCAGCATCTTGTTCGGCTTTCTTCTTACTAAAACCAAAGCCTTTTGCCTTAGGTTTCTCATCTAAAAATACCTGAGCAGTAAATTTTCGATCTTCCTCATTTATAATCTCAAAACGAAGCTCTTTGTTTTCTTTCTGAGACCATTCCAGGAGTTTGCTTTTGTAGTTTGTGATGGTAGAGATAAGCTCATCTAGGTCATAGTGGGGTTTAAGAAGACGTTGAATGACAAACTTCCTGCAAGCTTGAAAGCCATAGTCCAGATAAACTGCACCTATTAGTGCTTCCATGCAGTCACCATAGACAGATCGATGGGTTCTTGATCCCTGGCTAAATTGAACTAATTCTTTCAAGCCTATCTTCTGAGCAAGTCTACCAAGTGATTCCCTGTTGACAATTTTTGCTCGAATAACCGTTAAGAATCCTTCTTCTTCAAATGGGTATTGTGCAAAAAGATACTCTGCGACAATCATTCCTAAAATGGCATCACCTAAATATTCAAGCCGCTCGTAGGAGTCTTTGATTCCTTGATTGGTAACATTTGCTACACTGCTATGCCTCATCGCTTGCTTGTAAAGTGCGAGGTTTACAGGACGGAGACCAGTTATGAGCTTAAAGGATTGCCTAAGTTTTTTTTCTGATTGGAACGGTGATAAAAATGAGCCCGATAATTTTTTCGGAAATGCAGACACTTATCTGTGATATTTACCAATGACTATGGAGGTGTTGTGACCGCCAAATCCAAAGGTATTGCTCATGGCGATATTAACTTCACGTTCTTGAGCAGTATTGAACGTCAAATTCAATTTTGGATTGATATCCGGGTCATCTGTAAAGTGATTGATCGTAGGTGGAATGATGCCTCTCTCTAAAGAGAGAAGACAAGCAATGAATTCTACAGCACCTGCAGCTCCTAGGAGATGACCTGTCATTGATTTGGTAGAACTAATATTCATGTCATACACATGTTCTCCAAATACTCGCTGAGCAGCTTTTACTTCTCCTACATCACCCGCAGGAGTAGAAGTACCGTGTGTATTTAAATAATCAACCTGATCAGGAGTAATATTGGCATCTTCTAAAGCATTTTTCAGAACAAGCTCAATTCCAGTCCCTTCTGGGTGAGGCAAAGTAATGTGATGTGCATCAGCTGACATCCCACTTCCTAGCACTTCAGCATAGATTTTGGCACCTCTTGCTTTGGCATGTTCGAGTTCTTCCAGGATGATAGCTCCTGAACCTTCACCTAAAACAAAGCCGTCACGATCTTTGTCATAGGGTCTTGAAGCAGTCTCAGGAGAATCATTTCTTTCAGATAAAGCTTTCATCGCATTGAATCCGGCAATGCCAGATTCAATCACTCCAGCCTCTGAACCACCGGTCAAAATAGCCGTTGCTTTTCCTAATTGGATATATGCTAATGCGTCTGTTAAGGCATTATTGGAAGAAGCACAAGCCGATACAGTGGCAAAGTTTGGACCCATGAATCCATACTTGATAGAAAGAAGACCTGGAGTAATGTCCGGAATCATCTTTGGAACGAAGAAAGGATTGAAGCGTGGCGAACCATCGCCTCTTGCAAAGTTCATTACTTCTTCCTGGAAGGTACTGAATCCACCAATTCCAGATCCCCAAATGACTCCAACTTTTGATTTATCTATGGCATCCAAATTCAATCCAGAATCTACAATCGCCTGATCACCGGCGACCATTCCGTACTGTGTATTAGGATCCATTTTTCGAGCTTCCTTGCGATCAAGAAATTCATGAGGGTCAAATCCTTTTACTTCGCAAGCAAACTTGGTTTTGAATTTTTCGGTATCGAAGCGAGTAATAGGAACCGCACCACTTACACCTTTGCTTAATGAATCCCAATATTCATTAACAGTATTTCCCAAAGGTGTAATGGCACCAATGCCGGTAACGACGACTCGCTTTAATTCCATAAATGTTAAATAGCTAAGTAGTAATTACTTAACGTTTTCTTCTAGGTAAGTGATTGCGTGCCCTACCGTAGCAATATTTTCAGCCTGATCATCAGGAATGGATATGTTGAATTCTTTTTCGAACTCCATGATCAACTCAACTGTATCAAGAGAGTCTGCACCGAGATCGTTAGTGAAGCTAGCTTCCGGGTTTACTTCAGATTCTTCTACACCGAGTTTGTCAACAATAATTGACGTTACTTTTTGCGCTATATCAGACATTTTTGTTAATGTTTGGTTTAAAATGAGTTGCAAAGAAATAGATTAAAAGACTAAAATCAAATATGTATTTTTCGTTACTTCATCTAGCAAGAAAAGTATGCTTATTTTAAGTTATATGAGGAAAAGTAAACTTGTCACCGATTTTAATATTGATTTTGAACTCTTTGGGCTGGTGTGTAACAAGAAAGAATACAAACTGGCCTGGTACCTTAATCAAGGTTTCGGATTCAACTTAGTGAAGCAGGATAATATCAAAATCGAGTTTTCTGATCATACGTCCATTCTGATTTCAAATTGTAAGTTTCAAACTGAGCACATGAGTTTTGAGCTACTTCAAAACAAATTACCTGCATCAGCTAACCCAAAGTATAAGCTATTGATTCCTGAATTGAGTCAATTTGACTATCTGATAAAGTTTAAAGATTCATCCGGGGAAATAACTTCCGAAAACGTTACCGTGATAATAAAAGAAATACCTATTGTTGAGTATGTGATGCGTCTTACCTTTGATAGCTTAAAATCGAAAGAAAACCTTCTTTACTAAACATCATCAACCTCATGATTTCAACAACAAAACGAACCAAAATTGTAGCCACTTTAGGGCCTGCAAGTACTGAGAAAGAAGTAATTACCCAAATCATCGAAGCAGGAGCTAACGTCCTCAGACTTAACTTCTCCCATGGTACGCATGAAGATCATTTGGAGCGAATGAATATCATTAGAGAAATCAGTAATGAGAAGGATTATCACGTTGCTATGCTTCAAGATCTGCAAGGTCCAAAAATTAGAATTGGATTGATGAAAGATGGAGGTGTTGAGATAGAATACGGGCAGGAATTAATCATTACTACAGATGAATTAGAGGGTGACAATAAACGTGTAAGCACGGTATACAAAGAAATCGTGAACGATGTGGCTCCCGGAGACACTATCTTAATAGACGATGGCAATATTGAACTAAAAACCAAAGCTGTAAATGGAAATGAGGTCATTACAGAAGTGGTGCATGGCGGAATCTTAAAATCAAGAAAAGGGATTAATCTTCCGGATACGAATGTTTCCGCACCCTCACTTACTGAAAAAGATAGGAAAGATCTGGAATTTGGACTTAAACAAGATATCGATTGGGTGGCGCTATCCTTTGTCAGAAAAGCAGAGGATATTAGAGAACTGAAGAAAATCATTGCGGATGCAGGGAGCTCCGCACGGGTTGTAGCAAAAATCGAAAAGCCAGAGGCACTTCGAAACATTGATGAAATCATTGAAGAAACGGATGCAGTAATGGTGGCAAGGGGTGATCTCGGCGTGGAAATACCCATGCACAACGTACCTCTTTGGCAAAAAAGAATTGTCAAAAGATGTAACAGGAATGCGAAACCTGTGATCATTGCTACACAGATGATGGAAAGTATGATCGAAAATCCAAGACCGACCAGGGCTGAAACAAATGACATTGCAAATGCTGTAATGGACGGTGCAGATGCCCTTATGCTATCAGCGGAATCAGCTGCTGGAAAGTTCCCGGTAATGGCTGTTCAAAAAATGACAGAAACCATAAAATCCGTGGAATCGCAAGTAGATTCTATGTACAATAAGTATTATGAAGATCAGGATGATTCGACTACCCAAATAAATGATTTATTAATTAGGGGAGCATGTAGACTAGCAGAAAATACTTCAGCTAGGGCATTGATTTGTATGACGAAATCAGGTTACTCAGGATTCCGCACAGCCATGCACAGATCTCGGTCTGAGATTTACTTGTTTACCAATAATAGCAAACTATTGAAGCAAATGTGTTTGGTATGGGGAGTCAAAACTTTTCTGTACCATTCCGAAGAAAATATCGATTTAACGCTAGCGGAAATTGAGAAAACATTGGTTGAATCCAAGCAGTTAGAAAAGGGAGACATCTTTATCAATACCGCTTCAATGCCTTCTCATTGGCAAGGCCATACAAATATGATGAAAATTAATATAGTAGAGTAAACGTCATTTACATGCTGGGGTCCACCCAGTTGAAATGCTCATTGATGATTTCACTCTTATGTTCTTCCATGAAATGGATCAATTCCTGCTGGGCGGGCGTCAGGTTTTTGCCTTTTGAATAAATCAAATTCCACCCTGTGATAATTGGTAGACCTTTTAAAGGGTAGATCATCATATTTTCATTTTTCAAGGCCGTCCTCAGACCAATAAGAGGTACAATAGAGAAACCAATACCGGCATTAATGGCCTGCTTAACAGCCTCATTTGATACTAACTCCATGGATTTACCCACTTTTATATCATTTTCATCCAGGTATCTCTCCATAGCTTTTCTTGTGGCTGATCCCTCTTCTCTAAAAAGCAAGGTCACTTCTTCCAGATCTTTCGGTTTTTTCACTTTGCCCTTGTGGATGGAACTACCCACCAGGTACAAGTGATTTTCCATTAAATAATGTGCCTCAACTTTGAGGTCTTCTGGTAAGACCGATACCAATGAAAAATCACTTTCATTGCGGACTAAACCCTCAATGACCTTGTTTTTATTGGATACATCTATGGAGATATCGACTGAAGGGTACCGATCAATAAAAGATTTTAGAAAGTAAGGGAGAACATATTTTCCAGTAGAAACAACTGAAATTTTGATCTTACCGGAGATGAAGCCTTTGTATTGATCAATGGTGTATTTAATGCCATCAGCTTCATCTAAAATACGCTTACTTCTTATGGCTATTTCTTTCCCAAAATCTGTAACGTATAGCTGCCTTCCAATAACCTCCGTGAGTGGTAATTCAAACTGATCTTGTAGTTTTTTTAATTGAATTGAAATGGCTGGCTGAGTTAAATGAAGCTCTTCTGCCGCTCTGGTAATACTCTGATTTTCAGATACTTTAAGAAATATTTTGAGCTGATGCAGTGTGTAGTGCATAAGTTTATATTTATGTTTATTATTATAAATTTAAATAATAATTAATGAATAAGCTCTTTTACTTTCGCAAAAAAAACATCTTAAAATGACCTACCAAATGAACACACCAGTAAACGAAAAAAGGGCTGTGCAAGCGCAGAAAGTAATCGGGCGGGAAAGCATAGAGGATACGCTCACTATTTACACTGAAACGAAGAGAATCATAAATAGTGCTATGCCGGATTATATCAAAGAAAAAAAGAGGGCGGATGCTCCTTCACTTTTTGAACTATTCAAAAACACAATTGAGCGTAAGGGTGAAGGGGAGCAAGTCCAGATCAAAGAACTCAATACCGATGAATTTTTCGTAGAAGGATTGTCTTCAATGACCTTACAAAGTTTTATTCTAAAAGCGGAGGAACTGGGCAAGAATATTAGCTATACTACTTCATTACAAGTTAAAATATCTGATTAACCATAAACTTATTAAAACATACGCAAATGAACATCATCAGAAAAATAGCAATAGGTTTTATGATAGGTGGGGGATTAGGAGCAAAAATCGGCGCATACCTAACCGTACTCTTTGAAACCACTTACATATGGCCCGTTGTAGAGCGAGCTACTGAATTAGGAATAGTCATGGGGTGTATAATATCCGGTGTAATTGTATTTTTCCCTACAGGTACGATAAATAGATCTCAACCTGCCTCTTTTACAGAAGATCGAGTAGTTGCAGCATGAGCAATATCAGCAAACTAAAGTTACGTCCAAGTCAAAACCAAGAAAGACCAATAGCCACACAAACTTACGGCAATGCTTGAAAATCTACTGCTTTTACTCTCCGTATCCGCACCATGCGTGCTTCTACTTTGGGCAGCCTTGATTGTTTCAAAAGTCATTAAGACCAACTCCATACTATTTTTAAAGTATGCCAGCGTTTTCGGACTAATGGTATCGGTGATTTGTATTGGGACAGTGTCAAAGTTTGGAATGCTTTCGTCTGAAATAATAGGATGGCAAGGACTTGGTTTTTCGATCCGTCTGGATCCCCTGAGCGTGACCATGTTTACCATGATCTCAATTCTAGGATTTGTGATAGTGAAGTACAGTTTTAATTACCTGGATGGTGATCACCGAAGGCATCTGTTTCTGGCTAGGCTGGCAACTACACTGGCTTCGGTTGAGTTATTGGTTATTTCTGGAAACTTAGCTCAGTTACTTTTCTTCTGGTTTGTCACGAGTGTATGCCTTCATTATTTGCTTGTTTTTTATAGAAATCGCCCACAGGCCATTGCAGCGGCTAGAAAGAAGTTTTTTATTGCTCGCCTCTCAGATTTTAGTCTGTTGGCCTCTGTGATTATAATTTACGCAGCTACTGGGACAGGGGAATTAAATGAGGTTTTTTTACACGTTGAGTCAGCGGGAGGGCTGAGTAATTCATTGGTATGGGCCACTATTTTATTAGCCATATCAGCGATCTTAAAATCTGCCCAGTTTCCTACTCATGGGTGGTTGATAGAAGTGGTAGAAACGCCAACGCCCGTATCAGCCTTATTGCATGCCGGGCTTTTAAATGCTGGCCCCTTCCTTATGGTGAGAATGAGTAACTTAATGGTAGAGTCGATTCAGGGGTCTTTAGTTTTGATTGTTTTTGGAGGGGTCACCGCATTGTTAGCTTCCATCATTTACCTCACCCAATCTACTATAAAGGTTTCTTTAGGCTATTCAAGTATAGCACATATGGGATTTTCATTACTTATCTGTGGTTTTGGGATTTACAGTGCTGCACTGCTTCATGTAGTTGCGCATTCATTTTACAAGGCACATGCGTTTCTTTCTTCGGGTAGTGAAATGGATTCAGTAAGGGCTAGAAAGGTGAAAGTACCCAAGAGAATGGGTAGTGTATCGAAAATCGGACTGAGTATATTCGCTTCATTAGGAATATTTGTTATCACTTGCAATTTATGGGGAATTGATCTCGAGCAAGATTTTACTTTAATGGTCACCGGGGCAATTATTGTAATGGGCATTACACAAATGATTGCATCAGCAATAGATGCCAGGGCATCCTTCATTATGGTACTTTACACTTTGGGGGCTGGGTTTTTAGTAACCATATCCTTCTTTTCACTTGAGCAGGGGTTTAGTTTGCTACTAGGAACTCAAATACCACAGGTTATCTTATTCAATGCCACAATAAAAATAGCAGCCCTTATAGTTCTTTTGGTCTTCTTCTTGGTGATTTTAGTTCAGTTGTTTTCTAACCGATGGAGAGAAACAAGCATTGCCAGAAACCTTGGAGTACATCTCAGAAACGGTCTTTATGCAAACGTCCTGTTTGACCGTATGATCGGATCACTGAAACATGAGCAATACCAATGGGCAAACCTCTCGGTAAGGGATGAAGTTGGCACCGATCAGGGTAAAACTTTTTATCCCTCATCGAAGCCCCCTAATGCGAAGGCCAATGATCTCCCCTTTACTGAGCAGCGCCTAGGGATAGTAAGAACAGATAAGAAAAGTTAGAATCATCTACTTAATCAAAAAATAAACGATGCAATCAGGACAAATAAGTAGTAAGAAAAAAGAAATTGAGCAGATCCTTAAAAATGGAGTGAAAAACGTAGCTCCTTTATGGTCATTGGAGAATTTTGTAGCAGTCAACCCATATTTAGGAATGACAGGCATGGACTTCTCTGATGCAATGGGCTTTCTCCATGTAAGCAGTAATGTACACGGAACGCTGCCCATTGCCTTTTACCTGGAAGCATTAAGCAAAGGTAAAATGACCAAAGAAGACCTTTCCAGAGTACTGATGGATAATCGCTTTGGTATAACAAGTGATGTAGATGAGTTCTTGGTCAACTGTATTGATCAACAGAAAATAATTCCTGATTATGGGTTTAAAAATATGACCGATGTGGCGAGCGAGGTGAACGGTAAGCGATGGGGAAGGTTCATGATTGACCGTATCTCCTTTTGGGCCGCTGCTTATTTTGATACCACTCAGGCATCTTGGCGGTCTGCCGTTCAGTCAGAATCTATTTTTAAAGCCTGGAAAAAAGAAGCTGAGATAGACCGTAGCCCGGCACTAATGGGCCTGAAAGGTTTTAGAAAGTTCATCAAGAAGCTACCAGAAAACTACGTTGATGCTGCAGCTTTGGCCCTGGGAACACTTGATATTCCTGAACCTACCTTAGACCATTATATTCTGTGCCTTCTCATGAAGATGAACGGATGGGTGGGAATAGCAGCAAGGATTGATTGGGATGCCAGGCTTGTCGCCCGTGACAGTCATTGTGCCGAGGAGTTACTGACTATTCTTTTAGTTTGGGAAATGGCGTTGAAAGAGCTGCTTCCTTACCCTGATCTTAATCAGGCCTGGAATGAAGCGCGAAAGAATAATATTTCGTTGGTAGCTCAAAATAAAATACCCGCTCGATTAGCGAATTTATTGATATTACAGGAAGCGTCTGATGCGGCAAATCAGCGAAGAATCGTCCAGAAAATCAACACTCAAGTACCTGCGAAACTTGAAAAAGGCAAAGCACGAGCTCAGGCAATTTTTTGTATAGACGTCCGCTCGGAGGTGTTTCGTAGGAATCTGGAGGCAACAGACCATTCAATTGAAACCTTGGGCTTTGCAGGGTTCTTTGCATTCCCTATCAATTACGTGCCGCTAGGTCATGAGGAAGGTACAAACCAATGCCCTGTACTCTTGACTACCTCGCATACGGTAAAAGAAGGTTTCGGAGACCCAGCTAAGAATTTGAAAGCAAAAGAAAAACGGATACGAATAGAACAGGTTTTTAAATCCTGGAAAACGTTTAAGAAGGGAGCTGTCAGTTGCTTTGGTTTTGTAAGCCCTCTGGGCCTATTTTTTCTCCCAAAGTTACTCTCAGATGCTTTTGGCCTCACGCGTCCTCAGCCTCAACCCAACAAAGTGGGTGTATCAGAAAGTGACTTAGCGAAGCGAGGAGTACAGCTGGACCAGGACGATGCCAGCGCCACAGTAGCTGGCATACCGCTACAAGATAGGATACGCATGGCATCTTCGGCACTAAAAGCAATGTCCTTGACGGAAGGTTTTGCCCGAACTGTACTGATCGTTGGGCATGGTGCCTCCACAGTGAATAACCCGCACGGTACAGGCTTGGATTGTGGTGCTTGTGGAGGACACTCCGGAGAGGCAAATGCTAAAGTGGCTGCTGCTGTGCTCAATGATCCGGAGGTAAGAAAGGCCCTTAAAGCTGCTGAAATTCACATTCCAGAAGGTACATTATTTATTGCTGCGTTGCATGATACTACTACGGATGAGGTAACCCTCTTTTCTATGTACCAACTTCCTGACTCTCATAAATCAGAGGTTGATGATTTGATGTATAGTTTCAAACTGGCGGGTGAGGCCTCTCGCAAGGAAAGGGCAAAAAGAATGATGGTAGATGCGAAAGAGGTAAACAAACAAATAGTGGCACGTAGTAAAGATTGGTCACAGGTAAGGCCTGAATGGGGCCTTGCGGGATGTTCCTCCTTCATCGTGGCTCCTCGTGAGCGTACCGAAAGGTTAAATTTGGATGGGAAAGCTTTCATGCACAGTTATGTGTGGAAAAAGGATAAAGATTTTACTGTACTTGAATTAATCATGACAGCTCCAATGGTAGTTACCAGTTGGATAAATCTTCAATATTATGCCTCCACAGTGGATAATAAAAAGCTAGGAGCTGGTAATAAGACACTTCATAATGTGGTCGGTGGCTTGGGAGTGTTAGAAGGATTCGGGGGGGACTTAAGGGTAGGGTTACCGATGCAGTCTGTCCATGATGGAGAAAAGTACCAGCATGAGCCCTACCGGTTGAATGTGATCATTGAGGCGCCAGTAGATCAGATGAGTAAGATTTTGGAGAAGCACGAATCGATTCGTCAACTGTGTGATAATCATTGGATCTATCTCTTTGCAATGAATGACGAAGGGAAAGTTGCTTACAAGTACGTGGGAGATTTACAGTGGGAAGTGATTTAAAACACAAACAAGTAAAGGATAAACACAACAATGAGTAGCATCGCCAGCCATTTATAGCCGCTGGCCACTTCTGCAAACTCATAGCCACAAACAGGACATTCCTTACTTTTCGAATCAATGTCCATAGCACAAGAAGGGCATTCTTTTGTTTTCATTGAAAGGTTCTTAAAGCAGCAAGAAATAAATAGCCCCATCCGATAATAAATGCCAATCCCCCTATAGGAGTAATGGCTCCCAGCCATTTAATTCCCGTAAAACAGAGGATATACAATGATCCGCTGAAGATGAGAATACCTAACATCACGGAAATCCCTGAATAATTGATCAGAGATGATGGAAATTTCATGGCGAGTATAGCTATGGCTAAGAGGGCAAGTGTGTGATAAAACTGATAAGAAACCGCCGTTTGATAGGTATCCAAAGTTCCTGATGCTGTGAGTTTGTCTTTCAACGCATGCGCTCCAAAGGCACCTAGCGAAACAGCTATCAGGCCAGAGGCGGAGGCGAAAAGGAAGAACAGTTTGTGCATTACTCTTTTTCTTTCATGTAATCAGGAATCTCAAAAATTGTTTCCTCCGTCTCGATTCCGATTTCAATCGAGTTGGCGGTAGATATGACCATTTTATCTCCTAGTTTCGTTTTTCGTTTCATCACTAAACCATTCCATATCCATAATTCTTTTATGGCCTTGTTATCAAAAGTCCATACTTGACAGGTTTTATCAAGTAAGGCTGAGTCCATGGTTGATCGATTTCCACCCATGGAAAAAAGAATGGACTCAGAGACTTCTAGAGGGTTTTTGTAAGATGCTTGTTGGCTCCATTTAATATCTTTTCTCACAACCATTGTTGAGTCTCCTTCATTTAGTCTATAGATGAAATCTCCATCAGATATTTCGTACAGTGTTTGGACTGTCTTGATCCCGTACAATTCAAAAATCATATTTTGCTTTCGCATGCTTTTCCATCCATAGCTGTCAAAATTCATCTTTTCTTCACCTTCGGCATCACCGGTAATATCGTAGGTTATTTCTCCACTTTTCATTGCATACTTCTTAAGATCCTGTGCTAACAACTCGGTTGCAGACTTAGCTTGAGAAAAGAGCAGATGGGGGATAAGTAGTACTAAAACGAAAAATTGTCGCATAAGTGGTAGATGTCAATCAAAGATAAGCATAAAAAAAGCCTTGGATTTCCAATCTTTATCTCGGTAAGATTATGCACGACTGAGTACTCTGCATTTGTTAAGTTCGGTCACTATTTTATTCAGAATTTCTTCGGACGAATTGTTGATTTTTTCCAGTCCAATGATTTTGTCAGGTTTCGCTTCTAGTTCCTTTTGAAATTGCGAATAACTGCCAAACTGATATGAATCTATACTCGTATTGAACCAAATTACTTTCATCTCTGTGTGTTTCATTTTCCATTTGACTACAGTAATTTGAAATGGTTTAATAGAGAAGAAATTACTCGTAGAAGACAGCTACCTCATGTAAGGGCTTTCTTTTAAGATCCGGAACAAATACATCATCCTTTGGGTAACCAATTGGCAATAAGAGATACGGCCTTTCATTTTCAGGTCTTTTTAAAATTTTCGTAAGAAAGTTCATGGGAGAGGGTGTGTGGGTCAGGGTAACTAAACCTGCATTATGGATGGCCGAAATGATCATTCCACATGCAATTCCTACGGATTCATTTACATAGTAGTTGTTGGTCTTTTCTCCATTTTCAATTTCATATACTCGTTTGAAAATGACAATCAGCCAGGGAGCCTCTTCTAAAAATGGTTTATTCCAGTCAGTGCCAAAGGCCTTTAGATCATCGAGCCACCGATCACTCATTCTTCCATGATAACCTTCATATTCTTCCTTTTCTGCTGCCTCTCTTATGGCTTTCTTGATTTCCGGACTGGAAACAGCACAAAATGTCCAGGGCTGTTTATGAGCCCCAGATGGGGCTGTGGAACCAGCCATGATAAGGTTTTCAATCAGTTCTTTTGGGATCGGTTTATCGGATATTTCACGGACAGTTCTTCGAGTGTCTAACCAATGGAAATAGTCTTCTGATCTTTTTGTGGCTTCTTTTAACGGATAAGTATCCCTTTCGTAGCTCACATGTATGTGACCGTTTATTTCTTTTTTTTTCATTTATAATCCTAGTACTTCAATGCCTTGCTCAAATACAATATCCACAGGAATTTCCTGATCTGCAAGTCGGTCCAGTTCAGCTTGCAGGGCATCACCAATCTTTCCTTTTTCTTCCACCAACTGAGCCACTCCTTCATAATCTCCATTTCCCTGAAGTGTTAATATTTTTTCTGAAAGGGCATTCATTGCCTCTTGCATTTTTTCAAAATCAACCATATACGTTCCTGTTTCTTCATCCTTTTCGAAAGCACCAAACTTATTGAAAAAGTTAAATCGTATCATATTTGCTTTGCCGTGTGAACTGGCAGCACCAAATCGTACCGAGCGAAAAATTCCTGTCATAAAGGTCACATAGTAATCTTCAAGATTTCCCTCAATTTCTCCTTTTTGATGAAGCTGAGTGATCATGTAAAGCCCTAGAATATCAGCCTTACCTTCCTCTAAAGCCGAAGAATGTTCTTTCAAAGCATTTCGAACTGTTCCCTTATCGTTTATGGTATTTTTTATTCCAAGGCCATGGGCTACTTCATGAAACATGGTATTACCAAAGAATGCATCAAAAGTGATGTTTTGCCTTTGCTCCGGATGGATCAGCACATCAGCTATCGGAACCAATATGTGATCAAATTTGGCCTGCATGGCATTTTTGAGCTGAAGTCTTCTTGACCCTTTGGCTAATTGTACCTGTTCATCATTCGGAAGATTTATAGCAATAGTTTTAGAGCCCGAATTGCAATCGCCAGCATAGTAAACCACATCATAAGCATTTAGGTCTGCATCTGTTTCTGGAGTCTCGGCTTTGTAAGCATCATCAACTGGCAGGCCCGCTTGAAGTTCAGGTAAGAAGTCAGCATACTTTGCAAGACGCTCACTCCAGCTTTTGTCTTTTACCAACACATAGGCTTCATGTGCTGCTTTGTAGTTATAAAGTTTATCCTCATAATTTTCGATAGGACCTACAACGAAATCGAGTCCATTGGTTTTCATATCCATCCATGCCATATAACTTTCTCGATACTCATCAGTTAATAACGCATCAACTCTTAATGATAGGTACCTTTTTAAGCCCTCATCTTCTGCCAACTCTGCGCATTGCTTTAACAATTCAGAAGCACGTTCCACTTTCTCTTTAAACATCTCATTATAAGGCACTACCATTAATGTCCCATTCTCATCCCTCCGTAGAAACGTATAAAGATTAGACTTTCCCTCAAGATCGGTAGCCTCAAATTCTTCCTTACTCATATCAGTAGGGTAAAAATTAGCACCAATTGGTTTTGGACCTACACCGTCTATGAACGGCTGGTTATTGTCTAGTCTATCCCATGGACCATAGTTGATCATCAGGTATTTTTTGGTTGCTTCATCTATTGCTGAGGCTAGCAAAGAGTCTTTTTTGCCATAGGCTTCATACCAGAAAAGGTCATCCATGATGTCGGATATCTCTATCATGAGAGGAATCATTTGTTTTTCAGATTCACTGAGCTTGGTAATATCCGTCTTGAGTTTGACGCTCTTGTGGGTGGCTAGTTTTTCTCAATCGCTGATGTGGTCTCTTTTGTTTCTTCACTTGTTTCTTGCGGTGAATTGCATTGATAGGCTAGTATGCAAACGATGATTAATAATCCAATTTTTTTCATAGCATCAATAGTTTCTGGTTAGGTCAACAAGTTAAAAATATTCTTACAAGTCCTATGAATTTATACGCATAATCCTAATTCACTTAATTTCGAGTGGATAAAATTTGATCGTATGAAAAAACTAATTGTCATCTTTCTACTAGCGGTTTTAGCTGCTTGTACTCCGCAAGCCGAAAAAACGCAGACTGAAATACAAGCCATCTCGGAGACTTCCTTGAAAAACCACCTCATGACGCTCTCTTCTGACGATTTTCAGGGAAGAAAACCATTTACCGAAGGAGAAACAAAAACAATTAATTACTTAAAGGAACAATTTGAGTCATTTGGCCTACAACCAGGAAATGGAGATTCCTATTTTCAGGATGTTCCTCTTGTGGAGTTAACAGCAAAACCGTCTAAATCAATGATAATTAATGGAAATGGACAATCAATGCAGCTAAAGGTTTTGGAAGAATTTGTAGCTTACACAGAAAAAGTTCAGGAGTCAGTGAGTATTGAAAACTCAGAATTAGTCTTTGCTGGATACGGTGTGGTAGCACCAGAGTATGACTGGAACGATTACGAGGGATTGGATGTCAAAGGAAAAACGGTCATTGTACTGGTAAATGACCCTGGTTTTGCTTCTGGGGATTCAACTTTTTTTAAAGGAGAAACGATGACATACTATGGTAGGTGGACATATAAGTATGAAGAAGCCGCCAGGCAAGGAGCAGCCGGATGCATAATAGTTCATGAAACCATTCCAGCCGGATATCCCTGGTTAGTTGTAAGAAATTCATGGTCTGGTGCAAGCCTCTACCTTGATCAAACAGGTGAAAAGTATCAACCAAATGTTCTTGGGTGGATTACAAGAGATGCTGCCATTAAGATTTTTGAAGCTTCAGGAAAAGACATGAAAAACTTTGCTGAACGTTCGCGTCAAGAGGATTTCCAGGCGATTGAGTTGGGGCTTTCTCTTTCGGTGTCTGTTCAAAATGAAATTAAAAAAGATATTTCAAAAAATGTTGTGGCAATGATAGAGGGAATGGAGAGACCAGATGAATACATTATCTACTCAGCACATTGGGATCATTTGGGTATTGGAAATGTAATTGATGGTGATAGCATATACAATGGTGCACATGACAATGCATCCGGGACCTCTACACTCTTGGGAATTGCTGAGGCCATGGCAAAAGGTCCTCAACCAGAACGAAGCATTGTGTTTTTAGCAGTCACCGCGGAAGAACAAGGACTTCTTGGCTCAAAACATTATGCCGAAAATCCAATATTTCCACCTTCTCAAACAGTTGCTAATATTAACATGGATGGAATTACCACTTTTGGTCCAATGAAAGATTTAACGGTCGTAGGATTTGGGCAGTCAGAATTGGAAGATATTGCAGAGCGTATCGCTCAATCGCAAGGAAGGTATATTATTCCTGATCCTGATCCTGGAAAAGGGTATTTCTTTCGCTCTGATCATTTTCAATTTGCCAAGGTTGGAATCCCTGCTTTGTATGCATCTGGATCATACGAACATATGACGAAAGGAAGAGAGTATATGGATAGTGTAAATAAGATCTATTTAAATACACAATATCACCGACCGCAGGATGAGTACCAGGAAAGTTGGACGTTTGATGGCATGGCACTGGATGGTGAACTTATGATGAAAGTTGGGTATGAACTGGCGAATTCAAATGATTGGCCGTTGTGGAAAGAGGGGTCTGAATTTAAATCCATACGCGAAGCGTCAAGGAAATAGCAATCGACATGAAGAAATTATTAATCATTCTATTTCCTTTCGTTTTAATCACTTCTTGTGTTCAATTAAGCAATGAAAAGGATACTCCAACAACTGATGATTTGTACCCATATGATGTTGAGCAAAGAATCGAAGAACTTGGTATTAAACTAAGGGAACCTGCTCCTCCGGTTGCAAATTATGTAAATGCGGTACGTTCAGGAAACCTAGTATTTATGGCAGGAAAAGGACCTACAGATACCAATGGAAATTTGGTGTCAGGGAAAGTAGGTGAAGACCTTAGTATTGAACAAGGATACGATGCTGCTATTCTTGTTGCAGAGGCACAACTTTCTGCGTTAAAAGCCGAAGTTGGAGACCTCAACAAGGTAGTTAGAATTGTGAAAGTGTTGGGGATGGTGAACTGCACCTCTGATTTTGAAAATCAACCGGAAGTAATCAATGGATTTTCAGATACCATGGTCAAAGCATTTGGTGACCGTGGTAAACATGCAAGAGCAGCTGTTGGTATGGGATCCCTTCCAAGGAATATTGCCGTTGAGGTAGAAATGATTGTAGAGGTACAAGATTAATGAAGTCAGTCAGTGGACTATGTTCTTTTTTAATAATCATTCTTTGTCATTCAAGTTATTCTCAGGATCGTTTGATTATAAACGAACCAATCATATGGAGTCAGCATACACAGAATATCCGATTCAATGATCAATATGGTGGAACTTTTTCCATACAACACAGAGGTTTTTTAGATCGGGACAAGGTATTTCACCTCTTTTTTTCCGTGGCTATCGCTAGGAAATTAAAAGATGGTTTTTCATTTGGAGCCGGTTTCATCAACCTGAACATCAATCAATTTGTTGATACAAATTTTGTGTTTGTGCCCGAGCTGCGTCCTTTTCAAAGCATCCAACTCGGACAAACAGTCGGTAGGTCTACTTTTCTTTGGAGGTTTATGATAGAGGAGCGTTTTTTCAAAAATGCATCCAATGGAGAGCTCGTCAGTGGATTTAATTTCAATTGGCGCTTCAGAAATAAAGTCCAGTATAATCAATACCTCGCAAATAAACTGCGACTCATAATAAGTTCTGAAGTGATGTTCAATGCAGGGGGTATCAATATCAATATTTTTGATCAACATCGTGCTCAACTAATGGTCGGATACAACTTCGGCAAGCTGGCAACGAACATAGGATACATGCATTGGTTCGTGCAAACTCCAACCAATAACCACGAAAATAGACATACACTCATCATTGCGTTTACCCATTCTATCTAAAAGTTTTAAAACAAATAAGACTCAATTCAGTATTTTGCATATAGATAAAATTGAAAGGAAAATGAATCCACGAAAAATACTCATCACCCTTTTTGTATTAATTCTTGGAGTATCTATTAGCAATGGACAGCAAGCCAGGGAAGAACGGAATAAGAAATTCTTTCACACGTTAGGAACATTTACTGACCCAAGAGATGGACAAGTTTACAAAACCATCACATTTGTAAGAGAGCTTCATGGTGGTGAAATAAGAAGAACCTGGTATGCAGAAAATGTAAAATTCAAAGTGCCTGGTTCCAGGTGCTACAATGAGACTGGAGAATATTGCGATCAATTTGGGAGGTTGTATAATTATGAACAAGCTAACCGTGCATGCCCGGAAGGCTGGCATGTTCCTACCATTCATGAGTGGAAGCATTTATTTCATTTCTTTGGAGGCTGGCATCACTCTGGTAAATACCTGATTGATGGGGAAGAAAGTGATATGGATATGCTATTCGGAGGTTTTGGTGTGCCAGGAGGTGGTTTTAAAGGAATTGGCGTTCACGGAAACTGGTGGGATAATGAATTGAAGGACAGTAACTCTGCAGGTATCATTACGCTAAAGAAAAATGACGATAACATCTATCACTCTAGAGTTGGTGATGATCATTTCCTGAGCTGCAGGTGTGTACAGTTCCACAATTAATAATAGTTTAAAAAGACTATTAGTAGGTCTTTTATTTAGCTCAAATCTTGCTTTAGCACAGGATTCGGATAGTGATGAAAATAAGTCTTCATTAGCAATATTTCCTGCATTAAGTTTTGCCCCTGAGACAAGTCTACAATTTGGGGCTGCTGCGATATGGGTCCTTCCAAATAAGCAATCGGATCAATCGGAATATATAAGAGAGTCTACCGTTTCTCCCTTTTTTCTTTATACACTAAAGAATCAGATTATATCTGCTGTTAATCTTAATCTGTTTACCCCAAATGAAAATGTAATTAATGGATCAATCCGATTCTTCAATTTTCCTGACTCGTATTTTGGTATCGGTAACAACAATGATCCGGATATTTCTGAGCAATATACCAATACGTTTTACCAGTTGGAGTGGAGATACCTTAAACCATTTAGTAAGACCTCATTCCTGGGAGTCGGTTGGGATTTGCAGCATAATTCAATTAAGGAAATCTTAGAAGGAGGGATGCTATCGAACGATAGCCCTACAGGGATAGCGGGAGGTACTTTGTTTGGTTTAGGTCCAGCTTTTCGGTTCGACTCAAGGAACAATACCATTTATCCGATAAAAGGATACTTTATCACCATTCGTTCTTTGTTTAACTACATAGGTACTTTTGGTTTTTCAAGTCATCTGGTCGATCTGAGAAAGTATATCAGTCTGTGGAATGAAGAGAATATCCTCGCTTTTCAAGTGAGGGGGAATTTTACCGGGGGTAGTGATGCCCCTTTTTATAAACTTCCTCAATTAGGTGGAGATGCAAGTCTTCGTGGAATTTCCAACGCCAGCTTATACCGAGATCGCCAAATGATCTACGCACAGGCTGAGTATCGCAGACCGCTATTCTGGCGGTTTGGTATGACTGTTTTTGCAGGAGTAGGTGATGTGGCAAACGATCTTGGAGATTATGAGCTGTCAGCGTTTAAATACGTGGGAGGACTTGGTGGGAGATTTGCGGCAATTCCTGAGGATAAGCTTAACATTCGAATAGACCTTGGGGTTGCCAGAGGAGGGCAGTTTGCTATCTATGCCGGAATCAGCGAAGCGTTTTAGATCAAGCCCCTGATGTATACCTATTATCATTCTTGTCAGTGTGATTTTTGAACTCTTCCAATAAGACCATTACTTCCTCATGCAACTCGGTGTAAGAGGTATCAATGATATAATCGACTGAAAAATTGTAGTAGCCAATAAAATTGGTGAGTTCTTCGCCTTCTAGCCCTGTCACTTCTTGGACCCACTCCCGATTAAAAGTCTGAAGAGCGATGCTCCACTTTCTTTCTACCTCTAACTTCTTTTTTTTTTATACTTTTTCTTCTCTCTTCCTCTTTTAGTGAGTGGTTCCAAATCGAAACTTAATTTAAACTGGGGTGCAAAAGGATTATGATCAATTGGTACTTACCTTGAATCATAAAAAGCGTATTTATCCACTTTCGGTAAAACCATGGAGATGGAGGAGTCCGGAGGGTCAACCTCAAGGATTATTTGTTTGAAGATTTCATAGGCTGGAAATGGTGTAATGACAACATCTATTAATTCTACACTAGAAGGTTTCATACCAATTGTCAGGGTCGAATCAATGTGATGAGTAGGCAATAAAGAATAAGGTTCATAACCGATATAGGTAATGACAATGGAATCCCCCGAAAGAAGCGGCATATCGAAATATCCATTGGGTTCGGTCACGACCAGTTTATCAGCTGTCACATTTTGAATGTGCGCACCATGAAGTGGTTGATTGGTCGAGCTATCTATGACAAAGCCTTTAAGACTCTTTTTCTGGCCAAAAGAACCTATTGATATTGTCAATAGTAGTACAATCAATGAAATCCTCACATTTCAAATGTCCTAATTTTCAGATAGGACTAGAAGCATTTAAGATTTTTTAACGATAAATACCTCAAAGATTTCTTTTTGACGGACGGTTCGTCACTACGGACATTATTTGTTTTCTTTGAGATTCACCTATTTATATATTCTATGAAAAGTTTTATTACGTTATTGGTACTCGGGTTATCTATTTCAGTGCTTGCGCAGGAAAAGCGCATGTTTTTGCCAAAGGAGATGCAAGAAGCCTATGAAAATGGAACACGGTCTTACGATGGAAAACCGGGGCCAAATTACTGGCACAATACAGTAGATTATAACATAAAAGCAAGCATTGATCCAGCAACAAGAGCGATCGATGGGATGGCTACTATTACTTATTACAACAATAGTCCCGATGATTTAAACACGCTGGTTATTCGGTTTTACAATGATGTATTTAGAAAAGGAAACTCAAGAGCTTCAAGTGTTGATCCGAGAGATATAGATGACGAGGGGGTAGAAATAAGTATGGTGCAGGTCCGCGGTGATTCTATAGATATGGAAAGTCGAGAGGTAACCAGAAACGGAACTAACCTATACGTTAGGCTTGGAGAAAACAACCTAAAAAGTGGGGAAAGTATCAACCTGGCCATTAATTGGAAGCAGTTGATCCCCTATACTAATAGGCGAACGGGTGTGGCCGATAGTACCTCTTTCTTTGTGGCCTACTGGTATCCGCAAATGGCCGTTTATGACGATGTGTTTGGGTGGGATACGCAGAGCTACAACTTCCGAACAGAGTTTTACAATAACCTGGCCAACTTTGAAGTTGAACTAACCGCCCCGGAATCATTTACGGTATGGGCGACCGGTGTTCTTCAGAATCCCGAAGAGGTTTTTAAGGATGAAATTCTTGATCGATACAATACAGCACTGACCGCAACTGACCCTTTGGATATTATTGGATCCGCAGATTATGCAGAGGACTTTGCTCACAAATCCGGCACGTGGAAATTCAAAGCAGATGAAGTTCCTGATTTTGCATTTGCGATGAGTGATCATTATGAATGGAATGCCGCCTCTCAGAAAGTGGATGGTAGGGATGTCTTAATAGGATCAGTGTATCCAATGGGTAACCCGCAAGCCTTTGCGGCAATGACACCTAATCAGCAGAAGACAATGAAGCACTTCTCAGAAGACTTTCCTGGTATACCCTATCCTTACCCTCGGTTCACAACCTTTATTGGACTAGGGGGTGGCGGGATGGAATTCCCCATGATGGCTTACAATGGCGGACCTGGACTGGGAGTGACTGTACATGAAATGTATCACATGTATTTTCCCATGTACGTTCGCACCAATGAGCGAAGATTTGCCTGGATGGATGAAGGATGGGCTGATTATGTAACATCCATTGTTACCAATCGCTATTTCAACGATGACAATGAGCCTATTTTCACAGATTTCAAAGGAAGTGTAGGAGGTATGCAAGGAAGCTACGAAGATTTGCCGTTGATTACTTCCTCTCAGTTCATGGATGGTTCTAATTATGGATATGCATCGTATCCGCTTCCATCTTTTGTTTACTCCATACTTCACTTTCACTTAGGAGATGAAATGTTTCTGAAGTGCTACCAGGAATACATCAATCGGTGGGCAAAGAAATCACCGATACCTTACGACTTTTTCTATACGTTTGAAAATGTAAGTGGACAGGACTTGAGTTGGCTATGGAAGCCTTGGTTCTTTGAATACGGATATCCTGATGTTCAAATTGGAGGATTTAAAAAGGGAAAACTCACCGTAAATAAACTGGGTAATCGTCCTGTTCCTTTGTATATAAAGGCGCAATACAACGAAGGGGATGATTACATAACACGAAAGTCAGCAAGTGAATGGACCGGAAAATCCAGTCTGACTATCGAAATTCCAAATGAAAAAGAAGTAAAATCAATTTCAGTGAATGGTAACGTACCTGATCTTGACGATTCAGATAATTTTTACCCTTCACTTAAAGACCGAATGAAAGGTGTAGAGATACCTGATTTTATTTTTGGTACATATACGGTTGCCAATTTCAATATAAAGGCATACATGGAAGAGGATGATGGGTTAGTTATTGTCCGAGTGCCTGCAGCAGGTATGAG
Organism: uncultured Roseivirgaceae bacterium; assembly: GCA_964459925.1. Lineage (GTDB taxonomy): Bacteria > Bacteroidota > Bacteroidia > Cytophagales > Cyclobacteriaceae > Ekhidna. The sequence goes on from CAYWOQ010000006.1 coordinate 118,334, forward strand.
ATCCGTGGTAATGCCTAAGGAAGACAAATACGTTTCCCTTGACGAGATGATTATTATTTCCTTTGACGAAAGTGGGGATAAGACAAAAATGAAAATGGAGTTGAAGCAGTTTGGAGTGACTGTAGAGGGCATACAGGATTAGAAACTAGTTACGGATCCTCCCAAAAGGAGGATCCGTATTTTTTACTTCAGTGTAAATCGCTCCATCGATGATTTGAGCTTTTTCCCCATGGCATTGAGCTTGTTTGAATTATCGTTAAAGCTCTTCATTCCACTTGACAATTCACTGGCTGAACTTGCAACTTGTTCCGTGCTTGTTGCCGCTTGCTCAGAAATCATGACAACAGATTCTATCGAATTAAAGACTTCATTGATTCGTTCACTTTGAGAATTAGTGACCTCTAAGACATTCTGAGACATGTTGAGCGTATTCTTAGTTTCTGCAGAAATTACGTTAAACATTTCATGTGTATCCTTTGTGGATGCTACTCCTTGTGAAACAATGTCTTTCATTTCAGAAATCATTTTAGCAGAGGTTTCAGTATCTGCCTGGACGTCTCTGACTATCGTTTCAATTTCGCTGGCGGACTGGCGAGAATCTTCTGCTAGTTTTTTTATTTCATCAGCTACCACGGCGAATCCTCTTCCATTCTCACCGGCTTGTGCAGCTTCAATTGCTGCGTTTAACGCTAAAAGATTTGTTTGAGAGGCGATTTCAGTGATTACACTGAGGATTTTCTGTATCTCAGATGATCTTTCGGACAGTACTTTAATGGACTCAAACGTTTTGGCAGAGTATTCACTTACCTGCTCTATGTTTTTAACTACCGTATCAACTGTCTTCTTTCCTTTTTCACTGATGTCATATCCTTGTTGAGCTGCGGAATTTATTTTTTCAGCGTCTGACTGCATTCTCTTAGAATTTTCTAAGACATTTTCTATCACCTTGGATGTTTTTTCAATTTCTCTAAGCTGATCATGCGCACCGGAACTCATGGTTGATATTGCACCGGCAATTTCATTGGCCCCACATAATCCATTTTTAGTATTGTAGTTTCCACCAAAAAACAGTTTTCGGTCTTGATTAACTACTAACGCGTAAGGCGATGAAACAACATGTAATTCTTTTGCTACACGTGCATTTGGATCATGAATAATATTGACATGGTGCGGAAGGTCATACTTTTTTCTTAAGTCCTCACTTGTTAACTCACTAATATTGATGATGTAAAAAGCGACTTCTTCTTTGTGTTTCTGAATAATTCTTTGAATATGGGTGATGTTGATTCTGGAGTTTCTACACTCTTCAGTAAAAAAATGAAGATAGGATTGTGTGTCGCTCTCCCCAATGAAATCCAGGTTTAATTTCTCATTTATTGGTAGTTGCGATTGATCAGAAACAGGTACGTAATACCTAAATTCCTCAATCCATATAATTCGCAATACAGAAAGAAAACCAATGATGATGAGTGCTGGTGGTATGGTAGCTTTCCAATTCATCCAGGATAGTGATTCCTAAAACTAATTTATAACTGAATGAATAGCCAATCTGTTAAATTAAAATTACTGAACTAGTCCATGCTCATCCAGTATAAGACCAGAACGTCAGTATTGGAAATGTTTTTTTGTAAGGATCAATCGAATAATCAGGTAGCTGAGAAACCCTAATGGGCCCATCATAAAAGTGAAAAGTAAACTGGGAACAATGACCCACTGATTGATTCCATGTTTCTTCGCATTGTTTACCATATATAAACCAGCCATTAAATCAAAAGCGAGGTAATGGATCCAGCCTGCTAATACAGCTTCTTTGTTGGTGAACAGTTCCATAATTCCGGCCAGAGAACTGAAACTTTCAAATGCCTCTGGATCAAAGGTGGTGATGAGTAGGTAAGTGTAGGTCATGGCCAGTAGCGTTACGCTAACTCCAATCATTAAAGCTTTGATCCATTCTCTTCGCTGAAATAAGATCAGAAGGATCCAACTGATCAAGGCAAGGTTATTGGCAAATTGGAAGAGCGTGTCTGGATTCATCATTCAATTTTCATTTTATAGATGTAATAAGGCGAAATGTAAGCGAATAAATCGGATGGTTTGTTTCATTTAATGAGTTCGTTGACAATTGATAGTATTTATGCCATCCAAAATAGACAATACGTGTCTAAAAAGTAAAAAAGCCACACTTGATGTGGCTTTTATTCCGTGCCAGGTTGGTTTTGACTAAATGCCGTACTCCATGCGCAGCAAAGGATGAAAAAAAGTAGTAGGGGTGAGCGAACGTGCGCCATCCCATAAAATTAGTGGAAAAATGAGAGTAGGGGTTCAATGAGAACATCAAGTATTCAGAAGCCAAGCTGAAAACCTATTAGCCATCCAGCTCACTAGATATTCACTGAGGCTGTGGAAGAATGGCCGGTGAAGCAAAAAGAGTTTACAAATCACGGTGGTGCCGCATGCAACCATAGCACATATTGGTGGTCGTTAGTTTTCTCAATTACTGCTTAGGTTATTAATTAGTTTCCTGTGCGAGATCCGTAAGTGTAATTATCTCATCAAGTAATCTTTCAACCTCATCAATTTCGCCATCTTTACTAAGTACAATATTTCTGTAAAGATTGAACCGTCTATTCATTACATTTTCAACCTCATCTGTTTGCATGGGTTTTACATTTTCTAAGTTTCTATCTGTGAAGAGCTTTCTTAGATTATAGTTTGAGCTGAAGAAATCAATATACTTTCCAAAAACATATGCTACCATACGATCTTCTTCTTCCTTGTAATCATTGACCACATCTGTCCACCTCATAAGATCCCTTCGTAGTGTAGGGTTTGAGATCAGTTCCATCGAAGAAGTATTAATTATAGAGTTGATGGTGCTTTGGGATGGGTCAAAAGTCCAGTTTGTCAATGTATTTCTAAGATGAAAAGTAATTGAATCATTGGAAGGCTGATTAGAATCAGTGAATGGAAAATAATCCCGAAACCACTTTGCACTTTTATATCCCATCCAATGGGATTTCTTCGCAGAATCTAGTTGTTGTCGATTTAAGACAAATTCGTTTTGTATTTCAGTGAGTAAAATCTTTTCTTTCTTTCGATTATTAATGGACTCATTCCAATTATTCAATCCAAAGGCTCCAAGAATACCAATTGTAATCACAATTATCTCGAGCAGATATTCTGTCTATTTTTGCTTTGAAGTTTCAAGGATTTTCTTCATAGTCTACACAATGACAAACAACGCCCGTGTAAAATGCGTACGCTCACATTGTTAAATGGCTCAAAAAGTATCGTCCTGCGCAGAAGTATGAAAGAAGCTCAGTCAGCCTATGCATTTTTACACAATGTTATGGGCTTTTTCGTTTTGTTTGAGCGTTAGATCGTAGAGAAATTCCGGGGCAAAGTCAGAATCATTCGGCCATGTTAAAGTCCAGCTATCCAGTTCAAACTTTTTGAAAAATTCAATATTTTTGAGGGGTTCGAAGACCTTTCCATTAAGGTGGTTTTTCAAATCCACAATTCCAGACACACCATCGTTGAAAGATAGCTCTACTTTGAAATCTTCTACGTAATTCGCTTTTGTTATCCAAACTAAGGCCATATCAGTTAAGTTAAAGGGTCTATTTTATTTAAAGGTTCCATTTTCTCAATTCGTTCCCAATTGTCAAGTAATTCTTGTCGGTGCTCGCTAAGCCATTGCAAAGTTAAATTGATTGCTGTTTTGGGCATTTTGCCTTCTAATATTCCAGTGTTGATCTCGATTTTTGCTTTATAACCTTGGTACTCCACATGAAAGTGAGGTGGATTATGTTCATTGAAGTACATCTTGATAATAATTCCGTAAAATCTGGAAATCTCTGGCATCCTAGTTTTTCAAAGTTGAAAGGTTTAAGATACAAACTTCTTTCATATTCATTCATTATGAACTTTTGGATTGCCAGATCCTAATAGTTAAAAATCTGAGACTGGCTAAATTGGCCATAACGGTCTAGGCTATGCGTAGTGCGTGTTTTCAAAGCACTTCACTGTCAGCTTACCGATAAGCTCGTTTAATGTAATTACTTTCATATTAGTACTTTCGCCCGCATTACGTATAGCCATTGTTGGCGGTTCGTTTATTATCAAAATTTTTTAAAATGGTTTGTATTCCTTAAGTGCTACATCTGGATAGTCTTCCGCTATAATTATCTCCATATCAGCCATTATTTTATTCAGCCGATTATACGGAAGCATTATTCTTTTGGTAAAAAAGAGTAAATCAACCAGAAGGTTAGCAAATTCTCGATCCTGTAGAAGATCTTTAGGGGAATTATTAAATGGAGAAGATACTTTCTTAGTTTCCAGCGCATCATAATTTTGTCTTGTTTTTAAAGTAGTTCTGTCTATGCGTTTATTGAGATATGGCCTGAGCTCTTGATTCACATAGTTGATTTGCAATTCTTCAAATTGCAGCAATTTTTCCTGGTCAAAATTCATTTCTTTAAATTTTCGTCTAAGTCTTTGAGATGTTACTAATCTAATTTCGCCAGAATTAGTTAAGGCTTTATACTCTGTTGTTGGAGTAGCAGCTAACCAGAGCCAGGTTAATTTGTGCACATTTAATTCTATTTGCTCTTCGGTTAAGTTGATTTCAGGATTTTGAATTGACTCAAGTAATTCTTCCGCTGCTGAAATTACTTGGCTCATTCTGGTTGCTCCATATTCAAAGTGAAATTTATAGAGCGCAACATCTGCACCGATTCTTTCAACTATGTTGTTCTCCTGATTCGCATTTTGTTGGATTTCTGAACACGAGTTAAACAAGAAGATACATATTAGTAAAATAAAACTCAGAGTAAGTCTTGTAGAACCTGAATAATTCCTCTTACTAGAATTAGTGTCAAGATTTTTTGTAATAAGGTTTTTCATATTTATTGTTTTTAA
>CAYWOQ010000007.1:0-80136 GCA_964459925.1 uncultured Roseivirgaceae bacterium
GACTGACTTTGAGTATGCTTTGTACACGGCAGTGGCCAATAATGATTCAGCTAAACAACTCATGCAGCAAGATAAGCTGAGAGAATTGGCGGTGATATTGACCGAACGAGTAAAGAAAAACGCATCCATCGACTGGACGATTAAGGAAAGCGTAAGATCAAAACTAAAAGTAATCATCAAGCGAACTTTGAGACAATACGGCTATCCACCAGACATGCAAAAACTAGCAACAGAAACGGTATTGAAACAAGCGGAAATGATTGCAAAAGAATTAACAACATAATAAGGAATGCCAACGCTAAGTTCAAGCACATTGCAATCCTCGTGCCTGCGGTTGCAAAGAGCTTTCACGCCAGCGCACGGACGAAAAAGTAATAAAAAGTCGAGTAGGTAAGGGGGAATCTCGCCCCCAAACCTCTCACAGAACCGTGCTTGACAGTCTCCCGTCACACGGCTCCTCGAACCCATGAAACCAGTTTAGGTCTCGGAAATTGAAAAGCTCTTCCCCCGAAAAAAAATCGGGGTTGGCAAAGTTTCCTGGATTCGTCAGCCCCTTCGCTATGACTAAGTTTCCAAAGCCTTTAACTGACACATTCACTACTACGGGCTGATCCGCCCCTAGCCTGTTGTTTTGATACTCTCTGCCTTATCCCTTTGGGCTGTTCGGCATTCTCTCTTTACACCAACAGGTAGGTTTCGCTTCGGCGATCCGATCCTGTTCCTTAGATGAGCCCAAACATAGTTCCTGCCCCCTTTATGCCGGATACCGGAACAGTCGATAAACTGGTAGTCTCTGTTCTTCTCCCAATTGGCCGTCCGTCAATTGGTTCTCAGTATCAATAAAGTTGTTTACGACACCTCATCGGTAGGTTCACTTTCGTTCAGCTTCTATGTCCTCTCCTGAAGGGTATATCTCCCCCCTTTTCTGCAGCCGTTCAGTACCAGCCCTTGAAAGGCAAGCACCGTGCAGTGGATTGAAAACACTTCCAGCAAAGTGTATTCGAGAGTCCAATTCATTTACTTCGATCTCTTTGTGAGTCCTCCAAGTTTACCAAAAAGGGCTTGGCTCGTTGCTGAAACAAAATAAATGCCTCTCATCTCATCTAAAGTTATGATGGATAATTTCAAAGAACTAAATTTGAAAGTGTCCTCACCCATCGAAGGACACACCAACGGGGCACAACAAAACCTATACGCAATGCCCTTCGGGACACTGCGCATAGCCAAACCGTTACCCCATCAAAAACTCTCTAAATTCCTTATAATCGGATCTCATTGCCTGCGCATGTTTGTCTCTGGTCATCAGCGCCGCAGCAAATTCCGGAACGGCTAAATCTGTTTCCAGTGTATCATTCATGGTAGGTAAAAACTTGCAGTAGTGTGCCGTTCCAAGGAAAATGCCTTCACCCCCATTTTGTTTTAAACCTTCATAAGCAATGGCACTGTGTGGATCCAGTAAGTAATCAGATTCAGCATGACATTGCCTGATGGTCTTGCGTATTTCTTCATCGGATTGAGTAAATGGAAGAAGCTTAGCGACTATTTGATCATAGCTGCCTTCAAAAAGAGCCAGCAACCGCTTGAAGTTACTGGGATCGGAAACATCCATGGCATTCGCTATGGTGGCGATTGTTGGGTGTGGCTCATAGGTACCGGAGTGTAGGTACCTTGGTACTACGTCGTTCGCATTGCTCGCTGCAATGAACCGGGAAATGGGCACACCCATCTTCATGGCTAAAGCACCTGAAGTCAGGTTTCCATAATTTCCACTAGGGACGGAGACAGTCACCTCCTTAAATCCTTGCTGCAATGGAACATAGTAAAACAAGGATTGAGGCAGCCATCGTGCAATATTGATGGAGTTAGCAGAGGACAACTGCATCTGTTGATTGATTTCCTGATCAGCAAACGCCTGCTTCACCATGTGCTGACAATCATCAAAGTTGCCTTCAACCTCAAGCGCTGTGATGTTTTGACCCAAGGTGGTGAGTTGCTTCTCCTGCAGTTGACTTACTTTTCCTTTTGGGTAGAGAATGATCACTCGAACCCCCGCTACACCTAGAAACCCGTTAGCTACTGCTCCTCCTGTGTCACCGGAGGTAGCCACCAGCACTGTGGTTTCTTTAGTGTTATTAGCGTTAAAATACGCTAAACACTCTGCCAGAAACTTTGCTCCAATGTCCTTAAAAGCATAGGTAGGCCCATGAAACAACTCAAGGCAATGGATATCATTAGATATCTGCTTAATCGGTAAGGGGAAACTGAATACACGTTCAGTGATTTCTATTAGCGTGGTTTTATCAATATTCTCTTGACAAAATGGAAATAGTACCTGCTCCGCAATCTCTGAAAGCGTCAATGAAGGTATCTCATTTAGGAAGTCGCTATCCAGCCTGGGGATCTCCGTCGGAAAGAATAATCCTCCATCATTGGGCAAATTTCCAAGAACAGCCTCTTTAAAGGAGAACAATGGACCTTTTCCTGTTGTACTGCTAAATTTCATATCAATCAATTACCTGGCAACCTTGATTGCTCATTTTACTTTCAAAAAAATCACAAGCGATTCCTTGCTTTTCATACCACTGGTTGATTTCTTCTCGGGTCTTTTTCAAATCATCCGTATTCGTAAAAAGCATGAAAACACTTGGACCGGATCCTGAGATATTGAATCCTACACTTCCGTTTTCTTTTGCGATGCCTTTCATTTCATCGTATCCCGGAATCAATGACTTCCTGACTGGTTCTGCGATAAAGTCTTCGATGGAAGCGTTCAATCGCTTCCAATCTTTGGTATGTAGTGCATGAACCAAGCTCGCGAGATTACCCCATTGGTTCCTTGCCGTTGGCACATCAATAACTTTTGGTAAGATGCCTTTTGCTTCAGCTGTTTTCACTTCTACATTAGGTCGTGCAATTAGCACATTCAACCCTTCAGCGATTGGAACAGAAAAATAATCCAGCGGATCATAGCTGCGCATACAGATACATCCTCCTAGCAAAGAAGGGGCTACATTATCCGCATGATAGCTCTTCGAAGCGAAGGCCTCACCTTCTAGCGCAAATGGCAACAACTCTTCCACCGAGAGTGGTTCAGGTAACAGTTGATTAACCCCGAAAACCGCACCCGCTGCACTGGATGCACTGGACCCCAAACCGCTACCCGGTTTAAATAGCTTTTTGATATGAAAATCGAAACCTAACTTCAGATCCAGGTGATCCAGCAACGCCCTGACAGCAATGATTGCCACATTCGAATCAGCATCTAGTGACAAGTTGGCACCTTCAATTCGAGATATGATTAAAAGCTCATCATCCCGTTTTGAGACGGTGACCTCTTCATAAATGCCATCCAGTGCAAACCCAATGGTATCATAGCCACAACCGATATTTGCCACTGTTGCTGGTGCAATAACTTTAATTGATTGACTCATGATTCAGGCTGTGCCATTCGTAAGACATCTGCAAAAATTCCGGAAGCAGTCACTTCGGCTCCAGCTCCAGCTCCTTTAATTACGAGTGGCTGCTCTCTGTACCGATCAGTGTAGAAAAGTACGATATTATCTTTTCCTTCCAGGTTATAGAACGGATGATCTGAGGCAATCTCCATCAACTTCACGATGGCCTTTCCATCTTTGTATTTGGCCACCACCTTTAATCTCGCACTTTTATCTGCTGCTTTCTTATAGATTTCTTTGAAATAAGCCTCTTCAGCCTGTGTTTTTGTATAAAACTCATCAATACTATCCGTATGCTCACATGATGCTGGCATGAAAGACTCCAATTCAATGGCATCCATTTCAAAAGGGTAACCACTCTCCCTAATCAAAATCAATAGCTTCCGCTTAACATCCTCTCCGGAAAGGTCCAATCGTGGATCCGGTTCCGTATAACCTTCTTCTTTAGCCCGCTTGATCACTTCTACAAACGGCTCAGTACCATTGTATTCATTGAAAAGAAAGTTGAGCGTCCCGGATAAAACGGCCTCAATGTGATGAACACGATCCCCGCTCCTGACGATATCGCTTAGTGTTGAGAGAATGGGCAACCCTGCACAAACATTCGTTTCTATCAAAAACTGGCTTCCATACCTTCTTGAGGTGGTTTTGAGTTTTTGGTACGCCTCATAAGATTCTGTAGCTGCGATTTTATTGGGAGAGACAACAGATATTGATTCTTGAAGGATCTCCAAATACAAATCTGAAATAGCCTTCGAAGCGGTAATATCCAGGAAAATGCTGTTACGAAGGTTGAACTCAAACATGCGTTCCTTATAGCTATCAGGAGTAAATGGTTCTCCCTTTGCTAATTTCTCTTCCCACTGGCTTAACCGGATGCCATCTTCATTAAATGCCATTTTTCTGGAATTGGCCACACCAATAATCTTGATATTGATTAAATGATCTTGTTTAAGTACCCCAAATTGAGATTGTAGCTGCGCAATAAACGCCTTGCCTACATTACCCAAACCAATGATGAACAGGTTAATCCTTTTCGCTTCATATAAAAAGAAGGCCTCATGTAGGATGTTCAATGACTTGCTCAAGTCTTCCTTTTTGATAACGGCGGAGATATTTCTTTCGGAAGATCCCTGTGAAATCGCCTTGATACTCACACCATTACGACCTAGCACATGAAACATACTACCGCTGATACCCACCTGATTCTTCATATTTGTACCAACCAATGCGAGAATTGAAAGATCTCGCTCGATTGCGATCGGATCAATCAGGCTCTTCTCAATGTACTCTTTGAAGGAGTCATTGAGTTCTCGATGTGCGATTTCAGCATCATCAACAGACATAGCAATTGTCATAGTATGTTCAGCATTGGACTGGGTCACAAACTGCACGCCTAGTTTGTGATCCGATAAAATGGAAAAAAACTCTTTTGTGAATTTTGGAATACTTAATAATCCTGTGCCTGAAAGTGTAATCAACGACACCTCTTTCATGCTTGTAATTCCAGTGACTATTTGATCACTCTTTGCGTCCTTTGATACCAAGGTCCCTTCCTGCTCCACATTGAATGTATTCTTAATTCGGATTAGAATATCATTCTTAAAGCAGGGTTTCAAACTGGGTGGATAGAGTACTTTCGCACCAAAATGAGAAAGTTCGATGGCTTCCTCATAAGAAATATCCTCTATGATCTTGGCATTTTTAACGATTCGTGGATCAGCGGTCATCAACCCATCTACGTCGGTCCATATCTCGAGGACCTGACTTCCTAAGGCACCCGCAATGATTGAGGCAGTATAGTCGGAACCTCCTCTACCAAGGGTAGTGGTTTCCCCTTCAGCCGTAGAAGAAATGAAACCAGGAAAAATATTTACATCAGCAAACGAAGCTGATGCATCTTTAATGAGCTTATTGGTCCGCTCGAAATCCACTTCTGCCCCACCAAACGTGCTATCTGTTTTGATGTACTCTCTAGCGTCAAATAACTTGCTATTGATACCTTCCTTCTCCAGAAAAGTGTAAATGATATTGGATGAAAGTAGTTCACCCACACTAAGGATGAAGTCAAGGCTTTTATTCGTGAGTTCTTTTAATAAATATACCCCATCACAAATTCGTCTCAGCTGCTTAAAAATAGCTTCAACTTTCTGATGATGTGAAACACCTACTAAGGAAGCAAGCAAAGCCGTATGTTTTTCATACAGCTCTTCATAGAGGTGCAAATAATGCGTATCTCCTTCACTGGCAAGTCTTGCGATTTTCTCCAGTCCATTAGTCGTTTTCGCAGTAGCAGAAACAACCACAGCAACTGGACCATCATTTGAAGCAATGACCTTTTTTGCTTCTTTGATTGAAGCATCTGTACCGAGAGAAGTACCACCAAATTTTAAAACCTTCATAAGCACAATCATAAAAAAACGCCATCCTTGAATCAAGAATGGCGTCTATGTCTTTAATATTATTTCACACATTTACCATTCGTTGATCCCCAGCGTAATTGTAGGGGTAATCAAAATCGTGGTAATTGTTCGTGTTGTTCTCATTTCACGCCAAAAGTAAGATGGGTTGCCATTAATCAAAACATTTGGCTGAATTAATTCTCATTTGGTGCAAATAGGTATTTTAGCAGGATGAAGAAAAAAGCGATTGCTCAAATAGCTTTTGAATTTATTTCTATCGTTTTTGCTGTCATGTTAGCACTTGGACTGAACTCTTTCAAGCAAAACATAGATGCCGAGATTGAGGCCGAAAAAATTAAGAATTCAATTATTCGTGAATGCAAGCTGAATCTAACAAAAGTCGATTCTACCTTAAAAAAGAATGAGGCATACGCCAGCTACCCGGATTCCCTCGTACGAATCGAACCAAATAAAGTTGAAGGATTTTATTTCGCATATGAATTTGAGCTTCTTACTAATAGTGCCTGGAAGCTATCGCAAAACAACAATGTAACCAATAACCTTGAAGATAACTTTTTGATTGCAGCAGCTGATATCTACCAGACTCAAAGTTTCTACCAGGAGTTTTCAGAACAAATGTTTCAAAATATTGGACTGTTACTTGCTCGACAAAGTGAATTAGAGCCAGGCGACCTTGCTCTTAGTATGTATTACGACATTGGTGTGATCAATAATACTGCCGAAGATCTTAAGGGAAATTTTAAGGAATTTCTGTCTCAGTACGACACACAATCAGACTCGCTAATTACCATAAATTAAACTCATTTCATGACTTATCTAATTGTTACCATCGCTTACATAGCCACGCTCGCAGGAATCATTATTTATAAAAGCCGGGGAGTAAAGAGCGAAGAAGATTTTGTTGTGGCAGGGCGAAATGTACCAGTATACCTTCTTGTCGGGACTTTAGTAACCACATGGATAGGTTCCGGTAGTCTTTTTGGTACGGCGGGTTTAACGTTTCAAGTTGGATTTTCAGAGCTTTGGTTCTCACTAGGTGCATGGATAGGGATTCTTGCTGTTTACTTTATTGCGGCGAGAGTAAGAAGGATATCTCAGTATACACTTACTGATATTCTTGAGAAAAGATACTCTCCTCTTGCACGCCTATTAGGTACTATTACCATCATTGTCGCCTATCTTATCATAGCTGGTTATCAGTTTAAGGGTGGTGGTCGATTCCTCTCTATATTGACTGAGGGAGGTATCTCTGTAGAGCAAGGAACACTCATCACTTTTTTGATTATTATCACTTTTACGGCTTTGGCAGGAATGGTTTCTATCGTCTCCATCGATATATTCAATGGAATCATTATGATTACAGCGATTATCCTGGCAGTGCCTTTCGCTATATCGGGTTTTGGAGGATGGGACCATGTGGTTAACACCATTAGAGAAACCAGTCCTGATCACCTCTCGGTCTTTGAAGGTCATGAACCTGTTTGGTATTTAGGCATTATGCTACCGACCCTGATATTGATGTTGAGTGAAAGCAGCGTATACCAGAAGTTTTCCTCAGCAAAAGATGCTAAATCAGCAAAGAAAGCGGTAATGGGCATGTTTATTGGTGTTGTTGGTATAGAGTTTTTGATGTGTCTTTTGGCAGTTGTAGGGTTTGCCATTTATGCAGATGACCCACGATTCTTCTTAGCTGATGGGTCAGTGAACGCAGCCATGTCTGAAGAAATCATACTAAGGATTGGTTTTGAACAACTTCCGGCTTTTGTAGGCTCATTATTATTTGCTGGTGGGGCGGCCATTATTCTTTCTACAGGAAACACCTTTTTAATGGTGACCTCAACCAATGTCTCCAGGGACATTATTGAAAAATACTTTATCACTGATGCTTCCAATAAGCTCAAGTTAATTATTCAAAGGTCTTCCATTGTGGTGCTAGGATTTGTCGCTTACTTAATCATGACTCAATTTGAGGAGATATTGGAAATGGCCTTGATCTCCTATACGATGATTGGTGCAGCACTCGCTCCCCCACTTTTAGCAACATTTTTCTGGAAACGGGTAACCAAGCAAGGTGGAATTGCTTCTATTTTGGCTGGTATGCTGACTGTGGTGAATATCGAGGTACTGAATCGGGTGCATGCAACGGATGGGTTGGACATTGGGTTCATGAAGTTTCCATTTGATTCTCAAATGATTGCCATCCCAGCATTAATCACCTCAATTGTTGCCTTGATAAGTGTCAGTTTAATGACCAAACCAACGCCTAAAGAAATCATCGATCCTTTTTTTGAGAAAGATTAAGTTCGGTATCTTAGTGCAATAGTTTTAGATCACCCTAAAACAAATAATTTACCTAAATCATCAAAAAATAGCAATGCAAGAACACGGCATAAAATCCAACAAGCTTGATCTGAAAGATCTAGGCATCAAAGTAAAAGAAGCGCACTGGAACATGAGCCAGTCAGAACTTATCGAAGAAAGCATTAAAAACGGTGAGGGTCATCTTGCCGATACCGGTGCATTGACAGTGGGAACAGGAAAATTTACCGGAAGAGCCCCTAAGGATAAGTTTGTTGTGGAAGATGATATCACAAAAGATACCGTCTGGTGGGGAAACATCAATCAACCGATAAGTCCAGCGCATTTTGATCAGATTTACAATAAAATGCTAGGCTACCTGGAGGAACGAAAAGTTTATGTTCGTGATATGTATGCCGGAGCAGATAAAACACATCGTTTAAGGGTACGATTCATCAATACGTTTGCATGGCACAACCTATTCTGTTACAACATGTTCCTGCAGCCGGAGCAATACAAACTCGAAAGCTTCGACCCTAATTTTACGGTTATTTGCTGTCCCGATTTCACTGCGAACCCCGAAACTGATGGGGTAAGGAGTGAAAACTTCGCCTTGGTAAATTTCACTAAAAGGATGATCCTAGTCGGGGGATCCGAATATTCGGGGGAGATGAAAAAAGGTATATTCTCTGTTTTGAACTTCACGCTACCGACTGAGGACCATGTACTTTCTATGCACTGTTCGGCTAATATGAGTTTAGATCATACGGACACTGCCATTTTCTTTGGACTATCGGGTACGGGTAAAACCACTTTGTCTGCTGATCCTGGTAGGTTATTAATTGGAGATGACGAGCATGGTTGGACGGAGAAAAACGTTTTTAATTTCGAAGGTGGTTGTTACGCAAAAGCGATTGACCTCTCTGAAGAGAAAGAACCTGATATCTGGAATGCCATCAAGTACGGTGCGATCGTTGAAAATACAGTTTTTAAAGAAACCTCACGGGAAATTGACTATCATGATAGTTCAATAACTGAAAACACAAGAGTTTCTTACCCGATAGATCACATAAGAAACGCTATTCAGCCATCCATTGGGGGCGTACCAAAAAACATCTTCTTCTTAACATGCGATGCTTTCGGAATCATTCCTCCTATTCAACAACTTTCAAAAGGTCAGGCCATGTATCATTTCATTTCCGGTTACACTTCGAAAGTAGCAGGAACTGAAGCAGGAGTAACTGAGCCTGAACCTGTATTTTCAGCCTGTTTTGGAGCTCCTTTCCTCCCATTACATCCAACAAAATATGCAGAAATGCTAGGAAAGAAAATGCAGGATCATGATGTGAAGATCTGGCTAATCAATACCGGATGGACCGGCGGTGAATACGGTGTTGGTGAAAGAATCAAACTTAAATACACCAGAGCTATGATTACCGCAGCACTTGATGGCAAGTTAGATAACGTCGGATACCGAACGCATTCCATATTTGGAGCAGAGATTCCCCTAACCTGTCCTAATGTACCCAGTGAAATACTGAGTCCAAGAGAAACCTGGAAGAATGATAAAGCATTCTATAAAAAGGCCAATGATTTGGCTGATAGGTTTATCAAAAACTTCAAGAAATTCGAAGAATTCGCTAACGAAGAAATCATGGCCGGTGGTCCAAAGCCTAACGAAAAGTATCTTTAAGCAACTTACCCATATTTAAGACCCTGACTTTAAAAAGTCAGGGTTTTTTATTTTAGGATCGTACAACCTTTTTTAGGATTCCTCATCCTATCAATGAAAACGCCAACTAATCTGTGACGAAAGAACAAACTGTTTGGATAAAGCTATTGAAAAAGGAAATGAGTTGGCAGCTTACAACTTATACAATAATTATTCAAAAGCGATGTACAGCACTTTGATACGGATGGTTAACGACCAAGAATTTGCTAAAGACCTATTACAGGAAGCTTTCATCAAAGCCTTCAGCAAGATTGAAAATTTAGCTGACCCAATGGCTTTTGGAGGCTGGTTGAAGCGAATTGTACTAAATACTGGATTAGAATATGTCAGAAAAAAAGAATTTGACTTTGCTGAACTTGAGGAAGCACAATCACTTGAGGAAAACTTACCAGACGATCTATTGATTGAGAATGCAACCATTCATCATGAGATTAAAAGCTTACCGGATGGTTGTAGAATGGTGCTTTGCCTACATCTATTAGAAGGTTATAAACACAAAGAAATTGCGCAACAGCTTGGTATTTCTGAGTCTACTTCGAAAACTCAATATCGGCATGCAAAGGCATTGTTAAAAAAGAAATTGGCACACTATTATGAAAATTGAAGAACTCATAAACGAAAGAAAAGATCAACTTGATATAGAACAGCCACCAGAAGATGCTTGGGGTGGAATCAAACAGAAATGGCAACAGAAACAAACCAAAACAACTATCTGGTGGAAAGTAGCCGCTATACTCATGGTAGCCCTTTCGATAGGTTTGTTCATAAATAATCAGCATCTAAAAAGGGAGGTATCCAAGCTTGCCTCATTAAGCGACTTCTCAGATAAATACTCCATCATCGAGAAAAGCTACATCACAGAGATAAAAAGCATTGAAAATAACATTCCAATTATGGAGCTAAAGACACAGGAGGAGTATCAATGGCTCTTTGAAGAGCTCACGCTGCTAGAAGAGGTTAATAACATGTATCGGTCTGACATTGGCAAAGTGAATGAAGAACAGCTAGTAGGAATTCTTATTGATTACTATGAAAAGAAAATTAAGCTTTTGAAAAAACTGGAATTGGAACTGGAAAGAAACTCAAAACAAACAAAAAATGAAGCGACTATTAACGATCACATTAGCATTTAATATTCTTTTTCTCGCTAATGCAAACACAGCTACTGATGGAGAAACACGTACTGCCACTGTATCAAAAAGTGTGTCAGTTAATGATTTGATCAATATTCAGGCAAAATATACAGAGGTGGTATTAGAAACCTGGAGTAAACAGGAGGTTGAAATCACTGCCACTATTCGATATGACGGCAAAATGACAGAGAAAATGACCTCCTTTTTGGAGGAATTTCAGGCTCGAGTAGAAAAGAACATTAATCTTTCGAATGGTGCATTACTAATTGACACGAATATTGATAAACCAAATAAAGTTCAAATTGGATCTAAGCATGTTGGAATTAATATTGGCTACTCTGAAGGTGAGCTGAAGTTGGCTTATAAAATAAAAGCTCCTGAAAGAAATAGCTATGAAATAAACAGTTCTTATCGCGACCTTACCTTGATCGGAACGTATGAAAAAGTAAAACTCACGCAGTACTCTGGTGAATTAACCACGGATTACATCAATGAAGCAGACCTTAACTTGAAATACGGTTCCGCATCTTTTAAAGAGATTGCTAAGGCAAAAATGGATATCTATGAGCAAGAAATAGATGCATCATTCATTGAAGAACTTGAAATAAGCACCAAGTACTCCGACCTGGAAATAGATAAACTTAAGCGAATGGATGCTAATTCCTATGAGTCAGATTTCATTATTGAATCTATTGGAAACTTATCAGGTAATTTCAAATATGGAGAACTTGAGATTCAAGAAAACCTAGCGGACGCAGAACTAGAATTCTATGAAATGGATATCAAGGCGAATACGGCCGGTACCATCAAGTTTGAGCAAAGCAAATACGGTAAAATACGATTTGACGAAGTGATATCCTTAAGCTTTTCGCAATCCTACGAAGACAAAATTACCATTGGAAAACTAGGTGACTTTAAGAGCTTAGAATCAAAATATGCTAATCATAACATTCAAGAGTTAACCGGATCTTTTGAACTTGCTGCATATGAGGATGATATTGAAATTGATAAGATAGCTCAGTCCGTAGATAAGATCGATGTTAATGGGAAATACATCAATGCAACCATAGGAATTAGTAATCGATCATTTAATTTTTATAGCAACGTCAAATACGGTAAGGTAGACTACAACGAAAATCAGATAGAGATAAAAAAATACATTAAAGAAAATGATAGGCTTGAAGTTGAGATCAATTCCAAGAATGCAAACTCAACCCCAATACAAGTGCTATTTGAAGGATACGAAGTTGATGTTGTTATCAAATAACAGGATATCTACTCTAGATCTATTGAGATTAGTTCAACTTCAAAAATAAGCGGAGTATTAGGTGGTATGTTTCCTGCACCTGTAGTTCCGTAACAATATCGAGATGGGGAATAAAAGGTAACCACCCCACCCTCACCAATTAGGGGAAGGATTAGTCTCCATGACTCAATTAAACTTGAAAGATCAAAGATTACCGGAACATTGGTGGTGCCATCAAATTCAGTTCCATCCAAAAATCTACCGGTATATTCAACCAATACGACATCTGTGCTACTAGGACGAAGCTCATTCCCTTGTTCTTCAATCACATATCTTATGGCAGAAGAGTGTTCTCTTGGGGTTATACCACTTTCAAGTAGTAATTCATCAATTATTTCTAAATCTACCACGAACTGTTCATCTGCATCATCGATACGCTCAAGCAACTCAATATCATATCTCAAAATACTGTTAGCAGGAATACCTGATATAGCCGTTTTTCCAAACGCATATCCTGATGGAACATAGATGGTCCAGTTGCCATTTTCCTTCATCTCAGGGATCATCAAGCGCCAGGCTTCAATTATTTGTTCGTTTAAATTGATTGTAAAACCGATGGTATCTAAACCTACCTCTTCACCACCCATAATGAATGAGGTAAACTTTATGGCTATGTCACTACCCAGTGATGGCTTGTCCCCATCTCCTTCTTGATTAACCACATATCTTATTCCAGAAGGGTGCTCTTCTGCAGTGATGTTATTTTCAGAAAGGTAATTATCAATTATCACGATATCAGCTGCCAATTGTTCTTCATCAAATGGTTCTACCTCAAACCCATCATCATTTAAACATGAGGTTAAAACCAACAAAGAGGTAATTAGCGATAGAAACAAAACACTTCTCATATTCTTATCCATATTTTAATTAACTAAATAATGCCCCTGCTATTGTGGCTGTCATCATCGTTGCCAATGTGGCGGCCATTAAAGCTTTTATTCCAAGCATAGATAAATCTGCTTGACGGCTAGGTGCCATGCTTCCAATTCCTCCAATTTGAATACCAATGGAACTAAAATTGGCAAAACCACATAATGCATAAGTGGAAATGATAATTGATTTATTGGAAAGCAGCCCAGCATCTTTCATTTCAGCTAAACTTAAGTAAGCTACAAATTCATTGATCACTGTTTTTTGACCCAAAAGACTTCCAACATTGATTGTCTCAGACCAGTCTACACCCATGATAAATGCAAATACTCTGAATAATTGACCTAAAATATATTGCAATGAAAAACCATCAAATGCTCCATCAGTAGTTCGTTCCACAAAAACATTTAAACCAAACCACTCCCCTATTCCATCCACTAGGATCCAGTTCAAGGTAAAGACGATTGCAATAAAGGCCAAAAGCATCGCCCCGATATTTAATGCAAGCTTTACCCCATCGGTCGTCCCATTGGTTATCGCATCAATAAGATTTCTTCCTACATTTTCTTTATTAACAACCAGCTTGGAATCTATACGGTCAGGTTGCGTCTCCGGGAGGAATATTTTTGCCATCACAATGGCTGCAGGTGCATTCATGATAGAGGCACTTAGGAGATAAGTCGCAAAAAGCTGTTGTTGCGCTGGATCTCCTCCACCTAAAAATGACACATATGCACCTAACACGCTCCCGGCTATAGTAGCCATGCCACCTGTCATAAGGCAATTGAGTTCGGAAGGAGTCATTTTAGCTATAAAGGGTTTCACCAATAAAGGAGCTTCGGTTTGACCCATAAATACATTTCCAGCTGCGGAAAGACTTTCAGCGCCTGATAACCTCATCGCCTTCGTCATGATCCATGCCATACCATAAACGATACGTTGAAGCACTCCGAGATAATACAATGCCGCAGAAACAGCAGAAAAAAATATGACAGTAGGTAAGGCCTGGAAGGCAAAAAGAAAACCTAAGCTATGATTGACGCCCTCCGTTGCATTACTATTCTTTGCAAGATCCCCGTACAAGAACTCTGCACCGAGCAGACCAAAATTCAAAAACTTTACAAATCCAGCACTAATAGAGGTAAAAGCTTGATTGACAAAAGAAACATTGGCGATAAGTAAACCAATGACGACCTGAAACAATACCCCTATGCCAACAAGCTTAAAATCAACGTTTTTTCGATTTTTAGATAAAGCCCATGCAATCCCAATGAGACCTACCAATCCCAGCAAACCTCTCAAATAATCCATGCAGCTTAGTTTCGTTTGTTCAGGACATCCCGAATGCGGGCAGCCTTTTCATAATCCTCTTTGTCCAGGGCATCTGATAAAAGCTTTTCCAGTTCAGCGGAACTTTGATCTTCAAGTCTGGTTTTTTCACTTGAAGTGCTTGATTCGGCACTCACCATTTCTTCTTCATACTCATCAGTTAGCACAATGCCGGCCTCAGTCAATATATTTTCATTGGTGTAAAAATCCACATTGAACCTTAGCCCAATTGCAATAGCATCTGAAGGCCTGGAATCCAACTCAAACGTCTGACCATTGTGTTCACAAATAATGCGTGCAAAAAAGACACCTTCCTTCAAATCAGAAATGTATACCTCCTTGATATCTATTTCAAAATTGAGAGCAAAAGCCTTAAACAGGTCATGAGTCATGGGCCTGTTAGGTACAATTTTCTCAATTTCTATCGCTATTGCCTGCGCTTCAAACATACCAATGATAATCGGTAATCGACGATTACCACCTACTTCACCTAAGACCAGCGCGAATGATCCAGATTGGGACTGACTTGAAGAAAGTCCCAGTATTTCTAATTTGATTTTTTCACTTGCCATTAAGCCAGTGCTTTCTTTAACGCTTCATTAAGTTTTGGAAGAACATCAAAAGCATCACCAACTACTCCATAGTCTGCTGCCTTGAAGAACGGTGCCTCCGAGTCTTTATTAATTACCAAAATATACTTAGAAGAGTTCACTCCCGCTAAATGTTGAATTGCTCCGGATATACCTACCGCGATATATAAAGAGGGACTTACCTTTATGCCTGTCTGACCCACATGTTCATGATGTGGTCTCCAATCCATATCTGAAACTGGCTTACTACACCCTGTAGCTGCGCCCAAAGTTTTGGCCAAATCTTCTATCATTCCCCAGTTTTCTGGTCCCTTTAAACCTCTACCACCAGACACTACTAAATCAGCCTCAGGCAAAAGAATGTCACCTTCTGCTTTTTCGACTTTAACCGTTTTTACTGAAAAATCAGATTCATTGATCGTAGGAGAAAATTCAACAATCTCAGGAGCCGCTCCATCTTCCTTAATTTGTATGGCGTTCTTTTTGATGGAAATGATTTTCTTCTCGCCTTCCAGTGAGGTATTGGCAAAAGCCTTTCCAGTGTAGATACTTTTCTTTACTGAATATCCGTTCGAAGTATCAGGCAATTCACTAACATTAGCTGCTAGGGCAGCATCAACTTTAATAGCAACCCTGGCTGAAACAGGATCCCCCATGGAACTTTTAGCCAATACCAGTAAATCTGCATTTTCTGCGTTCATAGCCTCAGCAATTGCAGAGGCATAAGCCATGATATTCGGAGTAGTTAATTTTTCATCAGTCACATGAAGTACCTTACTCGCCCCTGCTTTTCCAATAACATCTAAGTCATTCACTTTACCGAAAATGATAGCAGCAACGTCACCTGCTACCTCTTTGGCATAGCTTACTGCTTCTAATGATGATTTTTTTACGTTTCCTTCGTCTTTTTCAACAAATACTAATGCTGCCATCTCTTATATCACTTTTGCTTCGTTCTTTAATAAATCAACTAGTTCATCCATATTATCAGGTTCGATGAGTTTTACATCCCCTTTTGCTGGAGGGAGTTCAAACTCCGTAACCTTTGTTTTCGGTACATCTCCAGTCGGTTCTTTTACTTCCAGAGGTTTTGACCTGGCACTCATGATTCCCCTCATGTTAGGTATTTTCCATTCTGCAATTGGTTCCTGACAACCAGCAACAAAAGGTAATGGAAGCTCCATGTATTCTTTTCCTCCTTCAATCTCTCTTGAAATCTTAGCCGTCTCTCCTTCAATATCTAATGTCATTACAGGTGAAACAGAAGGCATACCGAGAAGCTCTCCAACCATACCATGCACCTGACCACCATTGAAGTCAATGGATTCTCTACCCATTAAAATCAGGTCATAATTCCCGTCTTTAGCTACTGCAGCAATTTGTTTTGCCACAAATAAAGCGTCCTCAGGAAATGCGTTAATTCGAATGGCATCATCCGCTCCAATGGCTAAGGCTTTTCGGAGTGTTGGCTCTGTTTCAGCTTCTCCAACATTTAATACAGTGATACTTCCCCCTGATTGTTCTTTCAACTCTACGGCTCTAGCCAATGAATAATCATCGTAAGGGCCAATGATGTATTGAACTCCAGATTTATCAAACTTGGTATTTCCATCAGTAAAAGCTATGCGAGATGTTGTATCTGGCACATGCGTAATACAAACTAATATTTTCATTTATGCAATGCTATTTTTTAGAAAACAACTGAATTGAAAAAGGGTTTAGCTCCCCCCTAATTAACGAGCCACGAAGTTAGTCATTCTGAGGGATTCTGTTAAATAGTATCAAGATTTTGATTTGAATGATCCACATCAAAATGTATAAACGGTGCAAGTCATTTCAAGTGACGGGTAAATGACGGGTATATTGCAAAGTAAAATCTGGGTTTTATTAGCTACACTCGATAGAATTGCTGAAAAATGATCATGAAACAACCTGAACTTGGCAGAAAACTTTCAACACTTAGGCTTGAAAAAAATATGACCCAGGAGGAGCTTGTAGAAGCTTGTAACGTAAGTGTGCGTACGATTCAAAGAATAGAAGCCGGCGAAGTAACACCGAGGTTATCGACTATAAAAATCATCATGGCAGCTTTGGGTGAAAACATGGATTACATTTATCAAATTCCAGAGGATTATAGTAACAACCCTAACAACCTTCAATCTACCGAGTCATGGCTTCAACTAGCATGGGTTGGAGGGATAGTAGCATTTGTTCTCGGATTCATAGATACCGGGGTTGAAATAATGCTCTCCGAATCTAATTCGCTCGACATGCCAATAACACTCTACTTATCGGTCAAAATAGGTTCTTTGAGCACCTACATTTTATTCTACATAGGTATTATTAAGTTGGCTGACTTTTTCGAAAACCAATTATTATCCATTTCCAGTTACTAACTAATTGCATTATCCATTCTAATGACCGGTACCGATATCCTATCTGTTTTCTATGAAGCGTCCTTAACGAGCTGGATTACCATTGAAACGGGCCTGATGATGGGTTTTGGTGCTGTAGAAATCGTTTTTGGTTTAGGATTATGAAATTACAAGACTCGATGGGTCAAACGGCCAGGGCAGCGGGTATACTGGAACTGATTGGAGGTATTTGTTTATTATCCGTTATACTATTCCTAATTGGGTTGATTATTTACCTACCTGCAATGATTCTTGAAATAGTCCTTTTATACAAAGCTTATGAATACGTTAGAACCGAGAGACTAAAGAACTAAGATGTTGATTTTCTAGTTACTGGAAGCTCAAATTCCAGCATCTGAGCAGTACCTTCGCTACATGAATGAAAAGCTGGATGTATTGATTATTGGAGCTGGTCCAATTGGTCTTGCTTGTGGTATCGAAGCCAAAAAAGCTGGACTTTCTTATGTGATCATTGATAAGGGCTGTCTGGTCAACTCGCTTTACAATTACCCAAGGAATATGACCTTTTTTTCAACCTCAGATCGACTAGAGATTGGAGATGTTCCTTTCATTTCTCATAATCCAAAACCCACCCGATCAGAAGCGCTTGAGTATTATAGAAGAGTAGCCTCATCATGGAAGCTAAACACTAGGTTATATGAAAAAATACAAGAGGTTGAAAAAGAGCGCGAAGAATTTATCATCCAATCAACCAGACAAACTTTTGTTGCCAAAAATCTAATTATTGCTACGGGATTCTATGATTTACCCTATTTGCTCAATGTTCCAGGTGAGGATTTGCCCAAAGTAAAGCACTATTATGATGAACCACATCCCTATTATGATATGCATATTGCAGTAGTAGGAGCGGCTAATTCGTCCGTAGATGTTGCATTGGAAGTATACCGAAAAGGGGCTAGATCTGTGACCATGGTAATTCGTGAAGAAGAAATCAATCCACGAGTGAAATATTGGGTCAAACCGGACATTGAGAACAGAATCAAAGAAGAATCCATAATAGCCTACTTCAATTCCAATATCACTCGAATCAATGAGCATTCAATTGAAATTAAAACAACAGACGAGGAACTTACCCTTCCTAACGATTTCGTTTTGGCTATGACAGGCTATCAACCTGATTTTTCCTTTTTACAAAGTATTGGAATAAAAATTGGTGATGATCAATTTAAAACCCCTCAATACGATCCGGAAACGATGGAAACTAATGTGCCATCGGTTTATTTAGCTGGGGTCATATGCGGTGGATTAAAAACAAACGCATGGTTCATTGAAAACTCCCGGGAGCACGCTGGTATGATTATCCATCACATTCAAACAAAAGCCAAATGACTGATTATGTAGGTTTCTTAGCAGCAACTCTTACCTCACTGGCTTTTGCTCCACAGGCTATTAAAACCATAAGAACAAAAAGTACGGAGAGTATTTCATTAGGAACATATTTCCTATTTACCATTGGAGTTCTTAGCTGGTTAATTTATGGTATTCTTCAGAATGATTGGCCCATCATACTAGCCAATATTCTTACTTTCATATGTGCATTTACCATACTTTTTCTTAAGCTAAAACACGGGTAAAAATGTAACTGTTCGTTTACTAAAAACGTATCTTAGCTAGTAACGTATCTAGCTTAAATCACCTATCATGAACTTCCTATCACCCGAACTCAATATACATGAAATCAAAAACGTGAACTCCGATAATAAAGTGCTCCATTTTGAGTTTGTTGGAAAGTTCATGAAAAAAACATCTGTGGAAGGA
Organism: uncultured Roseivirgaceae bacterium; assembly: GCA_964459925.1. Lineage (GTDB taxonomy): Bacteria > Bacteroidota > Bacteroidia > Cytophagales > Cyclobacteriaceae > Ekhidna. The sequence goes on from CAYWOQ010000007.1 coordinate 19,330, forward strand.
TCTAAAGCATGGACAGGTTTCATGGATGAGCATGTTCAGCATGCTTTTGAATTTGTATGGGATTGTACCCAAATGACGGGCTTTGAAATCAATGCGAGAAAGGAATAGTACAACGCAATGCTTGGCTATAAGGATCGAATTGCTAAAACATATGTGATTTCAGACAAAATCATGATTAGAAGTGCCGCAAAGGTTATGCTACAGTTTTTTAGAATACCAAGTGAAATCTATAAAACTCATCTAGAACTACCGGAAAGAGTAAGACGGCAATTTCATTTTTTATAGATTGCTTAGGTGAATAGCGATCGAATCAAGTTATTGGATCAGTTTATCAAAGAAGAACCCAATGATCCTTTCAATCATTACGCATTGGCGATGGAGTATTATGATTACGATAGCCAGAAAGCGCTAACTATTCTGAAAAAAGTGATAATGGAACACCCAACCTATCTACCATCCTATTTCAAAGCAGCTAATCTGCTCTTGGACATGGAGAAATTGGAAGAAGCAAAGGAGATATTCGAGAAAGGTATGTCATTGGCAAGTGATCAAAAAAATGAAAAAGCATTATCAGAGCTGAAAGCAGCTTACCAAAATCTATTATTTGAATTGGATTAATGTATGCAAATTGGAAATGTGGTCTTGGGTTAAATAATTCATACAGATCGCATCACCATTTAATCAAAATCTTTCCAAAGGCATTTGGTGACATAAAACGATCAAATGCTTGTAGGTACTCTTCAGGTTTATAAACGCTATCAATCGTTGGTTTTAGCTGGCCTGTATTCACTAACTCTACCATGTCTATAAATTCCTGATCATTGCCCATCGTCGAACCGATTAATTGTGCTTGGGACCAGAATAATCGAAATACGTCCAATTTCTCAGGATATCCCGTGGTGCTACCATACATCACAATCCTACCTGCAGGTTTTATGATTTTCAAATAGTTATTCAGTTGATTACCTCCGGCACTGTCAATTATTGCATCAAATCCACCGATCTTTATGGCATCCTTGTACCATTTTTCCGTTCGATAATTAAATCCATCAATAACACCTTGCTTTTTTGCCTCTTCAATTTTTGCATCACTTCCACTTGTCACATATACATTAGCTCCAGCTTGAAGCGCAAAAGCAGTAGCAAACTGACTAACCCCGCCACCGGCACCTGTTACCAGTATATTCTTTCCCTTATCTGCTAATCCTTTTATAATGGTGGCACGATATGCGGTCAATCCTGCGAGAGGTAAGGCTGCTGCTTCTACATCACTTAGATGGGCAGGCTTCTCTATTACTCTGTGCACTGGAACTTGAATATATTCAGCTAAAGTTCCGTTTACAGGCATTCCTAATACTGAATAATCTGAACTCTGTACTTCAGGATTATCCCCCCAATTTACGTTAGGGTTGATGATTACTTTTTTATTTATCCATGAATCAGGACCATCAACTACTTCACCACAACCATCTGAACCTAATATCGTACCTGGCTGAATCCCTGGATACCTCCCTTCTCTAATCCATTGATCTCTACGATTAAGTGCGGACGCTGATAATTTAACCAGACATTCACCTGACTGTATTTCAGGTTTAGGTAAATCTATTAGCTGTATTGGCTCATTTTCTTGGGTAATGGTGATGGCTTTCATTTCTATTTTTTAAAATGGCACTCCATCGTCTTCAGGTTTATCACCATTCGCTTTACTCGGTAGCGTAATCGTAAAATCTGAATTTGAAGGACCAGAGGTGGGGAAAGATCCAAAGCCACTATCCTGGTCTCCATCCCAGTCAGTAAACTTGGTGAATTTCCCAATGAATTTCAGATTTACTGTATCTAGCGAACCATTTCTATGCTTTGCAATAATCACTTCACCAAGTCCTTGCAGTGGCATTCCTGATTCATCCGTATCCAATCCATAATATTCTGGACGATAAAGAAACATTACCATATCTGCATCTTGCTCGATGGAGCCAGACTCTCTCAGGTCAGAAAGTTGAGGTCGCTTATCTCCTCCTCTCGTCTCAACTGCTCTACTTAATTGAGAAAGGGCTATTACTGGAACGTTCAGTTCTTTGGCAATTCCTTTAAGGGCTCTGGAAATTGATGCAATTTCCTGCTCACGATTACCTCCCCCTTTGCTGCTATCACCGGACATTAGCTGGAGGTAATCGATAATAATCAGTTTAACTCCGTGCTGAGCCGCCAGTCTTCGGCATTTGGCTCTTAACTCCAGGATGCTTAATGCGGGTGTATCATCAATAAAAATGGGAGCTTCAGACAATTTCCGTGTTTTGTGGATCATCTGCTCCCATTCATAATCTGCCAAGTCCCCCTTTTTAATTTTCTCACTTGGTAATTCTGCTTCGGCAGAGATTAACCGATTGACTAATTGAACTGAAGACATTTCTAATGAGAAAATGGCAACTGGTGTATTAAAATCGATGGCAGCATTTCTCAAAGCTGAAACGACAAAAGCTGTCTTACCCATACCCGGTCTGGCAGCAATGATCACCAAGTCGGAGGCTTGCCAGCCTGAAGTCACCCGATCCAAAGCTGAAAATCCACTTGGCACGCCCGTCAATCCATCTTTGCGATCTTTTCTGATCTGTATCTCATCAATGGCCTGATGCATCAATGAGCTCATTTTATCATAGTTCTTTCGAATATGAGATTCCGAAACATCAAACAATGATTGCTCTGATCGATCCAATAACTTAAATACATCAATTGTATCTTCATAAGCGTCTTTTTGAATCTCTGATGAGATCCTTATCAATTCTCTTTTGATGGATTGCTCAGCAATGATTCGCGCGTGATACTCAATATTAGCTGCAGAATTGACCTTAGTAGTGAGTTCCGCCACATAGTGCGCACCTCCAATTAATTCTAGCTTCCCAACTTTCCTTAACTGATGTGTTACCGTCTTGATGTCTATCGGTTGACTATCATTGAACAGATCAACGATTGCAGCATATATTCCCTGGTGAGAATCACGATAAAAACTCTCAGGGTGAAGTATGTCAATCACATTGGATAGCGCATCTCGCTCAAGCATTAGTGCTCCAAGAACAGCTTCTTCAATTTCAACAGCCTGGGGAGGTAATTTTCCCAAATGATCACTTAAAGATGTGATGCCTAACCTTCTACTCTTGGTTGTTGAAACTGACTTTTGCGCTCCTTCCATTCAAATTGATTTAAGAAATTGATTCAGAACACAAACTTACTATTCAAGAATCTCTTAACATTTATGTAACACAAGATGATTATCTCCAAACTACCCACATAGTTTTCCACATCAATAACCTCTTTCTACATGAATGTTATCTTTGGATCAGAACATACTTAAAGCGCATCCTTTGTTTAAACTCAATTTAAAAAACCCTTTGGTTGTTTTCGACTTAGAAACAACCGGAACGAATATTTCACAAGATAGAATAGTAGAAATCGCCATGGTGAAAGCCATGCCAGACGGAACCATAGAGGAGAAGTGCAGAAAACTCAATCCAACGATTCCTATTCCTACGGAAACGAGTCTGATTCACGGCATTTACGATGAAGATGTAAAAGACAAACCCACTTTTAAACAAGTGGCTAAATCACTTGCCCAGTTTTTAGAGGGGTGTGACTTAGCAGGGTTCAATGTATTAGGTTTTGACGTGCCTATGCTGGTAGAAGAATTCCTAAGAGCGAATGTTGATTTTGATGTAGAAAACAGAAAAATCGTTGATGCACAGAAAATTTTCCATTTAATGGAAAAAAGGAACCTTACCGCAGCATATAAATTCTATTGTGATAAAGACCTAGAAAATGCTCATTCGGCATTAGCCGACACTAAGGCTACCTATGAAGTTTTAATATCACAAATAGAGAAGTATGAAGGACAGGAGGCTTCAGATAATTTGGGAAAACCTATGGCTACCATTGAAAATGATATGGGAATTCTTCATGATCTCACTACAACGAATAGAGTAGACTTAGCAGGCAGACTGGTCTTGAAAGATGGCATAGAAACATTCAATTTCGGAAAACACCGAGGTAAACCTGTTTCTGAAGTTCTACAAAAAGAACCCAGTTTTTATGATTGGATCATGAAGGGAGATTTTCCTCTGGATACCAAAAGGAGACTTACTCAGATCAAACTAAGAAGCTTTAATAAATAGCTCTTTATTGCTAAAATCAATCATTTTCAATAAAGCTAAAGGCTTTCTAATGTGAGGATCATAAATACTAATTTGATCTTTATAGTATATTTGACCCATACCTACACCCTATGCCGTCGAACTTTAAGAAGAACGCCAAGCTTAGAATGTTTCTTATCATACTCCTTGTTTTTGGAGTATACTCGGTCTTAGTTTGGACATTAGTTTATGTTGAGCAGGATAGTGAGCAATCTAACTTAACTACCTACTCTAATGCACTCTGGTATTCACTAGCTACCCTTACTACTGTAGGGTATGGAGACTTGTTTCCTGGAACAATGTATGGTAGGTTTATAGGATATATACTCATGCTTACCAGTATATTTATCTTCGGTTTATTAATTGGACAACTCACAACTCTTATGACAACTATTCGAGAAAACAAGAAACACGGTTATTCAGGTACAGGCTTTTCACACCATGCAGTGATAATTGGTTGGAATGACTTTGGATGGCACGTAGTAGACCAATTGGTTGGGGTTGGGCGTAAGGTGGCCATCGTTACCAATAGAAAAGACGATGTGGATTTGATAAAAGAAAAATACAATCACAAGAGCGTTTTTGTTCTTTTTTCTGATTACACTAATTATGACCTGATTCGTAAATCGAATATTGAGAATGCGACGATTGCATTCATTAACCTGGAAAACGATACAGAAAAATTGGTCTATGTCTTGAATTTGAAGAAAGTATTTCCTGATACTGATTTTGTTGTGACTTTAGAAAATGGAGATTTGAAGAATACATTTCTTTCTGCAGGAGTTGCCAATACCATATCTACCAAGGAAATTTCATCCAAATTATTAGCCTCTTACATGTTCGAACCTGATGTGGCGACATATAGTGAATCCATCCTTTCATATGCCAAATCAGACACGGACTATGATATAAAGCAGTTGATTATCACTGAGAAAAACCCGTATGTAGGCAAAGCTTACCAGGAAGTATTTTTCGATCTAAAAAAGAGATATAACTCTGTCTTAATTGGCGTTACTAAACGCGATAAGTTTGGCAATAAGAAACTTATAAAAAATCCAATAGGAGATTTGAAATTAAACGTTGGCGATTACTTGATTATCATATTAAGCGGCAAAGCGTTTAAACTATTGAAGAAAGTATTTGGGGTAGAAGAAGGCGCATTAAAGGATTCTAAATGAAGAATGTGGCAATCTTCATAATGCTAATATTTACTTTTTCTTGTAGAAACAGGGATATCAATGAAGGTGAGGAATTTAGACCCAGAGCTGTTCAGGATAGCTTTGACGATTCACACTTCACTAAAGTAACTATAGATGGAGTTGAGTACATCATGATGGAAAGAGATAACAATAACCCTCACGAAGGCTTTGGATTTATGGCATTTAGAGCTAATACACTTTTAGAAAAACAAGATTCAATCATCTCTTACCTAAAGGCAATGCAGGTTTATCAGAATAAAATGTATGCTCGCATGTTCAACCTTTCCGAAGAAGAAGCTCAAAAGCAATTTCAAGAAACGTTCGAAAGTTTCCTTCTCCTGGAATTAGGTGAATTGCTGGAACTTGGAAAAGAAGACCTTACAAATAATCCGGATAGCCTTAATTAGCCAATAGCCTTAATGCACTTTAAAAGTGCTAAAAAACTCCTTCAATTGTTTTAATGCAGTACCCAGTTCTGGATCTATCCCGGATGTCTGAATGATATCCTTACCTACCTTCTCTGCGTCTATCAATTCGTCGCGATCTTTGAATACCTCTTCCAAAATATGGCAGTAATCAATCAGTAAATACAAGACGATGAAGGATGGAGATGCTTTGGCATTTTTGAAAACCATTGCTCTCAAGTTATTTCTCAACTCTTGCTCAAATGCGTAATTCGCATTATCCATACGGTCGGACAATGGAATCCAAAGTAGCTTGGTCTCCTCTTTCTTTAAGATTCCTCTTTGTACCAACAATGCGTTGAGATCTTCCTGGATGTCCTTGAACTTGTTGGACATAACTTTTACTTGATCAACGATTTTTTCACCGCTTTTGAGTCTCTTCAATACATTGTCTAAAATTCCGTTTCCTGTCCCAACCGTATCAACAACATTGATAACTCCATTTGCAAGTTTAATTTTCTTCTGAAGAAACAATTCAAGAATACATGCTGAAATCACTCCTGGTACCATTGATTTCTCTGCTGCAGCTAGAATTCTCCCCTCCTCATCATCTAGTGCAATTAAATAAAATCCTTCTGCTATACTAAGTTTCATTTCTATTATTTGTAGTTTCTCAAATCACATGATAGCTCATGCAATGAATGGTTTAAAGTCAGTTCTGTAAATGACAGGATATGAACAATTGAATGAAAATTAAACCGCTCTTATCAAACCGCAAAGGTCGGAAAAAAACACCAAAAAGAAGAGGGATTAATAAGCTATTTTTTCAGTAAAGCACCTATTGTAAGTCCTTGAACCAAAATAGAAAAAATAACCACACAATACGTAGTAAATAAAATAGTTTCTTTTACTGCAGAGTCAATCCATTCAAAATCTGAAAGTGAAAGTGCTAAGGCTACTGAGATACCACCTCTCAGTCCACCCCATGTAAGAATCTGGATTGTCTTTGGTTCGAACTCCCTGAATCTAGACATAATGGTCACTGGAATACTTACTCCTAAAAATCTTGCCAATAAAACAATGACAATCCCAATTCCTCCAATGAGAAGATTGCTTAGTGTGAATGATTCGGCGATAACCATTATTTCCAGCCCAATCAAAATAAAGAGAATAGCATTGAGTGCCTCGTCCAATAAATGCCAAAACTTAAATACATATTCTCCTGTGGCATTGGCCAGTTTTTCATCTCGTCCCTGATTACCAATAAACAAACCCATTAACACCATTCCAAGGGGTGCAGATACATGTAATAATTCTGCTAATCGGCCACCAACCATCACCAATGTAAGGGTCACTAAAACTTCTAATTCTACATGATCATTGTCAATGAAATTAAGGAGCTTAAATCCCACAAAACCGAATAGAGCTCCAAGAAGAACCCCACCAAAAACCTCTTTCCCAAAAAGAAGAGCTACACTAGTGGCCGTTATTTCTCCAGCTCCGTGCCCTCCGGATTCATGTATTCCAGCCTGCGCCTTTGCAATGCCCAAAATCGTTAAAAAAACGACCACACCTACCCCATCATTAAATAATGACTCACCGGCTATTTTAATTTCCAGTTTTTTAGATAAGCCCGCTTTTTTAGTAAGTGCAAGCACTGCGATTGGATCCGTTGGAGAAATAAGTGATCCAAAAAGAAGGCAATAAATTAAATCAATTTCATAGCCCAGAAGTGGAAATATTTTGTAAAAAACTAACCCTATAATGAATGTAGACATCAATGTACTCCCAATGGCCAGTGTGAAAATTGGAAGGCGCTCCTCTAATAATTTATTTAAGTTGGTTGATATTGCCCCGGCAAACAAGAGAAAATTGAGCATGACATTCATCAAAACCTCTTCAAAGTCAAACTCTTCCACGATATGTTCCCCTCCTTCTCTAATGGATGGGAAAAAATATCCCAGTACGAGAATCGCTACAGACATAAGCAGTGCAATCAACATCAAACCAATAGTTGATGGCAACTTTAGCACCGTTATATTGATGAGCGTAAATGCAGCTGCTAAAAAGATTAAGAAGGTGATTAATTCGAGAATGCTCATTTGGCTGTGTCGCTAGTTAAGTACTTTTTAGATTAGCGTGTCCAAAATAAATAATAAAAGTGTACGAAAAAAACCTATGAATCAATGAGCATCAGAAACATTGCAATAATTCTTTGTTCAGTTATTATAGGATTTAGCTGCAGCTCTGTAAAAAAACTTGCAGTGGAAAGAGATATTTCCGAAATTCTCAAAACCTCACCCATATTCTCTAAGCATCATACAGGATTCAGTCTTTATGATATTGAAGAAAATCGCTTTGTCACAAATTTCAATGCAAGCCTCCTCTTCACCCCTGCATCAAATACAAAATTGTTAACGATGTATGCATGCTTAAAATCTTTCCGAGATTCAATCCCTGGAATTATCTATTATCAATCAGATTCTTCTTTACTTATCAAACCCACAGGTGATCCCACACTCCTACATGATAAATTTTCTAATCAACCAGTATTTGATCTCCTAAGAGAGCAGGAATCAATTGAAGTGATATTTCCTGAATCGGTTACTACGTATGGATCAGGTTGGGCATGGGATGATTACCCATATTCCTTTCAAGTGCAACGTTCATGGTGGCCCATATATGGAAATGTAGTTAGCATTACTAAAGAAGATTCCATCATATCTGTGATTCCTCCCTTCTTCAAAGACTTTATTGATATTTTTAATGATGGTTCTGCACCTCAGTCAATAAGTAAAGAGTATAAATACAATAAATTCAGCGCCAATATTCTTCAGGATACCAGTCAATTTAACGCTAAAATTCCCTTTGACTATTCACAAGAACTCTTTCTTCAATTACTGTCAGATACACTTAACATCTCTGTAAATAATGCAGAAACCAATTTTACCTTGGTGGACACTTTGTTTAGTCAGCCTGTTGATACGGTATTGGCAAGGATGATGAAGCCTAGCGATAATTTCCTTGCAGAACAACTGCTGATCATGGCTTCATGGAAAAATGGATTTATTAATGTTAACGATTATATAGACTATTTAAAGACTGTTTCCCTTAATAATCTTAACGAAATGGTTTGGGTAGATGGGTCAGGCTTATCAAGATACAACCTCATTTCACCAAATGATCAGGTTAGATTACTTAAGAAATGTTTAGAGGAGTTCGGTTGGGATCGGATTACAAACATCTTGCCCTCTGGAGGGGAAGGCACTTTGTTAAAGTTATATCTTTCAGATTCCACATTCATTCATGCCAAGACCGGTACTTTATCAAACAATCATAATCTAAGTGGACTACTTATTACTGATTCAAACAAGCGGCTCATTTTTAGCTTAATGAATAATCATTTTACTGTGCCCACTGAAAATGTAAAAAAAGCAATGCAAGAATTTTTATATCAAATCAAAAGTGCCTATTAAGAATATTTATGGATTCGATTTAAAGGAAAATATACCTGAAACAACCTCTTAGTAAACGAAAACTGGTTAAAGAACTTACTTTCTTCATAGGAATAACTAAGAAGCCATCCATGTAAAAATTACCGTCAATAGCATAGCATGTACCATTTTTGTTAACTAATTGACTATTGATAGAGTTTACCATTGAACTATGACTAGAAAAATAATAGGCATTGTAATTGGCCTTCTGATTCTAACAAGCGCTTTTTACGTCGCTAAAACACTAATTAACTCCAATCAAAGAACAAAGAGAGAAGTACCTCAAACCATCAAAAAAGTTTATACAAGACCTGTAATTAATGGTGAGGTGCCTATTCTTGTTAATGCCAGCGGTAATTTGGTGGCTTCCCGAAAAATTGAACTCTTTTCTGAGGTTCAAGGCATCCTCAAAGAATCTAACAAACCATTTAAAGCAGGTCAAGTCTTTCGCAAAGGTGAAGTGCTGCTAAAAATGGATAGTCAGGAGTACTACTCAAGTCTACTTGCACAAAGAAGCGGGCTTTATGATCTAATTGCAGCGATGATGCCTGATTTAAAATTTGATTATCCAGAAGCATTTGACCGGTGGAACACGTATCTTAAGTCATTTGACTTAAATAAAAGAGTAAAACCACTACCGGAAACAACATCAGAAAAGGAAAAGTATTTCATAACAGGAAAGCAGGTAATCACTTCTTACTATAACCTTAAGAACTTAGAAGAACGGTTAAGTAAATACACCATTATTGCTCCCTTCGATGGCGTTTTAACAGAAGCGCTTGTAAACACAGGTACACTAATTCGCACAGGGCAAAGACTAGGAGAGTTTGTATCCACTAAAAATTTTGAGCTGGAAGTTTCCGTAAATGCTGAATACATGGATATCATGAAAATTGGCAAAAAGGTTGTACTATCTGACTTATCTGGTGTCAAAGAGTGGATGGGTACGGTAAAGCGTATTAATGGTAAAATAGATTTAGCCACCCAGACTGTAACGGTTTATATTGGAGTCAGTGGTCCCGGACTCGTGGAAGGAATGTATTTGGAAGCCAATATTGCCGCTCAGGCAGAAAAAAATGCGATTGAAATAGGAAGAAATCTTTTACTCAATGAAAAAGAGGTTTTCGTAGTTGAAGAGGACAAACTGATAATAAAGCAAATTCAACCTGTTCATTTCACTGAAGAAACGGCTGTAATTAAGGGACTTCCGAATGGAACCGAACTAATTATTCGACCTGTCGCTGGTGGCTATTCTGGTATGCCTGTAGAAATGATCTCTGATGCCATTATTAAAAATCAATAGCATATGAGAAATATTATCACCTATTTCATAAGATACTCTACAGCTGTCAACATTTTGATGATCGCTATTGTGATCTTCGGACTGATTGGTATGTCTAAAATGAAGTCTTCCTTCTTTCCTCTTGTAGACTCGAAAATTATAAATATAGCGCTGACATATCCTGGAGCTTCACCTTTCGAAGTTGAACAAGGTATCGTTTTAAAGATTGAAGACAACCTCAAGGGAATTGTAGGGATAGACAGAGTATTATCTACCAGTAATGAAAACGTAGGATCTATTCAAGTTGAAATCGAAAAAGGTCAAGACATTGATCTAATGCTACAAGAGGTAAAAAACGCAGTAGATCGAGTTCCCTCTTTTCCTACTGGCATGGAACCTCCAGTAGTAAGCAAGCAAGAGAACATACGTCCAACTATATCATTTGCGTTGAGTGGCGAGGGAGTTAGTCTACAAGCATTAAAACAAATTGCTAGGGGCATTGAAAATGATATGAGAGCCTTAGAAGGCATTTCTCAAGTGTCAATATCCGGATTTCCTGATGAAGAAATCGAGATTGCCATTCGGGAAAAAGACTTACTGGCCTACGAGCTCAGCTTCAATGACGTAGCACAGGCAGTTTCCAGAGAAAATATCCTCACCTCGGGAGGAAATATCAAAACCAACATTGAGGAATACCTCATTAGAGCTAATAGCAGATCATATATAGCAAGAGAACTTGATTTTTTAGTGGTTCGAGCCGAGCCATCAGGTAACGTTATTCGTCTGCGAGATGTTGCTGATGTTCGCGATCGGTTTGCAGAAACACCTAACGCCAGCTTTTACAATGGTGAAGTGGCGGTTAACCTCACCATAAGCAATACGAATGATGAAGATCTGATTTCCTCTGCTGCGAAAGTCCGAGAATACATCGAAGAGTTCAACCAAAAGTATCCGGAGCTAGACCTTAATGTTGTAAGTGACTCATCTATTACACTGAACCAACGGACAGCACTTCTTGCAGAAAATGCGACTATCGGTATCATACTAGTACTTATATTTCTTTCCTTGTTCCTCAATACAAGATTGGCTTTTTGGGTAGCCATCGGACTTCCCATTGCATTTCTGGGAATGTTCATTTTTGCTCCTGGTATGGATATTACCATTAATGTCCTCTCCCTTTTTGCTATGATCATCGTGATCGGAATCCTGGTAGACGATGGGATTGTTATCGCAGAAAATATTTATCATCACTATGAAAAGGGCAAAAGCCGAGTACAAGCTGCAATAGATGGTACATTGGAAGTAATTCCACCCATTGTTTCAGCAATTTTGACTACCCTTTTAGCTTTCGGTACTTTTTTATTTCTAGATGGGAGAATTGGTGATTTTTTTGGGGAGGTTTCACTAGTCGTAATATTGACACTTTCTATTTCATTAATAGAAGCATTGATCATTCTTCCTGCACATATTGCTCACTCTAAGGCACTTACCAAGCAAGACCCGAATGAGAAGAAAAAAGGACTTGCATTAATCTTTGTAAAACTTCGACAAATCAATAAAATTGGAGACAGAATTATTGAATTTCTAAGAGACAGGACCTATTCGAAAGTTTTGCAATTTAGCCTCAAGAATAGATTCCTTGCTTTAGCCATAGCATTCTCCTTATTAATCCTAACCTTCGGTTCCATTGGTGGAGGAATTATAAGAACTACCTTCTTCCCTCAAATAGCTAGTGACCAAGTCAGTGTCACACTCAAAATGCCTGAGGGTACTAATGTTGGCATAACAGATTCAATTCTAACAGCTATAGAAGAAAAAGCCTGGGAGGTCAATGAAGAATTCACACAACGCCAAACGGGTAATCGGCAGGTCATAGAGAATGTAATAAAAAGTTTAGGCCCCGGCTCAGGAAATGGAGCATTAAGGATAAACCTATTACCAGGAGAACTGAGAGATTTCCCTTCTACCGCTATTGGCAATGCTATACAGAAAAAAATGGGTCCCGTATATGGTGTTGAATCGCTTGCTTATGGTGGGGGTAGAAACTTTGGTGGAAGCCCTATTTCCATTTCACTATTAGGTAGTGACCCAGAGGAGCTAAAAGCGGCTAAAAGAGAGCTAAAGCTTGAAATGGAAAACAACGCACTGCTGAAAGACATAACTGATAATGACCCACTAGGGATTAAAGAAATCAATGTGGAACTCAAAGAAAAGGCCTATCTATTGGGTTTAAACACCCAGGAAGTTATGAGTCAGATACGTAGTGGGTTTTTTGGTTTCCAGGCGCAAAGATTCCAGAGAGGACAAGATGAGATTAAAGTTTGGGTAAGATATGATGAAGAGAACCGATCAAGCATCAACCGCTTAGATGAAATGAAAATTACAACATCAACCGGATTAAAAGTCCCTTTTAAAGAAATAGCCGATTACACCATTAAGCGAGGGGAAATCGCTATCAATCATGTGGATGGTCGCAGAGAGGTTCAGATCGCTTCGGACCTATCTGATCCGACAGAAAGTGCCCCTGATATCCTAAATGACTTAAGAAGCAATGTAATTCCCAAAATCCTTGAAAAGTACCCTTCTGTTACCCCTGTGTATGACGGTCAAAAAAGAGAACAAAATAAATTGGTTCGGTCAGCTAATACAGTAGTACCGATTGTAATCTTTCTCATATACATGACCATTGCATTCACCTTTAGATCATATGACCAGCCTCTGCTCCTACTCTTATTAATACCACTTAGCCTTGTCGGGGTAGCATGGGGACACTGGATTCATGGCTTTTCAATCAACATTTTATCATGGTTAGGGATCATTGCGCTTATAGGAATAATGGTAAATGATGGACTCGTTTTGATTGGTAAATTCAATAGTTATCTAAAAAGAGGTATGGACTACAATACTGCATTGTATGAGGCAGCCAAATCTCGATTTAGAGCAATTTTTTTAACATCTCTTACAACAATCGCGGGGTTAGCACCATTGATCTTTGAGAAAAGTAGACAAGCTCAATTCTTGATTCCAATGGCCATATCTATTGCTTATGGTATTGGAATTGCCACCGTACTGACATTAGTTATTTTACCCGTATACCTCTCTTTAAGTAATTCATTGAAAGTGAATTTAAAGTGGTTAGTAACCGGAAATCGAGTCGCACGTGAAGAGGTTGAGCCGGCAGTTATAGAACTTAAAACTGAGCTAAATGAAGCTTAAAATACCTCTACTTTACATTTCATTTATCGCTGCATTGAATGGACTTTGTCAATCCACATTGACGAAATCTGATGCATTGAGAATATTAATGGAGAAGAATTTTGACCTAGAAGTAGCTGATTATAATATCCAAATTGCTGAAAACAATACGAGCATCGTTAATTCAGGATACTTACCTTCCCTGTCTGCAAACGGGAACATCAATTATAATGTCGATAACAGTGAAATCGTTTTTGCAAATGGCTCAGATACTACCATTAACGGAGCAGAATCTGATAGTCGAGCACTAAACCTCAATTTGAATTACATTCTATTTGATGGTTTCAATAGAAAGTATAACATAAGTCGTAATAGAGAAAATCTGACCATCTCACAGTTGAATGCGCAAGCCACACTGGAAAGTACACTCATCAACTTCTATACAGTTTATTATAGTTTAGCTCAAAGTCAGCAAACACTCATAAGCCTTAAAGAAACGTTAGATATTTCCAAAGACAGGTTAGTAAGAACTCAGTATGGTTTTGAATATGGCAGGAATACCAGGTTAGATGTATCCAATGCGCAGGTTGATGTCAATACAGATAGTATTAACTACCTAAACATTAAACAGACGCTGGAAAATCAAATCAGAAATCTAAACCTCATTTTAGCATTAAAGCCCGAAGAAACCTATAAGGTCGATACTTCTGTACTCTTTAATGAAATCACTGATAAAGAGGCTATGTTACAATCCCTTTTGATTAACAATACTCAAATACAGTTAGCCAAATCAGGAGTAACGATAAGCCAGTACGACAATCGCATATCTCAAAGGAACCACTTTCCTACTATTAGTTTAAATGGAGGTTATTCAAATACTGTGAATAATTTTGCTCCTGGTAATTTCCTCTCATCCAGGTCAGGAAACGGAGTTACCTATGGAGCTTCATTCACATGGAATTTATTTGACGGTGGTATAAGTAATATTGCTGCGCAGAACGCAAGAGTAAATATTGGAATCCAAGAAACACTTCTAAAACAAACCACCCAAGAAGTGATGATCAATTTTGAGAACACCTGGTCTGACTATCAAAACAGATTAATCATTGTGGACGCTCAGAGAAACAATCTCCAGGCCAATCAACAAAACTTCGAACGATCAATAGAGCGGTATCGACTTGGACGTATCTCTTCTTTGGACTTTAGAACCGCACAGCGGAATCTCCTCCAAGCAGAGATTAATTTAATTGAGGCAAAGTATAATGCCAAGCTAGCAGAGCTTACACTATTTCAATTAGTTGGTGAAATTCAAAAGGCAAACTTTTAAGTAACAATATTTAGCCTTGAGATTCTCATAAAGTTCTCATCAATAAGCCAAATAAAGTGCGGAGATATATTAACCACAACTCCTGTTAATAGTGACTTGACATAGAACTGCGTATCGATTTGCTCATTTTCATTCGCTAGATAGTCATTGACAAGATCACCTCTCATGTTTCTTATCAAAGGCACATCAGGGATCACCTGAACACCTAAAAACTCTGAAAGCGCAGCTATTGACTGGTTGGCTATTAAGTTTTCAAGCTCAGACATAAAATCATGTTTCATCATTTTCGATTCTGAGCTTCTGGTTGTTACCAAATCATCTCCAAGCACTACTCTATTAATCAGATCCATTTCATGAATATGAATGATAAAATAAAGTGCTCCATTGATTTCACCCTTAAATGCAACCTTCATCAGATTCACTTTGAATCTTCCCAACTCATCAAACTCAGGTATAGTTCGAATGGGCCCTAAACCGAAACCAGTTACCTTAGGCTTAACCCGAATCTTTAGCATCTGCTCCATTGAGGTGGCAGCCTTAGCAAGCGATTCTAAAATCATATCCTCCACGATTTCCATGTGGAGTGGTGAAAATTCTTCTTTACTCACGAATTACTCGGAAATGATATTTATGGCTTAAATATAGCTAGAATGCTAGGGTTTGCCTCCCGCCCAAACAAATTAGCTACCACTGATAAATAGCTTCTCTCCTTCAACATTCCATTAATGATTAAATTGAGATCAACAAAACCTAAAAAAAGTATGAAGAAAGTTCTATTGGCCCTTATAATCTTAGGGCTTTTCACCTTGGAGACTTCTGCGCAAAGAAGAAAAGGTAAATCAAATTCAACAGTTGAAAATGTAGACCCTAAGCTATATGAGGGGATGAAGTGGAGGCAAATTGGACCTTTTCGAGGAGGCCGATCAGCGGCAGTAACCGGGGTTCCTAACAAACCTAACTTATTTTATATGGGTGCTACAGGAGGTGGTGTTTGGAGAACTAAAGATGGAGGTAATACCTGGGAAAATATTTCAGATGGATTTTTTGGAGGATCCATTGGTGCTGTTGCAGTTAGTGAATGGGACAATAATGTAATCTATGTTGGAGGCGGTGAAGTAACTGTACGAGGAAATGTTTCCTCGGGCTATGGAATGTGGAAATCCGAGGATGCAGGTACTACTTGGAACAAGATAGGCCTTGAGAATTCAAGGCACATACCAAGAATTAGGATTCATCCAAAAAACCCAGATTTGGTATATGCGGCTGTGATGGGAGATCTCTATAAATCTTCTTCAGAACGTGGTGTATTCAGAAGTGAAGACGGAGGGAAAACTTGGGAAAAAATTCTTTATGCAAACGCTGATGCAGGAGCAGTGGACCTTACGTTCGATCCAAATAACCCAAGAATACTTTATGCATCAACTTGGAGAATTAGAAGAACGCCCTATTCGTTAGAGAGCGGTGGCGATGGATCCGCACTCTGGAAGAGCACAGATGGTGGTGACACTTGGACAAATATTTCATTAAATGAGGGTTTACCTAAAGGAATTTGGGGTATTTCTGGAGTTACTGTTTCTCCGGTTAATTCAAACAAAGTTTGGGCAATCATTGAAAATGAAAAAGGGGGTGTTTATAGATCAGAGGATGCTGGTAAAACTTGGAGCCTCATCAATAAAGAAAGAAAATTAAGGCAAAGAGCGTGGTATTATACACGCATTTATGCAGACACACAAGATGAGGACATTGTATACGTACTTAACGTCCGTTACCATAAATCAACAGACGGTGGAAAAACATACGAAAGATACAATGCCCCTCATGGGGATCACCATGACCTATGGATTGCACCGGAAGATAATCAGCGAATGGTAATTGCAGATGATGGTGGAGCACAGGTTTCCTATGACGCTGGAGAAAATTGGTCGACATATGAAAACCAACCAACTGCTCAATTTTATCGGGTAACCACTGATGACTCATTTCCCTACAGAATATATGGTGCCCAACAAGACAATTCTACTGTTCGAATAAATCATCGCTCAAGCGGTAGATTTATTGATGAAGATGATTGGGAATCAACAGCAGGTGGTGAAAGTGCACATATTGCACCCAAGCCAGATAACAATGAAATCGTCTATGGTGGTAGTTATGATGGATTCTTAACCAGAGTTGATCATGAAAAAGAGCAAATACGTGCAGTCAATGTTTGGCCTGATAATCCGATGGGGCACGGTGCTGATGATATGAAGTATAGATTCCAATGGAATTTCCCTATCTTCTTTTCCCCACACAACCCAGATAGACTATACACTGCTTCTAACCACATTCATGTATCAGAAAATGCTGGACAAACCTGGGAAGTAATTAGTCCAGATCTTACAAGAAACGACCCCACTAAGCTGGGTTCATCAGGCGGTCCCATTACCAAGGACAATACAAGCGTTGAGTATTACTGCACTGTATTCGCAGCAACAGAGTCGTACCATGAGGAGGGAGTGATTTGGGCTGGTTCTGATGATGGCCTGGTTCATGTTACCAGAGATAATGGAAGCAGTTGGCAGAACGTCACGCCTTCAGGAATGCCGGAATGGATGATGATCAACAGTGTTGAAATTGACCCATTTAATAAGGGAGGATTATACATTGCAGGTACTAGGTATAAAATGGGCGACTACAGTCCATATTTATATAAAACAGAAGACTATGGAGCAACCTGGAAAAAAATTACTAATGGTATTCAAACAGAGCACTTTACCAGAGTTTTGAGAGCAGATCCGAACAAAAAAGGTGTACTTTATGCCGGAACAGAAGCGGGCATGTACATTTCCTTTAATGATGGGACGAGTTGGCAACCATTACAAATGAATCTTCCAATTGTGCCAATTACTGATCTAGCAGTAAAGAATAATAACCTTATTGCCGCCACTCAAGGGAGAAGTTTTTGGATGATCGATGATCTGACTCCACTTCACCAGTTAGGAAATGCCAAAGGAAAATCCCATTATTTGTTCAAACCAATGGATAGTTACCGTATGGGTGGTGGAAACGGAAGAGAATCAAAAACTGCGGGAACAAATCACCCAGGTGGTGTCATCATAAATTATTTCGTTCAGGACACTAGTAAAACGGATACCGTTAAAATAACCATTCATGAAGCCGATGGGAATTTAATTAGTACTTATTCGAGCCATCCAGACAAAAAAGAAAAGGAGAAGGAGATTAAAGTAGAACCAGGACTCAATACCATCAATTGGAACATGAGCTATGAAGGTGCAAAAACCTTTGATGGAATGATCCTTTGGTGGGCTACCACTAGTGGACCAACGGCAATTCCAGGGGCATATAAAGTTAAAATGACTGTAAATGGGTCTGAACAAATGCATGACTTTGAACTATTAGCAGACCCAAGAGCAGATGCTACCCAGGCAGATTATCAAGCACAGTTTGATTTCCTCATCAAGGTTAGAGATAAGCTAACAGAAACGCATGAAGGAATCATTAATATTCGCCAGGCTAAAAATCAGATCAATGATGTTCTTTCAAAAGTTGAAGAAAATGAAGAACTAAAAGAATACGGAAAGGCACTAATCAAGGACATGGGAGAAATCGAAAAGACCCTTTATCAGACGAAAAATGAAAGTGGTCAGGATCCGCTTAACTTCCCCATTCGTCTAAATAATAAACTTGGTCATCTTGCTTCTTTGGCAGGTGTTGGTAACTACCGACCCACTGATTCGGCATTAGCATTTTATGATGAAGTCACATCAAAAATTGATGAGCAATTAAAACTATTGAACGAGATTTTCGAAAGCCGAATTGGTGAATTCAACCAAATGGTCAAAGAAGCTCAAATAGATGCAGTAAAGCTAGAACAAGAATAAACTATTCCATATAGAAGGGACATTAAGTGTCCCTTCTTTCTTATCATGAAAATCAACCAAGTAGAAATAATACCAGGTGTTGGTCTGGGTGAAGTAAAGTTTGGCATGACGAAGGATGAAGTAAAAGAAATCCTTGGGAAACCTGACGAGATTATAAAAGAATCTTATGATAATGAGGGCAAAGACCTTTATGATTCATGGGAGTATCATAAACTCTTTGCAGATTTCTCATTCGATCAAGACAATGAATGGAGACTAAGTGCTATATCCATTTATTCAGATGAATATACCCTATTTGATCAAACACTAATCGGGCTAGACAAAGAAGAATTAATGGATCAGTTCACTGAACTCCAATTAAATGATATTGAATTTGAGGATATGTCCAGCGAGGAATCACCAGATCATCATTTGTTTTCATCTGAAAAAAATCAAATCAACTTTTGGCTTGACCTAGATATTCTCATTGAAATCCAATGGAGTCCACTTTTGGATGAAAATGAATCAATCATCTGGCCCAATTAAATGCTTGATATCTTGAGTCGACCTTCCCATTCCAAAAAGTACCTACCATATTTGCAGTACTAATAGAGTAGGTATATGTATAATGTTGTTGTGATAGGTGGAGGAATAGTCGGTATGGCCTCCGCTTTAAAAATCAAGGAGAAAAATCCCAGCTATAAGGTGGCGGTTATTGAAAAAGAGCGGACAATTGCCACTCATCAAACTAGTCATAACAGTGGTGTAATTCATTCAGGGCTTTATTATAAACCCGGCAGCTATAAAGCGAAGAATTGTGTTGATGGCTACAACAAACTCATTAGATTCTGTGATGAAGAAGGGATCAATTATGAAATTACCGGAAAATTAGTCGTTGCAACCAACGAGTCTCAGTTGGCTTCTTTAGATACACTTTTAGAAAGAGGAAAGGCGAATGGGCTTACAGGTATTAAAAAGTTGGCGCAGGAAGAGTTAAAAGAGTACGAACCCCATGTGAATGGAATAAATGGTCTTTACGTTCCGCAAACAGGAATTATTGATTACTCAGAAGTCACAGACAAATACGCTGAAAAATTCAAACATTTCGGAGGCGAAATTTTTTCTTCCAACAAACTTGTCAAGTTTGAAGAAGCAAAAGGATTTATACATGTCCATACTACGGGTGAAAGACTAACAACCCGAGTAGTTGTAAACTGTGCCGGACTGCATTCTGACCAGGTAGCAAAAATGACCGGTGCCAAGATCAACTACAAGATCATTCCCTTTAGAGGTGAATACTATAAACTTACTCCTGATAGTGAAGGATTAGTTAAAAACTTGATCTATCCTGTACCTGACCCAAATTTTCCTTTCTTAGGCGTACATTTCACCCGAATGATCAATGGTGGTGTGGAAGCAGGTCCAAATGCCGTATTAGCATATGCAAGAGAAGGATATAAAAAAAGCAACATCAAATGGAGTGAATTTATGGGGTCATTGTTTTATCCAGGATTTCTCCGAGTGGCCAAAAAGTACTGGAAGACTGGATTTGGAGAGTTTTATAGATCTTATTCTAAATCCGCTTTTACAAAAGCACTTCAAGAGCTCATACCTGAAGTTGAAAAGAAAAACCTGGTAAAGGGTGGTGCCGGTGTTAGGGCTCAAGCTTGTGATAAAAAAGGAGGCTTGATAGATGACTTCCTTATCATTGAGCACGAAAAATTTGTTAATGTGGGAAACGCTCCTTCGCCAGCAGCAACTTCTTCATTGGCCATTGGTGAACAAGTTGCACAACTAGCAATAGAAAAACTAAACTAAAAATGAAAAAAGATCTTAATAACCCCTGGCACAGAGTACCTATCGGTAATAATGTTCCTGATATCGTTCAAGGCATCATAGAAATACCTAAAAACACACGTGCCAAATATGAATTGGATAAAGAATCCGGTTTACTTAAGATGGATCGGGTGATCTACTCGTCTATGTACTATCCTGCGAACTATGGGTTTATTCCCCAGACCTTCTGCGAGGACCATGACCCATTGGATATACTAATACTTTCACAAATAACAATCGTTCCAATGTGTATTGTATCAGCAAAGGTTATTGGAGCTATGCGAATGCTGGACAATGGAGAAAAGGATGATAAAATCATTGCCGTAGCTGAAAATGATATGAGTGTAAATCACATCAATGACATTTCAGAGTTAGGACAACATTTTATCAAAGAAATGCAGAATTTTTTTGAAGATTATAAAAAACTAGAGCATAAAACAGTTGAGGTAGAGGACTTTCAAGATGCCAAAACTGCTAAAAAGATTCTCCTGAAAGCCATCGAAGATTACAAAATCTTAATGGAGGAGTAATATCATTAGCATGTCAATCAGAAGAGCAACCTTTCAAGATGCGATTCAAATTCTGGATTTATTTTCTGATACTGTTAAAAGAATAAACAGCAATGACTACTCACATGACCAAATTCGTGTTTGGTCAGAGGCCAGAAACATGGATATATGGACTTCTAAAATCCTTAATCAATACTTTATTGTCAAGGAAACTAATAATGAGATTGTAGGATTTAGCTCTATTGAAAAATCAGGGTATATTGATTTTCTGTATGTACATGCCGATTACCAGCGAAACGGAATAGCATCAGAATTGCTCAAAAGCATACTAGATAAAGCAATTCACCAACATAATAAAAAGGTATGGGCTTCTGTAAGCATTACAGCTCAACCTTTCTTCTTGAAGAATGGATTTACGATAACCAGTAATGAATGGAATACAGTAAAAGGTATTAACTTTTGTAATGCCATTATGGAAAAATATTTGAATAAATAGGCCGTATCAATCCGAAAGACCATGAAATTTAACCTTGAACAATCCATGAATATCCCCAAAAAAACACCCTACGTTCTTAAGCATTTACTAAAAGATTTGCCTGAGGAATTGGTACTTAATAATGAAGGAGAAAATACCTGGAGTCCATTTGATGTGGTCGGACATTTGATCCATGGCGAAGAAACCGACTGGATTCCACGTGCAGAATGTATTTTACAAAAAAGGCAAGAACCGTTTCATCCATTTGATCGATTCGCACAATTTGAAAAAAGTAAAGGAAAAAATCTAAACCAATTACTTGACGAATTTGAAAAAAAACGAATGTCAAATATTGAAAAACTTTCAAGTTTTAATATTTCGGAAGAAGACTTAACATTGAGAGGTACACATCCAGCACTCGGAACCGTAACATTAAAAAACTTACTGGCTACCTGGACTGCCCATGATATGAATCACATTGTTCAAATCACCAGAGTGATAGCAAAAAACTATCAAAAAGAAGTTGGGCCATGGCAGGCATATTTGAAGATCTTGAAGTAGAGGTCAACCTTACGACTTATTCGCTAAATCCTTAAACCTAATTTTATTTAAAGGAGTTAAGCCTGATATGAAAAATTTAATTCTATCAATTTTTATCATATTTACCTTTGGTGCATGTGCACAAAAAACTAAAAAAGAGTCAAAAAACGATTTTCCTTCTGGTCAAAAGATCATAAAAACTGAGGCCGAATGGAAAAAAGAGCTGTCTGATTCAGAATATTATATTCTAAGAGAAAAAGCAACTGAACGAGCCTTCACAAGTGATCTTTTAAACAATAAAGATGAGGGAACCTACCTCTGTGCAGCTTGTAAGCTTCCACTCTTCAAGTCATCTACAAAATTTAAATCTGGCTCAGGATGGCCTTCCTTTTATGAACCGATCAATGAAATTAATGTGGCTGAGGAAGACGATCGATCGTACGGAATGATACGAACAGAAGTACTTTGTGCAAGATGTGATGGACATTTAGGACATGTATTTGCAGATGGCCCGGCACCTACCGGATTAAGATATTGCATCAATGGTCTTGCCCTTGATTTTGAGAAGAAGGAATAATCACCTCTTCGATAAATCTCTCTGCGGCAAGTTCCATGTAGCTTCCATTGCCATTGGGCATAGTAAAACCTACATGCCCACCTAACTTAGGTGTTTCGAGATAAATATTTTGCTTCTTTTCGGCTAAGTCATACGGATAGCATAAATCTCCAAGCATAGGATCATTAAGTGCATTCACAATTAGCAACGGAACTTCTATATTGGGTAGGTATTGATCACTGGTGATCTTACGATAAAAGTCATCTGCATTTTCATATTCCTTATGAACCTTAAGAGTAAAAGCCATATCCAACTGACGAAAGGTTTTTACGTTACGTACTTCTTCAATGTCAATAGGAAGATCCATAAGTTCGGCTTTGCGAATGATCTTATCTTTAAGCTTTCCAATAAATCGTCTTTCATAAAACCTATTTCCTCTTTTCCGAAGTTGATCAGCACTATCGAGTACATTGCATGGAACTGAAAATGAAACTGCACCTTTAATTCTTTCATCCGGCTTTCTTTCCCCTAGGTACTTTTGCTGCATTCCTCCACCCATTGAAAAACCAATCATCACAATAAGTTCATAATCTTGAAGTGCTCGTTCTACCACCGCCCCGATATCCTCGGTAGCACCATGATGATACAATCGAGGAAGCCGATTCATTTCTCCACTACAGCTTCTATTGTTCCAAGCAAGAACATCCCACCCTTTGGCAGAAAGATGCTTAGCCATTCTGGTGACATAGTGACGATTAGAGTCTCCCTCTAATCCATGACTTAGCAGAACTAAACGATTGTATCCTTTTTTAATCCAATCCAGATCTAAAAAATCATTATCATCCAATTCGAGACGTTCACGTTCGTATCTTATTCCATCTACCTTATAAAAAAGAGACGGAATGATCGTTTCCATATGACCATTAACAAAGTAGAGTGGCCGTTTATCATATTTTGTATCCAATACCGGCATGATCGGAGTGATTTTTGCTAGTTAAGCAGTTAGAATATTAAGGAGTAGCCCTGAATGAGACTTAAACTCTTCGCCGTAATACTATTCATAAACATTTTTTTTTCAACCTATTCTCAGCAAATAATTGTCAAAGAATCATCAGGTAAACCAATCAGTGATGTCTATGTATATCATGAAAGCAAGACTCATACATCCTACACTGATCAAAAAGGTATGGCTGTGCTTACGGGTTTTCCAGATGGTATCATTTTCCTTCAGCATCCCTCCTTTCACCTTACGTCAATAAAATATGCTGGTAGTGATTTGGAGGTGACAATGAAAGAAAAGATCATCTCTTATAACGAAGTAGTAGTAGCAGCGAATAAATGGGAACAATCAGAAGAGCGCATCTCTCAACAAATTCTTTCAGTTAACAGGAAAACCATTGAGTTTCAAAACCCTCAAACGTCAGCAGATCTTCTTGCGGCCTCAGGTCAAGTCTTTGTTCAAAAAAGTCAATTAGGCGGTGGTTCTTCAAAGATTAGAGGATTTGCAGCGAATGCAGTGCTACTAGTAGTGGATGGTGTCAGAATGAACAATGCCATTTTCAGAAGTGGCAATCTACAGAATGTCATAAATATTGATCCTAATGCTTTGGAAAGCTCCGAAGTGATTTTCGGGCCAGGATCGGTTATTTATGGAAGCGATGCTCTTGGTGGGGTTATGGATTTTCATACCATTTCACCTAAATGGTCAGCCGATGATATTCCTGATATATCATCAAACGGTTTATTCAGGTATAGTTCGGCCGCTAACGAACGAACAGGGCACTTTGATTTTTCATATTCGAGAAAAAAATTCACCTTTTTCCACTCTTCATCATTTTCCGCTTTTGATGATTTAAAAGCAGGAAGCAAAAGATCTGGTGATTACGAAGGAGAATTTGAACGATCGTTTCATGTACAACGAATTGATAATGAAGATCAACTCGTAAAAAATAAAGATGTTAACCTGCAGAAATTCTCAGGATATAATCTTTTTAATACCATCTCAAAGGTCAATTTTCGAACGAATAAATATGCAAACTTTGAATACGGATTCTATTACAGCACAACCTCGGATATTCCAAGATATGATAACCTCACAGAGACCATTGGAAATTCAGATTCATTAGCAAATGCTGAGTGGTACTATGGCCCACAAAAATGGGTAATGCACAAACTACGATTTAATTACTTTAAACCAACATCCTTATTTGATCAGGCACGCATTACGGTTGCTTATCAGGATTTTGAGGAAAGTCGAAATGATAGACCTTTTGGGGCAGATCGAATACGCGTACGAACAGAGAATGTTGATGTGATTTCAACTGCTTTTGACTTTGACAAAGAATTTAGAAAATCCAATTTATACTACGGCTTTGATTTCTTCTACAACAAGGTCAACTCATCAGCTTTCAGAAGAAATTTACTTTCTAATGAAATCACCAATGCAGATAGTCGGTATCCGGATGGAGGAAGTGACTACACATCCATAGCCATGTATGGAAGCTATACAACAGAACTGTCCGATAAGGTTAATTTCAATAGCGGTTTACGATTCAATAGGGTCCTATTAAATGCAAAGACCAAGAATGAGCGTGCATTGTCTAATGAAGTTGAATCAATTGATTTAAACAATTCGGCCATTAATGGATCATTAGGAATCATTTACAACTATAAAAATTCGGAGAGACTTAGTTACAACTTATCCACCGGATTCCGTGCTCCAAATGTGGATGATGTGGGAAAAGTTTTTGATGTGGGAAATCGTCTAACCGTACCAAACCCTGAACTAAAGCCAGAATACACCATAAGCAATGAAATAGGTTATGAGTATAGAAATGATGTTATCTATTTAAAGCTAGTTGCTTTCAACAGTTACTTGATAGATGCAATTGTAGATGGTCCATTTACTTTGAACGGTGAAAATTCGCAGGTAATTAATGGTGATACCCTCACCATTCGCGCAAAAGTAAATACAGGATCAGCAGTGGTTTATGGAGGAAGTGCACTACTCAACCTTGAGTTATCCGAAAACTGGGCTATCAGTAAAACCATAAGCTACACAGGTGGGAAAGATAGGAGTAATGATCAACCGTTAAGACATACAACTCCTGTTTTTGGAAGGGCGGCACTTACTTTTCAAAAGTCAAAATTCCGATCCGAATGTTATGTTGAATACAATAGCAAGAGGGATAAGGATCAAATACCTAGTGCCGAAATTGATGATAAACCTTATCTATACACAGAAAATGGTAGCCCAGGATGGTATACTGTAAACTGGAAGTCATCATACCACGTATTTGATAAGTTTGAAGTGAACATTGGCATTGAGAATATTTTTGATACTCATTACAGGCCCAATAGCTCAGGAATAAGCGGTCCAGGAAGAAACTTGGTTGTTGCGATTCGAGCCAGTATTTGACCTCTCATTGATCAGAGTTATTGATTGGTAATTATTCAATTAAATAGCTTAAACTTGAATCATATCTCAACCATTCAATAAAATGAAAGCACTAAAAATCACTTCCCTTATTCTATCTGTATTAATAATAGCTTCTTGCTCTAATTCAAAATCAACATCATCCGAAAAAAGTCAAGAAGAGCTGGCTGAAGACAAGACCATTCACGATATAGACAAGCTTTTGGAAGATATGCCGCCTCCATCCTTGGTTCCATTTACTTTAAAAGCTATTGGTGCACCATTTGATATAGATCACATCAACTCACTTTCCAATATCGAATCCTATAGCGGTAACACTGATAAAATGGCACTTAATATGGGTGTATATGCATCAGATATTAGCTATTTAGCTGCCAATGGAATGGAGGATGAGTGTATCAATTATTTAGAAGCAGCGCATCATATTGCTGAGAGCCTAGGTGATTCAGCGATATATGATCAAAGTCATTTAGTTGAATTTAGAGGACATGTAAACACAGGGAATGAAAATGAAATAGCAGCTCTTTTGAGCAAACTATTCATGGAAACAAGCATTCAAATGGAAGAAGATCACCACCTAACGATGGCCGGGTTAGCACTAACTGGTTCGTTTGTTGAGGGTTTATACCAGGCGGTTATTACTATTGAAAAATATGATAATTCCGAAGAGTCAAAAAGACTTTTAGAGCCATTAGTTAAAATAGTACTTAACGAGGAACAAGCATTGTTAGATATCATACAGGTATTGGATGATCTACCTTTTGATGATATGATCGCTGAAATTAAGATTGAATTGTCCATTCTTGACAAACTATATCAAGGGGATTTAGAAGAAGTTGCATCTGAAATGGTAAATAACCCGGATTATATTGTATCTAAGGATGTTATGAGAGATATTACTTTAGAGGTGAAAAGAATTCGTGCTTCTATAGTAGAATAATAAAAAAGAAAACCCCAGTTGAAAATTCAACTGGGGTTTAACCGAAAGAATGAATAGGTTATTCCTCTTCTTTCTTAGTTTCTTCTTTTTTGGCTTTTGGAGCTGGCTTCTTCTTCTCTTCCTTAGTCTCTTCAGCTTTTGATTCAACCTCAGCCTTCTCTTCTTTCGCCGGTGCCACTTCTTTTTTAGGAGCCTTTTTCTTTTCTTCTTTCGCTGCCGGTGCTTCTTTTTTCACAGGAGCTTCAACAACTGCATCCGCCTCAGGCTTTTCTACTTTTTCCTTCTTCGGAGCAGCCTTTTTCTCCTTGTTTGCAAACTCTTTCTTAATTTCTTCAATATCTATGTTCTTAATCGAAGGAACTGTGTTTAAACGTTTCATGGTTGCAACCCTGTTTTTTGCAACGTTTTTATTTTTTCTTCCTTTTCTCTCTAGTCTAGTAACAGCCATTGTATTGGTCTTCTTTCGTGAAATGAGCCGCAAATTTAGGGGATTATGTAGTTTTGTCCAAAACGAATTTTGAATGTCAAAAACCAAACCTTCATTACCTAGGGGAACAAGAGATTTTGGCCCTGAAATAGCAGCAAAAAGGAGCTACATCATAGAAAAGATACGCGCCAATTTCATCCAATACGGTTTTTCTCAGATAGAAACCCCGGCAATAGAGAATTTGTCTGTACTAACTGGAAAATACGGGGATGAAGGAGATCAACTTCTCTACAAGATCCTTAATTCAGGAGATTTTTTGGGTAAGACAACAAAAGAAGACTTTGAAGAGGGAAGTCGTCATTTGACATCTAAAATATCAGAAAAAGGACTTAGGTACGACTTAACTGTACCATTTGCCCGATTCGTTGTAATGAATCAAAACGACATTACATTTCCATTCAAGCGATTTCAGATTCAACCGGTTTGGAGAGCAGATCGTCCTCAAAAAGGAAGATACCGAGAGTTCTATCAGTGTGACGCTGACATCATTGGGAGTAATGGGTTATGGAATGAAATAGAGCTAACTCTTTTATTCAGAGATGTATTTAGGGACTTAAAACTCAATGAATATGTGATTAAAGTTAATCATAGAGAAATTCTCTTTCTACTTGCAGCGTATGTTGGGTTGAAGGAAAAAACCATTGCCTTTTGTGCTGAGATAGACAAGTTAGATAAAATAGGTAAAGAAAAAGTGAAGGAGAATATTCTTTCACTGGGTGCCAAGACTGAAATGCTTGAGAAAGCAATGGCGCTTCTAAATTTAGATGGCAGAGAAGCAATAGATCAACTTAAAACACTTTCTGAAAAACCAAATAGTGGTCTTGATCAAGTAGTTGAGTATTTCAATGCTCTTGATGACTTAGATCCAAACATTCAAGTAGCGTTAGACATTTCACTGGCCAGGGGCCTCTCCTACTATACAGGAATGATCTATGAAGTAAAACCAACAACTGTACAAATGGGCAGCATTTGTGGTGGTGGACGTTACGACGACCTGACAGGTATGTTTGGCTTGCCTAACGTGTCAGGTATCGGTATTTCCTTCGGGTTGGATAGAATATTTGATGTATTGGAAGAGCTAGAACTCTTTCCAAAGGAAATTTCACAAAAACTAGATCTTCTCATTGTGCACTTCAGCAAAGAAAACTTAACTCATGGTCAGAAACTCGTGACCCAGTTTCGTGAAAAGGGAATAAAAGCTGATTTGTATCCGGATGTAGTAAAGATTCGGAAACAATTCGATTACGCAGATAAAATTAAAACTCCATACACCTTAATTATTGGAGATAATGAAATGGAAACTGGAGCATATATGTTGAAAAACATGCAAACTGGCGAGCAAAAAGCAATGAGCTTTGATGAAATAATTACTTTATTTAAAGGTTAGAATAACAGCAAGTGCTCGCTGGTAAATGTATAGGTGGCTACAAATCGTTCTTATTTTCATGACTCCTTCCTTAGCGTGGAGCCAAACGTTTAGCAACAATGGTCGCTTTTCCATTGAATTCGGAAGAGGTTGTATTCCAATGACGGTAGATATCAATGAGCTAGATACACTCGGAAATGTACCTAGGCAATATTTCTATTTTGAAGGAGCAAACGTAACAAGCAGCACTTCCTTTACATATGATTCTGTAGGAATCTATCAAATTGTTCAAATTTTAGATGGTATTCTGGCAGATACACTTGAGGTAGAGGTCTTGGAATCCAGGGTTCCAGAGGTATTAATATCAAAATGTTCAAATCTGGAAATTTCAATTGAGTCCACAGACATGTACTATGATTCCATACGAGTTTATTTCGGTGGTCCTGACTCGATTACCTTAGTACCAAATCAAATAACAACCTATCAGTTCAGCACGCCAGGTACCCAGACTTATGCATTAAAAGGTTTTTTTAAATATGCAGATGAGGTTTGTCAGACTTTCTTTGAAGAGACCATCCCGTTATTAGAAATTATAACGCCAACCATCACAGCGGCTAATGTCAAGGAAACCTGTAAGGATAACTTCGCTTTATACCTTACACTGGATCAAATTCAAAGAGAAGTAGTCTATTCAGTAAGCCTAAACCAAAATGAATCAGTTAATCTTTACCGTGGTTTTTTAGATAGTACTTTTCTGCTACTAAGAAATATTCCTTTTGAACGAACAGGTTTTTGCATTCAATTAGCAGTATTCGATCCTTGCAGTGATGTAAGTTTTCAAAGCAATGAGATATGTGCTACACCCTCTCCACTGTCGTTATCCCCTTTCGAAACGCTCTATTCTACTTACGAGGGATCGACGATTTACATAAACCTTGATCAAGTAGCGAGTGGTTTTTTTGAAATTGAAAGAAGGTTTGAAGGAGGAAATTTCGAATCGAGAGAAACCCAAACGGGATCTTTCAACGATCCAATTGGATCTGCTTCACGCAAATACTTTTATCGCTTAAACTATATTGATAGCTGTGGTAGTCTTTTGTCCTTTTCGGAAACACACCCTCCATTGATTGAGATAGAAAAAATCAGAGATAATCAATTTGAAGTAACTTATACTCCACCAGAAAATTCACTTACAACCTCAGCTACGACCGAATACACAGTGGGAAATGAAGGTAGCTTTAGTACAAATGAAGTAACAGCTAGTAGGTTTCAGTTGAATCTTGATGCTACAAATGGTATTCCGAGACAACAATTTCAAATCAAATCCATGTATCAATCAGGCCCAACCCTGACCTCTAATACGCTTAGTTTAAAGTATGAGCTTGTTATTTATGTTCCAAATGCCTTCACTCCAAACGGGGATGGACTCAATGATACACTTGAGTTTTTTGGCGTCCCCACTGAGAACGCAGTAGTTAAAATCTATTCACAATGGGGCCAAACTGTGTATGAATCCAATGACCTATCCATGGGTTGGAATGGGATAATTTCTGGTTCTTTAGCCCCGGCCGGAACTTATTTATATGAAATTCTATTTGAGACAACAGAAGGAAAAAAGCTAAGGCAAAGAGGTACCTTTGCAATAATTCTAAATTAGAAAGATATGTTTGATATGATGAAAATGATGGGCAAGGTGAAGGAGATGCAAACTAAAATGAAAGAAGCCCAGGACCAATTAAAAGAAATAACTGCTGAGGGTGAGTCTGGTGGCGGTCTAGTTAAAGCTGTTGCGAATGGTGATAAAGAAATAATCAACCTTGATATTGACGACTCCCTTGTTAACCAAGTTGATAAAACAATGATGAGAGATCTGATTATTGCGGCGATCAATAAAGCAATCAGTGAAGCTGACATAAAAGCTAAGGAACATATCAAAAAATCAACAGAAGGAATGTTGCCAAATATTCCGGGAATGGATCTTTCTGCATTCTCATAAATGACCAAAACATCAGTTGTTATCCTCAACTATAACGGTGAAAACTATCTGAAAACGTTTTTACCGAGTGTTATCCTACATTCTGATGATGCTGAAATAATTGTCGCTGATAATAATTCCACAGACCATTCCATTCAACTTCTTACCGATCATTTCCCCTCCGTAAAGCAGATAATACTGGAAAAAAACTATGGGTTTGCAGATGGATATAATAGGGCAATTGAAAAGATAGAATCCGAATACATCGTTCTTCTAAATTCAGACGTGGAAGTAACATATGGCTGGCTAACCCCCTTAATACACTTCTTGGATGAAAACCCAGAATATGCTGCATGCCAACCAAAAATTAAGGATCAATTAAATCGAAATAGGTTTGAATATGCAGGAGCGTGTGGAGGTTTTATAGATGCCCTTGGATACCCATTTTGCAGAGGAAGGTTATTCAATACAATAGAAGAGGATATTGGTCAATATGACGAATCTGTAGATATTTTTTGGTCAAGCGGAGCATGCATGATCATCAGGTCAGATGTATTTAAAAAAGTCGGTGGATTAGATGCAGATTTCTTCGCTCACATGGAAGAAATTGATCTTTGTTGGAGGATTTGGAGTTTAGGATTCAAAATTAGAGTAATTCCAACCTCAAGCGTATTTCATGTTGGAGGAGGTACATTGGCCAAATCAAAGCCGCTCAAAACCTTTCTTAATTTCAGAAATGGATTATTGATGATCATTAAAAACCTACCAAGAAATGAGCTGGTCATTAAACTTCCGATAAGAATAGTTCTAGATTGGTTGGCAGCGATTAAGTTTTTATTTGAAGGTAAATGGAAGCACACCTTCTCGGTGCTAAAAGCCCACTTAACGATAGTCTTCTCCATAAGAAGGACATTAAAAAAAAGAACTATCGTATCAAAACCTTATTGGAAAGAACTACTAATTTGGGAATACTATTTAAAAGGAAATAAGAGATTTACAGATCTTCAATAATACCAAAGGGTATTTCTTCTTCTCAAATGCTTCCTGAAATTCATGATAAATGCTAATCCGAGATATATAAGTAAAGGTGATCCGAATGTTAAGAAAGAAGCGTAAATAAATAACAATCGAATACTTGAAGTGGGTATCCTAAATTTTTCACCTAAACGTGTACAAACTCCGAAGGCGTATTTTTCAATATGTTTCTGCATCTCTAACAGCATGAATGCAAAGATAAACAATAGGTAAAAGACATTGTTATGTCGATAGACTTGATATAAGAATAATTCGATTAATTTTGAGGTAAATATTCTTAGAAACTTACTATTTATTGTTTGTACAATTAAAAAACTGAATCAAATGAAAAAACTTAACCTAGCCATGGCAGTTGCGGCAGGAGCAATTTTGCTTTCTGGATGTAAACTCGATAAAATGATTAAATTGGCTCAGGAGAATGATTTACAAGTGAACCCTAATCCTTTGGAAGTTCACGGTGGAGAAGTGCCATTCGAAATGAGCTCTGAGTTACCTCCGAAAATTCTCCCTTCGAATACCAGCTTCACACTTAATACCATTTATGTATATGGTGATCAGGAAATCAATGTTGGAGCAGTTGAGTTCACAGCAGCTGACTTCCCTAATAGTTCTACCTCAGCTTCGAGAAAATCAGAGAACTTCAATTTCACATACGAAGAAGGAATGAATCCAGGAACGCTTTATGTGCAAGGAGTTGCCACAGACACAAGAAGTGGAAAATCTAAATCTACTGACAGATTAGTGGTAGCTCAAGGTCTTATCATGACTTCAGCGTGGGTTAAAGATGTGGCAATGACTTCATATGCAGATCATGGCTACAATGACAAAGAAGAATTAATTCCTACTAACGTGGACTTCTACTTTGACCAGGGAAGATCAAACTTAAGAACTTCACTTTCTTACGAGGGCAAGTCTAACAGATCTAAAAGAGATGAATTAAGCGCATTTATTGCAGAAAAAAATGTAACCAGAACTGTTACAATTACAGGTACTCACTCACCTGAAGGTACTGAAACAATCAACAGAGATCTATCTGCAGATCGTGCTAAGACTATTGAGTCATTCTACCGAAACCGAATGAATCGATACGATTATAAAGGCATGGCTGATTCAATCGATTTTATTTTGAAACCTGTTATCCAGGAATGGGCAGCATTCAAAACGGCACTACAAGCACATGGTGGAATCGATTCAGACCAAATAAGAGAATACAACAGGATAATCAGCGGAACAGGAACTTTTGAAGAGAAAGAGAAAGAAATGCAAAAACTTTCTTCTTACAAGACAGTATTCAACGAAATTTATCCTGGTTTAAGGACTGCTCAAACAGAGGTTTTAACAGTTAAACCAAAAAAATCAAATGCTGAAATTGCTATTCTTGCTAAAGCTGTAGTGAACGGTGATGCAGAGCCTGATACTCTTACCATCGAGGAAATGATGTTCAGTGCTACACTTACTCCATCTTTAGAGGAAAAAGCAGCCATCTATAAAGCGGCAGCTGATGCCTCTGGCATGTGGCAAGCACACAACAACCTAGCTGCGGTTCATATAGAACTAGCTTTAGCTGGTGATATGTCTAAATTAGACGGAGCAACGACTCAATTGGAGATTGCTATGAAAAAAGACGAGAATGCAATTGTAGCTTCCAATATGGGTGCAGTTCAAATTTTACAAGGTAATTATGAAGAAGCTTATGCCACGCTTAGTGACGTAAGTGGAAGCAATGATGTAAATGGAAAAGTTGCTGCAATGAAAGGTGGTTTAGAAGTAAGAATGGCAAAATATGATGCTGCTAAAGCTTCATTTTCTAATGCAATGCTGAACGATAATAACGCAAGAATCGATAGAGGATTAGCATATCTATTAAGCGGAGAGTATGCGATTGCTGAAGCAGAATTTAAAAAAGTAGATAATGCAGATGCTTACTATCTAACTGCTGTTGCTGCTGCAAGACAGAACAATGCATCTGGTGTTGGTTCTAATCTTAAGAAAGCAGTCGATGCTGAGCCTTCATACAAAGACTGGGCGTTGAATGATTTAGAATTTACAAACTTTACTGACGCAGTAAATAATGCTGTTAAGTAAGCTCAAATAATATTGGCTGAAAGCCTCATCCTTTGGATGGGGCTTTTTTATTTATTCTTAAAGGAAATCAGCGCATTGATCATTATTTTAGCGAGCCAATTAAACGACCAAAGAGAATGAGAGAAATTCAGTTCCGACAGGCACTTGGAGAAGCAATGAGTGAAGAAATGAGACGCGATAAAAATGTTTACATTATGGGTGAAGAAGTCGCGGAATATAATGGTGCATATAAAGTAAGCCAGGGAATGTTGGATGAGTTTGGAGCCAAGCGAGTGATAGATACGCCAATAACAGAACTTGGTTTCGCTGGTGTCGGTGTTGGATCTGCGATGAATGGCCTGAGGCCCATCATTGAATTTATGACATTCAACTTTTCACTCGTTGCGATAGATCAGGTAATTAACAGTGCAGCCAAAATGTTGTCTATGTCTGCAGGACAATACCAAGTTCCTATTGTATTTCGAGGACCCACAGGAAATGCAGGACAATTAAGTCAACAGCACTCTCAAAATTTTGAAAATTGGTATGCTAATACGGCCGGATTAAAGGTTGTAGTTCCATCAAACCCATACGATGCTAAAGGCCTATTGAAGTCATCAATCAGAGACGATAATCCAGTCATTTTTATGGAATCCGAACTTATG
This sequence comes from uncultured Roseivirgaceae bacterium, assembly GCA_964459925.1. Classification (GTDB taxonomy): domain Bacteria; phylum Bacteroidota; class Bacteroidia; order Cytophagales; family Cyclobacteriaceae; genus Ekhidna. The sequence continues at coordinate 54,156 of CAYWOQ010000007.1, forward strand.
TACGGTGACAAAGGAGAAGTGCCAGAAGAGGAATATTTGTTAGAGATTGGTCAGGCGAACGTAGTTGTTGAAGGCTCAGATGTCACAATCGTGTCGTTTGGCAAAATGATGAAAGTTGCTTTAGAAGCTGCTGATGTACTCTCAAAAGAGGATGTAAACGCAGAAGTGATCGATTTAAGAACTGTTCGTCCTATTGACTACCAGACAGTAATCGAATCCGTAAAAAAGACTAATAGGTTGGTAATTGTTGAAGAAGCATGGCCATTGGCTTCTATCTCTTCCGAGATTAGTCATCATGTACAAAGAAATGCATTTGATTATTTAGATGCACCAATTCATAGAATCACGAATAAGGATGTTTCCTTACCTTATGCGCCTTCTTTGATAGAAGAAGTGTTGCCAAATGCTAAACGTACCATTGAGGCGGTAAAAGCCGTAACCTATAAATGATCGAAAAAAACCTAGCATAAGCTTATTCGCTGCTTCGATAAAAAGGTCTTTTATAGGTGTCATTGGATTACCCTGTTATAACCATGATTATTTGTATTTTGATGTAATTGATATGCAATTAACATCTTATTGTTTTTGTCCACTCATTATTTTTGCGGTCAACCTCGACCACTACAAATGAGAATTAGCCAGTTTGCTAGAAAATACGACCTTTCAGTTCAAGAGGTCAGTACATTTCTTAACACTTTAGAGAATCCACCAAAATCTGTACACCCAAATGCTAAGCTGGAGAACGATTTGATTCATGTCGTTATGAATCACTTTGATATTCAAGAAGTTGAAGAAATTACCGAAATAAAGACTCAGAAACCTTCTGAAAAGAATACCGAAGTTCATGACAAAATTGAGCAAACAGCATCTAAGCCTGAGGAGCCATTAGATCACGAAGATTCCTTTCAACTGTCTGAGATTAATGAGGACCTGCCTCAAACACCCACGGAAGAGATTTCGATGATTGAAGGGGAGATTGCAGTGGAACCTGAAATGGATTTAACCTCAACGACTGAAGAAAAAGAGGCCATTGAAACCAGTGAGAAAACGGAAAACGAAGAAGAAGTCATTTTAACCGATCAGTTAATTGAAATGATTGAATCGGAAGAAGATTCTTCTGATTTACAAAAAATCAAACTAATTAAAGCGCCTAAGAAGAAACTCTCCGGATTAAAAGTACTCGACAAAATTGACCTTCCTGAAGATCCCAAGAATAAGACAAAAGAACAGGAGGAAGACGCACGATCAGCTCCAAGATACACACCTGAAGAACGAGCTGAAAGAGCAAGAATTCGTGAAGAACAAAAAGAAAAGCGTCGACTGGAAGCAAAAAGAAAAAAAGAAGCCTATGAGGCTCGTAAAGAACAAAGACGCAAGGAACAAGAAGCTAAACGGCTGAAATCCATTAAAGAAGCACACTACAAACAAAAACTCGAACCACCTAAAACGCAAAAAGCCAAACAAAAACTAAAGAAGAAACAACAACCAACAAAGGAGAACACCGCAGAAGTCAAACCAATGCCCAAAACGCTATTAGGTAAATTTTGGCGGTGGTTAAACACTTAATACCAATAGTGTTCCTCCAGCGTTAGAAAACATAGATTTATGCGTACTAAGAAAAAATGGTTTATTCTGGGAGGTCTGAGTGTCTCACTCATAGGTGCAGGTTTATGCATGGTAGTAGAATCAGCCTTCGTGAAGCACTCCAACCCAGGCAGTGATTTGTGGATACTGTATGGAACAGGTTCATTAATTGTATTCAATGCCGGAATCTGTCTCTTCGGAGAAGCAGTAATCACCCGAATAGAGCTACTTAAAAGGAAAGAATAGCCTTATTTTAAACCACCCATCATATTCGCAAGTGCGCGCTTACCACCCGATTTATTCATCATCTTCATCATCTTCCGCATTTGTTCAAACTGTTTGAGTAGTTGATTGACTTCCTGAACGCTTGTACCGCTCCCTTTAGCTATTCGTTGTTTTCTTGTGCCATTCAGCACCTCTGGATTGGTTCTTTCAGTGGGTGTCATCGATTTAATGATGGCCTCTATAGGCTTTAGTGAATCGTCATCAATATCAATGTCTTTCATGGCTTTTCCTACACCTGGTATCATTCCGATGAGGTCTTTAATGCTTCCCATTTTTTTCATCTGCTCCATCTGCGAAAGGAAATCATCAAATCCAAATTGATTTTTTCTGATCTTTTTATTGATGCGACGAGCCTCTTCCTCATCGTAAGCCTGTTGAGCGCGCTCTACCAAACTTACAACATCACCCATACCAAGAATTCGATTGGCCATTCGATCTGGATGAAAAAGATCGATAGCATCCATTTTTTCTCCAGTAGAGATGTATTTAATAGGTTTTGTTACCTCTTTCCGAATAGAGAGCGCTGCTCCACCTCGGGTATCACCGTCAAGTTTTGTCAACACCACCCCATCAAAATCCAGACGCTCATTAAAGGTAGCCGCCGTATTCACTGCATCTTGACCTGTCATGGCATCAACCACAAAAAGTGTCTCTGCTGGGTTCAGTTCTTTTTTCAGGTCAGCGATCTCATTCATCATCTGCTCATCGACAGCCAATCGCCCGGCAGTATCTACAATCAACGTCTTCTTACCGTTTTCCTTTGCGAATTTGGTAGCATTCTTGGCAATCTGAACTGCATTTTTATTTTCAGGCTCTGCATATACCTCTACTCCTATTTGCTCTCCAAGAACTTTCAATTGGTCTATTGCAGCGGGGCGGTAGATATCACATGCTGCAAGCAATACTGTTCTACCTTGTTTTTTCATAAAGTTGGCCAACTTTCCAGAGAAAGTAGTCTTACCAGATCCTTGAAGCCCAGAAATCAGAATGATGTTAGGGTTGCCATCTAAGCTGACAGGAACATTTGTCTCACCCATCAACTTAGTTAATTCCTCAGCTACAATTTTCGTCAATAATTGACCTGGGGAAACCGATATGAGCACATCTCGACCAAGTGCCTCTTCCTTGATATTATCAGTAACTTCTTTAGCTACTTTATAATTGACGTCAGCGTCTATCAGCGCACGGCGGATCTCTTTAATCGTACTGGCGATATTTATTTCAGTAATTTGGCCCTGCCCCTTCAGCGTTTTAAACGCCTTATCCAACCTAACACTTAAATTATCAAACATACGCTTATCAATTATTTGAGCCTACAAAAATAAAAGTTTGGAGGTTGAAAGGATCATACTTTGTAACCTTTTATTAACAATATCTGTATAACAAGTACCTTGTAATACAAAATACCAATACGAATGAAAAAAGTACTACTTGTTATTGGAATCCTCTGTTTAGGATTTATGACCTACTCGCAAAAAGTAAAAGAAAAAGATTTCATTGGAACCTGGAAACTAATTATAGACATTGAAGAAGAAATGGATGAAGAGGCTAAGGAAGCAGATACCATGCTGGAAGAAATATTTATTAAAGCAATTTCAGGGTTTGTAGAAGGCATTGTTGAAGATATTGATATCTACTTTGAATTTCGAAAAGACTATGAAGTGAAAATAACTGTGCATGCATATGATGAGAAGGAGACAGAATATGGAAGATGGTTCATCAATAAAAGAGGATATTTGGAAATAGAAGATATAGACGATGATGATACCATTAATATAGACGCAGATGATGATGAATGGAAATTGATCGATGGTATACTTGTCAGTGATGAACATGAAGATAATCGCTCGGTTTATATGACCAGAGTTGATTAGTTTTTAACAACAAACAACCAATAAGGCAATTGATCTCAATTGCCTTTTTCAGTAAATAGTGTTTCAACAATTACTTCAGCCGCTACCTGACTTCCTCGAAAAGATGGATGAAAACCATCTAAACCGTAGTACGAATAATCTCCGGTTTCTTCAAAATGTTTTTTCCAGACTTCTCCAACAGGACATAGAATAGCATGAGAACTATCAGCAGCACTTCTATAGTTAAGAATAATATCCTCATAAGTGTGATAATAAGTCCTGGAAGGCCAAACCATAAAAAATACAAGTTCAGCACCCGATTGATGGCAAAGTTTTGAAAAGAGCTCTCCGCTATCTACCAACATTTGCCTGCCAGGAGGTTGAGAGGACGGGCCTTGCTGTAATATGACAAAATCATAGCGTTCAGTCTTGATATACTTCTGTACTTCCTCCTGATTCCAATGATCCACCAAAGCATAGTTTGGGAAAGCAACCATCTTGGTTTTTACTTTTATTCCCCGCTTTTTAGCTTCTTTCTTTACAAGTGAGGGAAGATCATTTGTATAGGTGAGACTATTTCCAACAAAAGTAGATAATAAGTTTGTTGGAAGGAAAATGAACTAAATAGAAAAATAAAAAGGAGCAGGCGCATAGTCCTAAGACAATTACTGCACCTTAACTCCTTATCACTAATATTATTTTAATTCAAAAGGTTCTTACTGGATTAACTGAAAATGAATTGGAAGCATTTTATAAACACGAACCGGTACACCTCTTTGCTTTCCAGGTTTCCATTTAGGTGCCCCTTCCAATACCCTTACTGCCTCTTCATCACATCCAGCACCTATCCCCTTCATGACTTTTATATCCGTAAGGCTACCGTCTTTTTCGACAACAAATTGAAGATAGACACGTCCGGATACTCCAAGTCTTTTAGCAGCATTGGGATATTCAAGGTTTTCTGCAACATATTTGAAGAAAGCCTGGAGACCTCCTATAGGTTCAGGTAACTCCTCAACTATGGTAAATATTTCCTCAACGACCTCCTCTGTATCTGCGGGTTCAAAGTCAGCAACAATTACTTCTACTTCAGATTCTTCCTTAGCTTCCACATCTATTATTACCTCTAGTTCTTCCAGTTCTACGGAATTTTCAACTTCTACAATTCGGGCAACTTCTGCTTTTGGTGGTGGTGGTGGTGGTTGCTCGCTTATTGGAATATCAATGATTTCCTCAGGAGCTACCTCGAGTTGACCAAGATCTACCAATGTATCAACTGGTGTTTTCCAGTTAAATACCACTATTACTACCAAAAAGGCTATCGTGAAACCAATGTTTCTATATAACGGAAGATTTGATAGGTCAGCCTGTTTTTTTGCTTTTTTGATGTCAATCAGTTCTTGATATTGATCCTGATTTAATTTGTTGATTTGTTTATTTGAAGTTTCCTTTTTATGGCTGATGTGCATTCCCACATGCTCCATAAATGATGTATTGCCTAAAGAGTTCATGTTATTTATCAATTAGTGATACACTAAGATTGAATTTTTAGTGACCAATTCTTATGAGACTCGTCAAACAAACGTATGATTTATATCTTCACTAGGTATGGTACCTATCTATATATGCTTTTGTCAGCATATCCCGATGATCTGGGTGTGCGATAGATGTCAAAAGCTTAGCCCTGGATACAAGATCCTTACCAAATAAGTTAACAGCCCCGTATTCCGTCACTACCCAATGAACGTGAGCTCTTGTGGTAGTAACACTTGCGCCTGTTTTAAGTGTTGGCATTATTTTACTCACTCCCTTCTTGGTTTGGGACGTAAGAGCAATGATGGGTTTTCCTCCGGGGGATAAAGAAGCACCTCTAATAAAGTCCATTTGACCTCCCACTCCTGAATATTGATAGGTACCAATACTATCTGCACATACTTGTCCTGTAATATCAAGTTCTATCGCACTATTGATTGCTACAACCTTAGGGTTTTTACGAATAATTGCTGTGTCATTAGTAAATGAAGACTCCTTAAATGCCATAACTGGATTATCATTGATATAATCATACAACTTTTGGGTACCTACAGCGAAACAGGTAGTAATTTTACCAGGGAGAACTCTTTTATGTTCACCAGTTATCACACCTTTATCAATTAATGGCAATAAACCATCAGAAAACATCTCCGTGTGAATTCCTAATTCTTTATGATTCCCCAATTGGGCCAAAACAGCATCAGGCACACCTCCAATTCCCATCTGGAGTGTCGAGCCATCTTCGATTAGCTCAGCGATGTATCCACCGATTTTCTTCTCCTCTTCTGAAATAACCGGAATACGACCTTCATGAATGGGCTCAGAAGTCTCCACTGCATAATCTATACGACTCATATGGATGAAACTATCACCATGTGTTCGAGGTACGTTATCATTAAACTCAACAATGATCATTTTAGCTACTTTAGCTGCAACCAACGACACATCAATCGAGCAACCCAAAGAACAGTAACCACGAGCATCTGGTGGTGACACCCTTAAAAGTGCCACATCTATTTTTAAATCACCTTCCTTGATGATCTCATTAATCTCGCTTAAAAAAATGGGAACATAGTTTAGCTTACTGTCCGCATTGATTTCTTTTCTGATATTGGCACCAACAAAACAACTGTGTGTTTCAAACTTCCCACCTTCCTTATGATAATTAACTTCACCCTCAGTATGGATACTCAATAGTTTGAGTTCTTTTTCATAACAGAATTCACTCAATGCGTTCATCAATACAGTGGGAGTCATGGCTGCACTATGGACGAACACATTTTGTCCGGATGCTATATGTGAAACTGCTTCAGTAGCGGATACTATTTTCATCGTTTTATTTTTCTGCAAGATTCAACTAGGGAGCTAAATATTCACATGACATAATTAAGTCAAATAGCTGACTTATGTCGTTATAACCTACTTGTTCAAAATACTATTTAGATCAGCAGGCGAATAATTAATGGATTTCAGCGTCTTGTTATCGCCTACCCGATAAACTAGCCATTTACCATCTCGTTTTTCATAATAGGCATCTGTGTCTCTTTCTTCCTTATAGTAGGCTACTGTTTTTTTCGCCTCCTCTTCAGATTCACACGCCTTACTCATGTTTGAGCGTTGCACTTCATCAAAGAGTGTTCTAAACTTTTCTCCCAGGCCAAACTCCAAAACTGCACCAGAAAGAACGTATTGAATATCACAAAGTGCATCAGCAATTTCCACCATGTCCTTATCAGCAATCGCCTCTTTCAGTTCTTCCAATTCTTCAGCTATTAGCGAAACCCTCAGTTCACATCTCTCTTGGGATGGAATCTGTGGGGTCGGTAAAATGGGATGTTGAAAAGTTTTATGAAACTCAGCTACTTGATTAAGTGAATCAATTTTATCCATTTCGTTCTTTTTTAATTGCTTTGGTTAGAAAAAATATAAAACCTCCAACCACGATGGTCAGAATAATAATCATACTTACTATGGCTCCTGTGCTCATGACTTCACAAATTTTTTGTAGAGGTATTTATTTAAAAGAATGCCAATGATAATAACTGCACCCCATTGTGTTATCGTAGAAGCGTTACTATAGACACCGAAAATATCCCATATACCCTCTTCATTGAACCACTGTGAACTATAATCCTGGGATAGCCACCAATAAATGAGGAATAATGCAACAGCAATATTGGCAAAAACAGCTATTTTGAAGTAACCAGTTGGCATGACTAAATCAGAACCAATATCAATATTTTGTGCTTTGAATGTGCCTGGCTGATTCAAAGCGACTCCAATCAGAATGAAAAGACCAGTAACAATCAGGCCAACTCCCCACACCCAATCCTGATTAGAAAAGAAGTCCAATGACCAGGCAGATGGAAATCCCAAAAGGATAAAGCATGAAATCACAATAATCAATGTTTTCCTTTTAGAGACATTAAGATCGGCTACATTTTGAAGAAAAAGTTCAATCATTGGAAGTAAGGAACTAAATGCTGCGACCGTCAACGCTAAAAAGAATATGGCCGATAAATAAATCCCTCCGGGTATGTTGGCAAAGAGCATTGGTATAATGGTAAACGTGAGTGCCTGATTCCCTTGCTGTAGATATGCAATGGCATCTGACTCTGAGGGAGCTAATGCAAAAACAGCCGGCAGAATTGCCATACCGGCTAATAGTGATGCAGTATTGTTGCCGAAGGCACCAATAAACGTATTGAGGGTAACATCTTCATTATCTCTTGAAAAAGCTGATATGGTCATCATCAGTCCCCATCCAGCGCCGGTACTCCAGGCAGATTGTGATAGGGCTTCAATCCAGATGGTGGGATTGCTAAAATGCTCTGGGTTAATAGCAAACATGTATTCCAATCCTCTTACTCCACCTTCCATTGTAAGTGAGACAAAAACAATAATTACCAAAAGAACGAAAAGGCTTGGGATTAGTAATTTATTGGCTTTTTCAAACCCGTTTTTAACTCCTCTGATCAAGATAAAGGCTGCAATGAAAATAACAACTACATAGGTGACTACAGTTATCCAATTCCCATTAGAGATTCCCAACCAGAAGTCATTTAGGTATTCAGGATTTCGTTGCAGTATTTCACTAAGCGATTCAGAACGAAAAATATTCTTTATTGAAAACACAAAATATCGATAGGCCCACGCGGTAACCACTGAATAATAAAATGCGATTCCAAGTGTACATATGGTAATGAAGAAACCCATCCAGGTATACTTCTTACCGGCGAATTGCGCAAAAGATCCAATGACTCCACTTTTGTATTTCTTTCCAATGGCAAACTCTGAAAGCAAAAGGGGTATAGACCAAATGAATAAGAATAAAATCCAAAGTAAGATAAAGGACCCTCCGTACTGTCCGGCAAGTCTTGGAAAACGCCATAGGTTTCCTGCTCCAATAGCCATACCCAATGCCGCCAACACAATTCCCCACCTGTTGCTAAACTGTTGTTTGCTCATTCGTTGTTTTGCAAGAAAACCCGAAAGTAACAAAATTTTAGATGGCCTAAGGGAACAAATTATGGATATAAAAAAAGCCCACTTGTGCCAGTGAGCTTTCCTTCATTTAATGACTTATCAAAAAATTCCCTTATCAAGGTTTTTCACTCCTGTCTTTCTTGCAGCATCATCCAATGGGATAAATTCAAAATCACCTGTATAAGTGAACTCCAGCGTAAACTCTGAACCACCAACTATTACTTCATCCGTATCATAATCAGCCTCGGCAACATCCAAATTATAAGCAATGGTATAATTCAAACCAGTGTTTTGCGTAACTGTAACCGAACCACCAACCGCAATGAACCATTTAGCAGGGTCTTGTTCATTTACTACATCACTTGGATCATCATATGTAGCTATAGCAAAATAGTTAAAATAGGACTGATCATTCCTTGGAGTAGAGAATACATCCAAGTACTCAAATGTACCAGGATTAAACGATGAATTGCCTGCTGAAAATAGCTCAGCATACACAAAAATGGTCGTTTCCTCACCGGGCACTAAATCACCATCTTCCATCTTAATTTCATCATTTACCAGAAAAAAATCATAATTATAATGAGTGCCGTCACCTCCAAAATCATCAATTAAACCATCAACTAACGTGTAATTAATTCCATCGATCATTACTTCTACACCACTATTACCAGGGCTTTCATCTACATCAATAATTTCAATTGAAACCGTAATATTCACACTATTGTCACCATCACTAACCGCAACAGATAGCAGATATGAGTCAGTGGTCTCAAAGTCTAAAGAAACTAATGTACGCAATGCACCTTCATCATTCAATTCAAAGGTATTTGCATCATTCCCAGAGATGATAGTGTACGAAAGGACATCACCTTCAGCATCAGATGCTGTAATGTTTGCAATAACAGTTCCAATAGCCGTGTCTTCAGGTACTTGCACGGATACATTATTAGCACTTGGGGGAGTATTTTCATCTCCACCACACGATAGAAAAAAAAGTGTGGATGATAAAACCACACCAATTAATAATCTTCTAATTTTCATAAAACGTGGTATTGTTTTTATTTGAAATCAATAAAGTTAATTACCACAAATAACGATCATTAGATGGATTAATTACTCATCTTTTAGTGTCCTTGCTGGATTTAATAATGCTGTAGAAATAGTTCTATAACTGACGGTAATTCCAGCTATTAAAAGTGTGACAATAAATGCAACAACAAATATTTCTACTCCAATCGAAATTCTAAATTGATAGTTATCTAACCAACTGTTCAATAAGAAATAGGAAAGTGGTGCTGCGACAATAAAAGCTAAAATGACTAATGTGAGAATTTCTTTGGAGAACGAACGGATGATACTCATTACAGATGCACCTAGCACCTTTCTTATACCAACCTCTTTTGTTCGATTGGCAGCAATGAAGGCAATCAAACCGTAAAGACCTAAACAGCCGATAATAATGGATACCATGCTGAAGATTCTCATTAATGAGGAAATACTTTGTTCCTGTTCATAACTTTCTGCAAGCTGTTCATCAAAAAAGTTCCAATCCACAACATATTTAGGATATACGGTCTCCCATACCGCTTCAAATTTCTCAACCGCTTGACGAATATCTGTCCCTTCATGGGTCTTAAAAGCCATCTCATAAAACACCGCAGGCATTCTCAATAGAATAACAAATTCAATATCATCACTCAGGTCTTTTGAATGAAAATTCTCCATAACTCCTACAACTTTCAGGTTCATTCCTCCCCAACCCGATGATAAGCGCTCTCCAATCGCCTCCTCGTAGGAATCCTTAAACCCCATTAAATCCGCAATTTTCCTATTCACTACTACATAATTAACGCTATCAGATTTCTGTACATTTCGTCCTGCTAATAATTCCAATCCATACAAATCCATGTAATATTCATCCGCAGGTTTGTAACTAGCTGTGTAACTGTCTTTGGACTCTAATGGGGCATAGTTGAAATCTGAAGTCGCATTAGAGTTACCAGTTGGTGAGCTAAGTGAAAATGTAACTCCAGCTATTTCGGGATTTTCCAACATCAAATTCCTAAATCGTTCGTTAGTTGTTTCATCCCTTTCAGGTAGATATGACTTGACAATTGCTTCTTTTTCAAATCCCAAGTCTTTGGATAAAAAATAATCCATTTGAGTCGAAATAATAACCGTACCAATTATTAGGAATTGAGAAATAGCGAACTGAGTTACGACTAATGCTTTTCTTAAATTAAGTCCACCTGAATTGTTCTTAGCAGTTATCTTGTTTTTTAGCGCCATCACTGTATTCATTCTTGACAGCAAAACGGATGGGTAAAACCCGGAGAGGAAACTCACAACTAATAACAGGAAAAGCATAAAACCCACCGTACCAAAACCATCAAATAAGTTGAGTGAAAGACGGGTATTTATGATGTTTTCTAGATAAACAAAAAGAAACTCCGATATCGCTAGCGAACAAAAAAGGGCGACAATGGTAATCAAGCTAATCTCCATGAAAAATTGAAATACTAACTGATTAGTATGGCCTCCGATTGCTTTACGAATGCCGATTTCCTTAGACCTATTAGCCGCTTGAGCTGTAGCCAGGTTAATGAAGTTAATGCACGCGGTAATAATTAAAAATATGGCTATAACGCCCAGTGCATTTAAAAGCTCTTTTGGGGTTGCGTAAACATAGTTTCCGTAAACATCATCCGAATGAATCTCGCTTAATGGCTGCGATCGAAAAACTCTTCTTTCTGACGCTCCTTCACCATAATATTTCTCCACTGTTTCAACTAGCTTTTCATCAAATGCCTCAGGTTGGAAATCACTAATTGCTAAAAAATAAGTATTCGTGTTGGAGCTTGTAGAATGCCATTCTTTACCATCAGAATAGTAGGGATTTATTTCTTGGTGGTTTTGACCCTCGTACTCCAAGAGAATATGAAATGGAAAATTTGTGGTTTCTGGTGGGTCTTTCATAACCGCAACAACCTCAAAATCTTTTACAGCTGCTAGGGTGAATTTTTCACCAATTACTTCGCTTTCTTCACCCTGGTTAACATCAAATAAACGTAGAGCCATTGATTGAGATATCACTGCAGTATTAGGATCAGTTAAAGCAGAAGTCTTATCACCTGCTAAAATATCGACATCAAAAATGCTGAAGTATGAGTTTTCTGTAAATGCCATTTGCTCCTCCGGCAAAAACTTCTCCTTAAAACCATTCTTCTCAACATCTATTTGTAATGAGACCCCCTGATGTGTTCTGACGACCTTACTTACCTCTGGAAAATCTTCTCTCATTGCATGAGCAAGCGGTTGTGGAGTACCCATACCTCGATCAATCTCAACTGGATTTATAAATTCACCAACAATACGATAGATGTTGTCATAATTGGACTGATGCTTATCATAACTTTTTTCAAAAGTGATCACTTTAAAAATTACAAGTGCACACCCAATACCAAGCGCAAGACCGATGACATTAAGCAAGGCATATAACTTATTCCTGGAGAGATTTCGAATGGCTGTTTTGAAATAGTTTTTGAACATGATTCGTTTCTTTGGATCCGGTCTTAATAGATGAAAATCATGCCAACTCTCGTAACTACTTGATTATTAAAAAGGTACACCTGGCTCCAAACAAGAAATTGAAACCAGGTGTACAGTATTTTGTTCGATTATGAACGTCTATAGGTCTTCCTCAGAGACTTTAACTACTTGCCTGTAAATAAATAGTAATATCGCTATCAAAATGGCTAAACCAATGTTTTCATAAATCATCGGAGAATCATAACCTGCTAGTTTCTCAAATCCAAAACCTGCGATAGCAATTGCGATGAAGATTCCCATTAGTGCCTCACCTGTAATTAACCCAGACGCAAGAAGTAGCCCGGCATTTCCTGCTTTTTCTTTACCTCTATTTTCTTTAGTAACCTTATTTAGTAGCCATGCAAGCACACCACCAACAAAAATGGCAGAATCCAATTCAAATGGAAGATATAATCCTACTGCCACAGCCAATACAGGCATCCTAAATTCGGAACCCTTGGCTTTTAAGTACAGGTCTATTAAGATGATAATGGCACCAATACCCGCACCTATGTAGACCATATTCCATGGAAGACCTCCTCCAAAAATTCCTTGAGCTACACTTTGCATAAGCGTAGCTTGTGGAGCTGTCAACGAATCAGGTCGTTCCGCCGTTGGTGCACCCATGCCGTAGGCAACTAACAACGAATTTAATACAAGAGGAATGGCAACTGCCCCTGCAATTACGCCAACCATTTGCATGATTTGCTGCTTGTAAGGAGTCGCACCTAAGATGTGACCTGCTTTCAGATCCTGCATATTATCACCAGCTATTGCAGCTGCACAACATACCACTGCACCAATAAGAATCGCTCCTGCCGCGCCAGCCAACTGATTACCCGTTCCCATCAATGTCACTAAAAGCAATGAAGCGGATAAAATAGTAGCAATGGTCACTCCTGAAATCGGGTTATTCGAACTACCCACTAAACCAGCCATATATCCTGCAACAGCCGCAAAAAGAAAACCGGCTATAACCATCACAATGGTCATAGTCACTGTAATAGGAATATCACTGATGGCACTTTGGTAAATAAAAAAAATGGGAACAACCAAAACGCCTATTCCAATAATTACCCAAGACATAGGCGTATCCATCTCAGTTCGGATCTGATCTTTCATGGACTCTCCTCCTTTTTTAAATACATCAACCCCAGCTTTAAATGCTGTACCCAATGAACCAGCCAGACTCAAAAGTGCCCAAAGCCCTCCAACAACCATTGCACCAACACCGAGATACCTAATCTGGGAGTTCCAAATATTGCCACCTAAGGTCACGGCATCTACGCCCTCCTGACCTCCATTAATCGCGATGTAAGCTGGAATAGCAATAAACCAACTGATCGCGCCACCAAGAAAAACAAGAAAAGAAATATTGAGTCCAACGATATAACCTACAGCAACTAAGGCAGGTGAAAGATTCAGTCCAAAGTAGGCATAAATTTTTTCGTTTATCAATGTAGCTTTCTGCCAAGTGCCTTCCCATAGATTTAATGCGGCATCTCCCACTTTGAATACGCCTCCGATAAGTGAGCCCCAAATAAGGTATTTTACTGCCTTGCCACCCTCCTCTCCGGTTTTTAATACTTCTGCTGTTGCAACGCCTTCAGGAAATTTCAAATTTTCTTCTACAATAAGTGCTCTTCTTAAAGGGATAGTAAATAGCACCCCTAGCACACCACCGCAAAGTGCTATCGTCACTGTTTCGAAATAGTTAAATTCTTCCCAGTATCCCATGATTACCAATGCAGGAATGGTGAAAATAACTCCTGCTGCTAAGGATTCTCCAGCAGAAGCCGCTGTTTGCACCAAGTTATTTTCGAGAATATTTGAATTCTTAAATACTTTTAAAAGGGCCATGGAAATAACAGCTGCAGGGATTGAGGCTGACACGGTGAGCCCTGCAAAAAGTCCAAAATATGCATTGGCAGCTGATAATACTACAGATAATAAGGCTCCAAGCACCACTGCTTTAACGGTAATTTCAGGAAGACTCGTGTTCGAATCAATGTAGGGTTTTTCCATTTAGGCTATGTTTAATTTTTAAGGTGTCGGCAAAAATGTCAATTTGAATCTTATTAAACAAAAAAGGGTAGTTTGTACTACCCTTATTAAATCGTTGGTTATCATTTTTACTCATACTCCTGACTTCCACTGGAAGTGACACCTTCTACTTTGTATCCTCCACGATCAATGACTAATCTCTTCTCCCCTGACTGACTTCCCACTTCTAAATTACCTGAGGTAGCCGTAAGAAAAAAGCTAAGATCAGTTAAATCATTAGTGAAATCCATCTCAATATTTCCGGAGGTTGCATCAAATCTTGCATCTCCAGTCAATGTAATATTATCACCATCAATCTCTCCAGATGTTGTTCTTATTTCTAACTTCCCCTCTCCATTTCGTATTTCTATATCTCCAGAGGTGGCTTTCAGTTCTAGATTTCCTTCAAAATTTGAAATGGAAATATCACCGGAACTGGCGCGAGCCTGAATAGTGCCCTGAATATCGTTAAGATCCTGCTCACCACTGGTCGATTCAATTTCAGAATCCCCGACCAATCCATCAATTTCTATGTCTCCACTAGATGTTTCTACTTCTAAATTCGCAATTATACTCTTAAGGGTGATATCTCCACTTGATGCTTCAATTCGTGATTCAGACGCTCGAAGATTTGCTACATTGACGTCTCCAGACGAATTGTCAATATCAAGTTGAACACCATCGGTTATAGTGATATCAATTCTGGATTTGGTGATTTTTCTGTCTCTCCAGTTGTATTTATTCTTCGTGTAAATGACTTTGATAATCAGTGAAGATCCAGAAATATCCGTATCAAAACGATAGTCATCTTCATCACCATTACCTTCAATCACTCCTTTGAAATAGACCTTGTCACCTCGATTCACGTAAACATCTACAAAAAATCCTTCGACTCTTACTTCTTTGATGTTTTCAGCTTCAAGTTCAGCCTGAGCCATAATATTCTGAGAGGTTGCCTGTAAAGCATAAAACGAAAGGGATAATACCAGTATTTGCTTTATCATCTTTTTAATTTAAAGATGAACGAAAAAGACAATAGTTGCCTAGCCTACCTTAAATTTTTTGATAGCAGCTAAAAGTTTTAATCCCTCTTTCAAGTAAGGATCATTCTTTAGCTTGTCTTGTGTCTCATTTTCCGCAGCAACCTCACTTTCAGTTATACTGGTTTCCAATTCATCATCCGGATTCTGACTCGCTTTTCTATCTTCAAGATTAAGCGAAACGGACGTTCTATCTCGGTTCTTTTTGGCTTTTTCAATGTCTTGAACCAGTTTCTTCAAATCTGGGTCTGAATTAAGATCTGCAAGGTACAGTTCACTCAGGTGATCCAATAATTCATCAGATACATTATTTGTTGGATTGTAATTGGTACTAGCTATCTCATCCCAAGGAAGTGCATTTTCTCTACTAGCCTCTCCAAAATCTTCCGCTGAATAAATGGAAGGAAATTGAATGTCTGGTGAAATGCCTACTTTTTGATTACTACTTCCTGACACTCGGTAAAATTTCGCCAATGTTACTTTCACCTGACCAAGCTTCATCTCAGGATTTCTTATGTACCTATCGAGTCCTATGACATTTTGTACAGTTCCTTTCCCAAACGTACTTTCACCAATAATCACTCCTCTTTTGTAATCTTGTATGGCACCAGAAAAAATCTCGGAAGCGGAAGCACTACCCCGGTTCACAAGTACCGCTAAAGGACCGTCATAAAATACCTCACCACCATCTTCATCATCCATTCGATCAACAGTTGTATTGTAATTTCTGACCTGAACAACGGGCCCATCAGGAATAAATAGACCGGTCATTTCAATGGCCTCAGAAAGTGCACCACCACCGTTGTAGCGCAAATCAATCATTAAGCCATCCATGCCTTGTGATTCCAATTCAGCAATTAGCTTTCTAACATCCCGTGTTGAACTCCTGTAGTCTTCATCACCAGTTCTAAACCCGTCAAAATCAAGGTAAAAGTTGGGAACTGTAACCACACCCAAATTGTACGTTGTATTTCCTTCTGTTATCGGAATCATTTCAGCTTTAGCCGCCTGGTCTTCCAATTTAATTTTGTCCCGAACCAATCTCAAGGTATCTGGTAATGCATTTATTCCTTTGCTAGCCTTAAGTATTTGTAAACGAACCACAGAACCTTTGGGTCCTCTTATCTTAGCCACCACATCGTCAATCCTCCATCCAATAACATCAACAAATTCTCCATCATCCCCCTGTGCGACACCTATGATCTTGTCATCTTTTTTGAGTTGTTTACTTTTAAAAGCTGGCCCACCTGCAATCACCTCTGCTACTTCTGTGTAATCAAGATTTTGCGTTAGCCTAGCTCCTATTCCTTCCAATGAAAGTCCCATTTCAATCTGGAAGTTTTCAGCATCCGGTGGTGAATAGTAGTAAGTGTGCGGATCATAAGCACTCGCATACGCATTCATGTAACTTTGAAAGACATCTTCACTATTGTATTGATAGATAAATTTCTCTATTCGTTGATATCGTTTTCTTAGGCTTTTCTGAATATCCTCCCATTCTCTTCCTGCCAGTTTATAACTAAGTGCCTGATTCTTAATAATCTTCCTCCAAATATCTTTTCGCTCCGTTTCGTTTTGAGGATAGGATGCCTTGGCCCTATCAAATTCATAGTTTTCGTCTTTTGTGAAATCAAAACCTTGCTCTAGCAACTCAAAGATGTAATTTATTCTTTCGAGTGCCCGATCACGATACAGCATAAAAGCCTCAAAGGCAAAATCTAATTCACCAGCAGGTATTTGATCATCTAATTCATATCTCAAATCTTCAAATTCAGCAATGTCTGTCGCATAAAAATCCGCTTTGTAAGGATCTAATGATTCAAAATAATTATCGAAAACTACTGATGATATTGAATCAGAAAGTTCAAGCTTTCTGTAATGCAGCCTTTTCAAGAGATTTGTCATTACATAGGCCTCACTTGGGTGCTCTTCTAATGGTTCAAGCACTTTTAGTGAATCTGCAACAAAAAAGTCCTGTATATCTGATCCATACTCTGAAGAAATGCCAAAAGAAGTGAGTATAATAAACCCGGCTATCAACAACAGCTTATTCATAAAAAGTCAAATTAATTTGAATGTGTATAACGCAATATGCAAAAGAATGATTTTAAAAACAGATGATTTTTGATCAATGGTTTAATTGCAAAGATTAAGCCATCCTATTGATTCCTATATCTCAGAAATGTTAAATATTGCAATGATTGCCGTATACCACTCTTTATCGAATACAAACCAAATATATTTTTTTAATTATTGCTTCTTATTCCGAATGACTCACCCTTTCGGGTGATTTTAGATCCTGCATTTGTAAAGACTAAAAGCAATTCGGTTATTTGAATAAAATTGAAAACCAATGAAAAAGAGAGTTACTGGAATTGGGGGTATCTTCTTCAAATGCGAAGACCCAAACAAAATGAAGGCATGGTACAAAGCACATCTAGGTATTGAGTCAGATCAATATGGAGGACTCTTTAAGTGGAGAGATCACGAAGAAAAAGAAAAGGTTTGCACCACAGTATGGAGTCCCTTTGCTAAAGACACGACCTACTATGAGCCAAGCGAGAAAGACTACATGTTTAATTATCGAGTCGAAAATCTGGAAGAACTTTTAGCTGAGCTAAAAAAAGAGGATGTGCAAATTATAGGAGAAATTGAAAAATATGAATATGGAAAATTTGGTTGGATCATGGACCCTGAAGGCAGAAAGATCGAACTATGGGAACCAATTGATGGTCCTTTTCTTTAATGCGATAACATCTGATCTTTAACCAAGCGTTGATCCAGGAATTGAATAATCACAACCAATACACCTATGATCACGGCTATCGGTACAAGGCTATTAAACTCCTTTCCTATTTTCAAACTCTGAAATAGATCAGGAAAGAAGTAAACAATACTACTTTAACCAGTAAACATCATAAACAAAATTCCAGAAGCCATCCAAAAGTAAATCCTGCGTTGAGCCTTTCGTTCTTTTCTCTTAATTGCCTGAACCACTTTGTTTTTGAAATCTTGACTTAGTTTAAAATCAGACTCTGAACTAAGTGCTTCATCAATCCATTTTTCTATTTTTTTCATAACAATGCTACCTCCTTTTCAGCATGTTTTGCTACAATATCTTTCAGTTTTAATCGCGCTCTATGGATATAGTTCTTAACTGTACCCTCCGGCATCCCTGTCACTTCCACTATCTCCGGATAACTAAAGCCATCCAGATAAAACAAGGTAAGTACCGTTCTATAATTAATTGGTAGCTGATTTACTAGTTTATGAATAAACTGCTTCATATCCTTTTCTTCAACTGGTAAACGCTCTGTTCCAATCTTGAATGACACTTCCTCAAGGTCCACTTGCTTCATTTTCTTTTATTTAGCAAAATTAACTGCCGTTCGAAACGCTATGGTGGCAATCCAAGTAGATAGCTTCGAATCATATTTGAATGTATTCAATTTCTCATAAATCTTAATAAACACATCCTGACAGATTTCTTCTCTATCCATGGAGGAATCAATCACTCTTCCGACCATATGAGCTACCAATCGCTGGTATCTGTCAATCAATAATTTTAAGGCGGAATCGCTACCGCCCAAAATTTGATTTACAAGTTCTTGATCTTCCATTCATTTTAATTAGTCAAGTAATTCCTAAAATATGTTGCAATTATTTTTTTAATTGAAATGCAACATATCTTGAAATGGGACTTGTCTACTTATTTGAAACATGTTGAATTAAAATTTACATTATTATGGGTAGTTTAATACCAATTGTCGCAATTATTTCCGTCTTCGGATCAACCATTTTATTTGTTGTTCTTATTACTAATTACTCGTTAAAGAGAAAGCTAATCGACAAGAATATGGTAAATGAAGAATCTGCAAATCTGTTTAGAAGTCAAACCAACAAACAAAATTCATTGAAATGGGGGCTTATTATCTTATTTGGAGGATTAGGATTAATCATCATTGATTCAATGAGACTAGATGGTGAAGATGCCATGGCCTGGGGCATTGAAGCGGTAAGTATTGCCGTAGGCTTTTTACTCTACTTCCTGGCTACCAAAAGAGGAGTTGATCAGTAAATGAAAGAACGCAACAAAGGTCAAAAAACACAAATTAAAAGTTGCGCTTTTTCCTTTTTTCCAATTAAAAATTCGTTGATATAAATAAATTATTACATTTCTTTTAAACCTTTGGCTGGTCACCGGTGTCTAAGGTGTATTATGAAGTGGAAAATCCTAATCAAACTTCTTTACCTAATTGCTTTATTCACCATTGCCGCCATTAAATGGGAACGTGAAGGATCTAAATTAATAGACTCAGAACCACAAATAAACCGTACGAAAATGCAGCAAGCATTTCACCACGCCTAAGCGAAAGCTTTTGTCCCTTACAAGGCTATATTTGTGTTATTATTAAGTCGAATAACACAAAACCAATAATCTTATGAAATTCAGAACTGGTGTACTAACGGGACAGGAAGTTACCGACCTTTTCAACTATGCCAATGAAAACGATTTTGCACTACCTGCAGTGAACGTTACGAGTTCTAGTACTGTCAATGCAGTTTTAGAAACGGCTAGAGAAGTTAATTCTCCTGTGATGATCCAATTCTCTAATGGTGGAGCTGCATTTATGGCAGGAAAAGGTCTTTCGAATGAGGGTCAGGCCGCTGCAATCGCCGGAGGAGTATCAGGTGCACTACATGTACATCAGATGGCTGAGGCTTACGGGGTAACTGTGATTCTTCATACAGATCACGCGGCAAAAAAATTACTTCCATGGATTGACGGGCTATTGGATGCGAATGAGAAGCATTTCGAACAAACAGGAAGTTCGCTCTATTCTTCCCATATGTTAGATCTATCAGAAGAACCAATAGAAGAAAACATTGGAACCTGTGTAGAATATTTCAAGCGAATGTCAAAAATGGGAATGACTTTAGAGATTGAGCTTGGTGTAACAGGAGGAGAAGAGGATGGAGTTGATAATACGGATGTTGATAATTCACTTCTATATACTCAACCTGAAGAAGTAGCTTATTCATATGAAAAGTTGAAAGAAGTAAGTGATAATTTCACCGTTGCTGCTGCCTTTGGAAATGTACATGGTGTGTACAAGCCGGGGAATGTAAAACTTACACCGATCATTCTAAAAAATTCACAGGATCACATTCAACAAAAGCACAATACAGGTCATAATCCTGTAAACTTTGTATTTCATGGTGGTTCCGGTTCTACAAGAGAAGAAATAAGAGAGGCCATCAGTTATGGTGCCATCAAGATGAACATAGATACTGATATGCAATGGGCTTATTGGGATGGTATACGTGGATACTACCAGTCGAATGAGGGCTACCTACAAAGCCAGATTGGAAATCCAGATGGTCCTGATCAACCAAATAAGAAAAAGTATGATCCTAGGGTATGGATCAGAGAAGCTGAGAAGTCAATGATTTCCAGACTTAAGCTAGCATTTGAAGATCTGAATTGCCTGGATCGCAATAAATAGCATCAATTGACACCCCGAATAACCTTCGGGGTGCATTTGTTCATTTCCCCAAAAAATTAAAATCTCAATGAAAAATATTTCTGTTATTGGAAGTGGTACCATGGGTAATGGCATTGCCCACGTATTCGCGCAGAATGGATTTGCTGTATCGCTAATAGATATCTCTCAAGATGCCCTGGACAAGGCCATAGCCACCATTACAAAAAACCTTGAGCGTCAAGTTCAGAAAGAAAAAATAACCGAAGAACAAAAAGCAGCTGCTCTTGGTAATATTCAAACCTTTACTTCAACGGGAGATGGTGTAAAATCTGCAGACCTAGTTGTTGAAGCTGCAACGGAGAATTTTGATATTAAAAAGCAGATTTTTGAAAGTATGGATAAGCATGCACCAGAAAATGCAATTTTATCTACCAATACCTCTTCCATATCAATCACCAAAATAGCAGCAGTAACTAAAAGACCGGATAAGGTTATAGGCATGCACTTCATGAACCCTGTTCCCATTATGAAGTTGGTTGAGGTTATTCGAGGATATGCCACCTCTGATGAGACAACTTCTAGCGTAATGGAAATGAGCAAAAAACTGGATAAAATACCTGTCGCGGTAAATGACTACCCAGGATTTGTGGCTAATAAAATACTTATGCCAATGATTAATGAGGCCATCATCACACTTTTCGAAGGGGTAGCCGGTGTTGAGGAAATTGATACCGTAATGAAGTTAGGTATGGCTCATCCAATGGGTCCTCTCCAGCTGGCGGACTTCATAGGATTAGATGTGTGTCTATCTATCCTGAACGTACTTCATGATGGTTTTGGAAACCCAAAATATGCACCCTGTCCATTATTGGTAAATATGGTCACTGCTGGATATTTAGGGGTTAAAACTGGTGAAGGATTCTATAAATATACACCTGGCTCAAAAGAATTGGTGGTGAGCGAAATGTTCAATAAATAACTTTGTAAGCATTCAATTGGGCATTGAACCTTTAGAATACCCACTTACTTTACCCTATCATAAATCACAATGAGAAAAATTCAATTATTATCTATACTTGTTAGTCTGGTATTTTTCCAGGCTTGTACAAGTACTTCGACAACTGAAGAAGATTCACAAAAAATGAGTAGACCGGACGCACCTGTTGCAATCAAAGCAGATACTTTATTAGAAGAACATGGGCAAACCAGAGTAGATCCTTATTTCTGGATGAGGTTGTCAGATGAGCAAAAAAATGCAGACAAACCAGATGCACATACACAACAAGTTTTGGACTATCTGACTGAAGAAAATGATTACACAAAGCAGGTCATGTCTCATACCGAGGATTTGCAGTCAAAGCTTTATGACGAGATCATTGGAAGAATCAAGCAAACCGATGAGTCAGTACCCTATCTATCTAACGGATACTATTATTATACCAGATATGAGGAAGGTGGGGAGTATCCTATATACTGCAGAAAGAAAGGAAGTCTGGATGCCGAAGAAGAAGTAATGATGAATGTCAATGAAATGGCAGAGGGCTATGGATACTACAATGCTTATCCGGCTAGTATTTCACAGGATAATAAAATTGTTGCCATTGCTGAAGATACTTTGAGTAGGAGGATTTATACTATTCGTTTTAAAAACTTAGAAACGGGTGAATATCTAGAAGATCGAATTGAGAATACCTATGGTGGAGGAGCATGGGCTAATGACAATAAGACCTTCTATTACGGAACCAAACACCCTGTTACACTGCTTCCTGAGAAGATATTTAAGCACACGTTAGGTGAGGATACCACAAATGATCCAATGATTTATCAGGAGGAGGACGATACATTCTACACCTATGTTTATAAAACCAAATCGGATAAATACATTGTTATTGCTAATTCAAGTACACTGGTGAGTGATTATCGAATCTTGAGTGCTGATAATCCGGATGGAGAATTCAAACAATTTATACCAAGAGATCCTCAAGCTCATGAATACAGTATTTCTCACTTCGAGGATAAGTTTTACGTTATGACGAACCGGGACGCACCTAACTTCAAATTAATGGAAGTATCTGAGGCTAATACGGCAGAAGAAAACTGGAAAGAAGTCATTCCACATCGAAAAGATGTATTACTAGAAGGCCTGGAACTGTTTGCCAATCACATGGTGATCGATGAGCGTAAAAATGGATTGACCAATTTGAGAATTATGAATCAACGTACGGGAGATGAACACTACCTAGACTTTGGAGAGCCAGCATACAATGCGTACATTTCTACGAATGCAGAATTCAATTCTTCAACGCTTCGGTATGGCTATACTTCCCTTACCACTCCAAACTCCACCTTTGATTATGATATGGAGACGAAAGAGAGAACGCTTTTAAAGCAATCTGAAGTAGTTGGTGGTCACAATCCTGAAGAATACGTTACAGAAAGAGTTTGGGCTACCGCTAGAGACGGGGTAAAAGTTCCGATCTCGATTGTCTACAAAAAAGGGTTCAAAAAAGATGGAAATGGTCCTTTATTACAGTATGGTTATGGCTCTTACGGATCGACTATTGATGCAAGCTTTAGTTCTGTTCGGCTGAGTCTACTAGACAGAGGATTTACTTTTGCAATTGCTCATGTTAGAGGAGGCCAAATGATGGGTCGCCAATGGTATGAAGATGGTAAAATGTTTAAGAAAATGAATACTTTCAATGATTTCATTGATTGCTCCAAATTCTTAATAGAAGAAAACTATACTTCCAAAGAGCACTTGTATGCGTATGGTGGAAGTGCCGGTGGACTCTTGATGGGTGTGATCGTTAATGAAGCTCCTGAGCTATACAATGGTGTGCTTTCAGCCGTTCCTTTTGTAGATATTATGTCTACCATGTGGGATGAAAGTATTCCTTTGACCACTGGCGAATTTGATGAATGGGGAAATCCAAAGAACCTGGAATCGTACGAGTACATGCTTTCCTACTCGCCTTATGACAATGTGAAAGCACAGGATTACCCTAACATGTTAGTAACCACCGGGCTGTTTGATTCACAAGTCCAGTACTGGGAACCTGCTAAATGGGTAGCCAAATTGAGAGACTTAAAAACCGATAATAATTTACTCATTTTGGATACTGATATGGAAGCAGGTCATGGAGGGGCTTCCGGAAGGTTCAAACGTTATAAAACGACCTCTTTACAGTATGCCTTCTTATTGGATTTAGAAGGGATGAAAGAGTAGATAAATTTTTTGTATTCATTACCCGTGATCTTAACAATACTTTAAGGTCACGGGTTTTTCTATTTTTAGATGATCAATTTCTTCAAAAAGAAACCCAAGCAAAAGCAAGCACCTCAACTACTTGACCTAAACGGTATCCCTATTCTGGAAGGTGACCAGGTCATCTCTCATCGATATGAATTGGGGAAGTGTAAGGTTATCTTAGAAGAACTTCATTACTATTACGTATCCGTAGATAATGAAAAAAAAATCAGTTATACAAAAATGATTGATGCCATCACCGGGCATCAGAAAGTGGAGAAAGTGTGAGCTAAATATTAAGCACCTATATCCAGTAGCGATGACTGAGAAATCTTAATTGGTTCCTCTCCTTTTCTGAAGATAGTAAGTGTTCCATTTCCCATAAACCAGGTTTCTTCACCCTCCACTTGAACCAATGATCCTTCGGGAATCCCGAGAACGGCAAAACCTGGGTTAATCTCTAAAAACTCACGGATACGGTCAGGACGTGTCTCTCCCCCGTGGTTAGGAATACGCTCCTCTGTGTAGTGAGGATTGATTTGAAAACGAACCAGATTAAGTGCCTCAAAACTTTGCAACTCGACGATAGGCATATCATTGGTGGTCTTAATGGTTGGGGTAGCTACATTAGAACCTGCACTCCATCCGATGTAAGGCTTACCATTCTTCACACGTTGGCGAATCGGCTCTACCCATCCATCTTGCAGGTATTGGAGTAATTGAAAGGTATTACCACCTCCAACAGCAATTGCATCACACTCGTCCAGTGCCCCTTGCTTGTCGTTAATCAAATGCGCCCCTTCTGTTTCATAACCCATTTGGCTGAATCGAGATTTTACGTGTTCATAATAGTCATCAAAACTGAAGGTCACCCCTGCAAAAGGGAAAAAGAGCATTTTTCGTATGCCGTCACCTAGAAAATCTTTCACATAAGGCACTGGCCATTCAAAAAAGGGTTCACCGGGAAGTGTTGAGTTACTTAAAAGAAGCAGTCGTTTCATCACTTAAAATTACTTGAATAAGTGGGTTACTTATAGCAACCCGAAAGAGTAATAATCAATTTTAGCAGGTGATCTCAGTTGTTTACTTCGCCGGATCTACATGTTTCCAGGATTCCCCTCTCCGAATGCTGTGTAGCTGACGGTATTTGATACCAAATTGCTTGGCCAGGAGTTTCCACTTCGTTTGGTGTTTCTTCTTTTCATTTTCCAGGATGTGTTTTTTCAAAATAGCGACTCTAGCTTCCGTTAATTTTGAATGGGTAACAACCCTTTTCATTTTTCTTTGAGGAATGGTTTCGAGCACACGTTCTCTGTTTAGTCTCGTAAAAAATTCATTGCTTATCCATTCTAAATTCGTCGCGGTACAATTTGAAGGATTACCATCTATAAACCGGTATCGTTTATAGTTATGGGGATTATCCACCCATATGTATAACATAATTTTATGGAGATAGATCAATCCGTTCTTGCCATTCTTCTTTCTGTAGGGTATACACCGGTAACCATTGTTTTTGTAGCTTGTATGGGTTTGCAACTCACCGTTTGCTGTGTAGCTTCTTACCTCCCCATTCCTTGATATGTAGTACCTCTTATCGTTTTCAGGATGGGTATACCGTTTCCAATCAGTTGAACCGATATGTTTTTGTTCTACTTTCACCTTTACAGGACAATATACACATATTACAAAAATAATTTAACATAACTCCATTGCCGGGCTCAAAATATATAGTTCATAAGCTTAAAATCACTATTTAGAAGCGAATGAACGTCTTGAATCAATAGCGTCCTAAACGATTGAAAAAGGAGGTGTGTATTAAGTATCCCAAAG
>CAYWOQ010000008.1:0-71951 GCA_964459925.1 uncultured Roseivirgaceae bacterium
GCAGGGTGGTGTGAGAGGACAGGTAGGGAAATAATCCCTACCTTCCTACTCGATTGTCAATTCTTTGATCTTTTAACGATTGCCTAATCAAAACTTCATTCCAATAATTTTATTAATCCTATCATTACCTTACTCTCTTTCATATTGAGACAGGCAGAGTTATTTTTGTTTTTCAATATGATAAAATTCCCCACTAGAAAAAAAGCCACCCTATTACTAGAAGACGGCATCTCATTTGAAGGCTATTCTATAGGAAAACCTGGTACATCAGGAGGAGAAATTTGTTTCAATACAGGTATGACTGGCTATCAGGAGATTTATACAGATCCCTCTTATTTTGGACAGATTATCGTGAATACTACCTCCCATATTGGGAATTATGGTGCTCATGATGATGAAGTAGAAAGTAACCAGCCAAGTATCAAAGGATTAGTAGTAAATGATTTTTCACAGATATTCAGTAGAACTGCAGCAACAGAGAGTCTCCAGGAGTTTTTGGAAAAGCACAATACAGTAGGTATTGCAGGCCTGGATACCAGAAGGTTGGTAAGACACATTAGGTTAGAAGGGGCAATGAATGCCATCATTTCGGATGAATTGACCGGAGAAGCTTTAGAGGAAGAACTTAAAAGGGTTCCAAGTATGAAATCGCTCGAACTTTCTACCAAGGTGACTACCAAAGATTCCTATGAATTTGGTTCTGGTAATTCTGGTTATAAAATCGCAGTTCTCGATCTAGGGGTGAAGCAATCAATCCTGAAAAATTTAGAAAAAAGAAATTGCCAGATTAAAGTGTTTCCGGCAGAATCCTCTTTTAAAGAGATGGACTCTTGGGCACCAGATGGATATTTTCTGTCTAATGGACCCGGGGATCCAGAAGTTATGGATTATGCAGCCAATACTACAAAAGATATCCTGGAGAAAGATAAGCCTCTATTTGGCATTTGTATGGGGAGCCAGATCTTGGCTAAAGCAGTTGGGATTAAAACGTACAAAATGCATCATGGCCATCGAGGACTCAACCATCCAGTGAAAAATTTAGAGACAGGATTAGGAGAGATTACTTCACAAAATCATGGATTTGCTGTAGATATGGATTCACTCAATAATTCCAAAGAAGCGGAGTTGACTCATATAGATTTGAATGACAATACGGTTGAAGGTTTGAGGCTGAATGGAAAACCCGCATTTGCAGTCCAGTATCATCCAGAGTCGTCTCCGGGTCCACATGATTCTACATACCTATTTGATAATTTTCTTAACCTAATAAACGAAACAAAGTAATGAGCATCATTGAAAGCGTTTTCGCTAGACAGATCATGGATTCCAGAGGTAATCCTACAGTTGAAGTCGAAGTAATTACAGAAGATGGTAACATCGGAAGAGCAGCGGTTCCATCTGGAGCCTCCACTGGTGAACACGAAGCGGTAGAACTGCGTGATGGTGATAAGTCCCGATATATGGGAAAGGGTGTTCAGAAAGCGGTTGATAACGTGAATGATATCATTGCACCAGAAGTAGAGGGTTTGCTATGCGTAGAGCAGAATTTTATCGATCAGTTAATGATTGAATTAGATGGCACTGCCAATAAATCTAAGCTTGGAGCAAATGCGATTTTGGGTGTTTCTTTGGCGGTCGCAAAGGCGGGTGCAGATGCATCTCAACTGCCACTTTACAGATACATTGGAGGAGCCAATGCTAAGCAACTTCCTGTCCCTATGATGAATATCATTAACGGAGGATCTCATTCAGACGCGCCAATCGCATTTCAAGAGTTTATGATCCGTCCTGTTGGTGCACCCACTTTTACAGAAGCTCTAAGAATGGGTAGTGAGGTTTTTCATCATTTGAAGTCAATTATTAAAGCGAAAGGTTTAAGCACAGCCGTAGGTGATGAAGGTGGCTTTGCACCAAATTTTGCTGGAGGAACCGAGGAAGCATTAGAAAGTGTGTTATCCGCGATTGATAAAGCAGGATATAAACCAGGAGATGATTTGACCATTGCACTTGATTGTGCATCATCCGAATTCTTCGCTGATGGAGTATATAACTACGCTAAGTTTGAAGGAGATGGAGGTGCGAAGAGGTCTAGTGATGAACAGGCAGAATACTTAGCCAAGCTGGTAAATGATTATCCAATCGATAGCATTGAAGATGGATGTGACGAAAATGATTGGGATGGTTGGAAAACATTGACATCAAAAATTGGAGACAAATGCCAATTAGTGGGTGATGATCTATTGGTTACCAACGTAAAATTTCTGGAGAAAGCGATCAAAGAGAATGCTGCGAATTCTATCCTTATCAAGGTTAACCAAATCGGAACCTTGACTGAAACCCTGGATGCAATTGAAATGGCGCATAAAGCAGGATGGACTGCGGTTGTTTCTCACCGGTCTGGTGAAACGGAAGATTCTACCATTGCAGATATTTCCGTTGCAACCAATGCCGGTCAAATTAAGACGGGTTCTATGAGCCGTTCAGACAGAATGGCCAAATACAACCAACTGCTCAGAATAGAGGAAGAGCTAGGTGAAGTTGCGATATATCCAACAAAAGGATAGAATAAGGTAAGATATAAAACAAAAAAGGCTCCTACTGGAGCCTTTTTTATTGTAGGACGTTATTAAGACCTTTTCGATATTCAGAAGGACTTTTACCTGTGAACGTTTTGAACTTTTCTACAAAATGCGAATAATTACTAAATCCACTTTCGAAACAAACTTCAGTGATACTTATCTGCTTTTCGGCTAAGAGTTTAGCAGCATGTACCAAGCGATATTCATTTAAAAACTGAGTAAATGTTTTTGCAGTGATTTTCTTGAAATACCTACAAAAAGAAGGCTCGGTCATACCTACCATATCGCAAATTTCTTCTAATGATATACTATCCTGAAAATTCTCTTTGATATAGTTCAGGACTTTATTTAAACGATCATTATCCTGTGGCTTAGCTACCATCAAGAATCCATCTGCATTTAGGATTTTATAATCTTCAGAGAGCGAGAGGTCCTTCAGGATATCGAGAAGACCTAAAACCTGTTCAAAACTACTTTTATCAACGAGTGAAATGATCTTTTCACCTACCAATTCCTGAACTTCTTTACCAAATACCAAGCCCTTCTTGGCTCTATCAAATAATTTAGAAATTCCTATCATCTCAGGAATATCAAAAAAGCTTTCTCCCAGGAAGTTCGGTAGCATTTGAATAACTGTTTCACTTTCTTTTCCACAGAGTCTTTCGGTAAATCCCTGGTGTGGAAGATTAGAACCGATAAGCACCAGTTCGCCATCTTTAAAATAAGAAAGATGACTTCCAATATGTCTTTTACCACTACCTCCCTTTACATAAACCAGTTCTAATTCAGGATGATAGTGCCAATAGGGCCGCGTATTCCGATGGTCTTTGTGAAAATGACGAATCAGAATAGAGCTTTCATGAGGCATAACTACCTTCTCTAAAGGTGGATTAGTTAGCTTTTTAGTAGTGATTGTCTCTGTTTTCAACTCTTCTCTCGTTTAATAAAATTCTATTACGCTGCAAACATCTTCAACAAAAACGACTTTTAGTGTTAAATGATTCATTAAATGTTAAAAATCCATAGATATATGATAATTGCTAGGAGATTTAGGATGAGAGCTGAAACTAGGTTTGTAACATCATGAAGAACAAAGATAAAGTTATGAAAAAAGCAATCAATTTATTTGTGGCAATAGTGGTAACTATTGGTGCAATCAGCGTGAATGCAAGTGATGATGCAATCAAGGTAAACGTTGTGGGAGAAAAAACTTTCCTTGTGGAAGTTACAAATGTACAAGGTGCAGTGAAGTCATATTTCAAAGATGATTTAGGACAAGTGTTATATAGAAAGAAATCAGAAGAATCTTTCATACGATTTTCTTTTGACCTTTCAAACCTAAAGAATGGAAACTATAGCCTAGAGATTATGGATGATTATAAAGTGCAGATACTTCCTGTGACCATTGATGAAGAAGGAATAAGAATAAACGAAGATGATTTACAAAAGACATTCTTTCCCACCATCGTTGAAAGTGGTAATGAGGTAATCGTAAAGCAGATAGCCAATGAGGAAAGTGATCTCTATGTCAATATCCGAACAATTGATGGTAAACTTCTCTTAAGTGATAAAGTAGATGGTCAGCTTGGATTAATTGGAAAGAGGTATCATTTCAAAACGGGAAAATATACAGTAACGATGAAAAGTAATGACTTTGCTAAAACAAGCATCGTTACCATTAGATAACCAAGAATTCATATATAGGTAAGTAGCTAAGGCCCCTGCGAAAGCAGGGGCTTTTCTTTTTACTTCTTAAAGTTGTTAAGACAACTAAACTGTCTTCTATCATATAACTCTATTCTTTCTATTGTTATTTTTTGGACATACACACGACACTTTGAAGACTGTTAAAATGAAATAATAAATATTTTCTTACCATTGTAGTAGAACCATAACCTAATCAACTTCCATGGGAAAACTTACCTGGAAGAAGGTGCTTGACGACCCTTCTAAGCTCAAAGATGAACGCGTGATGACCGTAACAGCAGGTCATAAAAGCTTTTGCTTTACGCATCATGAAGGAGAGTTCGGATGTCTTGATAATAAGTGTCCTCATCAGGGAGGTCCGCTAGGAGAAGGTTCCATAGAAAATGGTTTGCTGAGGTGCCCATGGCATGGATGGGATTATGACCCTATTACAGGGAAAGCACCTGGTTTTGACGATGGGGTAGAATCTTTCCCCATTGATATTAGAGAAGACGGAATTTATGTACAAATAGAAGAAGAAGAGCCTGAGATTCGAACGGTTTCTGATGTGATGATTGAAACCATGGTCAACAATGGCATCACCCATGCTTTTGGAATGGTAGGTCATTCGAACCTTGGTGTTGCAGATGCCATGCGAAAACAGGAAGAGGCCGGAAAACTTAAATTTATTGGAATACGACATGAAGGAGCGGCAGCATTTGCTGCCTCTGCCTTTGGAAAAATTACTGGTACACCGGCAGCATGTTTTGGTATCGCAGGGCCTGGTGCTACCAATATGTATACGGGTATGTGGGATGCAAAAAATGACCGTGCACCACTCCTGGCATTATCAGGTCAAGTCCAGACACAGGTTGTTGGCACAGGAGCCTTTCAAGAAGTGGATTTAGTCTCCGCTTTTAACTCGGTAGCATCATTTAATCACCGTGTGCAGTCGGACAGTAAACATGCTGAACTGATGAATCTGGCAATCAAACATGCAGTAGTGAATCGTGAGGTTTCTCACTTGACCTTTCCTGATGATGTGCAGGTAATTGAAGCAGAAGGTGAAGCCGCTTCCAACTTAGAAAACAGAATAGCAGATTACCATATTCATCCCTCTCCGGATGTAGTTGATCAGGCAGTAGACAAAATCAAGAATTCCAAACGCCCTACTATCATTGTTGGCCATGGCGCTCGTTTTGAAATGGAAGCCATTACTGAGCTCGCTGAACAGCTTAATGCACCGGTCTTGACCACCTTTAAAGGGAAAGGTCTGATTTCAGATAAACATCCGCTCGGATGTGGTGTACTAGGTCGCAGTGGTACACCTATCGCCTCCTATTTCATTAATGAAGCAGATTTGTTGCTTGTTTTTGGTGCTTCTTTTTCAAATCACACTGGGATCACTTCTAAGATTCCTACCATTCAGGTTGATTTTGATCGATTGGCTTTAGCGAAGTTTCATGGGATTGAAGTACCTGTCTGGGCTGAGTTAGGAGAAACTGCACGCATCTTTTCAGAACGAATTCAAAAGGAGTCCACTGCTTTTGAAGACAGAAAACCAGTTATAGCTGAGAGATGGGACATATGGAAAAAGGAGAAAGCGAAACGGTTAGAAGAAGATTTTGAAAATGGGGTGAGCTCTGTTGCTGTATTTGAAGCAATGAATAAGCACATTCCTGCAAATGCGGCTATCGCAGTGGATGTTGGAAATAACACCTACAGTTTTGGTCGTTATTTCGAATGCCAAGAGCAGTCGATTGTTATGTCAGGCTACCTGGGATCCATTGGATTCGGTTACCCTGCTGCCATGGGACTTTGGGCTGCAGTTGGTGATTCCAGACCGATAGTAGCTGTTACTGGAGATGGTGGTTTTGGTCAATACCCAATGGAAGTAACTACTGCGGTTAAATATAGAATGCCTATCAAACATATCCTTTTAAATAATCATGAATTAGGAAAAATCTCGAAAGAGCAGCGAGCGGTTGAGTTTGATGTATGGCAAACAAGCCTGCAAAACCCAAATTTTTCTGAATTTGTGAATAGCTGCGGAGCACTTGCCATTCGAGTTGAAAAGAAGGAAGATCTGGACGCTGCATTTGAAAAACTCATGGCATACGATGGGCCCGGAACCATTGAAGTAATGACAGACGCATTGTTGATCTGATATGGGAATGTTTCAGTCCTTTATTATTCTATTGAGTCTTGCGGGACTCTTTAGTTATATCAACCATAAGTTCCTGAAACTACCAAGTACGATTGGGCTAACGCTACTTGCTATTGTAACAGCTTTACCAATGGGGCTTTTACAGATATTCGATAATCTTCTTTTTCATCAAGTATGTTCCTTAGTCACCACGCTCGATTTTAAGACATTACTATTTGATGTCATGTTGAGTCTGTTGCTATTTGCTGGTGCTCTTCATCTCCAGGTTCGAGATTTAACCATGGAGAGGAAGTCAATACTTTCATTTGCAACACTTGGAGTGGTTATTTCTACAGCGTTGATTGGTTTTTTGATTTATGGTATCACAGCTGCTTTTGGCATCAATTTACCTCTAGGTTACGCCCTGATCTTTGGAGCGCTGATTTCTCCAACGGATCCTATTGCAGCCCTAGCGATTTTAAAGGAGCTTGGGGTTAAAAAATCACTAGAAAGCAAAATCGCAGGAGAATCTCTTTTTAATGACGGGATAGGTGTCGTGGTATTTGTTTCGCTCGTGAACATTTTCACAATGAGTGAAGAAGGTGTGGGGTTTGTTGAGGTAGTCAAAATCTTTGCAGAAGAAGCCTTGGGAGGTACTGTGGTTGGTGTACTACTTGGTTTGCTTGGTTTTCAATTATTGAAATCCATAGCGGATGAACCAAAAATTGATATCATGTTGACCCTGGTCATTGCTTTAGGTGGATATGCTTTATGTTCTGTCCTAGGTGTATCGGGACCACTGGCAATGGTTTTTGCTGCTTTGATCATAGGTGAGAAATTAAGAACAAGTCCGAAATTCAGTGCTGAAGGAAAATATGAAATGAATGTCTTTTGGGAGGTGTTGGATGAAATTCTGAATGCAGTATTATTTGTGCTCATCGGATTAGAGGTACTTGTACTATCCTTTGAGTGGAATTTTGCCGTTGTGAGTTTGATTGCAATCCCACTGGTCTTGTTAGCAAGATTCATTACTGTTTTTGTTTTGTCGAAGGCCTTTCCAGATGAGCATGATGAGAATCCATCCGCATCCATTAAAATACTTACCTGGGGTGGACTTAGAGGTGCTATTTCAGTTGCTTTAGCTCTATCATTAGATCCATCTCCTTACAGGGAATTCATTGTTTTCATTACATATGTGGTGGTTGTTTTTTCGATCTTGGTTCAGGGGCTTACAATCAAAGGAGTAGCTATGAAATTAAAACTGACGACTGATAAGTGAAAGAATTTGCTTCGATAGCTATTTTTCTTATTCCTTGTCTTCTACTTGGCCAGATGCATGAAGGATTCATTGCTCCGGGTGCAAGTTTAGTAGTTGGACATACCGGAAATTTGGGCCTAAACCTTAGAACACATTATATACCCAATGAAAGGATGTGTATAGGTTTAGAAACGAATTTATTCCCGGAGTACGGTACGCTGGTTGAAAAAGAATATACACTAAATGCACATTTTTTCTTTGAGGTTTAAGAGTAGTAAGTATTTACCCATTATTGGGCGTTGGATATGAAGAAATAAAAAAGGAAGGCAAGTTTGAGGGAGGATGGAGAGCTCTGATCGGAGGAGGTCTTCACAAAAATATTGGACGTTTTGCACCCTATGCAGAATACATTTATGGTGCTGGCTTTGAAAGTCAGGGTATTTTTATTGTTGGCACATTTTATACATTTAGACTTGGAAAAAAAGAAGGATAACCCATGATCAACTTTGAAGAATTAATTAAGCCGGTAAGAATCGCTAACCTGAATGAAGTAAATGATAAAGAACCGGCGCATGCACAAGTATTGGGTACTGATCTTGTGATTATTAAGTATGGTGAGGAAGCTTCTGTGCTTTATGGAAGGTGCCATCATAGAGGTGCACTACTTTCCGATGGGTTTATCGATGGAAAGAATTTGATCTGTGGTGTGCATAACTGGGATTATCGATATGATACCGGGGTCAGTGCTTATGCACCTGATGAGAAACTGAAAAAATTTAAACATTCAATTAAGGATGGCGATCTTTATGTTGATCAGGCAGAAGTAGAAGAATTTGAGGATAAGGAGATTCCACCTAGGTTCAACGAAGACGAATATTTAGGTAAATACCAGGATACCCATCCTGAGGCACCAGAACCGTACAC
Source organism: uncultured Roseivirgaceae bacterium (assembly GCA_964459925.1). Taxonomy (GTDB): domain Bacteria; phylum Bacteroidota; class Bacteroidia; order Cytophagales; family Cyclobacteriaceae; genus Ekhidna. Next base: position 8,594 of record CAYWOQ010000008.1, read on the forward strand.
TCAATACATCCAATCCTTGGCAAAGAATGGATTAACTCAATTTGGCCATCATGGTCAAACCACAGCAATGGGGGTTGAGCGCGATTTACTACCAAAATGGAACGATATTCAGTTCTTGCCTGCCCAGTTAAGTAAGAAACCACTTCTGGATAATGACTATGTAGATACTTGCGTCACCATTGGACCAAATGCCAAGAAACCTCTAAAACTGGATATTCCAATTTTCGTTTCTGATATGTCCTTTGGGGCATTATCGCGAGAAGCAAAGATTGCCTTATCGAAAGGTGCAGAAATGGCTGGAACCGGGATTTGTTCTGGTGAAGGAGGAATGCTGGAGGATGAGCGAAAAGAAAATTCTCGCTATTTGTATGAATTGGCGTCTGGTAAGTTTGGTTTTGAGTGGGGTAAGTTGAAGAAAGTACAGGCCTTTCATTTCAAAGGGGGACAAGGTGCCAAAACAGGAACGGGTGGACATTTACCTGGACATAAAGTAGTTGGTGAAATTGCTAAAGTGAGAGGGCTTGAGGAGGGCCATTCGGCCATTAGTCCAGCAACTTTTACTGACTTAAGGACTGCAGAAGAGTTTGCAGCCTTTGCTGATACCGTAAGAGATGAAACGGGTGGTGTTCCTATTGGGTTTAAGATAGCAGTCTCCCGAATCGAGGAAGACATTGATTTTGCATTAGCATCTGGGGTGGATTATATCATCCTTGATGGTAGGGGTGGAGGTACAGGTGCGGCGCCTATAGTGCTAAGAAACCATATCAATGTACCTGCAATACCTGCACTCGCTCGTGCTCGCAAACATTTGGATAAAGTGGGTGCTGATGGTGTGAGTCTGGTGATCACTGGTGGGCTAAGAGTGCCGTCCGATTTCGCAAAAACCATGGCCATGGGTGCTGATGCGATTGCCGTTTCAAATTCTGCTATCCAGGCAATTGGTTGTTTGGGGATGAGAGCCTGTCATACAGATAATTGTCCGGTAGGAATCGCTACTCAAAAAAAAAGCCTCAGATCACGATTGATCATTGATAAATCAGCTGAACGTTTGTCAAACTTCTTCCATGCATCAGCAGACTTGATGAGGGTAATCTGTCGATCACTTGGACACGGTGCAGTTACTGAGTTATCCATGGAAGATTTGTCTACATTCAGTCATGACATGTATCGATTGACTGGTATTAACTACGCAGGTGTTAATCCATGATTGAGACATTAGTAAATATTTTCCTTTACGGCCTACTACTCTATGTAGCACTAGGTTTAGTGTTCAGTGTATTTTTTTATTGGAAGGGGGCCAGGATAATTGACGAAGGAACAGCTGGAACGCCTTGGCATTTTAAACTGATTATTTTTCCCGGTGTAATCCTTTTTTGGATGGTCTTATTCATAAAGTATTTAAAAAGATCATGACAAGAAATCTAAGGAAAAGACACTTAATACTCTGGGCTGTAATTACTGTCCTTTTATCAGCTTTAGTGGTCTTTGCAAGAGTGAATACACCTGTTTTTAAAGGGGAGCAAAACATTTTTACGAAAAATCAATGAGTGTATCTTATACCTCCATATTGTGGAACAGAAACAAGAAGAGATACGATCTTGCCATTCTTCTCACCGTGGTTGCGTTCATTGCTTGTTTCACCCTGGTGAATTTGACTATTCATCCTCAAGTCACTTTTGAAACCAACCTGATACGCTCTTTTGGATGGCTAGCAATACTTCTTCTTCATGTGATTTTGATTATTGGTCCTTTGGCCAGATTAAATCCTAAATTCAACATTGTTCTTTACAACAGAAGGCATCTTGGGGTAATCATGTTTTTGATGGCACTGATACATGGGGCATTTAGCATCCTTCAGTTTCATTCATTAGGTAATATGAATGCTATTCAATCTGTGTTTCTATCAAACTTGCGATACAGTTCAATAATGTATTTTCCTTTTCAAACATTAGGATTTATTGGGTTGCTTATTCTTGCATTGATGGCAACCAGTAGTCACGATTTCTGGTTAAAAAATTTAGGATACAAAACATGGAAGGCGCTTCATATGCTGGTGTATGTCGCATATGCTTTATTAATCATGCACATAGTATTGGGTGGGTTGCAAAATGAGACAAGCCCTGTAATTTTTGGAATTTTGGTTCTTGGATTTATTGTCATTGCTGGCCTGCATATATTGTCCGGGATCAAGGAGATCAATAAGGATAAAGAGATAGGTGTCTCGTCTGATTTTGTTGCAGTATGCAATGTGAATGAGATATCCGATAACCGTGCAAAGATATTTACCGTTGGTGGAGAACGAGTAGCAGTTTTTAAGCACGACGGAATGCTCTCTGCAATCAACAATGTATGTCGGCATCAGGGAGGACCACTGGGAGAAGGTAAGGTAATTGACGGATGTGTCACATGTCCTTGGCATGGATATCAATATTTTCCAGGAAATGGTCAATCCCCACCCCCTTTTACTGAAAAAGTAGAGACGTATGAATTAAAATTGGATGGAGAGCGAATTCTGATCAATCCAAAAGCGAATGAACCCGGAACACCTGTAGAACCCATAAAGCTATGAAGGAAGACGATTTTTATGTAGGTTGGAGTGGAGAAACTCCTAAAACGTATGCGGCGAAGGGTAAGCTCTTTACGTTTTCTGGAATATTGTCTTTGATCATCATCGCGCTACTTTATGTTACAAACCAGCAAGACTATATCGATAGTGAGTATGAGTATGGATTGATACAAGAATTATCTGGGTATTTGGTTCAGGACCCTGTTTGGGGTTTACGAGTAGAAGAAGAGGGGATCATTAAAACCATCCCTTTAGTCGGTTACGGAAAGATGGGGCCAGGTCCAACACTTTCTAAGATGATGAAAACGAATGACATAGACGAGGGAACTATGGTAACCCTAAGGGGCATGCTTACAAACTACCAAGGAAAATATTTAATGGAGCTTACTGAGGGAGCAAATAGTTTAGTTTCCTCTGGAGATCGTCAAATGCTTGAAAGAGCTATCGAAATGAAAGGTTTTGAGTCGTTGGTAGGTGAAATTGTAGATCCAAAGTGTTTTTTTGGTGTTATGAACCCAGCAGTAAAAGCAATACATCGTAGCTGTGCCATACGTTGTATTTCAGGAGGGATGCCTCCATTACTTGCCATCAGAGAGAATGGAGAATTTGTAGATTACTATTTTATTCATGGACAAGAAATGCAGTCCATTACTAAAAGAATTTTGCCATATGTGGGAATTCCAGTAAAGCTTTCAGGCCAGGTAGCTACCTATGATGATTGGAAATCCATCGTTATTGATCCAAATGACTTACAAATTGCTTTAGTTAAAGACGATCTAAATTCAACACTTGCCTACACCCTATGTAATTAAAAGCGCTAGTTATTCCCTTAATAATGGGTATCTAAGTGTTTTCTGATTACTTTTTTCCAGATCTCATAGCCTTTGAGGTTCAGGTGAAGTTGATCTTCGAGGTATAGTTCAGGTCTAACATTATTATTTGAATCAAGCATAGCAGAGTAGACATCAATGAAAGAACCTCTATTGATCTGTTTAGTCTTGTGAGCAAGTTTTTCATTCAGACTTTCAATTTTATCCTTTAGGTAGAGCCGATCAGGGCTTGGTTTTACACTAATGATTGAAGTGGGTAGACCACCATAGACAATCTCCATTTTGGTTAATAAATTATTGACACTATGCATGATCTGATTTTCTGTCGTTCCTGTTCCTAAATCGTTATCTCCGGCATAAAGTATGATTCTTGATGGCTTTATGAATTCAAATACTTCTCCAAAGAAATGGTCACACCATTTATAGGATGAACCCCCAAATCCTAAGTTAATTGTTTCATAAGGAGTCAAATCAATTGCCATGTTCTCCCACATACGAATGGAAGAACTTCCATAAAATGCAATCAGGTTTTTCTTTTTGGCATAGCTTTTAGACCTATCTCTCAAGGTCCTGATCTCATCCTTCCACACGTTTATTTCCTGTAGCACTAAATTCACTTAATTACTCAATTCTCTTTGTAAGTACTCTGCCTTATCACGTGTTCTGCTTACTTCCATACTAAATTCTTTCTGATACTCTTTGACAAAATCCTTTAGTGATTGCTGTTTTGTTCTTTTTTCAGAAATTTTAAACGGTGTTAAAATCCTGCATAGGAACAAATTTTCTACAATTCTTTTATCGAAATTGCAAAATACGATAGGCACAATATATGGTTCGTTGGAGACCTTGGTAGCAAGGTTAAAGGGTCCCATCTTGAATGGACCAGGAGATTCTTCGGTCATAAAAGAAGTTCCTTCCGGACTAATGATGATATTTCTTCCAGCAGTCAAATGATTTTCAGCTTCTTCATAAAATAGTTCTTTGGCTCGTTCCCTTGATTCTTTATTCTGGAGGTCTGAGTCATTCGTATAAACATTGATGTAGCCCAGGTTTTCATAATAATCCTGATGGCCATATTCAGAACTTTTCCCAAATCGTACGGTCCGTATACCTGGATCGTTGTACTTTTTGTCCAATATTAATCCACTAATAAAATGTGAGTCCAATGTAAGTTGGAACGTGTTACTTAAGGTGTATTGAGGGTGATTTAAAAGATGATTGTAAATGAAAACATTTCCAGATTCAGAGGGTAAATGTTCTTCACCTTCAAGGTGAAATGAGACATGTTCGAAAACGTCTCGGGTTTTTTCTGCACATCTTTTTCGATTGAAATGTGGGGTTGATTGAGACCCTTCTGAGACTATCTGGTATACTTCTGCGATACTTTCCATAAAAAGCATCTCACGTTCTTCACTTTTCAATAAATCCAGACAAATAGAAGCCAGGTGTTTTTCCTGTTTAGTTCCATTTTTATGCAACATATGGAGTGTAGAGAAAGCCAGTGTTTGAGTCGACGCATCATTGAGTAAATGCGGAATTTGATGTAATGAAGACGGGATAGGTATTCTTGGTCGATTGATGTCAATTAAATGCTTTACTGAAATGAGGTTGTGGTCGTTTAGCAAATACATGTACCTGCTATGAGACAGCTGGAGCTGATTTCCGATCAACCAAATCACCATTTTATAGAAATCCACTCCAAAATCCTGCCTTTCAATAAGGGGTTTCAGTCGTTCCATATCAATAAAATAGACGGATGTTTTATGTTCCGTACTCGCTCTGCAAATATCCGTATCATCAAAAGCCGATGACCAGCCGAAAATATATCCTGGGGTGGATATTGATCTTAAGTTGATATATCGTTCACCCTCTTGCCTTCTTATTGAAACTTCACCCTGAATGAGAATGAAAATACCTTTGGTGTTAGCATCTTGCTCATAAATTAATTCGTTGGCTTCATATTCTCTACGCTCAAGGATTTCTGCAAGTGCAATTATTTCCTTTTCCTTGAATTCACCAAAAAAAGGAGAACTTCTTAGCAGAAGCTTTCGCTCTTCCATCGTTGACTCCTGAGAAATAAAATAGTTTTCCAGTTTAACCGCTCGTTGGCGAACGCGAGAACTCAGTAAATCTGTTTGTTTGTAGAAAGATATTTCAAGAAGGTCATGCAATTTTTGACAGATATCTATGAGCGAAAGTGGAGTAAGATTATAGATGAAATCCTCTTTCGATAGCTTTAGGAGAAAGCCATGATCAGATTTTAATCTGATGTTTGAAATGAATCTTTGAGGGTGATTGAGTAGCTCCCATCCAATAATCATTCCTTTTCTTGTTGTGGAGAATAGAATCGTTTCTTCATCCAAAACCTCATCCAGATGATAATATTCGAGTTCACCACTAACAAGGAAAAAGATATCGGATACCCTTGTGTGAATTTGACCAATTACTTCACCCTTCTGAATGAAAATCTCTTCACTATTTGCGGTGATAAGCGGTTTATCTATCAATGAAAAGCTTATTTTATTGAATGAGTTTCAAAATTAACTAATGATTAATAAATATTATCTAAGTGATGATATAGTTGATTGGATGGCTGTTTTATATTTGATAAGGAAGGAGACATCTAATCATGAAGTTGGAGCATTCGGAAATATTTCAAAAGAATGGAGTAGCATTGGGAGGATATGATGTAGTCGCTTATTTCGCGGAAAAAGTAGCAAAACAAGGAAAGAGCGAATATGCCTATGAATGGAATGGAGTTCAATGGTTTTTTTCCAAACCTGAATATTTAAGATTGTTTCAACATAATCCTGAAAAATACCTTCCTAAATACGGTGGCTATTGCGCTTTTGGTGCATCTCAGGGTTATAAGGTGGGAACAAAACCTGATGCATTCTACCTACATAATGAAAATTTGTATTTCAATTTCGCGAAGTGTGTTCAAGAACGATGGTTAGAAAAGAGGGATGAGAGAATTCACCAAGCAGATGAATCATGGGATCAAATCAAAGGTTCTACTCCTATAAAAGCCAGTTCCATTGCTATTTGGTGGAAATATAAGTTCTTGAAACTATTTGGTAAGGATATTTTTAAGTAATATCATTTGATTCAATCCCAAAGGAGATAACTTATTCTTTGCCTTTCATCTTCTCAAATTTGTCTTCGGTTTCCGCTTTAGGGAATGCGTTATTTTCCAAATTGACATCTGCCAGTGCTTGATTTGGATCAATTATGATGCTTGCTACTTCTTTTTCTTCAACAAATGTTTTCTTGACTTCAGCTTCATTTAATCTCCAAATCTCTGCTGGGAGTTGTTGTATTTCTTTGGTTCCATCTGCGTAGTTCCATTCAATGATTACTGGCATCACTAGCCCACCTTTGTTTTTAAGGGAAAGTTCATAGATATGCTTGCCTGAAAGTTGTGCTCTGACTTCCTCCTCATTTAGGCGACTCAAGAAACCACCATATGCAGCACCAGGGGTCTCAAGCATGGTGAATTCCTCAGGCCCATCCTTAAAACCTGCCGTTTTCTTTTCTTTACCAGCTCCGGAAATCTTCGTGGATTTTCCCTTCATGTTTGTTCTTTCCACAGAGGTTTCTTCTTCTTTTAGTTGAAACCACTTCACGTCTGCCAGCTCAATATCGATCACATCAGTGGTAAAAAACCATCCTTTAAAAAACCAATCCAGGTCAACTGCTGTACCGTCTTCCAACGTTCTGAACAGATCTGAAGGATTTGGGTGCTTATATTTCCACCGATTAGCGTACTCTTTAAAAGCAGCATCGAAAAGTTCTTCTCCAATAATGGTCTCTCGTAACATTTGTAAGCCAACGGTGGGCTTATCATAAAAATTGGAACCCATCTGAAAAAGGATATCATTATCGGAGTTTGTCATGATAGGGCGCAAAGTGTTTTGATCTCAGCTCATAAAAGGAACAATATCCTTCGGTCTAAAACTGCTCCATTGAGGATACCGCTCGGCCATGGTTCGCTGCTCCAAGAATGTATTAAGGCCCTCATCCATCCACATCCATTTACGTTCATCTGAGCTTACAATCATTGGAAACCAGTTATGACCAACTTCATGAACTATGACCCGAATCATTTGCTTACGAGCCTGATCACTCATCTGGCCATCTATGGGTCGACCTCCATTAAAAGATATCATGGGGAATTCCATTCCAATATTTGAGGTATTCACTGAAATCGCCACTGGATACGGGTAATCGAATGTTGCTTCTGAGTACACTTCTACTGCTTGTTTGACAGCATTAGTAGATTCTTCAGACCAAACAGGCATTCCTTCATTCGGATAAAAGGACATGGCCATTAATGTGTTGGTAGGAAGTTTTACAGCCTGAGCATCCCAAATGAATTTCCTTGAACTTGCAAAAGCGACATCTCTGACATTTTTTGCGGAGAATTTCCATGTTTTTGTTCCTGATGCCTTTTTGGATTCATTGGTTTTTGCCTCCTCAGGTGTAATGATCATGACCACTTCATCAAGGGAATTGCGTGCTTTTGCCATTCGATTCTGTTGTTCCTTGGTCAGTACCTCTTTTTCATTAACCAAATCTCCTGTTCCAGCTACGATATGATCGGCAGGAACAGTAAGCTCTACCTCATAATCACCAAACTCCAAAGCAAACTCACCAAGCCTTCTGAATTGTTTATTTTGCCACCCTTCTGTGTCGTTATAAACAGCCATTCTCGGAAACCAATGTCCCAATAGGAATATTTTGTTGTCATCTTCAGGGAAATATTCATATCCTTCTCTGGAGAGTAAAAATTTGGAGCGATCAGTGATATAATTCTTCCATTGGATAGAGAAAGTGACATTCTCACCAGATTTTAATGCAGAGTTTAAATTGATTCTCATCAATGTATTATTGACTACATAGTCAAGATCCTTTCCGTTTGAGTCTTTCACGGAAAGGATATCTGTACCAGCTGGAAAATCTACTGTTCTAACAAGGTATTGCATCTGTAGTGAAGAAATGGAATCTTGAACTCCACCAAGTATATCACCAAAATCTTCGTTACCTTTTCGATTTACGTTTTGTTCTATATTGAGCCATAAAAAGGAAAGATTATCGGGTGAGTTATTGTAATACGTTATGGTCTCCTCACCTTCAAGTATATTTTCAATTTCATCAATAGAGGCTTTGATAAGGTAATCCGCTCTTTGTTGCCAGTATTCAGCTCCGGGAGCTCCAGATGCCGTTCGGTAAGGGCTTGGAGGAGTGAGTAAACGGTCAATGGCTTCAAACTTTCCTTCGTATTGCTTTACCTCCTGTGCAAACGAAAATAATTGGATAAAAATCAAGGGTAGGATGAGTAGCTTCTTCATGTTGGTTTTTAGGTTAGTTACAGTAAAGTACTGATTGAGAGAATTAATCCGAAATGAAATTACACCATTGGCTATTTGTTTACCACGATAGCTATCATATCACCATTAGGTGAAACTGTTAATCGAGTTATTCCATTAAGTCCATAACTACTCAGATCATAAAGTTCTTCCCATCCTGCCAATCCCTTGCGAATCCATAGCTTACTATCCTTTCCCATTATCAACTCTCCTTTAGGTGTCCAGCAAAAATCTTCTGCTCCTTCAATCGCCATCGAAATTTCAATAATACTTTCTTTTTTAGGATCTATCCCTTTGATAACCCATCGGTCTTTTGATTTATCCATGTAGCTAAGGTTTCCAACTCCAGGTAAAATATTTAAGGATCGACCGATATTTTCTGCAACCTTTTTCTGTTTCCCTTTTTTCGTATCAATAATATATAAGGCATTGGGTTCACCTAGAATGAATGCCGCCAGTTTTGATTTACCTAACCATGCGTGGTAACCGACCACTAGTTCTTCGACTAGGATTTCAGCATCCCCATTTAAATCATATTTATAAAGTAATTGAAGGCCAGTAGTATCCAGGCGAATGCTAGAAATTTTTCCATCGGGAGTAGGTGTTGGTGAATACTCGCTTCCTTGTAATGTGTTCGTTAGTATTTTAGTTTTTCCAGAACCGATGTAATACCTGGCAATATCAGTTTGTCCATTCACGGTTCTTGAATAAATGATTGAATTTCCATCTGGCCAAAAACTGGGTTGGTTATCGTAGCCTTCATTATGTGAAATATTTACCGGATTTTCAATTGAATATTGGCCTTGGTCATCACTAACAAAATCAAACAGGTATACCTCTGTATTTGGTTGGCTGAATGATAAAATGCCAATTAGGGATGTGAATAGAAAAGCAAATGCTTTCATGTGTGTAATTTTAGAATTAGAAATCTAACCAAAACTACACATGAAGAGAAGAAATTTTATCCAGCTTAGCGCGATCTCTGGAGCTATCCCATTTTTAGGTTTAAAATCTTGTGCACCTGCAGCCTCTGAAAAAGGAGCAGTAGATGCTAGCGAAGAAGCTCCTTTTGAACTAGAGGAGTGGACTGTTGAGCAGCTTAGGGAAGCGATGGAGACTGGAAAATATACCTCGAAACAACTATGTGAATTGTATCTTGATCGAATTGAAAAGAAAGATCAATCAGAAGGAGGATTGAATAGTGTGATTGAGGTAAACCCTGATGCCATACGTATTGCTGAGCAGTTAGATAAAGAACGCCAGGATGGGAAAGTAAGAGGACCATTACATGGTATTCCGATCATGATTAAAGACAATATTGATACAGGGGATAAAATGATGACTACTGCAGGATCTTTGGCCCTAGTAGGTAGTACGGCACCTGATGATGCGTTTATCGTTAAGAAGCTAAGAGAAGCTGGAATGGTATTACTAGGAAAAACTAATCTTAGTGAGTGGGCTAATTTTAGATCTTCGCGATCCTCCAGTGGATGGAGTGGGAGAGGTAGACAAACAAGAAATCCTTTTGCTTTGGATCGAAATCCTTGCGGTTCCAGTGCAGGTTCTGGCGCAGCTGCTTCAGGTAATATGTGTGCAATCACGATTGGAACGGAGACCAATGGATCCATTGTGTGTCCTTCATCTGCAAATGGCATTGTAGGAATCAAACCAACGGTAGGGCTATGGAGCAGAGATGGTATCATTCCTATTTCAGAAACGCAAGATACAGCAGGTCCCATGTGTAGAACGGTTGCTGATGCTGCGGCCCTATTGGGTGCATGTGTTGGTGTAGATAGTGCGGATGAACGAACAAAAGAAAGTGAAGGCAATAGTTATACTGATTATACACAGTTTCTCGATAATGAATCATTGAAAGGAAAGCGTCTTGGGCTTCTGGAAGGCGTTTTTGGTTACCATGAAAGAGTAGATGAGGTCTTTGAAAAAGTGGTTGAGGTATTGGAAGAAAAAGGAGCAGAGGTTGTAAAGAATATAAAAATTGAAGACGATTCAATTGGTCGCGCAGGCTATGATGTGTTGTTATACGAGTTTAAAGATGGATTGAATAAATACCTGGCTTCAAGACCTGATTTGAAAGTGAAAACTCTATCCGATATTATCCAATTCAATAAAGAAAATTCGGATAAAGAAATGCCCTATTTCCAGCAGGAGCGAATGGATCATGCTGAGCAGAAGGGTGATTTGACTAGTCAGGAGTATAAAGATGCTTTGGAAACTGTTGTAACCGTTTCCAGAAATGCTATTGATACTGCATTGAGCGAAAACCAATTAGATGCGCTAATTGGAGTAACTGGTGGACCTGCCTGGCCTATTGATCTCATAAATGGTGATCACTTTGGGACTGGTAGCTCTTCTCCAGCTGCTCAATCTGGTTATCCAAATATTACAGTTCCGGCAGGGTTTGTTCATGGCCTGCCCGTGGGCATGTCTATTTTTGCAAGCAAATATGAGGAGCCCAAGCTCATTGGAATTGCTTATGCATTCGAGCAGGCCACACAAATCAGAAAGGCCCCTAAATTGTTGTCAACACTGGAATTGCCATGATTAAGGGAATATTGAAATTCTTTGGATGGCTACTTCTAATAATACTTTTATTAGGCTTTATATCATATATGATTATAAATGAGCCCGCACCAAGCGGGACACAAGGTGAGCAAGCGGAGATGATCGCTGATGACATGTTAGAAGCTATCAATAAGAAAGGGTATGACTCACTTAAATACATTGAATTCACCTTTAAAGGAATTCACAGCTATCAATGGAATAAGGAAATGAATAATGTCACAGTAAGTTGGGAGGAAAACGAAGTGTTTCTTGACTTAAATGTTTCACCTGAAGAGTACACGCTGTTGGAATTTAAGGCATATAAATATTTTATTAATGACTCTTTTTGGCTTGTTGCACCGTTCAAAATAAGAGATCCCGGAGTGGTTAGATCGTCCATTGATATGGTGGAGGGACAAGGTCTATTGGTTACCTATACCAGCGGAGGGGTGACGCCAGGGGATAGTTACTTATGGATCCTTGACGATAATAGTGTACCTATGGCATGGAAATTATGGACTTCCAATGTTCCCATTGGAGGGGTACGATTTACGTGGGATAATTGGGTAGAAAAAAATGGAGTTCTATTTTCAACACTCCATGAAAGTATGATCTTAGATCTGCCTATTACGGATTTATTTGTTAGGTAAGGGCAAGCGCTAGTTCATTAGCGATGCCAGCATTTTTTGAGTGACTACTTGTTTCTGCTAATTCTTTAGTAGTAGGTAGGCTGCCATAAAAATGAGCAGTTGCATGCTTGTCTGCACCACGATCGAGCAGCATTTGTACGATATCACATAAATTTTCAGGGACTTTCTGTCTCCAAATTTCAATACCATTACTGCCTGCATAATGGAGTAAAGTTGCTTGATGACCAAAATTGGACCTCTTGCTAACTAGCTCTGGGTTTTTATCAATAATTTTTTCAAGGGCACTGAGTTCTCCATTCACTAATAAATTCACTGCCTTCTCAAATAAATGGTCAATTGCCAAAGAAGGGACTTTTACCCATTCATCAAATCCATATTCCTTAGCAATCGTATTTTTGGCGTCATCCAATGTAAACTGAAGTTTGAAAATACTTTCAGGTGTTTGACCTATAAATAAATAGTTATTAGTAATCTCAATTACAGATCTTGGATCTTCTTTTTTAAAAGCCTTGAATAAATTTCCTGCCAACTGATCAAGAAATTCATTTACTGATTTGAAGTTTAAATATTGATCTATTGTCCGTTTATGAAGAGCAATTACTTGTTCTACATGATTATTTACATAGACATTCATTAAAATTCTTCTATTTCTATCCCAAGCTTTTTCACTTCCTCCCAAAACCCAGGATATGACTTATTAACAACTGTAGGATCATCTATAATGACATCCATTAATTGGCACAATGGTGCAAATGCCATTGCCATTCGATGATCATCATAAGTGGTTACGTCTATTGAGTCCGGCAGTTGATTGCTCGGATTTAAAATCCATTGACCATCGTTTTCACTTAGCGTGGCTCCAAGTTTGGCAAGCTCTGTTTTCATCGCTTCTACTCTATCTGTTTCTTTGATCTTTAAACTTTCTAAACCAATCATTTTGAGGGTGGTTCCGGATACGGCTGCAGCTGCCATAACCGTTTGAGCTAAGTCTGGGCAATGCCTAAAATCAAAATCGATTACCTCTTTTTTTGTATCACCTTTTTGGAGCTTAACAATACCCGGTTCGTATTGAGAGGTCACTCCCAAATCAAACATTATTTCTGAGATTACCTGATCACCTTGTGATGAATACGAGCGAATTCTAGGCAATGATAAGGAGCTATTTTTAGTTGATGTTACAATGAAACTGTACCAATAACTTGCTCCAGACCAGTCTCCTTCTATGGCATGCTTTGTGCCTATATAATTTTGAGAGGCGATTTTTATCAGGTTATTTTCAAATGTCGATTCAGCACCAAATTGATGCATAATGTTTTGTGTTAGCTCAATGTAAGGCCTACTATATACTTCTGTTGTAAGTTCTATTTCTAACCCATTAGGAAGACTAGGTGCAATCATCATTAGCGCACTAATGTATTGGCTACTAATATTTCCGGGAATTCGAATACGATCGGAATTCTGTGTAGTTAGCTTGTTGATTTTAAGCGGTGGAAATCCTTCTTCTTCAAGGTATTCGATGGTTGCACCAATTTTTTGAAGGGCATCTACCAGTGGTCCAATGGGTCTTTTTTTCATCCGGTCGGTGCCGGTAATTACTTGACCAGATCCTTTAATCGCCAAATATGCAGTCAAAAATCGCATGGTTGTACCAGCATCTTTTACATCAAGCTCATGGTTTGTGGAGCTTAGCAAGGATTTCATGGTTTCTGTGTCTCTGGCTTCTGCCAGATGGGTAAGAGTACCAAGGTTTCCAGAAAGAGCATTTACGATAAGCGCTCGATTACTTTCACTTTTAGAGGATTCGAGTCTGACTTTTCCTTTTAGTCTATGAGAATGCTTTTTTAATCGATATTTCAATTTTTTGAATTTTTGGCATCAACCTTGTTCCAACGCTTATCGTTACAAAGTTGTCGTATTTATAATAATGTCAAGTACAAAAACCATAGGAACAATATTCGTATCTCTAGCTCTCGGGGCTCTCGCTTTTTTGTTTGTATCACCGAAAAAAGTGCAGAAAAGAAAAGATGTAAAGGTCACTCAAGAAAAAGAGGTTGATTCTGGTAGGAATCTTTTTATTTAGAATATGCCTTTATACTTTTTCTAATATGCTCTGTGCTTGCGAATACATCATAGGTACACACGCCAATGCTTTCCAGTAATGAAAAGCTAATGCATTCCTTTGTGTTTTTTTTGTCTTGTTTCAGAAATGGATCGAGTTGTTCGTAGGAGGGTAGAACAAAGGGTAAATCGAATCTCCCCATCAGGTGCTTTCTTATTACCTCGTGATCTTTTAGTGATATCATGTCGAGTAACACAGAAAGATAACTTTCTAAAATCATTCCAACCGCGATAGCTTCACCGTGTAGTAAAGGTGACTTACTGTCGAGATAGAAACTCTCAATGGCATGTCCTAATGTATGTCCGAAGTTCAATATTTTTCTATATCCACTTTCAAGCGGGTCCTTTAAAACTACATGGTTTTTAATGGCAATTGATTTAGGAATAATATCGTCCCAATCCAAGGATTCTAAATCTATACTATCAAGATCTTTCCAATGTACTTCATCATGAATAAGCGCATGTTTGACAACCTCAGCATATCCGGATACTACATGTTTTTTAGGTAGAGTATTCAAGAAATCAGTGTCAATAATGACAGCATATGGATTTTGAAATACTCCTATGTGATTCTTAAGGCCATTGAAATCTACGCCTAATTTACCTCCTATGCTTGCATCTACTTGTGATAATAACGTCGTAGGAACATTAATAAATGGAATTCCTCTTTTATAGGTGGTCGCTGCAAAACCTCCCATATCTCCAATGACTCCTCCGCCTAAATTGATAAGAAGGCTCTTTCTTGTAAATGAATTATCTGTAAGTTGATTCCAAATATGATCACAAGTCTTTAGGTTCTTTTCTCGTTCACCACTTTTGATCTCGATGAGCAAATCACGGTGAATTGAAAGCTTAGGCAGACAATTTTTTTTTGTATTTTCATCAACTAACAATCCGACCTTATCAGGGTTTAACCGGTTTAATAATTCTTGCAGTTTTGAGGATGAATCCCTTGAAATATGTAGGTAGTCCGGAAGTTTATTTGACATTAAATTTTACGTATTTTGTGTACATGTCTTAGCTATCTTTGCACACCGTTTCAAAATTATGCAAACAGAACCAATCAACTTTGATGATACCAAGACTGCTTTTGCTCATAAAAGCACGAATGATTTAAAACAATCACACCTACTTTTTGCAACAATGGGTAAGCCATGGGTGGTGAGTCTTGGTACACGATTAACAAGTTTCGCTTTACAATTCAGATTGCCTGTTAAAGGTTTAGTAAAGAAAACACTATTTGACCAATTCTGTGGGGGAGAGTCTATCCAAGACTGTGCTGCCACCATAGAAAATTTAGGCAAAGTGCAGACCATTCTAGATTATTCAGTAGAAGGACTAAAGAATGAGGATGGATATGATGATGTAAAGAAAGAAGCATTGAAAGTTGTGGAATATGCCAGCACGAATCCTAGTATACCCTTTTGTGTTTTTAAACCCTCAGGACTAGGTTCGACAGAGCTCATGACAAAAGCACAAAACGATGAGAATCTAACAGAGTTGGAAAAAACCAAACTCTATTACTGTGAACAACGAATTGAAGAAATTGTATCAGCTGCTGCTTCAAACGGTCTAAAAGTCATGATTGATGCAGAAGAGTCTTGGTCGCAAGATTTTGTAGATGGTGTTGCTTATCGAATGATGGAGAAATACAACAAAGAAGCACCTATCGTTTACACTACCTATCAATTTTATCGGCATGATGTATTGGATCGAATGAAGCGCGGAGTGGAACGAGCAAGAAGTTTGGGATTCTACTTTGGAGTAAAGCTTGTTAGAGGTGCCTATATGGAGCAGGAAAGAGATCGAGCTGCTGAAATGGGATATCAATCGCCAATTCATGAGACAAAGGAAGAAGTCGATCGAGACTATAATGCGGCACTTGATGTTTGTATGAAAAACATTGATATCACAGGCGTTTGTGTGGGGACGCACAATGAGGATTCAAGTAACTATATGGTTACATTGATGAAGAAGAACGGAATCAAGCCAGATGATGATAGGATATACTTCTCTCAACTGCTCGGTATGAGTGATAACATATCGTTTAAGCTTGCTGAGGTGGGGTATAATGTGGCCAAATATGTTCCCTATGGGCCAGTCGAAAAGGTCCTTCCTTATTTATTTAGAAGAGCTGAAGAAAATACCTCAATAGCGGGTCAAAGCGGAAGAGAGTACACACTAATATCACGAGAACTTAAAAGAAGAAGAGAAGAAAAAGATAGCTAGAATGCAGCTTAGCGAACAGGAAATAATACGTAGAAAATCAAGAGAAGAATTAATGGCAATGGGGATTAATCCCTATCCAGCAGAATCCTTTTATGTGAATATCCATTCTGCCCACATCAAGAGAAATTTTGAAAGCCGTCCAGATGACTATTCCAATGTATCATTAGCAGGAAGATTAATGTCTCGACGGATTATGGGCTCAGCTTCTTTTGCTGAGATTCAGGATTCGACCGGCAGAATACAGATTTATATTCGAAGAGATGATATCTGTAAGGAAGAAGATAAATCATTATACAATGAGGTCTTCAAAAAGAAGATGGATATCGGTGACATCATAGGTATTAAAGGATATGCATTCAAAACTGAAGTTGGGGAGATTTCCGTTCATGTCACCGACTTAAAACTTCTAACAAAATCACTAAAACCGCTACCTGTGGTTAAAGAAGTGACGGATGAAGAAGGAAATAAGAAAATTTATGATGCTTTTACAGACCCTGAACAAAGGTATCGTCAACGCTATTTAGATCTTATTGTAAATCCTGAAGTTAGGGAAACCTTTGTCCAAAGAACCAAGCTTGTAAATTCCATAAGAGAATACTTAGCTGGAAAGGGTTATTTGGAAGTTGAAACACCGATACTTCAACCCCTTTACGGTGGGGCAGCAGCTCGGCCGTTTAAAACTCATCATAATACATTGGATATGACGCTCTATTTGCGAATTGCCAATGAATTGTATTTGAAAAGGTTGATTGTAGGTGGTTTTGATGGAGTTTTTGAATTTGCAAAGGATTTCAGAAATGAGGGAATGAGCCGTTTTCATAATCCTGAGTTTACACAGGTGGAGCTTTATGTAGCTTATAAGGACTACAACTGGATGATGGATATTATGGAGGAGATGATTGAAAAAGTGGCTCTAGATCTTCATGGGGATACAAAAGTGCAGGTAGGAGATAACGTTATTGATTTTAAACGTCCGTGGAAACGATTCACCATGTTTGAAGCCATTGAACATTTCACAGGGATGGATATTTCTCACATGGAAGAAAATGAGTTGAGAGAGACTGCTAAGCAAATGGAAGTACCATTAGATGATACAATGGCCAAGGGTAAGATCATTGACGAGATTTTCGGAGAAAAATGTGAACCGTTACTTATTCAGCCAACTTTTATCATTGACTATCCTGTAGAAATGTCTCCATTAACCAAAAAACATCGTTCGAAAGAAGGTTTGGTTGAGAGGTTTGAAGCCATTTGTAATGGAAAAGAAATTATGAATTCCTACTCTGAATTAAATGACCCAGTTGATCAGAGAGAACGATTTGAAGAGCAATTGGAACTAGGAAAGCGAGGAGACGATGAAGCTATGACGCTGGATGAAGACTTTCTTCGCGCTCTTGAGTTTGGTATGCCTCCAACGGCAGGAGTTGGACTTGGAATTGATCGATTAACGATGATCATGACTAATTCTAACTCAATTCAGGATGTATTATTTTTTCCTCAAATGCGACCTGAAATAAAGTCAAGATCAGCGGAACTAAGTGGTGATGAGAAGGATGTTTTCGAGTTACTTGAAAAAGAAGGCAAACTTGAACTTGTATCGTTAAAAGAACAATCTGGCCTTTCTAATAAAAAATGGGACAAAACCATCAAGCGGCTGACTCAAGGTGGATATGCCAAGGTAAATAAGACCGAGGAGGGTTTATTTGTAGAGGTGGTTTGAACTTTTCCTATTCGGTTACCAGTATTTTTCTAGTAATGAATGTTTCTTGACCGATTAACTTAAAGAAATAGACGCCTGGTTCGACATTAAGTGTAAGTGATTCATTTATCATACCAGTGAATGAATTTTTATAAATGGTACTTCCCGAATTATCGAATATTTGTACTTCGACCCCCTTTTCGTAAGGAAAATCACCTTTAATTGAAAGCTCTCCATCAGTCGGCATTGGATAAATGGTGAAATCTGCATTGCTTGATATTTCAGTAACCTCTTGAAAATTTTCTGCTGTATGCTCAGTGTTTGTTCTCGCTGAGCTTTCACTAGAAGGTTGATATTCTCGAATTATCATCCCATTTAAATATCCTTTACTCCAAATATTATTTTCAGTGAAAACAATTTCAATCTCATTAAATGCATTCGGGTTTACATCTTTAAAGCGAACTAATTCTGTTTTATTGAGATAGCATTGTACATCAACAGTAACACCACCAACGGTGAAGGAAGTGTTACCGGTACTGTTGTAGTTTCTTCCACTGTATAATTCAATATCGTAGGTGTTTTCTGGGTTAAGGTTTCGAAGATATAACCTACCAGCACTTGAAGTCCATCCTGCATATCTCATCACTTGATCAGGATATACTCCACCAGTAAATCCAGCCCCATTATCTGTGATTCCATTTATGTTAGAATTACCTTGTGCATGGGCTACCACGACCGTATAATCTACATTGTTTCCTATAGAATCATTCACTTGATAAGAAGTATACCCTCTTATTAAATTCATAGTTAGATCATTCCATTCGGCTAATCCTGAATCAACCCCGCTTTGGGTCCAGTTTACCTTGACAGTACTAACTAAACTAGGGCCGCTAGGAGGTACAGGATCAGTTTGAATACTTTTTGTGGAACTTGGGGAAGAGATATTATTTGCATTATCAAAGGCAATAACTGAATAATAATAAACAGTTTCATGTTCAAGATTCTCATCTAAATACCTAGGATTGGACAAGCTATCCGCAAGTAAGGTTGTTTCGTCATAAGTAAAGTTTAAAATATTACTTCGATAAAGTTTATATCCTGTAAGATCTGAATCTGTGTTATTATTCCAGGTTACAGATATGGAAGTAGCGTCTATTAAGCTAAGTTGTAAGTTAGACGGAGTTGAAGGTGGAGTTATATTTGGAAGTGCACCTCCAACAATATCAGAAAGTATTGATTCATTATTATCATTATCAATACCAGTTACTGCAAAATAATAGGTAATTCCTTCATCTGCTACACCAAGATTGTAGCTATACATCGGAAAGGAGGTAGTATCGATCTCAGCAATAAGGTTGGTTTGAATACTAGCCGGATTGCTAGAGGTAGTACCACCATAAACTCGATACTTAAATATATCTAAATCGTCATTAGCTAGCCAACCAAGAACTAAGCTGTTACCACTGTTAACCACTGTCAGGTTTCTTGGAGATGCTGGTGGAATTATATCATTGGTCTGAATTGAAATCACTGGAGACAAATTCGATGTATTATTTGCTACATCATTTGCAATAATTCCATAAAAATAGGTTGATTCATTTTCTACGTCTTGATCAAGATAAGAACTTGTTTGAAGATCAAAGGCTATTAATACAGCTTCGTTGGTAGAACTAAAATCAGATACAGCACGCCAAACATTATACCCCTTCAAATCATTATCTGTATTATCATTCCACGAAAGCTGAATTTGATTATCATCGTTTATTGATGCAGTAAGACCGGTCGGTATGTTTGGTGGCGTAACATCTGGTATTAAGAAATTGATCGAAGGGGTTGGTAGCGATTCGTTTCCAGCAGAGTCAATAGCAGTTAATAAGTAGTGATAGTCTTTTGACTCTTCTACATTGTTGTCAAGAAATTCAATGGTTGCTGCACTGAAGGATTGATATAAAAATCCTTGGGAGACAGTCGGCGCATCATTTTCATTTCGATACAAGTTGTAGCGTTCAACATCTGGAGAAGGGGATAAACCCCACTGGATTTGGACCGATGTTCCAATAATATTACCATTAAATGAAATTGGAGTTTCTGGAGCTTCGATATCAGGAGTGGTGACTGTAATAATATTAGAAACACCTGAAGAATTACCCACAGAGTCTTGGGCAGTGATGGCATAGAAGTATTGTGTATCGCTTGTTACATCAGCGTCTTCATATGCTGATGCAACCAGGTTGGCAGCCAGCATGCTAAAATCATCTGGCCAGTTATTAGAAATAGCTGATCTCCAAACGGTATATCCTCCCAGATCCGGTTCATTATTGGTATCCCAGGCCAAGTTGACTACTTCAGTTCCTAACGATGCAGTAAGACCAGTCGGTATGTTTGGTGGCGTAACATCTGGTATTAAGAAATTGATCGAAGGGGTTGGTAGCGATTCGTTTCCAGCAGAGTCAATAGCAGTTAATAAGTAGTGATAGTCTTTTGACTCTTCTACATTGTTGTCAAGAAATTCAATGGTTGCTGCACTGAAGGATTGATATAAAAATCCTTGGGAGACAGTCGGCGCATCATTTTCATTTCGATACAAGTTGTAGCGTTCAACATCTGGAGAAGGGGATAAACCCCACTGGATTTGGACCGATGTTCCAATAATATTACCATTAAATGAAATTGGAGTTAGAGGTGGTTGAAAATCTGAAGTTGAAATCGAAATAATGTTAGAAATTCCGGAAGCCTCGTTAATTATGTTGTAAGCAACTACTGCGTAAAAGTAAGACGATGAACTTTCTAACGTTGAATCTAAATAGCTATTCGATTGAATCCCACTTGCAATCAACTCGGCATCTTCAATTTGTGAAAATGACGAGGTAGACCTATATAAAGAGTAATCCTTTATTCCAGGTGTTGTTACATGATTCCATTGTAATTGGAACTGATTTTCATCGATGAGATTGCCAATCAATCCTTGAGGGGTTTCTGGTGGAACTGCCTCACTACCAGGTTCGAATTCTCGAATAATCATACCATTCAAATATCCCTTGCTCCAAGTATTATTTTCTCTGAAGGCAATTTCGATTTCATTATTTGAATTCGGAATAACATCCTCAAACAAAACTAATTCCGTTTTATTCAGATAACATTGAACATCAATTGAAACACCTTGTATTGTAAATGTGGTATTACCCGTTGAATTGTAATTTCTGCCACTGTATAGCTCGATACTGTATGTATTATCTGGATTTAAATTTCTTAAATAGAATCTACCAGCACTAGAGGTCCAACCAGCATATCTCATAACCTCATCCGGATAGACCCCTCCCGTGAAGGAAGCTCCATTATCCTGAGTGTTGTTGATATTCGACTGATCCCTTGCATTTGGGATGACTATGTTATAACCAACACTGTTTCCAGCTGAATCAAGAAGATTATTATATGTAGTATAACCAAACGGGACACTAAGTAATAAATCATTCCACTCTAACAAACCAGAACTCACGCCATTTGGATTCCAGTTGATTTTAACTGTACTAACAAGTGATGGACCTAAAGGTGGCAATGGATTTGTAGTTATGCTTTGAGGAACGGAAGGTTCTGATAAATTACCAGCAACATCAAATGCTTGAATACTATAATAATAGGTGGTGGCAAATTCTAACCTGCTTTCAAGATAATTAGACTCCAAAAGATCATCACCCAGTAATGAAGTACTATCTATTGAAAAACCAGGCATCAGCCCCTTGTAAATTCTATAACCTGCGATATCTATGTCAGTATTATCTTCCCAGTCTATTAAGACTGATGTATCGTCTGTAAGAATCAATTGAATATTGGTTGGAGTAGATGGAGGAGTAATATTTTGTGGTTGTGAAGATTCAGAATTACTACCCTCAGATAAATTCCCGGACGTATCAATTGCAGCCACTAAATAATGATAAGTATATCCTTCAATAACATTCGAATCTACATATGTGAGAACATCAAAATCCGTAGAATCAACTAAGTTTTCAAGGGTAAGTGGTGGGTCTATACCAAGTCCTCTGTAGATTAAATAGTATTCTACATCATTGGACGAGCTAGCTTGCCAATTAAGATTAATAGACCCCATTTGTGATGCTAATGTAAGATTCTGAGGAGGCTGCGGTGATTCAATATCAGGTGTATTGACTTGAATGATTTCTGAAATATCAGAAATATTACCTACAGAATCATAGGCTGAAAGAGCATAATAGTAGTTTGATAAACTTGAGACTTGCTCATCTCTGAAAAAAGTTTCTTGGATGCTATCCGCCAATAAAAGAAAATCGTCTGGCCAATTATTACTTGCTGTAGATTTCCAAAGCATGTAGCCCCCAAGATCTGGTTCAGAGTTACTTTCCCAATTCAAGTTAATGCTTTGTGTAGAAAAAGTTGCCAATAGGTTTACAGGACTAGATGGTGGTGTTAGATTAGGAATAGTCAAACTAATTACATTCGTTCCATCAGATTCATTTCCCGCAGTATCAATTGCAGTTAGCAAGTAATAATATTCTTCAGACTCTTGAACCGATTGGTCTTCAAATTCTAATATTGATGAATCAAATTCTTGATAAAGAAATCCAGTAGCGACATTTGGGTTTGATCCCACATTTCTATACAGTCTATATCCATTAATATCTGCTGAGGGAGAGTCTGACCAGTTGAGAGTTGCAAATGTTCCAGTTAAACTACCAGTAAACCCTGGAGGTGTTGATGGAGGTTCAAAATCGGATGTTGATATTGAAGCTAAATCTGATAGCTCCGAGGTTTCACCTAGTACATTGAATGCAGCAAGTCTGTAATAGTAAGTGGTTGAACTCAAAAGAGTTGAATCGATAAAACTATTGGTTATTACTCCACTGGCAATCAATTCAGCTTCATTAACCTGTGAAAAGGAGGATGTGGACCTGTAGATAGTATAATCTCTAAAACCAGGGGTAATTACCATGTCCCATTGAAGAGATGCTTGATCTACTTGAGAAAGATTTGCCACAAATTCTTGAGGCTTTTCAGGAATTAATACTTCGTTGACCAAACGTGCAGATTGAAATTCTGAAGCAAGGGAGGGGTTGTCGGCAGTATCTTTCGCTATGACATAATAGGTGTAATCCGTACTATCCTCAACCTGCGTATCAATAAACTGGGTCGCAGGAACCTGGAGCGATGCTAGTAATTTGGTGTTGGTTGTCAATGTTGAGTCAACAACAGGCATGTAAAAGTCGTAATAGCCTTTTAAAATGGAAGAGTCTATAACATTTTCCGTGATAATAAAATCATCAATATAGCCTTGAAAGTTATCATTAACTGCATCAAATGCATTGCTGCTATTGGTGCCACCAAGTCCACCACCATTTCCATGGTTGTTTACTGTGGTAAATGGAACATTCAAATCTGACGTTTTTTCAAGTCCATTCACGAAAAGTTTTAATTGACCATTGTTAAACTCAAGAGCCACGTGTGACCATTCGTTTTCGTTAATTGTTGCAGAAATCGTTCTTATCACGTGTTGATTTTGAATAGCACCTTGTAATTGACCATTATTTATTCTTAGGCCGATACCATTAGTAGAACCTCCCTCATCAAAAAGGTCTTGGATACCTGAGGTTGACAGTGGATAGATCCACATGGAAATAGTACGCTGATTGAAAGGAGCATGGATAAACTGATTCCCAATATCAAGATCAATGAAGTCATTGTTACCATCAAATTGTCCTGAAAAACCACCTTCAAGAATATTAGATGAAGAAAAACTGGTACCATTTATCAAATTTGAGTTGACACCATTACCTGAAGCATCAATGACATTATTCTCTAATCGTAAATTCAATTTCTTTGTGACTTGATCCATTGGATTGTTAGGAGTCGTTGTATCTACAACCTGCCAAACAGAATCAATTCGATACACTTCATGCAATTCGACATCCGGAGATGAGCCTGGAGTCCAATTGACTGCTATAGAACTTACGTTAGGAACTAGCGTAATTGACTGTGGTGGTAAAGGCGGATCAGTATCAAGTACATATGATGTCCTAACTAGGAGTTGTGTAAGAGAGGACTGTACGTTTGATGGATTTGAGTCATCCTCCGCTATAAACCAAACAGTGTAGTCAGTCTGGGGAGTAAGATTAGCAACAGTAGCAGAACCATTTTGTGTGTTTGAAATTGAATTATGGAATAATAAATTATTACCTGTGCCATTGATTACATTGTCAATGGTGGGTATGAATCCACTTGGATAAGCTGCATAATAGGTTGTTCCAATTTCATCAAGGGAAATATTCAATTCAAAACTAATGTCAGTAATATTGGTAGCATTTGGTGTACTGGCAACGAATGTTGGTGCTTCATTGTCAATAACTAAACCACCTTTCTCATATTGCATCATCCAGGAATAGATGTTGTCAGGGCTGGAAACATCACTATATACCAAAGGTCTAAGCGGGTCATGTTCTATTCCATTGACTAAATTCATGATAGCTAATGGGTCAGGTTGAGGGGAGCAGTTATTAACTGCATTGACCATGGAAGTCGTTTCGTTTGAAGGAATTACAGTGTCAGATGAACCATGAAAAGCATTGATGGGGATATTGGAAATGGTACAAGCGTACTGTGGGTTTCTTAAATTAATACCAAACTCTGTGTTGGAAATGTTGGTTCTTCCCGCTAACGGAACAATTGCCGCAAGATCATTAGGATAGGATACAGCATACTGCCAAACTGCCTGTGCTCCTGTAGAAAAACCTGTAAAATAAATCCTGTTTGGATCAACATCATAGGTTGATATAATATGATCAACGAACTCTTTAAGTAGTTCTATATTCCAGTAATCCGAATACTGACCGCCGATACGTCTTCGCCCATGTGGCGAAAAAACCATCAAAGGAAAGTCCAAACCATCATTTGCTAGTTCAGCGATCCCTTTTCCATATGGAGATGAAAGGAGTACAGATGGATTTCCATCAAATTCTCCTAATCCGTGTAGTGCAATAAGAATAGGTCTATTCGTGGGATCTGAGTCATAATCTAAGGGGTAGTAGACATAGTAGTCCGTTTTACCACCATTGTTGACTGTGTGATTAAAACTATTCAACGTTTGCGTTCCTCCCAATGGATCTTGAAAGATTATCGTTTGCTCGTAATTATACCGTAATAAATATTGATAAAGAACATATGGATTCCCGTCTGAATTAGGCAAAGTTACTGTGGTATTTGGCCTCGAATCCCGCAGAATTCCAGTTCCCCTATCAGCCATAATTCTAATAACCTTGGTTCCAGCTAAGGTATTAGTTGGAGTAAAAACAAGATTTGCACCATTAATCGTCCAGTTTCCGGGTATTGTAATATCGTCAGTAACATTATAGACTTTCATATCGTGATCACCTGACCCCACTAGAGGTCCAATTGAATTTAATATAGGAACTATTAATTTAGTTCCATCCCAATAAAAGTCTCCAACTCTTAATCCTACCTCTAAAATTTCACCAGCTATATATTTTCTACCAATGTGATGTCCGAAATACACCCCCTCATGTCTTTGACCCCAATTTGTCATATGAATTTCGTCATTAGTTTTTTCAACAGCGTTGTCTCTGGACATAATCACATCCGCGTTGTCAACAGTATCTAATGCCATTAGCATTTCTATTCCAAAGTCTACTGGGGATTTTTCTCGTTGTTGTACAGAAGCAAAATAACCAATGGTACCAGAAGAGAGTGAGTCAACTAATAAACGAAAATCATCCTTCATTTTATTTACTAAAACACCATAAGGTGTTCCTCCTGCACCCCCATGTTGAAGAACAAAAATGGGCTGCCAGAACCAACCTGAATCTTGAGCTATTTCATAACCCCGAATAAAATCTCCATGGAGTTGACCCCAGCCAAATTCGTATCCATAGCCGCCTTTAACAAGTCCATTTATTGGTATGCCATTTCTGTAAGCAATTGAGCCTAGAAAATGACAATTAGTACAATTAGAGGATGCTTTGGCTTGTCTCAAAAGACCACTAATTGAAGTTTCGGTGTTTGGATCGCTTCCATTATTATCATTGATATCACCTTCTGTTAGTAATACTAATTCGCTTGTTGGGCCATTATCAGCGTCCAATGGGCCATTGGTGAGTGTATATATGTTAGGTTCGGTATCGATAGTAATTGCATCATTCCAAATTGCATAGCCACCAGCTTGAGATTGCCCAATTATTACGACCTGATAAAGTGTATCAGGAGTCATAATTGATTGAGCATTAGCAAGTGTAAAGCTCATATATGAAATAATGAATGCCAGCAGCGTAGTTGTGAAATGGTAGTGATTTTTCATTTGGTCGACAAAAAATTGCGTATCGTCTAAGTTAAACCATTATTTGTCGTTAAAGAAAAAACAGTAATTTTTTTATCAAAAGATAACATAAAAAAAACCTGCTAGTTATCTAGCAGGCTTTTTTATTGAGCATATTAATGAGTTAGGTTACCCCACTCTTCAGATATTCCCTATTTAATCTGGCAATATTCTCAAGAGAAATACCTTTTGGACATTCTACTTCGCATGCTCCAGTATTAGAGCAATTACCAAAACCTTCTTCATCCATTTGCTTCACCATGTTTTGAGCTCTTTCAGCAGCTTCGACTCTACCTTGTGGAAGGAGAGCAAACTGGGAAACTTTCGCTGATACGAATAGCATAGCAGATGCATTCTTACATGTTGCTACGCAAGCTCCACAACCGATACAAGTTGCTGCATCCATTGCTTTGTCTGCGTCATGCTTGTCTATCGGTATTGCATTTGCATCTTGGGTATTTCCTGAAGTATTTACGCTAATAAAGCCACCAGCCGACATAATTCTGTCAAAGGCAGTTCTGTCAACCATCAAGTCTTTAATGACTGGGAATCCCTTTGCTTTCCATGGTTCTATAGTAATGGTATCTCCGTCATTGAATTTTCTCATATGTAGCTGGCAGGTTGTCATTCTTTTGCCAGGACCATGTGCTTCCCCGTTGATGAACATAGAACAAGACCCACAGATTCCCTCACGGCAATCATGATCAAATTCAACAGGCTCCTTTCCTTCGTTTATCAACTGTTCATTCAAAATATCCATCATCTCCAAGAATGAGCTATCAGGTGACACATCAGACACTTGATATGCTTCAATTCTACCTTTATCATTCGGCCCATTTTGTCTCCAAACCTTCAGGGTTAAATTCATCGTTTCGTTAGACATACCTTACTTATTTATATGATCTAGTTTTTAATTCAATATTTTCATAAACCAGGGACTCTTTATGCAGAACAGCGTCACTGGGTTCTCCTTTATATTCCCAAGCTGAGACAAAAGCGTAATCTTCATCTTGCCTTACAGCTTCTCCCTCTTCTGTTTGATACTCCTCCCGGAAGTGTCCGCCGCATGATTCATTTCTTTCTAAAGCATCTCTTGCAAAGAGTTCACCTAATTCTAGGAAGTCAGCAACTCTTCCTGCTTTTTCGAGCTCAGAATTAATTCTATCTGCTGTTCCGGGAACGGTTACTTCTTTCCAAAACTGTTCTCTAAGTTCCTTGATTTCTGCTATCGCTTCTTTCAAGCCTTTTTCATTCCTGGCCATACCCACCTTGTTCCACATGATCTTACCAAGCTTTCTGTGGAAATAATCTACAGAGTGTTTACCCTTATTGTTTATAAAAAAGTCAATTTGGTCTCTTACCGCTTTCTCAGCTTCATCAAACTCAGGAGAGTCTGTAGGTATTGCACCTGTTCGTATATCATCTGCGAGGTAATCGCCAATTGTATACGGAAGAACAAAATATCCATCTGCAAGGCCTTGCATCAATGCAGAAGCACCAAGTCTATTCGCACCATGGTCAGAGAAGTTGGCCTCACCTATTGCGTAGCAACCTGGTATTGTTGTCATTAAGTTGTAATCAACCCATACGCCTCCCATGGTGTAGTGAACGGCTGGATAGATTTTCATAGGCGTTTTATATGGATTGTCACCTGTAATGTTTTCATACATTTCAAATAGGTTACCATATTTCGCTTCAATGACCTTCTCTCCAAGTTCACGAATCTGATCTTGTGTTGGATTATGTAACCCCTTAATATTAGCCTCTTCTTCTCCATACCTCATAATTGCTGAGGCGAAATCTAAGAATACGCCTTCTTTGGTAGGGTTATTTACTACTCCATGCCCTGCGTCACATCTTTCCTTAGCCGCTCTTGATGCCACATCTCTAGGTGTAAGGTTACCAAATGATGGATATCTCCTTTCTAAGTAGTAATCTCTGTCTTCTTCTGGAATGTCTGTAGGTTTTAGTGTTCCTTGTCTTACGGCTTCAGCATCTTCCAGTTTGTTGGGAACCCAAATTCTTCCATCGTTCCTCAAGGATTCTGACATCAATGTCAATTTTGATTGCTGTTCACCATGCTGAGGATTACAAGTTGGATGAATTTGCGTGAAGCAAGGGTTTGCGAAAAAAGCACCCTTCTTGTGAATTTTCCATGCAGCAGAAGTATTAGATCCCATTGCATTTGTTGATAGGTAAAAGACATTACCATATCCACCAGAGGCAATTACAACTGCATGTGCTGAATGTCTTTCGATTTCTCCTGTAATCAGGTTTCTCGCAATAATGCCTCGTGCTTTACCATCGACAATAACCACGTCCATCATTTCATGACGGTTATACATTTTGATTTTTCCTTTACCGATTTGTCTCGACATGGCAGAATAGCAACCTAAAAGAAGTTGTTGTCCTGTTTGTCCTTTAGCATAGAATGTTCTTGATACCTGAACACCTCCAAAAGACCTGTTATCTAATAATCCTCCGTAATCTCTGGCAAATGGAACTCCCTGTGCCACACACTGATCAATAATGTTTGTGGATACCTCAGCTAATCGATAAACATTCGCTTCTCTTGATCTGTAATCGCCTCCCTTTACCGTATCATAAAAGAGACGATAGGTAGAATCGCCATCTCCTTGATAATTTTTTGCTGCATTGATTCCACCTTGGGCAGCGATAGAGTGAGCTCTACGTGGAGAATCCTGGTAACAGAATGCTTTTACATTATACCCTAGTTCAGCAAGTGTAGCAGCTGCTGATCCACCAGCTAATCCGGTTCCCACAACAATTACATCAATGAGTCTTTTGTTCGCTGGGTTAACGAGCTTTATGTTATTCTTATGATTCGTCCATTTTTCAGCAATTGGTCCTTTCGGAATTTTTGAATCTAATATTTGTTCTGCTTGTGTTGTATTTTTTGCTGACATGATTAATGTTGATTAAAATGATGGAAAAGTGCAATAAATATGAAACCTGCAGGGATTAGGATGGCATATGCTCTCCCTAATTTTTCGATCATAGGAAAATACTTAGGATGCCTGGCACCTACCGATTGAAAAGCAGATTGAAATCCGTGTAGTAAATGCATAGCTAACAAGACAAAAGAAATAACATAAATGCCTACTCTAAGAGGGTCTTCGAACTTATGAATTAACTCAGGGAAGTACCTTTCTGCATCTTCAGGGCTAAATTGTATGTATTTATAATTCATTTCTGGAATCCAGAAGTCATAAAAATGCAATCCAAGAAAAAATAGGATGACTAAACCTGTATAAATCATATTTCTTGAGAACCAAGTAGAATTGGCACTACCGCGATAATCTACATATTTCACATTTCCTCTTGCGGATCTGTTCTGCGCCTCTAAAACGAATCCCATAATGAAGTGATAAAGCACTCCAAAAATTAAAACGGGTTGTAATAAAAACTGAACTAAAGGGTTTGTGCCCATGAAATGACTTAGTTCGTTAAATAAGTCAGGGCTAAAAGTTGAGGAAACGTTTATCAAAAAATGCTGTAGTAAAAAAATCATTAAGAAAAGAGCGGAGAGCGCCATGGCAAATTTTCTACCGATGCTGCTCCTAAATAATTGCTTGGTCCAACTCATTTATTGCTTAGGTTATTGTTTTACTGGTCAAAGGTAATTTGGGATCATTTGTCCAACAATCTAATTAATTGTTTTTAGTGAATCTAAATTAAAGATCAATTGTCGCATAAGTGATGTTTACATTATTCGTCTTATAAAACAGGGCGTTTATGTTTCTTGTTTGAAAAATATGGGGTGTAAAAAAACCGTTTTAGCTTTACTTATTATTTAGACGTAATATATGCGAGTACTGAAATTATTTTCTTGTCTCCTGCTTTCATTTGGACTTAGCTATTCCTATGCTACACACATCAGAGCTGGAGAAATCATTGCGACCCAAATAGAAGGAAATATATTTCGGTTTACATTCATAGGATATCGAGATGTTGATGGCGTTTTGTTTGGAAACGGTATGCTAGATCTTGGTGATGGAACAACCTTTGGTGGTGAGAATGGAGAAGAAATTCCGTGGAGAAGATTTGATCCTGTGGATGGAGTGGAACGTTGGGAGTTTACATATACCCATGAGTATGCAGCAGGCTCAAGTTATTTAGTTAGCTACACTGAAGATTTTCGGAATGCCGATATCCAGAATATTGCCGGATCGGTCAGTACATCATTCCATGTAGAAACACTTGTTGTTGTAGATGCCCTCATTCCTAATAGTACACCATTCTTTACATCTGAACCGATAGATCAGGGTGTAGTTGGGGCTGTTTTTGAACATGATCCTGCTGCTTTTGATCCGGATGATGACAGTTTGGTATTCTATTTTGTCACACCTAAACAAGCGAGCGGTCTAGATGTTGGAGGTTATCGAGTACTCAATGATCCTTCATTTTACGAAAATTTCGAAACAGGGAATTCAAGGAGAGATGGCAGACCCACACTGGAAATCGATCCTGTAGAAGGAATACTCACATGGGATGCCCCGGGAGGAGCAACAATTCCTGATCAAGAATGCCGAGAGTTCAACGTCGCTTTTGTGGTGGAGGAATACCGAGTAATTGGGGGTGTCCCAAGGAGATTAGGTTTTGTAACAAGAGATATGCAGATCATTATTTGTGATTATGAAAATGACCCACCGGAACTGGAAATACCCGAAGATACATGTGTAGTAGCTGGAGAAACGGTACGAGGAGTTGTCACAGGAACGGATCCTGATGGTGATCGTGTACGACTGGAAGCATTTGGAGGGACATTTGAAGTTAATCCTTCTGCAACCGTTTCACCCGATCCTACTTTCTTTCAGGAAATTCCAGCATCACTTGAATATGAATGGAATACCGCATGCGGAGTAGTAAGAGAGAGTCCTTATGAAGTTCAGTTTAAAGCTACTGACGCTCCTGATA
This sequence comes from uncultured Roseivirgaceae bacterium, assembly GCA_964459925.1. Lineage (GTDB taxonomy): Bacteria > Bacteroidota > Bacteroidia > Cytophagales > Cyclobacteriaceae > Ekhidna. The sequence goes on from CAYWOQ010000008.1 coordinate 39,908, forward strand.
TTCCGGGTATTGGAAGTGTGCCAGGTCAATCAAACTTTGAAACATGGAGAATTACTGTCGTTGGCCCTGCGCCTGAAGGCCTTGTAGCAGATGCGATTTCTGACCGAAGAATTGACCTGGCATGGAATTCCTATTCTTGTCCTAATGCGGATAGCATGCAGGTGTGGAGAAGGGTTGGCGAATTCTCAATAGATCCCAATTGTAATCCGGGTTTGTCAGAGAACTCAGGCTATGAGTTAATTCATACGCAAGCGATAGATGATACAACTTACGTAGATGACAACAATGCATTAGGCCTATCTCCCGGATCAAAATATTGTTATCGATTGGTTGCTACTTTCCCCCCACTTCTAGGAGGATTGAGTATTGCTTCAGCAGAGGCTTGTGACAGTTTAATAATTGATTCTCCGGTCATTACTAATGTTGATGTACTTTCCACAAGTGAGACAAACGGTGAGATGAGAATTAATTGGACCCCTCCCTATGAATTAGATCAAAATGCATTTCCTCCAGCCTATACTTATGAATTGATTAGAACGGAAGGAAGTGGTCCAGGCGGTGAATTCAGTTTAATTACTTCAACCTTAGATACCACATTTGTTGATACTGGATTAAATACAATGGATCTAACCTACTCCTATCGTGTGATCCTTCGAGATGCTACAGATGCAATTGTGGATACATCTCAACAAGCATCATCAGTTTGGTTGGCACCGAGTTCAAAAATTGGAGCAATAGAATTAAGATGGGATGCCAATGTTCCCTGGTCTAACATGGTTCAGGAATTTCCTTATCATTTTATTTACCGAGATAACGTGTTGGATGCTGACCCAACAGCATTACGGTTAATTGATTCTGTCGATGTGACGATGGAAAGCCTTTACTATTTGGATAGTGGTCGATTTAATAGTGTACCGCTGAATGATGAAATTGAATATTGTTATTTCGTTACTACTCAGGGTTCCTATGATAACGAACTACTCCCTGAACCATTGATTAATAATTCTCAGATTATTTGTGCTCAACCTAGTGATAGCATCCCTCCATGCACCCCACTGGCATTTTCTTTTACTAGCGATAATAATTTTGATTGTGAAGCTCAATTCTCTTGCGACAATCCAAATCAAGAACTTGCGAATGTCCTTAAATGGGAGTCTGACAATGCGCCGGAATGTGGTGATGATATTTCTTTCTTTAGAATCTATATTTCTAAATCATCTGATATCGAAACTTTTGTTGTTTTAGATGAAACCACAGGAAATGAATATGTACACAATGAAGATATTTTCAATCGGAATTTGCCACTCAATTCCCTTGCCTTCTGTTATTATATAACTGCAGTAGACCGATCAGGCAATGAGAGCCAATTCTCCGAAATCATTTGCAATGAAAACTGTCCTCAATACATCTTACCTAATGTGTTTACTCCAAATGGTGACGGTATAAATGATACGTTTGGTCCTATCCAAAAAGATGGCCAATGTCCTCGATTTGTGGAATCAGTGAACTTCAAAGTTTTTAATAGGGCAGGAGTTGAGTTATTTTCATATAACTCAACTGACCAATCAGAGGGAATTGAAGGAGGCGTTTCAGCTAGAAATACAATTTTCATTAATTGGGATGGAAGGACTGATGGCGGTGAAGAACTTCCTGCGGGCGTTTATTTTTATTCTGCAGAAGTAGATTTTATTACACTGAAATTAGCAGATCGGACTCAAGTTATTAAAGGATGGGTGCAACTGATCCGGTAGAACAATCAATAATTTTCTTTGATGGAGTTTGTAACCTCTGCAATCATTCCGTTCAGTTTATTATAAAAAGAGATAAAAAAGGCCAATTTCAGTTCGCCTCATTACAATCAGCAAAGGCAGTAGAGCTTCTTCCTGAGGAATTCATTCAGGGAGATAATTTTCAAAGTATTGTCCTGTTAAAGGGCGACAGGCATTATAAAAAAAGCACTGCAGCTTTGATGGTAGCTAAAAAACTATCAGGTTTATGGCCGGCATTATATGTGTTTATTATCATACCAGCCTTTATTCGGGATGTATTTTATGACATTATCGCCAAAAATCGGTACCTGTTGTTCGGTAAAAAAGATCAATGCATGATTCCAAGTCCTGAAATGAAGCACAGATTCATTGATTGATTTGTTCCTACTTTTGCAAAACCAACATCTAATTTATGAGTAAAGCATATGTATTTCCCGGCCAGGGAGCCCAGTTTGCAGGTATGGGTAAAGGCCTGTATGAAAGTCATGATGAAGCCAAAAATCTTTTTGATCAGGCAAATGACATCCTGGGTTTTGATATTAAAAAAATCATGTTTGAAGGCTCCACTGAGGAGCTTAAGCAAACAAAAGTTACCCAACCCGCAGTTTTCATTCACAGTGTGGTTGCAGCATTAACCTTAGAAGATTTTAAACCAGATATGGTTGCTGGGCATTCACTTGGTGAGTTTTCTGCATTGGTTGCCAATGGTTCTTTAAGTTTTCAAGACGGTCTTTCTCTTGTTTCCAAAAGAGCGATGGCTATGCAAAAGGCCTGTGAAATGCAAGAGTCAACAATGGCGGCTGTTCTAGGTCTTGATGATCAAGTGATTGAAGAAGTATGTGGTAAGATCGATGGTATCGTTGTTGCCGCCAATTATAATTGCCCTGGACAATTAGTGATCAGTGGTGAAACTTCCGCAGTAGAGAAAGCTTGCGATGCATTAAAAGATGCCGGAGCAAAAAGAGCGCTGGTTTTACCAGTAGGAGGGGCTTTTCATTCTCCTTTGATGGAACCTGCCAGAGAGGAGCTTGCAGATGCCATTGCGCAAACGACATTCAGTAATCCTATATGTCCTGTCTATCAAAATGTTGATGCGAATGGCTATACTGAAGTAGAATCAATAAAACGAAACTTGGTCAAACAATTGACCTCACCTGTAAAATGGACACATGGTGTTCAAAATATGATCAAAGATGGGGCTTCAGAGTTTATTGAATGTGGTCCTGGAAATGTGCTACAAGGACTTATTAAGAAAATTGACCGAAGCATGGAGACAAAAGGGGTTGCATGAGATTAAACCGAATCTTATTTATTACCGCATTAAGTTTCATCCTTATAGGAAGTGAGGGGTGTAGAAAAGGGCCATCTACTTCAAAAAAGAATAATAAGAAAATAAAAAAGGGTAAGCCCATTCCATGCCCAATTAAAGATTGCTAATGAGGAAAATCATTATTGCTTTAGATGGTTATTCTGGAACAGGAAAAAGCTCTACAGCTAAAATGGTAGCAAAAGCTTTAGGTTACACCTACATAGATAGCGGCGCGATGTACAGGGCAATCACACATCGTTTTTTAGAAGAGAATTTAGATATTAAAGATCCGAAACAGGTGAGAAAGTCTTTAGCTAATTGTGAACTCAGGTTTGAAGAGCAAGGCATTCATTTAAATGGATCATTGATTGAACATGAAATTCGTTCGATGGAGGTAAATCAATTTGTTAGTGAGGTAAGTTGTATATCTGAAGTAAGAAAGAAACTAGTGGATCAGCAGCGTGAAATGAGTTTAAATAAGGGAGTCGTAATGGATGGGAGGGATATCGGAACGGTTGTTTTCCCTGAGGCAGAATTAAAATTATTCATGATTGCCGATATGAAAGTACGTGTCAAAAGAAGAAAGAAACAATTAGCTGAAAAAGGGATTATAGAATATGAACAAGCAATTGAAGAAAACTTGCTAAAAAGAGATCAAATCGATACTAGCAGAGAAGACAGTCCCCTTAAGCAAGCGGACGATGCAATTGTGATTAATACTTCTCAGTTAACTTTGAATCAGCAAGTTCAAAAAATTGTTAATCTGGCTAATGAGTTGATATATGAAAATTGAGATTGACGAAAATTCGGGATATTGTTTTGGCGTAGAGTTTGCCATTCAAATGGCGGAAGATGAAATGGAAGAAGGGAAAGAACTCTATTGTTTAGGTGACATTGTTCATAATTCAATGGAAGTAGAAAGACTATACAATAAAGGTCTTAGAACCATCACAAGAGATGATCTTAAAGATCTCAAAAATTGTAAAGTTCTGATACGGGCTCATGGTGAACCACCAGAGACCTACCAAATAGCAATTGAAAATAATATAGAACTCATTGATGCTTCTTGTCCTGTAGTACTTAAGCTTCAAAACAGGGTAAAAAACTCTTACGACCAGGTTAAAAAGAAAAATGGACAACTAGTAATCTACGGCAAGCCTGGTCATGCGGAGGTTATTGGATTAACGGGTCAGACGGCAAATGAGGCAATAATTGTTACTGGAGAGGAAGATCTACACAAAATTGACTTTTCACGGCCAATTACTTTGTATTCACAGACCACCAAAAGCACCAAAGGGTTTTATGGCCTCAAAGAAGTAATTGAGAAAAGAATAGCTGATAGCAATATGCTTTCTATTGCTGAAGACTTCAACGCTAATGATAGTATCTGTAGACAGGTTTCAAACAGGGAACCTCACATGGAACGCTTTTCCAACAAGCATGATGTGATTCTATTTGTAGCCGGAAGAAAAAGTTCTAATGGTAAGGCATTATATAATGTTTGCTTGGCCAATAACCCTAGGAGTTACTTCATAGAAAGTGAAAAGGAGATTGATCTAAGTTGGATAAAACCAGATGACTCTATTGGCATTTGTGGAGCAACCTCGACACCAACATGGTTGATGGAGCAGGTAGCTAATTTTCTGAGTGAAAAAGATCAGGTCGCTGTTTAATTTTAACTTATAATCACTAATTAATAAGATAGAGATTTTGACTAAAGGTTTTTTATAGATATAATATGGGTAAATCCTTTATTGATTAAGTTTGCCTCGATTTTTAAGCGGTTCTTCAAATAAGAAATATGTCTCAGACGATCAAGTTGAAAAAAGGTTTTGATCTAAACCTTGTAGGTAAGGCAGAAAAGAAAATCAAAGAAATTAGTCAGCCTGACACCTTTGCCATTAAGCCCCCTGATTTTAAAGGAATAGAACGACCAAAATTAATGGTGAAAGAAGGTGATAGTGTAATAGCGGGCTCACCTATTTTTTATGAAAGAAGTGCTGATGATATCTTCTATAGCTCACCGGTTAGCGGTGAAGTTGTAGAGATCAAAAGAGGTGAAAAAAGAAAAGTTCTTGAGGTCAAAATCCTTGCAGATAAAGAAATTGAGTTTGAGACGTTTGATAAATACTCGGTATCTGATATCACCAATCTTTCTAAAGAAGAAGCACTAAGCCATTTAAAGAAATCTGGTGTTTGGTCCCAAATTATTCAAAGACCTTATGGCATCATTGCTAATCCAGAAGATCAACCAAAAGCTATTTTTATTTCTGGCTTTGATTCTAATCCTCTTGCGCCGGATTATGGGTACGTTTTGAATGGGGAAGAAAAGTTCTTTCAAGCTGGAATCGATGTTCTGACCAAGTTTACTGCAGGTACGATTCATGTAAATATTAGTGGAAAAGAAGAAGTTCCACAGATCTTCTCCCAAGTAAATGGAGCACAGCTTAATACAATTACAGGTTCACATCCAGCAGGCAACGTAGGGGTTCAAATTCACCATATTGACCCAATAAATAAAGGCGATATCGCTTGGACTATCACCCCTTTTGGAGTCATTCAAATTGGAAAACTATTTTTAGAAGGCAAATACGATACTTCAAGATTAGTTGCGCTTACTGGAGAAAAAGTTAAAGATCCTGCATATGTAAGAACATATTCTGGTGCTTGTTTGAATAAGTTATTAGTAGATAACGTTGAAGAAGGAAAAAACAGATATGTGTCAGGAAATGTGCTAACTGGTGAAGGTGTTGGTTCTGATGGATACTTAGGTCATTATCATAATCAAGTGACCGTCATACCAGAAGGAGATAAAGAGGAATTTTTAGGGTGGATCAAACCATCTGCTTCAAAGCTAAGTTTTCACAGAGCATTCGGTCTATTTTCATTCCTTAACGGGAAGAAAGAATTTCATGTTGACACCAATACATACGGCGAGCATCGAAACTTTGTGGTTACAGGAAGTTTCGAGGATGTGTTGCCTATGGATGTACTTCCCATGTATTTATTCAAAGCCATCATGGCAGAAGATTACGATGATATGGAAGCTCTAGGAATTTATGAGTTGATAGAAGAAGATGTTGCATTATGTGAATTTGTAGATGTTTCGAAAAATCCGCTACAAGAAATATTGAGAGAAGGAATTGATTTAATGAAAGAAGGCTAAGAATGAAGTTTTTACAGAAACAATTTGATCAAATTAAACCTCTTTTCGAGAAGGGAGGGAAGTACGAGAAATTTTATCCAATATACGAGGGACATCGAACTATCTTTTTTGCACCTGATGAGATTACTCATAATAATGGGACGCAAATAAAAGATGGAGCTGACCTAAAGCGAGTAATGATGACGGTAATTATTGCCATGATTCCATGCTTGCTTTTTGGTATGTGGAACGTGGGTCATCAACATTTTCTTGCCACAGGTATAGAAGCAACTTTGATAGATAAATTCTGGATTGGAATTCTAAAGGTGGTTCCAATAATTGTTGTGTCTTACGCAGTAGGTTTAGGAATCGAATTTACTTTCTGTGTCATCTACCAACGCCCTGTGGAAGAGGGTTACCTGGTTACAGGCATGTTGATTCCATTGATCATGCCTGCATCTATTCCTTTATGGCAAGTCGCTCTGGCAACAGCTTTTGCAGTAATTATTGGAAAGGAAGTATTTGGAGGTACGGGTATGAATGTCCTAAACGTTGCGCTTACAGCCAGAGTCTTTTTATACTTCGCTTATCCTACAGATATCTCAGGGGATGTTTGGACTTATTTGGGTGATAAGACACCTGTTGATGGCTATTCTGGAGCAACTATTCTTGCATATGGTGCTGAGGCTGCTGCAAATGGTACCAACATGATGCAATTAGCATCCAATCATTGGGCAGATGGTATGTTTAGTTTTTGGAGTATGTTCATAGGCACAATACCTGGTAGCATTGGTGAAACCTCAGTTCTGATGTGTTTAATCGGAGCAGTGATCCTGATAGCAACAGGAGTTGGAAGCTGGAAAATAATCTTAAGCGTAGTTCTTGGTACATTATTTATGGGAGCTATTTTCAATTTAGCTGGTGCGAATAGCTTTATGGAAATGCCAGCACATTATCATTTAGTTATAGGTGGTTTAGCGTTTGGTGCAGTATTCATGGCAACAGATCCAGTTAGTGCATCTCACACTGAACTTGGAAAATGGATTTACGGTTTTATGATTGGCGTGATTACTGTACTCATTAGGGTGGTTAATCCTGCTTATCCTGAAGGTATCATGTTGGCAATACTATTTATGAATGTATTTGCTCCGTTGATTGATTTTTATGTAGTAGAAGCAAACAAAAAAAGAAGATTAAAACGTGCGACAGTCTAATTTATATGTAATTCTATTTGCTGCTGGATTAACCATAGTTTTTGGGGGTGCTTTATCTCTTGCTTCAGTAGGATTGAAGCCACTTCAAGATAAGCAAGTAGAAATTGATACGAAGAAGAAAATCTTGGGTGCTGTTATGGATATATCAGATATCAAGGATCCAAATGAGCTCTTAGCTTTATATGATCAAAAAGTCAGTTCTTTGGTTGTTGATATAGATGGTAATGAAATAAAAGAAGATAAAGACGGGAACCCAATAATCGCTGAGAAGGTGAATATTCAGAGAAATTCCAAAATGGATCCTGCTGACAGAAAATATCCTGTGTTCATGTTCAGCGAAACAGGAGATGAAATCAATTCATATATTTTCCCAACATTTGGTGCAGGTCTATGGGACTGGATTTCAGGTTACGTTGCATTGGGTCAGGACCTAAATACCGTTCAAGGTGTGGCTTTTGATCATAAAGGTGAAACCCCTGGGTTAGGTGCAAGAATCACAGAAGCAAACGTTCAGCAACGGTATGTGGGTAAGAAGATATTCAATGATCAAGGGGAATTAGTAAGTATTCAAATGTTAAAGGGCGAGGGTAATACTGGTCTTAGTGACCATCAGGTTGATGGCATGTCAGGAGCCACAATAACCGGTAAAGGAGTGAATGTGATGCTAGAAAATTACCTTGGTTATTATCAAGCGTTTATCGATAAAAGAAAATCTCAAAAAATCGCAAGTTTATGAGTTCAGAAGTAGCAGAAATTTCAGAAGAGACCGTAGCTCTGCCATTAAAGGAACCTACAGAGCCATTACTATCAAAAAGGCGTAAGCGTATCGTATCGGATCCGCTAAATGAGGATAATCCCATCACTATTCAAGTTTTGGGTATTTGTTCTGCATTAGCAGTAACAGTACAATTCAAGCCTACCATGATCATGTCGATTGCGGTAATATTTGTAATTGTTTTCTCAAATCTGATTACCTCATTAATGAGAAAAATGATTCCAAACCGAATCCGGATTATTGTACAACTTGCTATTATCGCAACACTAGTAACACTCGTAAGTGAAGTACTTAAAGCTTACAGTTACGATATGTACAAGGTTTTAGGAGCTTATGTAGGGTTAATTATTACAAATTGTATTGTAATGGGACGTTTGGAAGCTTTTGCGATGGCAAATAAGCCATACGATTCTATCTTGGATGGATTTGGAAGTGGATTCGGGTATGCATGGATTATCCTTGTTGTTGCTTTTTTCAGAGAGTTACTGGGTGGGGGTACCATGTTCGTGGGTACTCCTTTAGAGTTTGATGTTTACGGATCGCTTGGATCATTATTTGGCACCACTCTTCAAACGAATGGATTATTTGTTGACTCAGTTGGTGCTTTTGTTATTCTCGGAATTATTATTTGGATTCAAAGAACTAAAAACGGTTACGTAGAGCACTAAAATTATGGAAGCAATAAACATAGCAATTAAGTCGATATTCATTGACAACATGGTATTTGCATACTTCTTGGGTATGTGCTCTTTTCTTGCAGTTTCTAAGAAGGTGAAAACAGCTTTTGGACTAGGAATGGCTGTAATTTTTGTGTTAACGATAACTGTACCAATAAACTGGTTGATACAGGAATTTGTCTTAAAAGAAGGTGCGCTAGCTTGGATAGGCGCAGATTTTGCAACAATCGATCTGTCCTTCTTACAGTTTATCATTTTCATCGCAGTAATTGCAGCTATGGTACAGTTGGTAGAGATGGTCATTGAGAAATTTTCTCCTTCTTTATATGGATCACTAGGAATTTTTCTTCCATTAATAGCTGTAAACTGCGCAATTCTAGGGTCTTCTCTTTTTATGGTGCAAAGGGACTATACAGTGGTTGAAGCTACTGCGTTTGGGTTCGGATCAGGTACCGGATTCTTTTTAGCCATAATAGCATTGGCTGCGATTAGAGAAAAACTTAAATATTCTCATGTGCCAAACGGATTAAAAGGACTCGGTATAACGATGTTGATTACAGGATTAATGGGATTAGCTTTTAAATCGTTTATTGGTATATCCATATAGCTAGATCGTAAAAAAATTGAGGGTGATATATTCACCCTTTTTTTGTGCTCTTTTTAGGTGTAGTGCTCTTTAAATGTAACTTACATTAAATCAATAAAACTCAAGAATTATATGAAAAAGACAATTTTATCGCTAGTTATTATTGGTATGGCCGTAGTTTCTTATGGTCAAGCTAAAGTTGAAGTTGGACTTAAAGCGGGAGCCAATTTCGCAAATACTGATGTAGATGATGCGGAATCAATCACTGCATTTCATGGGGGAGCGTATGGTTTGATAAAACTTGCAAATATTGGAGTTCAACCTGAAATCTTGTGGTCAAAACAAGGAAATGAATTTTCAGTAGGAAACTTAACTAATGAGGTAGATCTGACTTATGTTAATATTCCTGTTATGTTGAAGTTCTATTTACCACTAGGACTAAATCTTCAGGCGGGACCTCAGTTTGGGATCTTGACTAATGCTGAACAGAATGATGTAGATATTTCAGATACGCTTAAAAATAGTGATTTGAGTGCTGCCTTAGGAGCAGGGTGGGATGCACCTTTCGGTCTACAGTTTAATGCGCGTTATGTTCTCGGATTATCTGATATTAATGATATAAGTGGAGCAGAGTCTGTGAGAAACCGAACCTTCCAGCTTTCAATTGGATATAGTCTATTCAAGCTAGGAAAATAACACAACAATAAAAGATTACTAATATAAGCCTTGCATTGCAAGGCTTTTTTTGTTTATCCCATTCTTTTAGTTATTCTTTTATAATCTTACAGATGAAAGTGTGGTTTCAGCTATGCATATATCAACCAATGGTACCTTGTTCACCAGTAACTATTTTCGATTAGTACTAATATTAGTTCTAATATTTCTTGTTAATTCCGGATTCTCCCAACTTCCCGGAAAATTTTATTACGATGGGAGTAAACCAATTTCATTAAGTGGTGAATGGAAGTTTGTTCCAGATACTTTCCTTACGTATGAGAGTATTTTATTAGACAGCACGGCATTTAACATTGAAGTTCCTGGGGATTGGAATTTGGATGATAGTATTTCCTTTGGGCCTAAAGGGTATGGTACTTATTTTGTAGAGATCATATTTGGACCTGAGGTTGATTTGTCGAACCTTGCACTACGCGTACCTGAAATTTCTTTAGCCTACAATGTATATATCAATGACCTATTAGTTGGTTCGCTGGGTAGAATAGGTCGCAATATCGATGAGGAAATACCAATGATCGATGATAGGATTATTGAATTACCACCACTCGAAGGCACTAATGCATTTCTGATTTTACATATAAGTAATTTCGACTACTCCTATGGCGGCCTATTTTATGCTCCTAAAATTGGAGATGAGCGTGAAATCAGAATAAGCAAAGAGCGATACAATACCATTAAGCTCCTAATTCTTGGTACGGTAATCATTTTGGCAATTTATATGCTTTATGTCTATGTAAGACTTAAGAAAGAAACGTTTAGGGTATACTTTGCAATTATTTGTATAGTTCTTTTTTTCCACACCATCAGTACCGGAGACATGCCGCTTCTGGACCTTTTTCCAAGTCTTAATTGGGCTGTCTTAAAAAAAATAGCCTTTATATCCTTTTTCTTGGTTGCATCTTCGAATGGAAAGTTCTTATTAGAACTTTATCCCAGATACCTGATATCACGGCTAATTAATATTTATGCCATTATTTGTTTGGTTGCGGTATTATTTACTCTTGTTGTTCCTGCGGGTATATCAGCATATTTGGTCATTCCATTTCAAATTATGTCAGTACTAATGGGGCTGTACTGCTTTGAGTCATTAATTCGGGCAACTTATTCGAGAGAAAATGGAGCGAGAATTCTTTTAGTTGGATATGCACTTGCCTTTTTAACCGGGATATTAGACATTCTTTCTACCCAGTATATTCTTGAAACTCCAAGAATGGCTCATTATGGAATGTTTGCCTATATCTTAACGATGACAGTTGTAATGGCTATGAGGTATGTGGAGGCACTGAAAAAAAATGAGAGTATTGCCGAGTCTTTATCCTTATCAAATGAGCTCCTGGAGAAAAATATAGAAGAAAGAACAAGAAAGCTTCAGAAACAAAACCTGATTATTGATGCAAAAAACCATGAATTACAGAGTGCCTTACAAGAAAAAGATGACTTGATGGCAATTGTAGCGCATGACCTTAAAGCTCCATTTAATCAAATTGAAGAACTATCCAAACTAATACGAGAGGAGTCCAAGTCTAATAAGAATCAATCAACTTACCTAGAAATGATCCAGAAGGTCACGGAAAATGCTAGAAACGTGATTGAAAATCTTGTTTTCATAAGATCCTATCAGAGCGAGTCCTTCAATTCTGAAATTAAAGCGTTTGATCCTAAAGTATTTTTTGAAGGAAAGGTTACGGCTTATCAAGCAGAAGCTAAAAAGAAAAAAATTACAATTGAAAATGCACATTCAATACAGAGTAAGAAAATATTTAGTGATGAATCTGCATTAGATCGGATCGTGGATAACCTTCTTTCAAATGCAGTTAAGTTTTCTCCTGAAGAGAGTAAGATAGTGTTTGAGATGTTAGAGGAAGACAAGTCTTTTATATTTCGAATAAAGGATTATGGTGAAGGATTTAGTCAAGAGGATAAATCGAAAGCCTTTAGGAAATTTCAAAAGCTATCTGCTAAACCTACAGGAGGTGAACTTTCAACAGGTCTGGGATTAAGTATTGTTAAGGCTTTAGTGGAAAAACTTGATGGTGAAATAAAACTTGTGAGTGAGAAAGGGAAAGGAGCAGAGTTTATCGTTAAGATACCAAAGCAGAAGGCATCTACTACATCAAAGAAAAAATAATACTACCTACTATTAAGATTCCAATCATAGTTTCTGAATTGGATGCGATAATTCTCTGGTATTTTTTTTCTTTTATATTGATTAACATATTGGATTAATGTTTCTGACTGAACTAAAAACTGATCCATATACCATTCAAAAACTTTACTAAACATCACTGTTTCGTTTGCTTCATCTACATAGACATAGTTTGGAATCTCTATTATTTCCTTTGCTCTGAATTCCAACTGTTGATTAACTGTTTCAGGAAAAAACGCTTCCTCATATAGATACGGACAACCTCTTGCTGCACATCCAAGTGCAAAATGAATTCTGGAATCTTTCGTTCTTTCCAGAAGTTTTTCAAATTCAACTTGATCTAGTGTTAACTGCTCACCAGCTATTTGAAAACTATTCTCTTTGAAAAAGCCATCAACATCTAGCGGACTCGTAATTGGATAGTTTTTGGCGACTTGATTGATCACTAAAAAGTTATAGGTATTAATATAAAAGGCTGTTTTATGCGCTTCTGAAACAGTCGATAGATCATAATTGGCGATTTTATTTACCAGTGGTTCGAGTTTATTCTGGTTATTGCTAAGGAACTGATAATCAACAAGTCCAAAAACTACATGTTCTTTTAAGAATTCATCAAATTCATTAAATATCGGCTGAGTAAACCCCAGAAAAGGAAAGATAACAGTAATGATGAAACTATATTTTCTAAGCATTAACTAAAAGTAGCCCATTGAGAAAAAAGTTATATGAGATTCATTATTAATTAAATGTCAGCTTTAAAACGTTTGACATAAAAAAAAGCTCCAGATTATGGAGCTTAATTAATAATGTCTATCAAGGCTGTATCTTAATCAACAAATTCTTCATAAACCTGCTCCAGATGATCTGCGATCATTTCTGCAGACCTGCCTTCAATATGATGTCTTTCGACCATATGAACTAATTCACCATCTTTAAAAAAAGCAATAGCTGGTGAAGACGGTGGAAAAGGCAGTGTATATTCTCTTGCCTTCTGTGTTGCATCAATATCAAAGCCTGCGAATACTGTCGTTAGGTTATCAGGTTTTTTTGTAGATTTCTCTAAAGACAGAAGAACGCCAGGACGGCAAGTTCCTGCTGCACATCCACAAACCGAGTTTATAACTAATAGGGAAGTTCCTTTATGATCTGTTAGATGCTTATCTACCGCCTCTGCAGTAGTTAGTTCCTCAAATCCATTTTGCGTCAATTGCGCCTTCATTGGCGCTACAAGTTCTGCTGGGTACATTTTATTACTGTTAGTTTTATTTATCTATAAAAATCCTAATTCAAGTTTAGCTTCCTCTGACATCATATCTGTCGCATATGGAGGGTCAAAAGTAAGCTCTATATGAACGTCATTAACTCCTTCTACATTGCGAACATTCGCTTCAACTTCACTTGGAATACTTTCAGCGGCCGGACAGGAAGGAGAGGTCAATGTCATAATAATCTCCACATTATTAACCGGGAGAATATTGATTTCGTAGATCAACCCCAATTCATACACATCTACAGGAATTTCCGGATCAAAAACGTTCTTGATTGCCCTTACAATATCCTCTTTCAATGCTAAAGTGTTATCGGAAGATGTCTCACTCATGATGTTTGATCTTTTGTTGATAATGCGATAGCATACAACTTCATTTGTTTTATCATGGCAGCAAAGCCGTTCGATCTTTGCGTGCCTATAAATCTATCCATCCCGATTTGACCAGGAAAATATATTTCAGCTTTCATAACATCATCAGGGCTCGATTGATTCAAAACACGAACTAATAAACTTACCAGTCCTTTCGTGATGGCTGTATTAGAATCGGCCTTAAAATTGATTCTTCCTTGATCCAACATTGCCGTCATCCAAACTTTTGATTGGCAACCCTTCACAATATTTTCCTCTTTTTTCTCATCTTCTGGAAAACTGTTCAACTCTTCACCTAATTCCATGATATAATTCAAAGCCATTTCCATGTCTCCATCTAACATGGCAAACTCTTCAATAATTTCCTCTTGTCTTTTTTTGATGAGATCCATTTAACTAAACCTTGTTACAATTTGCTTCAATGCCTCACAAAAGATATCTACTTCTTCTTTTGTATTATAGATGGCGAAAGATGCTCGGACTGTTCCGTCTATGCCTAGATAATCCATTAGAGGTTGGGTGCAATGGTGACCCGTTCTCACCGCTATTCCTTTGACATCCATTAATTGCCCCAGATCGTAAGGGTGGACTCCATCAACAAGGAATGAAATCACGCTTGCCTTGTTATCAGCCGTTCCAATAGGTTGGAAACCAGGTATTTCGTTGAGCCTATTTGTAGCGTATTCTAACAGTTCCTTTTCATGAGTTTGAATAGCTTCATATCCCAATTCTTCGATAAATGTCATGGCCTTATCGAACGCAATGGTATCTCCAATATTTGGTGTTCCAGCTTCAAATTTGTAAGGGATATCATTAAAGGTAGTTTCCTCAAAGGATACATCCTTTATCATTTCTCCACCACCCTGATAGGGAGGTATTGCTTCCAACAGCTCTCTTCGGCCATAAAGGATCCCAATACCTGTTGGACCATACATTTTATGACTAGAAAATGCCAGGAAATCACAATTAAGATCCTGAACATCAATTTGCAAATGAGGAGCAGCTTGAGCTGCATCAATTAAAGTGGTAATACCTCTTTGAGTGGCATAATGGATAATTTCCTTCACAGGGTTTATAGTCCCAAGTGAATTTGAAATGTAGTTGACAGCCACCATTTTAGTCTTTTCATTGACTAGTTTATGGTATTCAGATAAATCAAGTTCTCCTTTTTCATTGATAGGTATTACTCTTATGCTTACGCCTTTTTGCTTAGCTATTAGTTGCCAGGGTACAATGTTCGAATGATGCTCTAATTGTGATAGTATGATTTCATCTCCTTCCTTCAAATTAACTGAACCCCATGAGTATGCGACTAGATTAATACTGTCGGTTGTTCCCTTAGTAAAAATGATTTCATCTGCTTCAGCACTATTGATAAACCGATGAACGTGCTCACGGGTAGCTTCATATGCTTTGGTGGATCTTTCAGCTAGTGTGTGTATTCCTCGATGAATATTTGCATGATCCGCATTATAAAACTGATTTATTGAATCAACAACACTATCAACTGTCTGAGAAGAAGCCGCATTATCAAAATAGATCAGCAGTTTACCATTTACCTCTTGGTTCAGAACAGGGAACCTCTTGCGTATACTTTCAATATCGATTTGATGGGATACTGCCTCCATATTAGGATAGCTTCTTATCTATTAAGTTTCTGATTTCTTCTTCTACAGCTTCAGATTTGATATGATTCATTGTTTCAATAGCGAACGCATTAAGCATCATTGCTTTTGCATTCTTTTCATTGATGCCACGTGCCCTTAAGTAAAAGATTGCATCTTCATCAAGCTGACCAGAAGTACACCCGTGTGAACATTTTACATCGTCAGCCCAAATTTCAAGCTGTGGTTTAGTATGAATAGTCGCATCCTCTGACAATAAGATGTTATTGTTCGATTGAAATGCATTCGTTTTTTGAGCATCCTGCCTTACGTATATCTTACCATTAAACACTCCGGTGGATTTTTCATCCAAAATTCCTTTGTATAGCTCATTACTGTAGGAATTCGGCATCATGTGATCTACAGAGGTGTTGTTATCAACATGTGATTTTTTATCTATCAAGAATAGACCATACATGTGGCCTTCACAGTTTTCTGATTCTAGGTTGATTGACAGATTATTTCTGACCAAAGCTCCTTCGAATGAAAAGGTGTTATCGTAGAAATGACTGTCTTTTGAAACTTTTGAAAAAACTGTTTCATGGGTAAATGCTTTGGAATGGTAATTTTGGACCTTTGTATGATAGCCAAAAGCATTTGACGCTACATCAAATTCGATATAAGAGTTGGTGAAGGTATTGTTCTCTTCACTAGCAAATAATTTCTCATAAACCCTGAATGTATGGCCTGAATTGACTTTAACCTTGATTCTAGGATTGGATATGCCAGCGCTATTGAAGTGATAAATAAATACCGGATGCTTAGATCCGGAAGTAATGGTTAACTCACTTTTTGCAAGAGCAGCATTTAATAAACTAAAAGGATCATGTTTGCCCTCGGTAACATCTCTTACTTTAAGAGACAAATCAGATTGGATAGAAGATAAGTTCTCGTTGAATAACCCATTGATGAACACAAGATAACTACCCTCAGCTTCGTACAAATTCGTTTTGTCATAAGTATCATGTCCTTCAATTGTCCAGTCAATGTTCTTCGAAAGAATTGATTGGATTTGAGTGAATTTGTATGATTCTGATTTATTATGAGGTAACCCAATATCAATCAAGGTGTCCCATGCTTTAGTTTGTGTAGAAGAACTACCAACCAGCACCTTTAAAGAATCCAGCATTTCTACTTTTTCTTGTATCATACGGCAGCAAGTTCTTCTTTTATCCAGTCATATCCTTTTTCTTCGAGTTCAAGTGCTAAAGACTTATCGCCTGACTTTACGATTCTTCCATTGTAAAGAACATGAACGTAATCTGGAACAATGTATTCTAGCAATCTTTGATAATGAGTTACTACAATAGAGGCTGTTTCAGAAGATCTCAGCTTGTTTACACCATCTGCAACAATCTTGAGTGCGTCAATATCCAATCCTGAGTCTGTTTCATCAAGAATTGAAAGTTTCGGCTCAAGCATAGCCATTTGAAATATTTCATTTCGCTTCTTTTCACCACCTGAGAAGCCTTCGTTCAATGATCTGCTGAGAAGTGATTGGTCTATGTCAACCAGCTTCATTTTTTCTTTCATCAGTTTTAGAAAATTAACGGCGTCTAGTGCTTTTTCACCTCTAGATTCTCTTACCTGATTGAGTGCAGTTTTAAGGAAATTTGTTGTGGAAACCCCAGGGATTTCAACTGGGTATTGAAATGCAAGGAAAATACCTTTTTGTGCTCTCTCTTCTGGATCGAGTTCCAAAAGATCTTCACCTAGATATTCTACAGTTCCTTCTGAGACCTCATATTCTTCTCTTCCAGCTAAAACAGAAGCCAAAGTACTTTTGCCCGATCCATTTGGACCCATAATAGCATGTACTTCACCTGCATTCACTTCAAGATTGATGCCTTTTAGAATTTCCTTATCCTCGATAGAGGCATGTAAATTTTTAATACTGATCATAAAATTTTTCGAGTTATTAACCTACGCTACCTTCAAGAGTAAGCGCTAATAGTTTTTGAGCTTCTACAGCAAACTCCATTGGGAGTTTATTCATCACTTCTTTGGCAAAGCCATTGACAATTAATGCAACAGCAGACTCTTCATCTATCCCCCTTTGTTGGCAATAAAAAATCTGATCTTCACCAATTTTTGAAGTAGTAGCTTCGTGCTCTACCTGAGCTGTTTTATTCTTTAAATCAATGTATGGGAATGTATGAGCTCCACATTTGCTTCCCATTAGAAGAGAATCACATTGTGAAAAGTTTCTTGCATTTTCTGCCCTTTTCATGACCTCTACTTGTCCTCTATAACTATTTTGACTTTTGCCTGCGGAGATTCCTTTAGAAACAATCCTTGATCGGGTGTTTTTACCTATATGAACCATTTTGGTTCCTGTATCTGCCTGTTGATAATTATTAGTAACTGCAACCGAATAAAATTCACCTACCGAATGATCTCCTTTCAAAATGCACGATGGGTATTTCCAGGTAATTGCTGAACCTGTTTCTACCTGCGTCCATGAAATTTTGGCATGATCACCTGCACAAATACCTCGTTTGGTAACGAAGTTATAGATGCCACCCTTTCCATTTTTGTCACCTGGATACCAGTTTTGAACTGTTGAATATTTCACTTCGGCATTTCTTGCGGCATAGATTTCCACCACAGCGGCATGTAGTTGATTTTCGTCTCTCATTGGAGCGGTGCACCCCTCAAGGTAACTGACGTAACTCTCATCTTCAGCTACTATTAGGGTTCTCTCGAATTGTCCGGTATTTGCTGCATTAATCCTGAAATACGTCGACAATTCCATTGGACACCTCACACCCTTTGGAATGTAACAGAATGAACCGTCTGAAAATACTGCTGAGTTTAGCGCTGCGAAATAATTGTCATTTGCCGGAACAACCGAGCCTAAATATTTTTTTACTAATTCTGGTTGTTCTTGAACAGCTTCACTAAATGAACAGAAAATGACACCTAGTTCTGATAATTTTTCTTTAAACGTTGTAGCTACAGATACCGAATCTATGACCGCATCCACGGCTACCCCGGTTAATCTCTTTTGTTCTTGTAATGAAATACCTAACCGCTCGAACGTCTTTAATAACTCCGGATCTACCTCGTTGAGACTTTTTGGTTTCTTATCTTGCTTAGGAGCTGAATAATATCTTATTGCCTGATAATCGATTTCGGGGTAATTAATATTTGCCCACTTTGGCTCTTTCATCTGTTTCCACTGATGAAAAGCTTTCAATCTCCAATTCAGCAACCATTCGGGTTCTTCTTTTTTAGCTGAAATGAAACGAATGATATCTTCATTAATTCCTAAGGGAGCTTCATCAGCTTCAAAGTCAACAGACCAGCCATGCTCATATTCTTTGGAGGTAAATTCTTCTAATATTTGTTCGTCAGTACTCATTTAAATCTTTATTCAGAAAGACAAAAATACACCTTATTTATAGTAATTCTAAATAGCAACAAATAATTAGCAATAAGGTTTCTTGATGGATAATAAGATTTTTAAAACCTCATTTTTATTGAAAAACAAGATGCTTATTTACGCTTTCTTCTAATGAAATAAATGTTTCTGTGCTTTCAATTCCATCTACCTTCTGAATTTTATCATGGAGTACATCTCGTAGATGTTGTGTGTCTTTACAATATATTTTGCAGAAAATATTATAGTTACCTGTAGTATACCGAATAGTCGCTATTTCACTTATTTCTTTCAATTTGGAAACGACTTCATCATAGAGAGAGCTCTTTTCAAGGTAAATTCCTAAGAAGCAGGTAATGTCATAACCCAGTTTACCATAATCAATTTTAAGAGTAGTGCCCTTTACAACACCCATCTCTTCCAGTTTTTTCATTCTTACATGAACTGTACCTCCTGAAACGAACACTTTTTTAGCGACTTCTGTATAGGGCATTTTAGCATCTTCAGATAGGATATTGAGAATTTTGAGATCTATGTTATCAATTTCGTAATTCTTGCTCATCTTAATTATTATGAATTATCAATCTATCAAATTTATGATTAAGTATTGAAAATAATATAAAAATTAAAATATAAAATTTTATATTTTTTAATGAAAATGCTATTTGATTAATTTTGAATCATTAAGATAATGAAATGCCGACTGTAAAAGTTTAGAATAACTAACGAAAAGGCATCAGATTTTTGGGTTAATGTTGTTTATTTTAAGGTCTTGGTAGGGGTGCCAAGACCTTTTTTTGGTCTCTACCTTTCTTTTTTTATAAATCCAACATAAGAATTAACCGATGAACACATACCCATGGCATGAGAGCTATCCAGAAGGCGTAAAACATGAAATAAATCCTGCAGTTTACGATTCTCTTCCTCAAATGGTAGATGAACGTGTGGGACTATACCAAGATTTAATTGCGTTTGAAAATATGGGAAAGGAAATAACCTTTTCAGAACTTGGTGAGTCAATAGATCAATTTGCCTCCTACCTTCAAAATCATACCAACCTTAAAAAGGGAGATCGAGTTGCTATTCAAATGCCAAACCTTCTTCAATATCCCATCGCGCTTTATGGAATATTGAAAGCAGGAATGGTCGTGGTAAATATGAATCCACTGTATACTCCTAGTGAGATGTTGCACCAATTAAATGACTCTGGTGCTAAATCCGTGGTAATTGTTGAAAACTTTGCTTCCAACCTGGAAGAGATTCTAACACAAACCCAAATTGAAACAGTGATTGTCACAAAGATTGGGGATATGATCGGTGGACTAAAAGGTAGTATCGTCAATTTTGTTGTTAAGAATGTCAAGAAAATGGTGCCTAAGTATAACCTACCTAACGCGGTGCCATTTAACACTGTACTCAAATTAGGTAATAGCAAAAAACCGGAACCAGTAAATATTTCTAGTGACGAATTAGCATTTCTTCAGTATACCGGTGGGACCACAGGTGTTTCTAAAGGAGCCATGCTTACCCATGGAAATGTTGTCGCAAACATGGAGCAGGTTTGTGAGTGGATGTTGCACGGAGGACTTGAAGAGAGAAAGGAAATATTTATTACGGCACTACCCATGTATCATATTTTCGCATTAACATGTAACGCATTAATGACCGTAAGAATAGGTGCAAGAAATGTATTAGTAACGAACCCTAGAGACATGAAGACGTTCCTAAAAGATTTAGGAAAGCATCAATGGACAATTTTAACAGGGGTTAATACGCTATTTAATGGCCTTCTTAATCAACCTAATTTCAAAGACCTTGATTTTTCTAAGGTCAAGTTCTCATTTGCTGGTGGCATGGCTCTTCAAAAATATGTCGCTGATAAATGGTTAGAAGTGACTAAAACGCCTGTTTCAGAGGGATATGGATTAACTGAGACCTCACCAGTACTCACTGCGAATCCACTACGAAAAGATGCGGAAACCGGATATATTGGTCTACCTGTTCCGAGTACTGAGATTAAAATCCTGGACGATGATGGGAACGAATTACCAATGGGAGAGCGTGGCGAATTATGCGCCCGAGGGCCTCAGGTTTACAAGGGCTACTGGAACAGGCCTGAAGAAACAGAAAAATGTTTTCATAAAGATTGGTTTAAGACAGGAGATATTGCGGTGATGGATGAGCGAGGGTTCTTCAAAATTGTTGATCGAAAAAAAGAAATGATTCTTGTTTCCGGTTTCAATGTGTATCCAAATGAAATCGAAGATTGCATAGCCTTGCATAGTAAGGTATTAGAGGTTGGAGCGATTGGTGTACCTGATAAAAAATCTACAGAGGCAGTAAAAGTCTACATTGTAAAGAGTGATGAATCTCTCGCCTCCGAAGAAATTGTTGCTCATTGTAAAGAACACCTGACAGGATATAAGCGCCCAAAATACATCGAGTTCATTGATGAGTTGCCTAAATCCAATGTAGGTAAAATATTACGTAGAGTTCTTAAGGAGATTGATCAAAAAGAAAATACCTACGAATAGGAATAACAGTTGGACCATAAAAAAGGGTATATCATTGATATACCCTTTTTTATTAGCTGAGTTGACAGCTGAAATTATAATTAGAAAGAATAGCTTACTCCAAAGATCCAAAAGGATTGGAGTTCGTTATCTACTGTTTCAAGTGTTTCATTGGCTAATGTTGGATCTTGCAGTGCTAGAGTATTCAGTGTGTAGTCCAATGCCTCCTGTTTATTACTACGTAACGCAAAATCAAATCCTATTCCAAATGCTCCCCATAATGTGTAACTAAAACCATTGGTCCATGTGACATTGTTTAGGTTAGAGTCTTCATAACTTAAGAAGGTCGAAAGGTTACTTTTAAACCCAATCTGACCAATACTTCTGGTGTAATCTCCGACGATTTTCGCACCTAATGAAGACTCATAAATGTTACCCTCATCACTGAAAACGAAGTTATAGTTTAGTGGGTGAATAACGACAACTAGATCGGATAGTGGTGTCCAAGTTCCTCCAATACCTACATCCAAATACCCAGGATTATTGAAATCGTTTATAAAAGTGGTTCGATACTCTGCAAGAGTAGAAACAGCTAAACTTTTGGTCAGATTCCATCCAAATAGGGAAGTGAGCTGAATAACATCGGTAGTTGCTTCGAATTTATCAGAGTCAGTTGGATCATCTCGATCATCCAGTCTTACCCAGCCCAGATTAATGTTAGCCGAATTTCTCCAGAAGTAATTGTCTTGTCTAAGATTTGCAAATGTATTAAAAGTAAATCCTATATTTCCTGAGGTAATATTTGGCTTAGATTGTGTGTACCAATTATTGAAATTGGATACACTTCCACCAATCGTACCAAAGGCACCTATTTTCCATCCTGGCAGTGCATTTATTCTTGCTTGGATGGCATCAACCCTTGCTTGAATTGAAGCAATTGAATCCTTTTTGGCATTCATTTCTGTTACCATTTCCTCCTTTGTCTGAGCTTGAAGGCATAGGATTGTGAAAAATGTGATGACTGTGAGTATTGTTTTCTTCATCTGATTATGGTTTTGTGTTGCGAATGTAATAATTGAAAACTGTTTTTCTAAGTTCTTTTAATTTGCAAAAAAATGGTTTCTTAAGGCTACTAGAATTTAGTAAAGCATACAAAAAACTTGATTTGCATCAACGAAATTCAACCATCTGCTCTTCAATAGTTACAATTTTCTTTAATACGAATAATCTATCGGTTGATCAGCTTATTTACTCGATTTATTGCTCTAATATGTTGATTGGGAATTACTCAAGATTTCATCCATTATGGTGGAATAGATAATTCTCAAGAATCATTCTTTTTCTTATCGATTTAGATATATTCTTGTAGTTATTAGAATTTTTTAATCAGACTAATTAGGTATGCCGGAATTTAATGTAGGGGATAATATGGTTTATATTTTCCCCATCCTCCTCCTGTTCATGGTTGTCGAATTTTTCATGGCAAAGCATGATTATGAATTGAAGGATACACTCGCTGGATTCGGAATTGCAATAGGTGCAGCATTCATATCATTTTTTACTAAAGCTTTCACTGTTGTTGTAATATTTCAGGGATTATTTGATTTTTTTGAGCCTTTAAGGGAACAATATCTTGGTTATAGCACTGTCGGTTGGGCATGGTGGGCATGGGTCCTTGCAATCCTTGCCGATGATTTTAATTTTTATTGGCATCACAGGCTGAGTCATACAGTTCGTATTTTATGGGCAGCTCACGTACCTCATCATTCTTCAAAGAATTACAACTTTGCTGTAAGCATAAGAAATGGGTGGTTCATAACGTTTTACAAACCCATTTTTTGGTTATGGATGGCTTGCGTTGGATTTGAACCCATCATGATAGGTTCTGCCTTAATCATCAATGCGACCTACCAATATTTTCTTCATACCAAGCATATTGGGTCGTTAGGTTTTCTGGGAAAAATCTTCAATAACCCACATGTACATGCGGTTCATCACTCCAGCAACGTTGAATATCTCGACAAAAACCATGGAGGTATCTTATTGATTTGGGATCATTTATTCGGTACATGGCAAAATACGATAAAAGGTGTCGATCCCAAATATGGGATTTTGAAACCACCAGCAACCTACAACCCAATCCGCCTGAACACTCATATTTTCGAGGATATCTTTCATGACCTAAAAAGGGCCAAAAGTCTGAAGGAAGTCTTGATGTATATTTTTGGGCCTCCCGGATGGAGTCCGAACAACTCATCCTTGACAGTAAAGCAAATACAAGCAGGCATACAGCCCTCCACTGCTTTGGCATTATCTCAAGAAGAAGAGGGTACAAACAAGAAATCTTCAACCAAAGCAGCCTAATTTTCTGGTTGGGATTTTATATGGATATCATGCTGAGGGAATGGAATTTCTATTCCCTCTTTTTTGAATTGTTTGAAAATTTCAAAATAGAGCTCTGTCTTTAATATCCTGGGTTTATCTATGTATTTAGAGGTCCACACTACAAGAGTAAAATTTAGGGAGCTATCTCCAAACTCATCAAAAAAAACTCTCGGCTCAGGCTTTTTCAAAACGTTTTCATTTCTATCCGCTACATCCATTAACACTTCTCTTACTTTCACAGGGTCCTCACTGTAGCTAACACCCAGTGGGATATCGAACCGAATGTTTCGATCATTGTGACTCCAATTAATCACTCGAGATGAAATGAACTCTGAATTTGATACAATAATGGAAACATTTTCATTAGTTAGGATAGTTGTGGCTCTTACTGAAATATTGATCACATCGCCTTCTGTATTTCCTACCACAATTCGATCACCGACTTTAATCGGCTTTTCGAAAAGTATGATGATTCCTGAGATGAAATTATCCGTGATGTTTTGAAGGCCAAAACCGATACCCACGCCTAAGGCACCTGCCGATAGACTCAGTGAGCTTAAGTCAATCCCGGCTGTTTGGATAATAACAATTGAGCCGATAAACATGAATAGAACCCTGGCAATTAGCCCAATTGAGTTTCGGGCACCTCTGTCCACGTTTGCTTTTAATAGGATGCGATTTACAAGAATGTCACGAAATCTTCTTCCCAGATAGGTGAGGATGATGAAACCAAAGATGAAATAGAATATGGTTCCAAGATTAATCTCGCTTTCTCCTAGTTTGAATAGATTGGTCGTGAATATCTCTCCGACACTCCTTAGAAAATCAAGAATCCCAGACCAAACATCTTTTGAGGTTTGCATTGCTCTAATCTAGCAATATTTGATCAATGCTAGAATTTAACTCTAAGCATGACCTTGATTTCTGATGAGGTATTTCCTTGCGACAAATTCAACCCCGATCCAATTTCGTCTCGATCGGTAAAGGAAAACCTAGCATACCTTACCCAAACAGAAATATTCCTTGAGGGATCATATCGTACCATCGCATAGTTTCTAATGCCGGTCCCATTGTAAGCGGGAATCGAAAAAGCATATAAAACATCATTTTCGTAGACATACTGGGCATTATCGAAATCATCTGTTTCAAACAGCGCAGTTCTGGTATGGAACTTTAGCTTCCAAATTGGAAAATTAATATCCTGGATGATCGCAAAGCCTTTGGTTTTTGCGGAAGCCTCTCGTTGAGTACTGCTTTGAACTCTGGTTTTTAGTTTAATTCCATTGGTTATCTCATAATCGATATTAAAGAGGTAGTTATATTTTATCTGATCGGTTAGAATATTCAGGTTTTCATTTGGGATTGAGATTTGTCTGGTCTGCTGTCTTACCTGAGCATATATTGTGATCTTCCGTGTCGGGACATGTGTATATCTAATCAACCACTCTTGGCCTTCAGAGGGAGCCTCTGTTCTAAATTTTAACCAAGGGAAACTAAAATGATCGTAATAAAAATTTAAACTATGCCTTCTGTTAGGTTTGATGGCTGCACCCCAGTAAACCCCTCTTTCGTTGATGTTTCGCGAGTTTTCAGATAAGGCATTTCCATAAAAAGAGTGAAAGTCCCGATCGTAATTTCGTAGAATCATGGCAAAATCAACAAATCTGGAAAGACTGGTGATGAACCCTCCAACCGCGCCAACTCCACCAGAACTAGATCGTGCAGCTTCACCAAAAAAGGAGAAGTTTTGCCAGGTATAATTTGAGAAAATAGTGTA
This sequence comes from uncultured Roseivirgaceae bacterium, assembly GCA_964459925.1. Taxonomy (GTDB): domain Bacteria; phylum Bacteroidota; class Bacteroidia; order Cytophagales; family Cyclobacteriaceae; genus Ekhidna. The sequence goes on from CAYWOQ010000008.1 coordinate 65,624, forward strand.
AACATTGTTTTGATCTCCTTTAAACTCAAATTGATTGTAATTATTAGGTGTTCGTCCGATCGGAATGCTGTAGTTCGTATGGATAGCCGCTCCTCCGATCAATAGTCTATGGGTTGGAGCATAAGTAATCATTCCTCCAAATGATTCTTCATCAACCTTATTTCTTCTTTCCAATTCACTTTCGGTGCGATGGAACCCTGAGGTTATAATAGAATTAGCAAATTCTTCTTCAAAGGTCCGGTTCGGATCAGAGGAAGGTACTCTCCCATTGACTTCCTCTCCATCGAAAATTGTTGAAAATTCAATTGAATCCACTTCAACATTTGCGTCTTGTTTAATTCTTGTATAGAATCCTGTGATCTCAAAATCACTAAACTGCTTGGTGACTCCAACGCCTCTGAAAAAGCCTGATTCGAGAACTGAGGTATATGGCCTTAGACCGATCGTACTTCTTCTGGAAGTATTCACTGTTTCTGCACCTTTACCTGCATTAAACCCTGCACCAAAAACTACGCCTTGTCCTACTTGCATTTGAAAATCACCCAGCATGATCTTTTTAAATCCGAACTTATTTTCCAGTAATAAATGATAAGAGTAAAAATCAAATCCCTTACGACCATTTTTAAAAGAGAATTCTTCTCCTGCATCTTTTTCAAAGGTGAATCCCAGACTGTAGTCGTTTCTGTGACTCGTCCGAAAGCGTCCATAGACTTTGTTTTGCGAACCCAGATACCTACTTGGAGCTTCCGTTAAAGTATCTATGACTAATCCTTCTTCGTTTTCAACGAATATGGTATCCAGTGGGCTAGCATCGGTAAATCCAAGCTGGTCCTCTAACCTGCTTGTATATCGAAGTAAAAGGTAGTTGTTTTCCTCTTCTAATACGCGCTTAAAAAATGGCCTATCATCAATATAGGATTCTTCAACTGTTACAAAGGGCTGTAATGAACGGATGGTTTGTACATTAAATCCTGGAATTACTTGTAATTCATTGATCGAAAGTAGATCACCATACTTTTCACGATAATCAAAGAAAGCGAGGATTTGTTGTGGGTTTAATATATACAGGGTTGACAGTTCTTCGGGTTCAACTTTGTTTAGATTTAGTCTATTGGTGTAATACAGCAGAAGTGATTCATAGATATCCTCGAATGATAAATCCTCGTCTTGAATTTCGAATAGCCTTTCTGCAAATTGCTCAAGATCTATCTCATCATTTTGTCCGTAGGAAGTAAAAAGCAAAGTGATAAAAGCTATGGTTAACCAATTCTTCATTTCTTGAATGAATAGGCAAGTGATATTTCGTGAATACTACCCAGGTCTGAGTTACTAGAGAAGGCATAATCAAACTTGAGCATCTTTGGATGGAATCCCATTCCAAAAGCGCCAACAAATGGTGTTGTTCTAATACCTGTTCTGAAGTAAATTTTTTTGACTACTTGGTATTCAATCCCTGCTTTAAACACCTCATCTACATCAAGATCTTTCTCGACCTCTGTATTTATCATCAGCTCGTCAGTCGCTCTGTAAGAAAAACCTACTTTCATTACAGTTGGAAGCTGCTCTCCGGTTTCTGATACTAAAGTGGCTTGATTAATATTAAATATGTGTGCACCAAATACAAATTGTTCTGTGATCTCAGCTATACCTCCAAATTGGATAGCAACTACATGTTGAGTACCAACAGATTCAATATCGTATTGCACCCAATCTACAGCTAACCCTAAGGAAACCATCTGTAGCTTATTGCCTATACCAACGTGTAGTTTTTGCTGGCTAAATAGGTCATCTCCAAATTTGTAATATCCGATTCCAGCATTCCCAAGCTCATGATGAAAAATTCCACCGCTGCCTATGACTTGAAATTCAGAAAGGTTGTATCTATGTTGATAGCCAGCAAAAAGTGAATGATTTTGAATTCTTCCTAACCCACCAATGTTATTGAAAAGGCTGTACTCATCGGTCAATGTTAAGGAGGCACCTCCTAAGCCTGCATTACGTGCACCGAAAGAGAAGCTACCATCCTGTGAGAAGGCCGTGTGAATGGAAAGGAAGATAAATACATGAACTATTAATTTATGCATACCGGAATGTAGCAGATTTGTTCCATTACTTCCAATACTTATATATTAAATAACGTTTAGCTTTTAGTATGAGAACCTTTCCTTTCCTACTTCTTTTACTGTTCGGCATTGCCGTTTCAGCGCAAGAACTAGATGGTGAATTTTATGCATCTGGAGATATGAAATCGTTTGGTGAGCTTAAAAAAGGTGAAAAGCACGGAGAATGGTCTTACTATTATCCTAATGGAAGGACCAGTGCAGAACTCCACTATTATGAAAATGAATTAGAAGGCTGGCAAACCTACTACTATGAGAATGGTCAAATGATGGCTGTTGAATTTTGGGAGAATGACATCCTGGAGGATAGTGCGCATTATTTTTATTCGAATGGAAAGCTGGAGAAAAGTGGGGCATATTGGAATGGGCTTTATGAAGGAAAGTGGATGTTTTATTATGAAACCGGAATCCTGAAGAGAGAAGGATTTTATCAGGATGGTTTACCGAATGGTGAGTGGACCTTCTATTTTGAAAATGGTCAGATGAACCAAATCGGGATGCTAAAGAATGGAAAAGAAGATGGATTATGGAAATACTACAATGAGGGGGGTGATCCCTTATATGAAGGTAGTTGGGTGGAAGGAAACAAAATTGGCAAGTGGTATTATTTCAAGAAAGGAAAGAAAAAAAAGTGGAAAGTCTTTCGGCTAAAGAAGCGATAGGAAGTTGATAAAGAAATGATTTTCGTTTTCCCCATTTCTTGACCATTCGAGTCGGATGGTCAAGTCATTAACAATTACAAAATCAAATCCAGAACCCAGGCTGTACAAATAGCTATCAGATAATGGCTCACTTCCTTGGTAATCCGGATAACCTCTTGCATATCCCTGATCAAAAAAGACTTTCCAGTAAATATTCAAAGGGAAGGTCTGAAACTGCCTGATAGGCATGAACTTACTGATATCATAGGCTTTGCCAAACAATTGATATTTAAATTCATTTCGTTGAATCACATATGAACTACCTTCTACTACTCTAAGATCATACCCTCGCAAGGATTCAAGCAGTAGTCCTATTTTATAATAATTAAAATAATCCCTTCGCGCTGGAAACGTAGAGAGAACAGATACATCACTTGCTGCATAAAATTTCTTACCTAGATCCCAATACTTCGACAGTTTAAGTCTTGTACGCCAATAGTCTACACCATCATCATGAATTCCCAGTCCATGTTTCCAAACACCTGCAAAAATTCGTTCACCACTAGTGGGGTAGTTAATGTTATTTCTTTTATCGTACCTGAATGAGTGCCCAAAGAAAAAGTGACGTTGCAGTATGCGACCATTACCTAGATAATTAGGGTTGAGAAGAGCAAGTGTATCTGCCGTACGAACGTGATAGTGACCCAGTCTTGTGTTATGAAATGTATAAAAAGAGGATCGATAGGTGTGGCTGACACTATTAAAATGTATTTGTCTGAGGTCTTCTTCAATATCAGAGGTGAATTGAGGGATTCCCTCACGGGTTATATATGCCACATTTTTAGCCTCAACATAGCTGGTACTAAAAAATAGTCCCTGATTCTGTTTTTTATCAATATATGGAATGCTGTATTGTAGACTGATGGCAGTTGTGAACCCAGATTGTAAAGTGACGCGCAGGAGCTCTGCTCTTCCTCGAAAATTGAATTGCGAAAGCCTGATTCCATAATTGACCCGACTCAGATCACGATTTCTATTAACCCACCAATCATTGAAATTTCGATCGATCAGTTGAAAAATGGGAGCGGGATAAAAATACCAACGCTCATCTACAGTAATCTTCACTTCTACTTCACCATTGCTTTCATTGACCAAATCCATATCCACTGTATTGAACAAGTTGGTATTGTAAATACGGTTGCGGTCCCATTCAAACATGCTGTCCAGGGCTGCTCTTGTGTGGGTTTCTTTAGGGCTAAAACTCAACTCGCGAAAAATGATCCGTTCCTTTGTTTTCTTATTTCCCTCTATCCATATCCTCTTTACATATAAACTATCGGTCGCTGCTTGTGCAAAAGCAACGAATGAAAGTAAACCAAGAAATAGAGTAAGAATAAACTTCATCAACTGTCAACTGATCAATAACGCCTCCAACGCCACTTGGTGAGCGGACAAACAGAATAATTTTTATTGGTGAATGCAAGTTTGAATGATACTTTTGTCACGTGAATCGCATATTAAAAAAAATACTCATCGCTCCTATAATCTTCTATCAGTATGCGATATCTCCGCTTTTTCCTAGCACCTGCAGATTCACTCCGACCTGTTCGCAATATGCCAAAGAAGCTATTCAAAAGCATGGTCTAAAAGGTGTATGGTTGGGATTGAAACGCATAGGTAAATGTCATCCCTGGGGTGGGAGTGGCTATGACCCTGTTCCATAAAATTTCAAGCTGGCACAGAAATTGAAATTAGGTAGGATAAAATCACCTACCATGAAAAAAAGATCTTTTACCGTTGCATTTGTTCTTATAAGTTTTTTGAGTATTGCTCAAGTACGAGAGGTAAAATCCCGTGCTTCTGAATACAAAAGCAACAAGAGCTCCTCATCCACTGATAACAGCTATTCCTATTTTGGTGATGACGGAGAAGGTAGTTTACTGGTAAGCTTGTTTTCAGATCTATTCGTGGGTACACTCATTAATGGATTCAGTGCAGCTCAATATGCTCAGATGAACAATGCAGCCGAAGAAGACTGGCGAAAAAGCTTGGAGATTGGATTGAGTGGTGGATTGAATTGTAGAGAGGTGGAGTTTTTTGATCGACAAATGATCCGAGGTAATTGGGGGCTTTTTTCTACACAGCTGAGAAGATTCAATGTGAATGACGTATCAGGTGCTTTTACGACCATTGACTGGCAGGTTCTGCAATTCAACCTCATCAATTTAGAGAAGGTGAGATGGGTTTTGGGTTTAGGGATTTCGCATGAAACTCAAATTAATCAGACGCATTTCGAATGGGCTTCCGAATTTTATGTTATGATTAAAAACAAATTCAGTCCGTACCTAACTTATCGGCAATCAGAAGATGGATATCCAAGAAGAGAGTTTACCGGTATGTTGGAATTCAGACCATTTTATAATCGGCATGCTGAATTTTCCTTTGTCGGTGGATATGTACATCAAAAGATTTACGATATAGGATTCAATTTTCTTTCGACTGGCGTGATGTTTAGATTGAAATAGGTATCAGCGAGGATCGGTTTCAGGAACTATTCTTCCAGAGTTAGGAAAGTTTTTGAGTTGTTCGACTCGTTCAAATATCCTCTTCCCAAATTACATACGTGCTAGTACTCGTAACTAATAGTTTTTAATCAATCAAGATTTTGTAAATTTTCAATTCGATCCTGTCGACCTATAATCACACAAACCAAAATTAAATGATATTAGAATATGGATTGCTCTTTCTGTTTTAATTGTCCTTCCAATTCTAATTGGCAACTATTCAGAACCTGAAAGTCCAATTCTTTTGGTAACAACCCTATTAATTATCGGGTTTTTTATTCTCAATTTGGTCAATAGAAGATCTCTTTACTTTAAAAATTACTTTACTAGTAAATACAATCTGTTTACATCAAAGGTGAATTCTGAAAAGACATTTGACATCTCCAAAGAACTTATGTTTGAAAAACTAATAGAGGTGATCGATGATTCAAAATTCAAATTGATCAAAGCAGACAAAGTCAACCACGAAATTTTAGCTATTTCGAGAATATCATGGCTATCTTGGGGAGAAAATCTATACATCAGCTTTGAGGACAAAGGCGATGAATCTACCATAAAGTTTTGCTCAGCAACCTTGTTCCAAATTTATTCTTGGGGTAAAAATGAAAAAAACTTTGATGATTTGATGAAGGCAATCGATAGTTCACTTACTGTTTAATTTTTTTAAAATGTCTATCGTGGTAAACTTAGATGTGATGTTGGCGAAACGCAAAATGAAGCTCAAAGAGCTCTCCGAAATCGTCGGAGTGTCAACAGTAAACTTATCAATTTTGAAGCAAAGTAAAGTTAAGGCTATTAGGTTTTCAACCTTGGATTCAATTTGTGAAGCTTTGAATTGTTAACCTGGTGATATATTGGAGCATATTGATAATTAAGCACAACGGTTAGTATATGCGTAGTGCGCCCGATAGGGAGCATTATCGCATATACAGTGTTAGCGGGTCGTTATTCATTCTTCTTCTGTTCTAATAATTTCACTTTATTGTCAATAATGCCGAAAAAA
>CAYWOQ010000009.1:0-70261 GCA_964459925.1 uncultured Roseivirgaceae bacterium
GCATTTCATTTCAATCACAAATTCACAAGAAAACTAACTAGCACAACGGGTTATCACTATAATTAACAAGAATACCGGCTGATTCGTCTTGAACGAAAAATTGTACATTTTCAGAAGTCCCAAATTCGGGAGTCGTCACAATACCTTGAATAGTAAACACCTCACCTTCTAATCCATTGTATACGTCTGATATTGGAGATTGAGCTTGCGTAGAGAGTACAAACAAAAAACAGATGCAACTAATAAATTTCCTATTCATGATTAAATTAATGTTTTTAACAAATATCCCTCAATCAGCTACTTGGATTGCAAGCTTTCGACTAATATAAAATTAATCCTCATTAAATAACGTCCTTGTAGCAATACTTCGGCCCAATGTCACTTCATCGGCAAATTCTAATTCACTTCCTACTGGTATCCCTCTTGCAATGGTGGTCACTTTAATCGGGTATTCTTTAAGTAATTTGGTGATGTAGAAAGAAGTAGTATCTCCTTCCATTGTAGCACTCAATGCCAATATAACCTCTGTTATTTGATCATCAGATTTAATTCTACCGATCAGTGATTCGATGTTTATATCCTCAGGACCTATTCCTTCCATAGGAGATATTCTTCCACCGAGGACATGAAATAGCCCATTATACTGTCCCGTATTTCTAATGGCCAAGACATCTGGTGTGTCCTCTACCACACATATAACCGATGTGTCTCTGTAAGCAGTCTGACAGGTGCAATCCTCCGTATCTGCAATAATATGACAGGTCTTACAATACTTAATTTTATCTCTCAAATCTTCAAGGGAGGACGCCAGATTTTTTGTTGTCTCCTGAGGTTGTTTAAGTAAATGAAGTGCTAATCGCAAGGCTGTTTTTTTTCCTATTCCTGGAAGCTTAGAAATTTCTTCAACAGCTTTTTCTACTAATTGTGAAGGGTATTCCATTAAACAATAGCCGCCTTTATTCCGGCTGAGGAAATCCCTTCTCTCATCGGTTTAAGCTCCTCATACATTCCTTTCTTAACAGAACATTTGCCTTTGAAGTGAATTAGGTAAGTACATTGCTCTGCTTGGTGAACATCATGCTTACATACTTTTATTAGCGTGTTTATAACATGATCAAAAGTATTGAAATCATCATTGTAGACCATTAAATCTCGAATGCTCTCTTCACCAATATCTTCTGCAACTAATACGTCCTCCTGAATATTATAGTCAATACTCATACTTATTATTTTCCGCAAAATTAATAATTGCTAATTAAGTAACTCGCTTAGTAATTTACGGATTCGTAAAATCTCATTGAATGAATGCAGGTATAATTGGCATCGTTATCATTAGTTATTTCGGATTGTTGATTCTAATCTCTTATCTGACATCCAGAAAAAGTGAATCCACAGATTTTTACACAGCAAACCGATCTTCCAAATGGTATTTAGTGGCTTTTGGTATGATAGGTGCTTCCTTGTCCGGAGTAACTTTTATCAGCGTTCCTGGAGAAGTTGCAAACTCTAACTTCCATTATTTTCAGGTAGTACTTGGTTATCTGGTGGGCTATTGGGTTATAGCTAAAGTATTACTTCCCCTTTATTACAAGCTTAATCTTGTTTCCATTTATACCTATTTGGATCAACGCTTTGGTTTTTGGACCTATAAGTCTGGAGCTTTTTTCTTTTTGATAAGTAGGATCATTGGGGCAAGTTTTCGTCTGTTTTTAGTTGCTGGGGTCCTTCAAATCGCATTCTTTGATGCCTACAATCTGCCTTTTTGGATTTCCGTTCTTAGTACTATTTTACTGATTTGGCTCTATACGTTTCGGGGAGGGATCAAAACCATTGTTTGGACGGATACACTCCAAACTGCATTCATGCTAATTGCAGTGGTTGTTAATATTCTATTTATAAAAGATGAACTGTTATGGACATGGTCGGAACTATCAACAAACGTGTTTGAAGATTATCGATCAACCATTTTTAATTGGGATTGGAAAAGTGGAAATAACTTTTTTAAACAGTTTTTTAGCGGTGCATTTATCGCTATTGTAATGACAGGTCTTGATCAGGATATGATGCAAAAAAATCTTACCTGTCGAAATATTGGAGAGGCTCAGAAAAATGTACTTTGGTTTTGCATAATACTCGTTGTAGTCAATTTTTTATTTCTAAGCTTAGGAGTTTTACTCCATCAATATGCAGAAATCGGTGGGATTTCTATTCCTGAAAGATCAGATAACCTATTTCCTATTCTTGCTGTGAATGAATTTTCTTCGCTGGGTACAATTACCTTTTTATTAGGAATTACTGCCGCTGCATATAGTAGTGCAGATTCTGCTTTAACGGCACTTACTACTTCTTTTTGTGTGGATTTCTTAGGGTTTGAAAAAGAAAACTATGATCAAAAGAAGCGACTAAGAATTGGAGTTCATTTTGGATTTTCAATCTTACTTTTTTTTACGATTTTGGTGTTCCAGGCAATTAACGATGAAAGTGTTATCAATTCAATTTTCAAAGCGGCAGGATACACATACGGTCCATTACTAGGATTATTTGCATTTGGGATATTTACCAAGTGGAAGATAAAAGATCAGTTGGTACCAATACTTAGCATACTTTCACCGCTACTTACCTATTTAGTTAACCTTAATTCAGAGGCACTTTTTGGTGGATATACGTTTGGCTTTGAATTGCTGATCTTGAATGGGTTGATTATGTTCATTGGCTTAGTTCTTGTAAAAAAATCATAGGGAAAGTTCTTTTGCCGGATCCCAAAAAACATTTTCAAAATCAACAATTTGATCTTTTTCAATGCTAATGCCTTCTTGCTCTAGTAGCTCTTGCATTTGTGTTGGAGTACCAAAATAATTTTTCCCGGTTAAAATACCGATTCTGTTTACGACACGATGTGCTGGTACATTATGCTTTGAGATGGCGTCATTCATAGCCCAACCAACTACTCTTGCAGAACTTCTTACACCCAGATATTGAGCAATTGCTCCATAGGTTGTAACTCTACCTATCGGTATTAAGCGGGCAACCTCATAAACATCATGGAAAAAGCTCTCCTTTTCCATGACCCCTAAAGCTCTTCCACTTTACATTCATCTAAGATGTAAAAAAGACGCATCGGATTATTTCTATTTAATCGTAATGTTCCGGTGACTCGCACCCTTTCATCTGTAAAACGAACTTTTCTATCCGAAAAAACTTCTACCACAGTTTCTGGTCCTGCAGCGCCACAAAAGAAACATGATTGAAAAGGGAATCTGGATAAGATAAAATAGGCTTGCTCATCACCATCCTCTTTTAGCGGTATAATGAATCCTTCAAGAGTCAGTTCTTTCCCTTCATGTAATTTAAGTTGCTCAGAAAAAACAGGTTTTTCAATTTCGCCGCCCATAAATTCATCAAATCCGTTTTCAATTTCAACAGAGGATAATAATTCCCAGCCAGAGAACTGAGATGAAAACAAAAGAGCTAGGAAAAGAGTAGTCATGGTGTAACTTTTTATAAACCAAAACTATCTAAAAACGTGTAGAACATTTATTGTTTCAACAATACCTAAACTTTATACATTAGCCAGTAGAAAAAGATATATGAGCATAATATCAACAACCAACGTTTCAAAAAAATATGTCATGGGAAGTGAGATCATCATGGCACTACAATCAATATCGATCAATATCGATAAAGGAGAATATGTTGCATTTATGGGACCATCCGGTTCAGGAAAGTCCACACTGATGAATATTATTGGTTGCCTGGATACACCAACAGATGGAACGTACATTTTGAATGAAAATGACGTCAGCGATTTAACAGAAAACGAACTGGCAGAGATTAGGAATAAAGAGATTGGTTTTGTATTTCAGACATTTAACCTACTCCCGCGTGCATCTGCATTAGAGAATGTTGCATTACCGCTTATTTATGCTGGATACGGTTCCGAAGAAAGAAAAGAAATGGCGCTAAAATCATTAGCCGGAGTTGGTTTAGATGATAGAGCCTATCATAAACCAAATGAACTTTCCGGGGGGCAAAGACAGAGGGTTGCAATTGCAAGGGCTCTTGTAAACAATCCTAGTATTATTCTTGCTGATGAACCAACCGGTAACCTGGATTCCAAAACATCTTATGATATCATGGATTTGTTTCAAGAGCTCCATGATAAAGGAAATACCATAATAATGGTAACTCATGAAGAAGATATAGCCGAGTATTCTCATCGAATCATTCGGTTACGAGACGGTCTTGTAGAAAAAGACGTACTCAACAAGAACATAAGAACCACCGAGGTTACTGCATGAGCGTAAAACTGTACACAAAAACTGGTGATAAAGGTCAGACCTCTCTTCTTGGAGGAAAAAAGGTTTCAAAGGATCATCTGAGGATAGAAGCTTATGGAAACGTTGATGAGCTTAACTCATTTATTGGCCACTTAAAAGACCATGAAGCTGTGGAGAATCGTTTGAAACAGCAGCTATATTGGATTCAAGAACACTTATTTACAATAGGTAGCATTCTTGCCACTGAGGAAGGTTTTAAAGGATTTGAGCTTCCCAAAATAACAGAAACCGAAGTAAGTCAGCTTGAAGTTTGGATAGATAAATATGAGTCAGAGGTACCTCCTTTGAAAAACTTTATTTTACCAGGTGGTCACCCGGCTGTGTCTTTAGCCCACATTTGTAGGACCGTTTGTCGAAGAACTGAAAGGTCAATTATAGCTTTGGCAAGTGAAGCTGAGATAGACAAAGTGATTTTGCAGTTCACCAATAGATTGTCTGATTATTTGTTCATCTTTGCAAGGGTTTTGAGTGTGGTACTTAATGTTCCCGAAATACCATGGTCTCCTGACCAAGAATAATAAGATCTTTTAACCAATAATCTTTCATAGTCATGACTGAAACAATGGATATAAAAGTGGAGAAGACCTCTTCTTCTAAGCTTTCCTTAATTGATTTTGACCAACTTTCTTTTGGAAAAGCCTTTTCCGATCATATGTTCGTGGCAGATTATAAAAATGGGCAATGGCAGGAACTTAGGATCACCCCTTTTGCTGATTTTTCCATAAGTCCTGCCAATGCTTCACTGCACTACGCACAAAGTATCTTCGAGGGACTGAAAGCGCATAGAAATTCAAACGGGGAGGTTTTGCTCTTCAGAGCAGATGCGAATGCAAAACGTATGATCAAGAGTGCGGAACGCATGTGCATGCCGCCTGTTCCGGAAGAATTATTTCTCGAGTCCATAGAGCAATTAATTTCATTAGATAAAGATTGGGTACCCGGTAAGCCTGGTACTTCATTATATATTAGGCCTTTCCAGTTTGCAGATGATCCGTTTATAGGAGTTAGACCATCAGAGACTTATAAATTTATGGTCATTACCGGTCCTGTTGGTGGTTATTATTCAGAGCCTGTAAAGGTTAAAATTGAAAAGAATTTCACTAGAGCTGCAAAGGGTGGTGTAGGTTTTGCAAAAACAGCAGGTAATTATGCTGCGTCTTTGTATCCTGCCAAAAAAGCTAATGAAGAGGGATATCACCAACTTATCTGGACCGATGGAGTAACTCATGAATACATTGAGGAGTCTGGTACAATGAATTTGATGGTTGTGATCAATGATGATACTTTATTGACTCCTCCTACCAGTGATTCCATTTTGCCTGGAATTACGCGTGAAAGCGCCCTTGTTTTAGCTAAAGATTGGGGCCTCAAGGTGGAGGAGCGTCCAATCAAGGTCAAGGAAATAATTGAAGCAATAGAAAAGGGTACGCTGACCGAAGCTTTTGGTATTGGTACTGCCGCTACCGTTTCTCATATTAGAACGATTGGTCATGAAGGTACTGACTATGAATTATCTTCAGTTGAGGACAGACCGATTTCCAATCGAATTCTTGAGACACTTACCAAGATAAAGCATGGCGAGGAAGAAGATCAATATGGCTGGATCAGAAAGATTGGATAGCCGTTTTCCTTTTCTATATTCGCCACTCTAAAATTTTCTATTAATGACAACCGATGAACTGAAGGATTTAAAGGCTCGTGTTAATGCCTTGAGGGGGTATCTTTGACTATGATGGGCGTAAAAAAGATCTCGAAGAATTAGAGCTCGTTACCGCACAACCCGACTTCTGGAATAACCCGGAAGAAGCAGAAAAAACCATGAAAAAAATCCAGGGGTTGAAATCCTGGACTGAGAGCTTTGAAGAGGTCGAAACTTCTTTAGGTGATGTGGAAACGTTGTTTGAGTTTGCTCAGGAAGGAGAGGCTAGTGAGGAAGAATTAACCGAATCCTATACCTCTTCACTGAAGTTACTAGAGCAGCTAGAGCTCAAAAAAATGTTGAGTGAAGAGGAAGATCAGCTGTCTTGCATGCTCCAGATTACACCTGGAGCTGGAGGTACAGAAAGCAACGATTGGGCTGGCATCCTGATGCGAATGTACATTATGTGGGGGGAAGCCAATGGATATAAGGTTAAGGAAGTTGACTATCAAGCCGGTGATGTTGCAGGAGTTAAATCGGTTACCTTAGAATTTGATGGGCCAATGGCTTATGGTTATTTGAAATCTGAAAATGGTGTACATCGTCTGGTAAGAATATCACCCTTTGATAGTGGAGGAAGAAGACATACATCATTTGCTTCAGTTTATGTATATCCTGTTGTTGATGATACCATAGAAATAGAAATTCATCCCAATGAGATTGAGATGCAAACGGCTAGGTCGGGAGGTGCAGGAGGTCAAAATGTAAATAAGGTCGAAACGAAGGTACAACTGACTCATATTCCCACAGGTATTGTAGTCGTTTGTCAGGTAGAAAGATCGCAGCTTGCCAATAGAGAGAGAGCCATGCAAATGCTTAAATCTCAGCTCTATCAGATGGAAATTGAAAAACGAAATAAAGAGCGGGATAAAGTAGAAGCTGGAAAAAAAGCCATTGATTTCGGGTCGCAAATCCGAAATTATGTACTACATCCATATAAGCTTATTAAAGACGCAAGGACAGGCTATGAACGAACGGACGTACAAAATGTCTTAGATGGTGATCTAAATGACTACATTAAAGCCTACTTACTGCATGAGGAGTAAGTAATCGAATATGGAAGAATGAAAAAATACTCCCTGAACTTTTGGCTTTTGTCCATTAGCTCATTTCTTTTTTTTGGGTCATTTAACATGGTTTTGCCAGAACTTCCTGACTTTATGCGTTCGTTTGGGGGTGAGGGCTATATTGGACTTCATATTACCTTTTTTACGTTAACAGCACTTATTTCAAGACCTTTTAGTGGTAAACTGACAGATACCTGGGGTCGTATTCCCGTAATGGTTTTTGGTGCAGCTGTAACAGCGGTGGTCTCTTTGTTTTATCCATTTTTCTTGAATATCTACGCCTTTCTTTTTATTCGATTTATTCATGGGTTTTCCACTGGGTTTAAACCCACAGGAACTGCAGCTTATGTGGCAGATATTGTTCCGATTGAACGAAGAGGTGAGGGGATGGGAATTCTTAGTTTCTTTGGAATGACTGGAATGGGTGTTGGTGCTGCTATAGGAGGAGAGATTGGTAAGTATTACTCAATAGAAACGTTGTTTTATTCCAGTGCGGCAGTGGCTTTACTCTCTGTCTTAGTTCTTGTTGGAATGAAAGAGACGGTAGAACATAAACAAAAGTTTTCAGTCAGTTTATTAAGGATCAAGAAATCAGATATTTATGAACCTTCCGTGATTGTACCCTCTGTGGTAATGATGTTAGTAACTACTTCATTTGGAACAGCAATCACCTTAACTCCTGATTTCAGTTTGCACGTAGGGATAGAAAACAAAGGACTTTATTTTTCCTATTTCACTTTCACCTCATTGATATCACGAGTTGTCGGGGGTCGATTATCAGATGATTATGGAAGAAGAAGAGTCCTAATGGCAGCTATGCTGATCGTTGCTACTGGATCAGTCTACACTGGGTTTTCAGAAAATGCATTTAACCTACTGACTGGTGCTTTGATTTTTGGGGCAGGATATGGACTTTCTTCTCCATCCTTATTCGCATGGGCTGCAGATTTGGCACCTGACAAATACAGAGGCAGAGGTTTTTCTACGTTGTTTATGGCACTTGAAATTGGTATAGGAATGGGGGCTATGCTGGCCGGTCAAATCTATGGGGGAAATCCTGATAATTTTCCACTAATATTTACCGGATGTGGTGTATTGGCTTTTTTAGCTTTTATTTACTTGATCTTTAAAGGAAAGTAATGCCTCGAACGATATTTTGGCTTTACACTGCAGTATGTGTAGCTAACCTGGTTGCCCAAGTAATTCCGTCTGAAGAACTCGAGCGGTACACAAAACCTCTTTTGATGCCGTTATTGCTTTTTTATATCTATAAAAAGAGTATTGGTAATACAACGATAAAGGTCATTTTATTAAGTGTAGCAATACTATTCTCATGGTTAGGTGATGTGGTGTTGATGTTCCAGTCCAATGAAATGTATTTTATGCTTAGTATTGGTTTTTTCCTGATAGCTCAGGTTACTTACGTATTTGTGCTAAGTAAATCAAGTTATCAAAAACCCAACATCAGTTTCTTTAAGATTCTTCCCTTTCTCCTTTATGGGGTTATACTATTTTACATTCTTCTTCCTGCTGGAGCTTTTACGGTCCCCATTATAGTATATGGTTTGGTTATTCTAATAATGATGATCAGTGCATATTTTAGAAGAGGAGTTACCTCAGTCAGAAGCTATCAATTAGCTTTTATAGGAAGTATTCTATTTGTTTTATCCGATTCAATCCTTGCAGTAAATGCATTCAAAGATCCAATTCCATTTGCAGGCTTGTTAACCATGTCGACATATTGCGCTGCGCAATATTTATTGGTTGAAGGAATATTAGCTCATGCAGACTAGTCTAGTCTGCATATTTGAAGCGAACCATACCTAGCGCTACATCCACATTGAAGGTGAGGAGGTTTTCAGCAGATGCTGAATAATTCATATTGACAAAAACATTGTTTTCAACTTCTTCGAAACCATCAATCATCTTTACCGCACAAAGGGGTGAGTCTTTTATACGGATAATAACTGGAGTTCCTCTTCTTGGAAGTAAAATCTCTAGATTACCTGCTCCAACGGAAGCATCAACTTCACATTTTTCTTTATTACTCTGGTCAAAATCGAGAAGCACATTACCAAATCCAATTTTGGTAATAACATGCTTAGCCCTTGATAGCTCCATACGTTTAGCCACGATCGAACCGAAATCTGCTTTTACGAAGAAGGTATCCATTTTAATGGGATTATAGTTTCCATCATCATAACCAACCATAATATCTGCACTACCGGATTTAATCTTTAGTTTGTTAATGGCAGTCCCTGTAAGATTTACGTCGGCGTTCCCAAATCCATAGATTAAATTCAGCTTATAGATATTTTCATCATTCAGATTTACTTTCCAGAAATCATTCTCTTTATCACTTCTAGAAACAGCCATACTGAAACTATCACCAAATCCTGAGGAATTGTACTCATCCAATTTCAGCTTTGCATAGCAGGTTCTATTTCGGACTTTGCTTGCGAATGATGGGTTTATTTTGTCGAGGTTGGGATTCCCATAGATGGAGAGGGGATTGTTGTCTTCATCTGATTTTTTAAGTAAGCAATTTGTAGCGGTTGCTTTTAAATAGAAGTCAACGGTATCAAAATCGGGGGATTGTTTGACGGTATAAAATTTGTCTAACTGTGCCAGTGCACAGAAACACGTTAACAGGCTTAATCCTGTCGTCATTGCCAACTTCAACATACCCACATGTTACGTAAATGAAACACTGGGGTTACATAAATGACAATCTTAAAAGTATTCTTTCATTCGTTCGAAAAATGACTTATCCGCTTTGCTGGGACTTGGCTCAAAATTTGGCGAATGTCTCATGGCTTCTAACGACTCTTTTTCTTGCATGGAGAGTTTTTTTGGAGTCCATACATTCACATGGACTAGTTGATCTCCTTGTCCGTATCCCTCAATGGACTTAATTCCTTTTCCTCTTAAACGCAATATTTTACCACTTTGAGTACCAGGGTCCACTTTGATCTTAACTTTTCCGCTAATGGTTGGCACTTCAATGGATGTACCTAACGCTGCATCGATGAAGCTGATGTAAAAATCATAAATGACATTATTCCCATCCCTCTTTAAAATGTCATGCTCTTCTTCTTCTACCACAATTAAGAGATCTCCTGGAATTCCACCTGCAACTTCATTGCCTTTTCCTGACATAGATAGTTGCATTCCATCTGTAACTCCTGCAGGAATTTTGATGGATATCACTTCTTCTTGTCTCTTTAATCCAGAGCTGTCAACTCCAGAGGCTCTGCTTTCTACTGTTTGTCCGCTTCCTCCACAAACTGGGCATGTAGACGTACTCATCATTTGTCCAAGCATGGTGTTCATCACCTTCCTTACCTGACCGGTACCATTACAGCTGGAACACGTTTGAAATTTGGTATTGGGATCAACAATCAGTCGATTAACCTTGATTTTCTTTTCTACACCATTGGCAATTTCTTCAAGATTAAGTTTCAACTTAATACGAAGGTTGGTACCCTTTCGTGTTCGTTGACCTCTTGCTCCGCCTCCACCTCCGAAAAAACTTTCGAATGGATTTCCGCCTCCGAAAATATCGCCAAACTGAGAGAAGATGTCGTCCATGTTCATGCTACCGCCACTGAAACCTCCACCGGCTCCACCTACACCTTCGTGACCAAATCGGTCATATCGCTGACGTTTTTCATCATTACTTAATATATCATACGCCTCAGCAGCTTCTTTGAATTTCTCTTCTGCTTCCTTATCGTCTGGATTTTTATCTGGATGATACTTTATGGCTATCTTTCGATAAGCCTTTTTTAGTTCATCCTTTGAGGCAGATTTATCTACACCTAATATTTCGTAATAATCTCTTTTAGCCATTTTATTGCTTTGCTCCTACTACAACTTTTGCAAATCTCACTACACTTTCGCCAAGGGTATAACCTGCTTCTATTACGTCAACAACTTTTCCTTCTAATTTTTTTTCGGCAGGAATTTGAGTGATTGCTTCATGTTTTTCGTCATCGAACTCATCCCCTTTCTTTACTTTCATTTTCTTTAAGCCTTTGTTTTCCAAGGATTTGTTGAGCTTATTTTGAACCAAGCTAATTCCTTCTCTAACTGCTTTAAGATCTTCACTTTTTTCAGTGGCATTCATAGCTCGCTCAAAATCATCTAATACTGGGAGTAAATCTGACATTAACTCCTTATTTGCCGTTGAAATGAGTTCTAATTTTTCTTTTGATGTTCTCCTTCTGAAGTTTTCAAACTCTGAGTATAATCTTAAGTATTTATCCTTAGCTTCTTCCAGTTCAATCGCCAAGTCAGTTTCTTGATCCTCCTGTCCTTCTTCCAGTGAACTCTCTTTTTTCTCCGAGTCATTTGAAGAGTCAATTTCTTCCTCTCTGACCTCTGTATCTTTTGAAGCTATGGTTTCCTCCTTGATTTCCTGTTCAGTATTTGCTTTATCCTTACTCATTCTGGTTTTATTAACAACAATTTCCTATCGTCAATTTTTTTGCCAATCAATAATTAATGTCAAACTGTCAGTCTAGTTTAATTTTTTCCAGATTTCATCTTTCAGTTCCTGGATACCTGAGTTCGTAACACTGGAAATAAACAGTGTTTCAATATCAGGAAGCTCATTTTTCATTTCGTCCATTAATTCCTGATCCAATAAGTCTGATTTAGATATGGCAAGAAGTCGGTCTTTGTCCATGAGCTCCGGGTTATGCTTTTCAAGTTCATGCATCAATATGGAAAACTCTTGTCGGATATCGTTGGCATCTGCCGGAATCATAAAAAGCAAAATGGAGTTTCTTTCGATGTGTCTAAGGAAACGATTCCCTAAACCCTTACCTTCAGCGGCACCTTCAATAATTCCCGGAATATCAGCCATGACAAATGATTTATAATCCCTATGCGCAACAACCCCTAGATTAGGGACTAATGTAGTAAAGGGATAATCTGCTATTTCAGGTTTTGCTGCTGAAACGACGGATAATAGTGTAGATTTCCCTGCATTAGGAAATCCAACTAATCCAACATCAGCAAGAATTTTCAATTCGAGAATGATGGTAGCCTCAATCCCTTCAATTCCTGGTTGAGCGTGTCTGGGTGCTTGATTCGTAGATGATTTGAAGTGTACATTTCCAAGCCCACCTTTACCTCCGGGTAATAGCACTCTTTCCTCACCATCTTCAAGGATTTCCAGAAGCTTTTCTCCCGATTCTGCTTCTTTTGCAACGGTACCTATTGGGACTTCCAGAATGATGTTCTCCCCATTCTTTCCGAAACGCTGACCACCCTCACCTGAACCACCATTTTCTGCTTTAATGTGTTTTTTATACTTCAGGTGTAATAAGGTCCATAGCTGCTTATTTCCCCTTAAGATAATACTTCCACCGTTGCCGCCATCTCCTCCATCAGGACCTCCTTTAGGTACAAACTTTTCTCTTCGGAAATGAACAGAACCCGCACCTCCATCACCAGATTTGGCAAAGAACTTTACATAATCAATGAAGTTGGATTCCACGAAATAATGCTAGAATGAAGCAATTTGCTCCTCTATTTTTTTGAAGATATCAGAGATTGAACCGACACCATCCACGGCTCTAAACTTGTCTTGTGTTTTATAATAGTCGGCGACTGGGGCAGTTTCTTTATTGTAAACTGTTATTCGATTATCAATTTTTGCATCATCCTGATCATCGACACGACCAGATGTTTTAGCTCGTTCCTTAATTCTGTTTTTTAATTCATCTTCTGGAACTTCTAGGGAGATCATACCTGAAATACTCAGATTATGTCCACTAAGCATCTCATCTAGTGCTTCTGCCTGATTTACTGTTCTTGGAAATCCATCAAAAATAAATCCGTTAGCATCTAAATGTTCCTTGATCTTATCCTCTACCATACCGATTACTATTTCGTCAGGAACAAGATTCCCGGCATCCATGTAACCTTTAGCTTTTTTCCCCAACTCTGTATTCTCACCTAGGTTTTTCCTAAAAAGATCTCCCGTAGATAAATGAATGAGCGAATGCTCTTTAATTATATTTTCACTTTGAGTTCCTTTCCCTGCTCCTGGAGGCCCGAACAAAACAATATTAAGCATAGTAATAGTTTATAAAATACCTCAAAGATAAGTCGATATTGTTTTTGGAGCTATGGGTTTCCTTGCTTGTATCGTAAGTTAGCCTAAGAATATGGGTACTGCTCTGAAATATTTTACCGTTTACTTCTTGAGCGGACTGAAATTCATCTTTGGGCCTGCATTTGGTGTTGCTAATGATGTACCTCTTCTTGCGATCATTCCACTGACTGCTTTAGGCATGATGACAACAATTTATCTTTTTACATTCTTTGGAAGAGATATTAGAAATTTTGTTTTAAGGTTTAGAAAGAACCCGAAGGTCTTTACTAAGAAAAATCGCAGGTTTGTAAAGATTTGGAGGAGATATGGAATAGAAGGTGTTTGTATTTTAACCCCATTATTGCTTTCACCCCCTGTTGGTGGATTGCTTGCTAATATCTTGGGAACAAATAAGAGAAAATTATTGAAGTGGATGTGGATCAGTGCGATCGGGTCGAGTATAATCTTATCCTTAATTGTTAAATATGCTTATTGGTTGATTGAAGACTTTATTTAATCTTCAGGATTCTCATCCATCATTTCAATATCTTGAATTAAAATCCTTTTTGAAATCGCCTGACCTGTTGGTGTGGCTGCAAGTCCGCCCAGTGCTGTTTCTTTATATCTAGCTTCCATACTTTGTCCTACTTCACCCATAGCAGTAACGCATTCATCTACCGGAATCACAGGACTAACATCTGCTAGTGCAATTTGAGCTGAAGAATTGGCTATAGCTGCTGCACTTGCATTTCTTACCACGCAAGGAATTTCCACTAATCCAGCAACAGGATCGCAGATGAGACCTAACATACATTGAATCGTAATGGCCACTCCATTAAATATTTGATCTGTGTTGCCTCCTAAACAATAAATAATTCCAGCTGCTGCCATGGCAGCAGCAGCACCTGTTTCCGCTTGACACCCACCAACTGCTCCCGCTATGGAAGCTCGCTTTTCCAAGATCAAAGCCACTCCTGCACCGATCAGGAGGGCTTCATAGATTTGGCGATCACTTATTTCGTGGATTTCTTGTAGCGTTACTAGTGCACCAGGCAAGATGCCACTTGCTCCAGCAGTTGGTGCTGCAACCACACGACCCATACATGAATTTACTTCTTTTGCCGCAAGAGCTCTTGCGACTAGTTTTTGAAATTCTTTGGATAATACAGTTATAGGAAAGTTATCTACTTTTTTGGCTCCATTCTTTATCATTCCAGAGTATGAAGTCATATCTTCATTAAGCCCAGCGATTACGGCATCTTTCATAACACCATAGGCTTCTGCAAGTCCTTCCCAGATTTCTTTTTCGTTTGCTCCCTTTTGGGATATTTCAAAATCTATTACCGGTTGATACAAAGGAGTCTTATTTTCCTCGCACTCTTTTTTCCATGTACTAAAACTGTCAAATAAAATGGCCACATGGTAAAGATACTTCTTTGCACTGCTGTTTCTCAAAAGAAAGTGAATACAAGTTTTGCCATGCTGTCTAAATTTGCGGTCATGTCAGAAAAAAATGATTTAATCCTTAGAGCTTCAAGAGGAGAGAAAACAGAGCGTACACCAGTTTGGCTGATGCGACAAGCGGGAAGAATATTGCCAGAGTACCGGGCAGTACGCAATAGTCTATCTGGTTTTAAAGAGCTTGTGGAAACACCTGAATTAGCTGCAGAGGTTACGCTACAACCTGTTGATTTACTCAAGGTAGATGCAGCGATCATATTTTCAGACATACTTGTGATTCCAGAAGCTATGGGCTTGACCTATGAGATGATCGAAAAAAAAGGACCAAGTTTTCCCGTTACAATTAATACAAAAGAAGATTTAAAGAAGATTAATATAGCTGCGCCAGATCGCTTAAGTTATGTTTATGAAGCCATCAGAATTACCAAAAAAGAACTTAATGGGAGGGTGCCATTAATAGGTTTTGCGGGAGCTCCATGGACCATTTTCTCCTATATGGTTGAAGGAGGTGGGAGTAAGACTTTTTCTAAGGCAAGAGGATTGCTGTATACTGACTCAGGGATGGCGAATGAGCTTTTAGAGATGATTACTCAATCGACAATTGGCTACCTCAAGCGACAAATAGATGCTGGAGCTGACATGGTGCAGCTATTTGATTCCTGGGCAGGAGTTCTTCCGCCCGCCCACTACAGCTTGTTTAGTTTGAAGTATATTTCTAAAATATGTGATGCCATAGATGAAGTTCCTATAACTGTATTTGCAAAAGGAGCATGGTGGGCGCTACCGGAAATGGCGTCTTTGGATTGCAATACTATAGGGTTGGATTGGAATATGGATCCACTTGAGGCAAAAAAAACTATTGGCACTAAAACGCTTCAAGGCAATTTAGATCCATGTGCATTGTATGGTTCAAATGAATCTATAAAAGATGAAGTGACAAAAATGCTTGTGAAGTTTAAGGATCACCCACATATCGCCAACCTTGGTCATGGAGTTTATCCAGATACCGATCCTGATAAAGTCAGATATTTCATAGAATGTGTAAAGGAACTATCGGCTAATCGCCTTTGATATAGTGCGCAATTTTTCTTTTTAGATCCGCCGGATCAAAAGGCTTGGTAACATAATCATTCATTCCTGCCGCCATTACTTCTTGCCGAACTTTTAGCAGAGCTGATGCGGTCAAAGCAACAATTGGCGTGTTTTCATCAAACTTTCGAATTAGCCTTGTAGCCTGATAGCCATCCATGATAGGCATTTGTAGATCCATAAGAATCAAGTCGTAGACATTATGCTCCGCTTTAGCTACTGCTTCCGCACCATTATAGGCGACCTCTGTTTCAATTTTCCATTTTTTCAGGAATTTCTCAGCCACCATGATATTCATTTGGTTGTCTTCAACCAGTAGTATTTTCTTCCCATCTATGGTTCTGGATTCCGTCTCTTCCTGCGTGAGATTGTCTTCCTCTTTGATTTCTGCCTTAATGAATCCAAGCTCGAACCAAAACCTGGTTCCTTCGCCCACTTCACTATCAACATAAATTTCAGAATCAATCATATTGAGGATTTTTTTGATGATTGCCAAACCTAAGCCTGTACCGCCATACTCTCTTGTCGTTGAAGACCCGGCTTGAGTAAATCGTTCAAAAATCAATCCCTGCTTTTCAGGTGGGATACCAATTCCTGTATCTATCACCTCCAACCGTATATCTTGTGTTTTTTCAGAATCCTCAACTAAAGTTGCGATGAGCTTCACATAGCCTTTGGAAGTAAATTTTAAGGCATTGTTTATAAGGTTATTGAAAATCTGATATATCCTGGTAGAATCACCTAATAAAAGTGGATGGATATCTTCGTCAAATTCACATAGCAATCGTACATTTTTTTCCTTGGCAACCGCTGAATGTGCCTTTATTATTTTATCTGCTAAGTTTTCAAGATTCACTTCAGTATACTCAAATTCAATAGCACCGGATTCAAGTTTATTGTAATCCAAAATATCATTAATCAAAGCTGTGAGATGTTCCGCGGAAAATTGAAGAGATTCTAAGCTATCGACTTGATCTTCTCTAGGATCTTCACTCATAAGATAATGTGATATCCCCACCACGGCATTTAATGGAGTTCTAATTTCATGTGAAATGGTACTCAAGAAATCTGTTTTTGCTTTGGAGGCCGTCTCTGCACTTTCTTTAGCTTTTCTTAAGGAATGCGCAAAGCGGAAGGAAAGAATAAGCGACTGGAAGAAGAAAAAAAGGATGAATCCAACAAATGTCAAAAACGTATTTTCTTGAACAGGGGTCAAATAGACGGACATGAGATAAACCGCTACAAGAAAAACGATTCCAGTACTTGCAAAAGCATATTGAGCTCCCGTTCGATTTCTTCTATAGGCAATCCAATAAACATAAATCATGTAGAATATTGCGACCAAAATGAGTACCATGAAGGGCTCTACGAGTTGGGAGAAAAACGTAGTAGGTGCAAACAATGCCAGCATGCCACAAAGACCTGAAATAGCAGAAAAACCAAGAAGAATCCATTTTTTGCTGTCCTTCGGATAAAGAGAATAGCTATAAGTTGTGAAAATACCCACTGGAATAAATAAGGACAGGTATTCAGCTCGTATTAGAATATTCCAAGACATGTTGGGATAGAGAGCGTGAAATGCATATTCCCCACTTCCGACCATACGATAGCTAAATGAGAGACAGAATAAAGCAAAGAATAAAACGGATTTTTCATGTTGACCAAACAAGAAGAGACCTAAAAAAAACAAGCCTCCCATGATTAGGCTTCCACTGAGCAAAAAATCATAGCTGAAATCAAAATCTCTTTTTGCCATTAATTTGGTTCGATCACCTAGCAATATGGGTTCCAGGGCACCTCCTTTGGAATGATGAAAATTTGAGACCTGCAATACGAATTCTAACGTATCAGAAAACTTTGAAAAATTCCTGGTTCTAAGAATCCAATCTGGGACAGACAATTCTTTTGATTTCCCCGGAATACCATTTCTTTCAAATTCAAATCCATTGTAGTACAGTTTATAGGAACTGTACATCTCATTGATAGAAAGTGCTAATTGCGGAGAACGTGAAGGAAGAATTACTTTGAGTTTGTAAGTGGCATAACCTTGCGGAGATAATTCCTTACCATGTTTAGTTACTCCGTCATTCCAAAGTTTAGGAAATTCATAATAATCTTTTTCCAGGCTGGCCAGCGTATCCGGCCTTGCTAACTCTTCCCAATAAAATTCCCATTCTCCGTTTAAAGTGACCGCATTATTGGTGAGGTTGACTTTGGATAAATCAAGAACTCCTTTTACTGCTGTTTGCGAAAATCCTGTAGAGGTAAATAGGAATACTAAGGTGATAGTAAATAATCTTAACATGGTGAAGTGTTGTAGGCCACCAAATTAAGAATATTTAATATGGATGTGAATTCTTTTTTTCTTTGCTTTTGAAATCAAAGCAATTATCACTGCACCAGAATTTGATTCTCCTGAATTTCTTTGATTAATTGATCTTTTGCTATTGGTACTACGCCTGTGTATTTCGAAACAATACCTTTTGCAATGTTGGATAGTTGAGCGATAACTCTGGGAGATAGTCCCACCGATAACCCCAAGGCTGCAATACTAATTACGGTGTTGCCTACACCAGACATATCTGAAATACCCGTTTGGAAAGATGGGAATAAATCTTTAAGATCTTTTGAATAATAAAATATATCTCCGCTATCTAAGGATAGAATGTAATTCTCGGCATGAATTTTCTCATCAAGGGCTTTTAAAGCTTTTATCATGCTTGCCTCGTTGTCTAAATCGATGCTTTCATTAAGGTATTTTTCCAACTCAGCAACATCAGGCTTGAATATGGATACTCCTTCATATGTCAGGAAGTTTTGCTGTCTAGGATCCGCCGCTACAGGAATACCTTTTTTTGTAGCCATATCAATCGTCTCAGAAATTATTTCAGCATTTACAGTTCCCTTATCATAATCTTCGAAAATGATCAAATCACATTCATCGATTAGATCTCTCACGTGATTGAGTAACGCTTTTCTGTCAAGATCCTCCAAAGGGAGTGTATCCTCAGTATCTACTCTGATCATGAGTTGCGAACCAGAGAGAATTCTCAATTTATTAGTGGTCTTACGATTTTGACTTCTTATGATACCCTTGCTACTCATTTCTTGGTGGTCCAATAATCTTTCAAAGGTTTGCCCATCGTGATCGTCACCAACCACTGAGCATAAAATTGGTGTTGCACCAAGCGCTTGAATATTGAGTGCAACGTTTGCAGCTCCTCCTAATCGTTTTTCTTTGCGCTTAGCACTAACAATGGGAAAGTCCGTTGATTTATTTTTCGTACCAAAAATGTAGGAATCAATCATTACATCTCCGACTACCAATACGGTTTTACTCTTAAATGCTGAGAATATTTCCTCTACAGTTTTCATGAAAGTTTTGCTAAGGATGTCTTAATTCTGGAGATAGCTAATTTGAGGTTGTCCTCTGATGCTGCATAAGATAACCGTAAACATTCAGGATCGCCAAAAGCCTCACCTGTTACTAATGATACGTTGGCATCTTCGAGTAAGAACATGCAGAGGTCATTTACTGATTCGATTTTTACGTCAGAAGTAGAGGTCCCTAAGTAATGTCTAACATTTGGAAAAAAGTAAAATGCTCCCTGGGGCATATTGACAGAAAATCCAGGAACTTCAGATAATAACTCATGGACTAAAGTCCTTCTCAGTTCATAAGCTTTCGCCATCTCTAGGGTAGGTTCTCTAGAGGAAGTCAATGCCGTCAAGGCTGCTCTTTGTGCAATTGAACAATTACCGGACGTATACTGTCCTTGCATTTTATTAGACGCCTTGGCTATCCATAATGGTGCACCTATATAGCCCACTCGCCAACCTGTCATTGCATACCCTTTCGAAAATCCATTGACAGTGACCGTCCGATCAAGCGTCCCCTCGAAAGAACCAATACTTTCATGCGCTGAACCAAAATTGATCAGTTCATAGATCTCATCAGAAATCACTATGATGTCTTCTCTCTCTCTTAAAACATTGGTAATAGCTTCTAATTCTTCTTTTTTAAAAACAGAGCCTGTTGGATTACAGGGAGAAGAGAAAATAATCGCTTTCGTTTTATCGGTTATTGATTCAGCTATTTGATCTGCAGTTGCTTTAAAATCATTATCTATGGTTCCGCTTACAAAAACGGGCTTTCCTTCAGCTAATAGGATCATTGCTGAATAACTTACCCAGTATGGTGTTAACACAATCACTTCATCACCGGGATTTAAAATGGCCATAAATACATTAGCAATCGATTGTTTAGCACCGTTTGATACTACGATCTGATCTGGACCATACTTTAGATTGTTATCCTTGTCAAATTTCTCAGATATAGCTTCTCGTAAATCTAAATATCCGTTTACTGGTGGATATGCGAAATACTTTCCTGAATTAATTGCTTCAATGGCACCGTCTTGGATATGTTGTGGTGTCTTAAAATCTGGTTCTCCAAGGCTCAGACTAATCACCTCGATTCCTTTTTGCTTCATTTCTCTGGCTTTGGCCGCCATGGCTAAGGTTGCAGATTCAGGGATGCTTTGAATTCTTTTGGATAATTGCATTAAGAATTTTTTTGATCAAAAATAGAAAAAGAGTCATGTTTAGTGACTCTTCTTACACATTAGTTTAATGAAATATTATTTAACCCTCTTCTTCTTTCTGATCAAGATTAAAAAGGAGTGAAAGTCTAAGTGTGTCTGCTAGTGGGTGATTCTGCCCTTGAGGAATTAGGTAAGAAAAATCAAATCCAAATACTTGATACCTAAATCCTGCCCCAACAGTAAAGTATTTTCTGTCTCCTTTGTTTTCATGTTCTGAGAAGTATCCGGCTCTGGCAGAGAAGAGGTCTCGATACCAGTATTCTAAACCGATGCTGTAGGTGAGTTCCTCTAATTCTTCTTCAAAGCCTCGTGGTGCATCCGTAAATGAGCCAAAGGTTCCGGATAATAGGGGACGGTCTGGATCTTTTCCATCGGCAATTTGCCGTTCACCATTTACAACAACAATATTTCCATTTTCATCTACCTGATAAACAGGCGGGGTGGGAACCAATAATTTATTAATGTCAAGGGCTATAGTGAGCGTATTGTACGCATCAAGATCTGTTTTGAAAGCAGATCCAATCCTAAAGTTTGCTGGAATGAAATTTTCATTACTTGCTGAGCTATATGTGATCTTTTGCCCAATATTAGAAATATGAGCTCCAAATGAGACTTCTGCATTCTTACCGGAGAAAACAACAGGCTTC
This sequence comes from uncultured Roseivirgaceae bacterium, assembly GCA_964459925.1. Taxonomy (GTDB): domain Bacteria; phylum Bacteroidota; class Bacteroidia; order Cytophagales; family Cyclobacteriaceae; genus Ekhidna. The sequence continues at coordinate 21,011 of CAYWOQ010000009.1, forward strand.
CTGTAATACCATCCTAAGTCTACCGCAACACTTGTTCCGGCTTTTGCATCAGGTGCACCTGTAATGTTTCCTGCTAGGTTTGACCATATAAATCGAGCGGTCACCCCAATACCCATAAATTCAGATAATTTTCTGGAGTACGTTGCGTCGAATGCAAGTTCGCTGGGATTTTCCACACCATTAGGATTTGCAAACTCATCATACAATGCGATTTCTCCCAAATCAAAATACCTGAACGTAGCACCAAACGTCTGGATTTGATTGATTTTCTTATAGAATGCCAGATAATTCAATGACATATCATCGACGATGTTCCCCAGCCAAGGAGAATAAGAAAACGCAAAACCAAGATCTGTATCAATAAATGCGAGTTTCGCATTATTCCAGTGAACACTGTTTGCATCTGGACTTGTAGCTACACCAACATCTCCCATGGCTGATGCTCGGCTATCAGGGGCAAAGCTGATAAATGGTACTGCTACAGTTATGGGATTCCGCATACTATCTTGTCCGGAAATAAAACCAGACTGACCAATACTTTGTATTGCTAATAGTACACATGCAGTGGTAAATAATGTTTTAGGAAAGTGGTTCATCTCTAGGTTTAGTAAAAGTCAACTTTTGTGAAAAGCTACTATTTGATCTATTGTTTGATTAATTGATTTTTTCAAATGGCTGAAGCTATTCAGTTTATAACAACGAGCTTCTGTGTAATTTCTTTTACTGCGCCATCAAAATTACTTTGAATTATGATACGATAATAATAAATGCCTTCATTTACCCTCTGGCCACTGTTAGTGGTGGCTTGCCATGGTATCTGAACTGATCTACTGCTGTTCTGGACGACCATTTCTTTTTTCAACACCACTTCCCCATTACTTCCATAGATGATCAGGTCGATATCCAGATCTTCATCTTCTCTATCATGTTCAAAATAGAATAAAGTCTCTTCATCTTTTCTTACAGGATTTGGATATAATGCTTCATTGAATGTGAATAGTTGTTTTTGATCTGTGACGATAAATTCAACTAAGGTAGTAGAGGAGTTATTGTGGGTATCCCAAACTCTTAGCTGGGCAGTATATCTACCGTGTTCCAAATCTTGAATAGGGTAAACAATTTTTCCTTTTTGATATCCCTCGGTAGACGCTGAATAAAATTCATTAAGGTTGATGATTTCATCATTAAGCTCAAGGGTGATTCCTTCAACCACTCCACTACGAGCAGTTGTTATTCCACTATCATCGTTCACATCTGCAATAAAGAGAGAAGACCTTCCAACAATATCTCCGTTTTTAAAAGACTCATCGTTTAAATAAGCTGAAATTGTCGGAGGGATGTTATCTGTACTTGCATTACTATTGGTGCCACCAATTACAAATTCTCTGGACGATCCGATTGCATCCGTATTGTTCTCAATATCCAAAGCATAAAGACTGATTTTTCCTCTTTCGAATTGATAGGAGATATTCTTTGGAACGATAAATGAAAAATTGAATGTTCCGTTATTCACTTCAGCTTCTCCTCTAAAAATTGCATTTGTTCTTAAAGTGTAGGTAAACTTTGAATTTCGCGATCCCTGTCCTTTCGTATTAAATTTCTGAGGAATATCAAAAACTCCAACGAATAGCTGACCCTTAAAATTTGTTTGAATTTGACCATTTGCTTGAATTTCACCGGAAATATGTATTTCCTCTAACGCACTTATGGTATCTACTTGATTGTCAAATTCATTTAATACAATATCTAATTTCGGAAATGCAGGCCGCATCATAGGATTTCCGAGCAAAGTGAAATTCCTATTAATAGGACCTTCCAAACCGTTATTCTTGGTTAACCGAATTATATCACCTAATCGCTGATTATCATTATCAACCTTTCGGAAGAAATTTTCATGAAATGCTTTATTTAAGCTCTCATTAGTACTTGCTAGTACAGGTCTTGATGTTGTTAATAATGCAATGGCACCTCCTTGACTTCTAAGCAAGAGTTGTTCAGAACCTGAAACCTGAAAAGGGTCATCATATCGACCAAATTCACAGGTAGCGGTCACAATGACTGGTAGCTTATTTCTGTTGGTAAGCTGGTTGATATCTGAAACAGTAAAGATTTCCTCGGCAGTCCAAAGTCGTTCATTTCCATGTCCGAGAAAGTTCATAACGAAAACCCCTTCTTTGATTATCGTTTTTATCGCCTGATTCGCTTGAGGAGCTAGATCCTTTGAAGGTCCTTGGATTTGCTCGAAAGAATCCACAAAGATTTTTTCAATATTATATTCAGGATATTGGATGTCTAGGATTGGAGACAATTCTTCCACATCTTCCACATGAATATTTCCATCCTCATCATCAGCAACATATACCACTTCATTTCTCCAACTTCCCAAGGTATTTGGACTGGTGGAGTAATAAATGATTTTATCAACTAGTGATTTAGCTTCATCAGCACTTTTTACCGGAAGTCTGCCAACACCAATTTCCATGGTGTGATCACCGGAAAAACTCTCCTCCCATAAACCTTCGTCTTGTTCAAAAAATGCAAAGTAATCATCTGACGAGTAGCTATAAACCGGGTGAAAGCTTTCCCTTGATTCGTAAGTGGGTACGAAATTCGTATTTGCCTGAACTCTGTTTTTGTAGTCGTAAGAACAATCTCCAAAGAGCAGAAGATACCTCAACTGTCCCCCTTGGTCATAGACGTATTTAGTATAATCTCGTATGGCTGTTACATCTTGTCTGCCGGAAGCAAATTCATTGTAAATCTGACGAGGGGTAACCACTTTAATGGATAAGTTATCATTTTCTTGATGGAATTGAGCGAGACGGTTAGCTTCTATCAAAAACGCTGGGGCAGAAATGATAATCCCATCATAGGTTACACTACCTCTTAAATTTTGGTTGTTCACTGAACCAAAAACCCAGGGGCTTGGAAAATCACTTCCTTGAAAAACGATGAATTCTTCAATATTTCCTGATTTACTGGTAAAAACTACTGTTTCTGATGATTGGTCATACGTTTGTTCAAATGAATTGGTAGGGTCTGTAACATTCCAAACAGAAGCACCTGAAGCATTTGCTACTCGGTACTCTATCGCCTCACCAGTATTTTCTATGGTTCTAAAATGTGTTTCATTTCCATAGAGGCTAAGTGTTCGTTTAAACGTTAGCTGATAGCGATCGATAAATCCTCTGGCGTTGATACCACTGCTTTGATAGCCGATGGAGAATTCAAAATTTTCGCTTTTTGGAAGGATGAAGCTAGCTGTTTGCTGTCGAGCTTTTATGGCATAGGTTGATCCTGAGCCTGAAGGAACACCTGAAATTGAAAAACTTCCTATACTATTAAGTCCAATTTGAACTTGAAAATCTGCACTTTCTGGTGATTGACTAACTCCCGTTATTAACGCATTGATATCTGAATCCAATCCTTCAATTTCGTATGAGCTTGTAAGAGTTTCTCCACTGCTCAATGTTTCTCCTAACCAACTCCTGCCGGAGGCTAGCAGGTTGTTTTGATCTTCTTCAAATACAATACAATCGTTATATGTCTGGGCAATAAAACTCGTAGCAATTGTAGGGTTACTTATGGATTCTACTCTTTTTCCTTTTTCGCTATCGATTCGTAAAAAGTAATAGGCCGTGTCGGAATAAATATTTCTATTGAATTCAAGACCATTTGATGTCCAAATCTCTTTGTGAGGACCTACACCATAAAAAAGGATGTAATCTGATGGGTCGAAGGACCCATCAGTTTCACCAGAAACCAAAATTGCATTTTCAATAAGATCAATGGGTCTATTTTCTTCATTCGCTTGAGGAAGTTCCCCTTTTACACCATTTCCAAATATCTGAATGGTAGAAGGATCTTCAATAGCTCCAATCCCTAAAGCATCCAATGTACTTCTATCGATTTTATAGAGGCCAGTTTCAGTAATCCCTATTTTATACCATTTACCAGTGGATAAAACAGATGATTGGCTAATTCCAGTTAGGGAAGAATAAAGAAGAAATATGAATATAAATTTTCTCACCGCTCTGTCAACGTCTATTTCGATCTAAAAATTCTATTCTATTTTGTTTTTCTTAACACCTGAAACAAGAGAAACTCCTATGTAAAACGGTATTAAAAAAGGCAAAAATGTCCATTGAAAGACAATAACAAAAATCAAACTCCCAAAAATCACTAACCATCTACCCTCATTTCCAGTCCATTTGAAGGAATTAAATTTTAAAGCGATAAGCCTAATATTTGATACCAGCAGGATACAGGAAAAAACAATTAAACTGAACAGGGTCATTTGATTCAGACTAAATGGAAGGAATGTCAGGGAAGTAAGCATTATGGCATTTGCAGGAGTAGGTAGCCCACGAAAATTGGTAGACTGAGAGTTGTCAATATTAAAAATGGCCAGTCGGATGGCAGAGAATATGCCAATCAATAGAGCGAGCCAGTATAGATCTGTTTTGGGTTCCAGCAATTTTAATAAGTAGAAAGCTGGCAATAAACCAAAAGTTACAAGATCTGCTAGTGAATCAAGTTGTTTGCCAACATCAGAACTCACCTTTAGCATTCTGGCAACGAATCCATCCAATAGATCAAAAACTCCCCCAATGAGTACAAAATAAATCGCTTCTATTCCTTTATCCTGAAGGACGAAATAAATTCCCAAAGAACCTGTTAGTAAGTTTAAACAGGTGATAACATTTGGAATGTTTTTTTTCATTCTATCAACCTCTCACAAAAGGATTGTTATTTTTTTCATAGCCAATTGTGGTTGTAGGCCCATGTCCAGGGTAGACTGTTACATTTTCCGGAAGGGTATATACTTTCTCTTGGATGTTGCTTAAAAGGGCTTGATGATTCCCTCCAGGTAAATCAGTTCGACCGATGCTTTCACGAAATAAGACATCTCCTCCGATGATGAATTCCTCCTTTTCAGAATAGAACATGAGGTGACCGGGAGAATGTCCTGGAACTTCTATCATTTGAAGTTTTAGCTCATCTAACTCCAATGTGTTATTTCCAGATAGATATTCATCTACCTCAGCTTGCTTATACCCTGTTATTCCCCACTGTGGAGCATAAGCAGGTATGGCAGCAAAAATTTCTTTTTCATTTTCAGGAATTTTTAATGGAACCCGATACTTGGTTTTTAAGGCCTCATTTCCAAGAACATGATCAATATGGCAATGGGTGTTAATAATTGCTTTTACTGAAAGGTCTTCCATTGCTAAGTAATTACTTAGTTCTTCAATTTCGAAAGTGTCATAACACCCAGGGTCAAAAATCAGGCAGTTGCCAAGATCAGACGAGAGAACAATGGTATTCTCATAGAAGGCGTTGAAAACAAAGGTTTTTATGTTCATTGAATTACTTTTAGCACTTTTCAGCAAACAAAATTATAGTGCAGAAAATTAAGGTGGATTATATTATCGTTGGACAAGGTATAGCTGGAACATGGCTTTCGCATGAGTTCATCAAAAGGGGTAAATCTATATTGGTGATTAACCATTCGACTAATAATACGTCTTCCATGAAAGCTGCAGGCCTCTATAATCCGATTACTGGCAGAAAAATGCTCAAGACATGGAGAGTTGATGATTTCTTTTTGGATTTGGAATCAAAATATCAAGAGCTTGAAAGCTTGCTAAAGCAAAAATTTGTTTATCCGAAACCAATATATCGCCCATTTAGAACCATAGAGGACCAAAACGATTGGCAAGGCAAAAACCTTGATGACGGAGACGATAATTATGTGGCTGAGTTGAGAACCATTTCATTAGGTATCGATAATATCCTAGATCCTCATGGTGGAATTCTGATCAAGAAAAGTGGTTATGTGAATCTACCTGTTTTGCTAAATGCATTTAAAAACTACCTAATTAATAAGGGGATTTACTTGGAAGAGCTGTTTGATTTTTCAGAGATGGATGAAGGTGATGAAGTTCTGGAATACAAGCAGTGGTCTGCAAAAAACATTATATTCAGTGAGGGATCTGCTAAGTCGGGGCTATTTGATGATCTTCCTTTTAGACCGGTTCGAGGTGAAATTATCGATATAGCATGTGATCTGGATACAAGATATATTATTAACCAAGGGGTATGGATGATTCCAAAAGGTGATTTTTTTACGGTTGGCTCTACTTATGATCATAAAACTCTTACCTATCATCCTCAGCCACAGGGAATTGAAAATATAAAAGAGCGATTGGGTAAAATATTTTCGGGCGAGTATCGTGTGATAAATGAGCGGGCAGGGGTCAGGCCTGCTACACTTGATAGAAAGCCTTACATAGGTTTTCATAAAAAAATTAGAACCGTTGGTATTTTTAATGGGTTTGGTACTAAAGGAGTATCATTATCTCCTTATTTTGCCAAACACTTTGCAGATGTTTTGGATAAAAGTGAGGAGCTACAACAAGAAATAAATGTTGAAAGGGTCTATTAAAATATTTGTTTTTCTGATTATGTGCTTTGTGGGTTACACGCAAGCATATGGGCAGCACTATACAACTCCTTTTGGACAGAACAGGATCCAGTATAAAAATTTTGATTGGTACTACTACAGCACAAATAATTTTGACATTTATTATTACCCAGGTGGACAAGAGTACGCACTTGAGGCGATTAACTTCCTGGAAGATGAATTTGTAACACTGACGGATAAGTTAGGTTACGCTCCTTACAGTAAAACGAAGATCTTTTTTTATAACTCCATTCACGATCTTCAGCAAAGTAATGTTGGAATTGATGGAGCCGTTTATACCATTGGGGGAAGAACAGAATTTGTGAAGCTACAATTAGAAGTTGCTTATCCCGGACAAGCTCATCAGTTTAAGCAAGAACTCATTTATAAACTCTCGAGTAGTCTTATTGAAGATATGATGTATGGGGGCAGTCTTGCAGAAATATTCCAAAACAGTTACTTGCTTTCCTTACCTGAGTGGTTTATAGATGGAGCAGCACGATATATCGCTTATGGATGGTCCGAAGAAATGGATGATTACTTGCGTGACTATATGTCAAGAAAAAAAATTAAAAAGCTAAGCCGAATTAATGGAGAGGCTGCCGCAACTGTAGGTCAAAGTCTTTGGAATTACATCTCGGTTAAATACGGGGAGAGCAATATTTCAAACATACTCAATCTCACCAGGATAATTAGGAAAGAGGAAAATAGCATAGCAAATACGCTAGGTGTTTCATTTAAAACCTTCTTAAGTGACTGGGAAAATTATTACCTGCTCCAACGAAAGGAAGTTGAAGAGAATTACATAGGTGTAGAAGAAGATCATATCCTAGATAAGATTAGAGGGGTAAAAAACCTTATAACAACATCTGTTAGCTTTAATAAAGACGCCAATAGAGTTGCCTACGCGGTACTGAAAAATGGAAAGTACATCGTTTATGCCAAAGACCTTCGAACCGGACAAACAAAAAAAATTACCTCTGGGGGTTTTCGAATCAACGGTCAGGAGGTTGATCAACATCTACCTCTTTTAGACTGGCAGGATGAATCCACCTTAGGGGTTGTTCTATTTAGGCGAGGCTTTTTATACTTGAATTCTTACAATTTAGATTCAGGAGATAAAAGACAAAAACCTTTAACCAGATTCCGCCAAATTGAAAGTTTTTCTTTTAATGATAACGGAAGGCTCGCAGTAATATCTGGTGATATCGACGGGCAGAATGATTTGTTTTTGACTGCCATGAACCGAAATGCATTGCGAAGAATTACAAGGGACGCATATGATGATCTCGATCCAACTTTTGTGCCTGGTACAGCGGCAATCATTTTTAGTTCCAATCGATCTGTTGATTCAGTACGAGTAAGTGATGTGTCCTTGAATGCACTAGACGATACTTTCAACTTATTCGTGTATGATTTGGATACGACCACTAATGAGTTTTACAGATTAACGAATACGCTTAGTGTGGACAGAAAGCCATTTGCACGAAATCAAACCGAGATTTATTATCTAAGTGATCAAAAGGGCATATCAAATCTGTATCGATATTCATTCCGTGACTCGGTACATACACAAATCACAAATTTTGATCAATCAATTATAAACTATGATTTGCATTTTGATCCAGAGAAGCTCACTTATTTAATGCTGAATGATGGACAAACGAATATTTACCTGGATAGTACGACCAATCTATCAACCAGTAAGTTCACATTAGAGACTCCAAGACAAAGAAGAAGAAACGCTATTCGGGTTGTTTCAAGAGTTCTTGGTAACAAGGATGTTCTCCAAAGAGAAACACCGAAAGAGGAAGTGAAAGATCTTACTGATGTTGATGATTTTCAGTTTGCTGAGGAAGCGTCTGATACCACTAGTTTGGATGATCCAACGTGGATCGATACGGACAATTATGTATTTGAAGATGAAACGGATAATGCATATCAACCAGAGTCCTTTTTTAGTAAATATCAAAGTTTCGAGCAAGAGAATGAACGTGTAGGTCCCATACCTTATCGTCCAAGGTTCACCTTTAATAATGTCATCACTTCCTTTTTATGGGATCCCTATAGGAATTTTATGATGCTGTTGGAAACAGAAATTAATGATGTACTCGAAAATTATAAACTAAAAGGGGGAGCTTTAATTAATCCAAACCTTCGAGAAGGGGATATTTATGCAGAATTCCAATACCTAAGATATTGGATGGATTTCAAAGCTAGGATTGATAGAAAAACCTACATGATCGAGGATCAGGGTCAAAACCTCATGCATAAGTACCAATTAAGCAGGTATAAATTAACCGCTTCATTGCCAATAACGCATACTTTTAGGGTAGAAGCATCACCATTTTTTACCAGAACTCAATTCACAAATCTCAACTTTTTAAGTGTCACAGGTCAAGGGGCAGAGTTGGCACAAAATAATTCTCAAGATTATATTGGAGGGAGTGCAGCGCTTGTTTTTGACAACACAATAGAAAAGTCATTTAATCAATACCAGGGGACTAGGGCTCTTTTAGAATATACTAATCACGTACATACATCAGACCAATCAAAAAACTTTAGTAATCTAAGGTTTGATTTTAGGCATTATCAGAAAGTACATAAAGAGATTACCTGGGCTAATAGAATCCTTTATGGTAAACAAATGGGGCCGGCTAGAAAAGATTACATGTTAGGAGGTATGGATAATTGGTTGTTTGCAAGAAGTGATGCCCAAGGTGATCAGGATCCACTCGCTTTCCAGAACGAAACTGATAATAGTGATCTTTTCTTTAACGAATTTGTGACCAACCTTAGAGGGTTAGACTTCAATGAGGCATTTGGATCCGATGCTTTAGTATTGAATTCAGAGTTAAGAATTCCATTATTTCAATACCTAACGAATGGACCAATTAAATCTAATTTCCTAAGAAATTTTCAGGTCATAAGCTTTTTCGATATTGGATCAGTTTGGACGGGAAGACCACCCTTTAGAGATGGTAGGCCAATCACACGAAGATTTGACGAAAATGCACCTTTTGTAGCTGAGATAGTCAAATTTCAAAATCCATGGCTTGGTGGATATGGTTGGGGTCTAAGGACCGTTCTATTCGGTTACTACATTAAGTTTGATGTTGCTACACCATATATTGATGGCAATACTAGGAGTCGTCGATTCTATTTTACGTTAGGTCTGGATTTCTGATTCTTTCGTTCGAATTCCTTGAATTAATCCCGCTACATTTGGGAATGCAATATTCTATGACAGGCTATGGTCGCAATGAACAGAAAAGTCAACAATTTCTCATTAAGGCTGAAGTAAAGACACTTAATAGCAAGTTTTTAGACTTTTCACCCCGGTTACCAAAGGAGCTAACCGCTAAGGAAAGTCAAATTCGAGATCTGGTTACAGAAAAGCTTAAGCGAGGAAAAGTGCTCCTTGCCTTGGATCTGGAAATTCAATCAGACGGTTCAGCGAATGTAGAAGTAGATGAGGTGTTATTTAAAGCCTATTATGATAAGTTTCAATCCTTAAGTACTGAAGTTGGTGCTAACGAAAATGGCCTTGTAAAACTTGCGCTGGAGGCTCCTGAGGTAATAAAACAAAATGAATTATCAGAGGATGAAATTCCTTGGGAGGAAGTTAAAAAAGCTATTGTACTAGCTTTAGATGAATGTGTACAGTTTAGGAAGCAGGAGGGCATGGCTTTAGCAAATAAATTGGAGGCCTATATCGATTCAATACATAAGGGACTTGCTAATGTTGAATTAGCGGATCAAACAAGAATTGAAAATATCCGAACAAAAATTCAAAAAGGAATAGATGAAATAAGAGATCGGGTAAAGGTGGATGAAAACCGATTTGAACAAGAGTTAATTTTTTATCTGGAACGACTGGACATAAGTGAAGAAAAAGTTAGACTAAAGCAACACCTGGATTATTTCCTCGAGATCATGAAAACTGAAAATCAGGCTGGAAAAAAATTGGGTTTTATTTCACAGGAAATTGGAAGGGAAATAAACACCATAGGATCAAAAGCAAATGATGCTGAAATTCAGAGAACTGTGGTCTCGATGAAAGATGAACTGGAAAAAATCAAGGAGCAAGTCCTAAATCTTATCTAATCAATCGACCAGTCTCTGATAGGTTTCATAGGTTGTTAATGTATCCTCCTTAATTACTTGTGTATACGAGTTTTCTTTGATATCAATACCTATTCTAAAAACATTATTTTGTCCACTTATCGCTTGGCGAAATGCCCAAGAACCTGACGTCATGGTTTCAAATAGAGAATCTCCTTCAATTTCATACTTTCCATAACCGAACCATTCTGTATAGTTTTCAGGGGCTTCAAAACCCCACATCACTCGACCATTTACATACATTTTATATTGAACTCGTTCATTGGCAATTGTATCTCCATTATCTGTTATTTGTAAATAGTCAGTCATTTTCCAGGCACCTGTGAGGGGGTCCACCGGAGTGTTCTGAACCTCAGCGATCTGGTTTGAGGGTGAATCAGACTGGCAAGCTATGCAGAATACAATTAAAATGATGGTAGGATATTTCATAGTTGATTGAGTTAAAGTTCCAATAATTTATAAATAAAAACTCAGTAAACCATGACTTATTAACCCATTTTTATTTTGCTTATCGAATAAAAATTGGAATTTAGTTGGGCTATTGAATGTCTATTCGATATATTTTAACTCACTAAATAGTCTTTTGCCGTATCTTCATCATCAAAGGGTCTCATAGTACCTCCAAGTTAACGGTTGTAGCCTGAGAGCAGCACTTTTTTTGCTCCGGTTACACCTACAAAAGCTGCTTTGACAGGTATTTGTTTAGTATCTTTTCCAAGTTGCCGAATGTATGAGATAAATTTTCTTGTAGCTGGCGTATCTGAAATATTTACCAATCGAAGATGATAAACAGGCTCACTTAGCAAATAATACCTCAGAGACTTGGCTAAATTGAGCATCTCATCTTCTTTTAATCCTCTGTAATCGATGTAGACAATTTCTTTTCCCTTGTGATTGATTTTTTTATTGCAGATATTGGTCTTAGTTCTTATTGAAACACGAAAATAGGTTTTTATCCTAAAATGTCCTTAGGATGACCTGTAGGCCTATAGCAATGACTTAATTTCTCTTTTAATTAGCCAAAAGACAGACAAAAAAGGTATCAATTAAATGCGAAAGAATTCTAGCCTAATAATTTTCATAATTATTTTTACTTGCTCGTCTATGACTGAAGAGCCAACTGGTCCTTATTTTGAAGCGAATGGATATGCTTTAGATGGATATGATCCTGCTGCCTATTTCGAGCAATCGGAAGCAAGAAAAGGTTCAGATGAAGAAACTGTTGAGTATAATGGATCAACTTATTGCTTTTCTAGCACGAAGAATTAAAACCTGTTTGAGTCTAATCCACAGAAATACCTTCCAGCATATGGCGGTTGGTGAGCCTATGCTGTAGCTGAGCGGTCCATTAGGATGGCTCCTGATCCAACCGAATGGCAAATACAGGATGGTGAATTGCAATTATTTATTTCAAATATCATGACAAGAGTGACTGGCAGCCTCATCAATGATTGGAATGGAGATTCAATAGCATTTAAAACCAGAGCAGATGAGCATTGGGATGAGATGAGCCAATAAATTTCAATCTAAGAATTTTCTTATCCTAAATGAAAAACAGCACATAGTTTCAGTTCATAATTAATAACTTGGCCGTTTCTTTTTGGGGATAACATCAATGTCCAGTCAGCGGCAATTCAAAACAAAACAACTGTATACAAAGCTTACTAACCAATTTGAGTCTAGTACTGAAATTCCGTTAGATCGTCACAAAAGATGGGTCATTTTTTCAGACCTTCATATGGGAGATGGAGGTAGTACTGATGATTTTAAGCGGAATTCGTCTCTGTTTATCAATGCAGTTTCTAGGTATTATAAACCGCTAGATCATGCATTAATCTTGAATGGAGATGTAGAAGAACTTCAACGCTTCAAGGTGAGCAAGATTATTAAGAAATGGGAAGAGGTGTATGATCTATTTGATCATTTTCATCAAGAAAATGCGCTCTATAAAACCATCGGTAATCATGATTTAGAACTTCAGTTAATGAAGGACTTACCTTTTGATTACCCTCACTATGAGTCATTAAAACTAAAATTTAATGATAACTACCTTTTCATATTTCATGGGCACCAAGCGAGCAAGAAATACCAACAGCATAATGAACTGATAGGTTTTACCTTAAAGTATTTTGCTAATCCATTAGGGATTAAGAGCTATTCAGTTTCTCATGATAGTAAAAAACAATACAAAATCGAAAAGAGAGCCTATGGTTTTTCTTCCTTCAATAAAATCGTGTCAGTGATCGGTCATACGCATCGTCCGCTTTTTGAATCCCTACATAAAGTAGAACGATTAAAATTTAAGATTGAACAGCTTTGCCGAGATTATGATGCGGCTCCACCAGAGGAACAAAAGGACATTAAAGTGGAGATTAAATCCCACAAAAAAGAATTGAAACAGTACTACAGAGAAAATAAGGATCATAACTATCAGAATTATGTTTATAACACCCTTTTTCATATCCCTTGTGTATTTAACTCAGGTTGTGTTGTTGGAAAAAGAGGAATGACATGCTTAGAAATTGAAGATGGGAAGATCAGGCTTGTACACTGGTTTGATAAAAACATCAGTAAAAAATATTTGACTCAGAGTGGGTATGAACCACAGCAATTAGATAATACGGATTTTTACAGATTGGTCATCAATGAAGAGTCGTTAAACTACATTTTCACTCGAATTAAATTTTTATCATGAAAAACTGGTTTTTATTAACCTTGCTAATGATGGCGTGTGGCAGCGCAAAAGACACAGAACCATTAGATATTCAAGGTCACAGAGGTGCTAGAGGTCTTGCACCGGAAAATACTATATCAGGCTTTCTTTTAGCAGCTGAATTGGGAGTAAATACATTGGAATTAGACTTAGCTGTATCCAAAGATGGTAAGCTAGTGGTAAGTCATGAGCCATACTTCTCTCCGGACTTTTGCTTAGATACCCTTGGCAATGAAATACCTAAAGATTCAATCATCAATATGTATCATTTGACCTACGATGAAATGTTGAAATTTGATTGTGGATCTAAAGGAAATCCTCGCTTTCCAGAACAAAAAAAGTATAGTAGTGTAAAGCCCCTACTTCGTGAGGTTTTAGACACCGTTGAGACCTATGTGAGGTCAGAGGGTCTTACCCCGATGTTTTATAACATAGAATTAAAAACGACTCAAGACACAGATTCAGTATTTCACCCAACTCCAGAGGTTTTTTCAGATCTGGTTTATGACGTAATCACGGAGTATAACTTGTGGGAGAGAGTAACTATTCAGTCATTTGATTTTAGAACACTGCAGTATTTTAACAAGGCGTATCCCGAAGTAAAACTTGCAATACTTATTGAAAATGAGCTGAATTGGGAAGTAAATATTGACTCATTAGGCTTCACGCCGGAGATTTATTCATGTTGGTTCAAACTACTGTCTGAAAGTGCAGTTCAAGAAATGAAGAATGCAGGAATGCAAGTAATCCCCTGGACAGTTAATGAAGTCTCTGATATGAATGAATTAATAGTCATGGGAGTCGATGGAATTATCACCGATTACCCTGAAAGAGCGTTAAGTATAATTAAATAAATAATGAACAGAAAGTATGATGTATGTGCCATTGGCAACGCCTTGGTTGATTATGAGATTGAAGTTGAAGATCAATTTTTCAAAGACAATGAAGTAGAAAAAGGATTAATGACCTTGGTTGAGGAAGATCGTCAGCTTCAGCTACTTACTAAAGTCCAGGGGCGAATTAAAAAGAAGCAAGGTGGAGGATCGGCTGCCAATACCATTTTTGGATTGGCTGATTTTGGAGGCAAAGGATTTTATACTTGTAAAGTAGCTGCAGACGAGGATGGCATCTTATTTACGAATGATTTAAAAGATGCAGGAATTGATTCTAACCTTGATTCCAATAATTTGTATGATGGAATAACCGGGAAGTGTCTGGTAATGATAACGCCTGATGCAGAACGTACTATGAATACATATCTAGGCATAACATCAAATTTTTCTTCTAAAGAGCTTGACGAGCAAGCGATAAAGGATTCAAATTACCTCTTTATGGAAGGTTTTCTTGTCTCTTCACCCACAGGTCTTGAGGCGATGAAAGAAGCCAAGTTGATTGCTCAGCAAAATAATGTGAAGGTTTCACTGACTTCTTCTGATCCTTCGATGGTTAAATATTTTGGAGATCAGATGAGAGATGTTGTCGGAGATGGTGTGGACTTGCTTTTCTGCAACATTGAAGAGGCGGAGTTATATACCGGGGCTAACGGATTGGATGATGCGAAAGAGGCCCTCAAAAGTATCGCCAAACAATTTGTAATCACGCTCAGTGAAAAAGGATCATTGGTATACGATGGAAAGAAATTTATAGAAATTGACCCTGTTCCAACCACTGCAGTTGATAGCACAGGCGCTGGAGATATGTTTGCAGGAGCCTTTTTATATGGGATCAATCACGGGTTGGGACATAAAGAGGCTGGAATGTTGGCAAGTGCATCTAGCTCAGCAATCGTTAGTAAATTCGGTCCAAGGTTTGAGGATGGAGTTGCTAAAAAACTCTTGAACAAAATATGAATTGATTTGTAATAAAATCAGCTAATGATCAACCAATAAAAAGAATAAATCACATAAGTATGAAAAACATAATTACCATAATCTGTTTGATGTTTTTTTACCTGGGATTTTCCCAGGAAAGGGCTATTGAATTTGAAGAGTATGATCTTGAAAATGGATTACATGTAATTCTACACCAGGATAATACTACTCCTATTGTTAACGTATCAGTTCTTTATCATGTAGGATCTAAAAATGAACCTGAAGGACGTACAGGATTCGCTCACTTTTTTGAGCACCTGATGTTTGAGGGCTCTCCAAACATCCCGAGGGGACAATTTTTTAAAATCATTGAGAGTGCAGGTGGACAGCTAAATGCTAACACGTCAAATGATCGAACATTTTATTTTGAAACACTCCCATCTCATCAGTTAGAATTGGGCCTTTACATGGAGTCTGAACGAATGCTTCATGCAAAAATTGATTCTACGGGTATCGCAACTCAGAAAGAAGTAGTAAAAGAAGAGAAAAGACTGAGAGTAGATAACCAACCATACGGTTCAATTCTGGAGGAAACATTCTCAAGGGTTTTTGAAGGTACACCATACGAATGGACTCCTATTGGTTCATTTGAAGATATAGATGCTGCGACTGATGAGGATTTCAAAGACTTTTTTGCCACCTTCTATGTTCCAAATAATGCTACCCTTTCTATTGCGGGTGACATTGATATTGAAAACACCAAAAAACTGGTTGAAAAGTACTTTGGGGAAATCCCGAAAGGGACCAAAGAGATTCCTCGACCAAAAGTTGAGATGAAAGAGCTTGGAAATGTTCAAGCCGAAGTTTTTGATAATATCCAATTACCAGCTGTAATCCAGGCCTATCAAATGGCTGAACAAGGATCCGAAGATTATTATGCGATGCAAATGTTAACAACATTACTTTCTGGAGGTCAAAGTTCAAGGTTCCAAAAAGAATTAGTGGATAACCAAGAATTAGCGGTAGCAGCAGGTTCTTTTCCATTTGCATTAGAAGATGCGGGTGTTTTTATCTCATTTGGAATCATGAATATGGGTAAAACCACAGAGGATCTTCAAGCAGCAATGGATAAGGAAATTGAGCGAGTTAAAACGGAGCCTATTGATGATAAGGAATTTCAGAAGCTTAGAAATCAGATAGAAAATTCATTTGTATCGTCAAATAGCTCGATGAGAGGAATCGCTGAAAGCCTTGCAGACTATCATGTGTACTTTGGTGATGCTAATCTCATTAACAATGAATTAGATCGTTACATGGCTGTCACCAAAGAAGATTTGCAACGAGTTGCCAAAAAATATTTAGATCCAAATAAAAGGGTTCAACTAGTATATCTTCCTAAGTCTGCTCAGCAGCAACCAGAAGGAGAGGAAATTGAAGACAACAAATAAGTCCTAATCATAGAACAATGAAAAAATCAAAATACATATTATTTACATTATTGTTGACGCTCCTTTTCGGAGCTGAAGCACAGGTAGATCGAAGTAAATTACCAGAGCCAGCTACACCACGCCCAATTAACATTGGCGATTACGAGTCGTTTGAATTGAAGAATGGATTGAAAGTTTTTGTGATTGAAAATCATAAACTTCCGAGAGTTAGCTACAATTTGGTGATTGATCGTGAGCCAATTTTTGAAGGGGATAAAGTTGGTTATCTATCCATGGTAGGTCAAATGATGCGTAGAGGGACAGAGACTCGAACAAAGGAGCAAATCGATGAAGAAGTAGATTTTATTGGAGCATCGTTAAGCGCAGGTTCAACCAGTGTGTTTGCATCAGGCCTCTCCAAATACAATGAGAAAATTCTTGAACTGATGACTGATGTGGCATTTAATCCCACGTTTCCAGCTGAAGAGCTTGAAAAAATAAGAACACAGACCATTTCCAACCTGGCAGCAGGTAAAGAAGATCCGGGTGCTATTGCAGCTAACCTAAATAGCACCTTAGTATATGGAAAAGATCACCCATATGGGGAAATCCAAACAGAAGAAACAACCGGAAATATTAGTGTTGATGATTTAAAGACATATCATACTAAGTACTTCAGACCAAATATTGCTTATCTCGCGGTGGTTGGAGATGTAGATCCAAAGACCACAAAAAAGCTGATTAAAACCTATTTTGGGAGCTGGGAAGCTGGTGATGTTAAAAATCCAACGTACGATGTTCCGAAAGCTCCTGCAAAGAATATGGTTGGTATTGTCAATAGATCTAGTGCGGTTCAGTCAAATATCAACGTGACATATCCTGTTGATTTGAAGATTGGATCCGAAGATCAGATTAAGGCAAGAGTGATGAACCAGATATTAGGTGGTTCAGGATCTGCAAAGCTATTCATGAACCTTAGAGAAGATAAAGGCTACACCTATGGAAGCTACTCTTCCCTATCCGCAGATGAGTTGGTAGGTAGATTCAACGCAAGTGCTGAAGTAAGAAATGAAGTAACTGACAGTTCAATTGTCCAGATCTTCTATGAAATGGATCAGGTTAAAGAAGGAAATATTTCGGAGGAGGAGATGAAGCTTGCTAAAAATTCGATCTCTGGAAGTTTTTCAAGATCATTGGAACAACCACAGACAGTAGCCAGATTTGCCTTGAATACTGCACGATATAATCTTCCTCAGGATTATTATGCTACCTATCTTCAGAAGGTCCAGGCAGTAACTAAAGAGGACATCCAAGCGATGGCGGCTAAATACCTCAAAACAGAAAACGCCTACATCAATGTAGTAGGTAAAGCAAGTGAGGTAGAGGAACAGCTGAAGCCTTTTGGAGAACTTAAATATTACGATACATATGGTAATGAAGTGGATCCATCACTATCGAAACTTCCTGATGGGTTGACCGCAGAGAAAGTAATTGCTAATTACGAAAAAGCACTTGGAGGTGCCGATGCATTATCAAAGATTGAGAATGTGACGATGAATATGACAGTAGAGACAATGGGTCAAAAACTGAGTGGAAAGCAAGTACTTGCAAAAGGTATGAAATCAAAAATGGAGATTAGTATGGGTGGTATGGTAGCCATGTCAAGCATATCCGATGGAGAGAACGCAGTAGTTTCGCAAATGGGTAATAAAGCTCCTTTAGATGAAAAAAGTAAGGAAGAGACTATTGTTTCCAGCTCACTTTTCGGTGAACTTGGTTTAGCAGATATCGGTGCTGAATTAAAATTGGAGAGTGTAGAAACAATAGACGGGAAAGATGCTTATGGAGTATCTGTAACCTTATCAAAAGGAGCCAATTATACAATCTATTTTGATGCAGAATCAGGCTTAAAAGTGAAATATTCAAAGGTTCTTGAAACTCCTCAGGGTCAATTCACCCAATCTTCATCTTACTTAGATTATAAAGAAGTAGAAGGAGTTATGATTCCTCATAAATTGATTCAAAGCGTTGGTCCACAAACTATAAGTATTACCGTAGATGAAGTTAAAGTCAACCAAGAATTACCCACAGATACATTTAAAGTTGACTAGTAATAAATTATTTAATTATTTGCAGAGGGCAAAGATTTATCTATCTTTGCTCTCCGTATTTTAAGGGAGATAACATAGTCATGAAAAGAACATTTCAACCCTCAGTAAGAAAGAAAGTAAACAAGCACGGATTCAGAAAAAGAATGGAGAGTGTGAATGGTAGAGACGTATTAGCTAGAAGAAGGGCAAAAGGTCGTAAGAGACTCAGCGTATCTGACGGATTACACAAGAAATAATATTGCCCTTATGGGCCCATTGAATTATAGCTTTTCAAAGAAAGAAAAGCTTTCAGGAAAGAAAAAAGTTGAGGAATTGTTTAAGAACGGTTCCTCTTTTTATTTGAGCGCCTTTCAAGTTCGTCATCTTGCATTAAATGTGGAGGATGCTTTTCATCAGATACTAATAACCGTTCCTAAAAAAAACTTCAAAAGAGCTGCAGATCGAAACCTATTGAAGCGGAGGATTCGGGAAGCTTATCGTCTAAATAAACATCATCTTCGTGATGTCAAATCGCTTTACATCGGATTCGTGTATATTTCAAAAGAGATTTTAACCTTTCATGAGATTCAAGACCAACTAATTCAATGTCTTGATCGTTTGAAACGAAACAATACAGATTGATATGAGCAGAAAATTGAAAATCTTCCTTCCTTCCTTTTTAGCATTCTTAATTCTTGTGGCGGCTATTAAGCCTGAGACAGATCGATACTTCGAAATTCTGAAGAACCTTGACATATTTGCTACACTTTTCAAGGAAGTTAATTCTCACTATGTTGATGAAACCAATCCCACCACCCTAATGAAAGAAGGGATTGATGAAATGCTCATGTCATTAGATCCTTACACTAATTATATCGCTGCAGATGATATTGAATCTTACAGGATCATGACGACCGGGGAGTATTCTGGAATTGGTGCAGTGGTAGAACGCATGGATGGAGTGAGTACTGTAGTGATGCCTTATGAGGGATTTGCAGCTTATGAAGCTGGTTTAAGAGCAGGAGATGAAATCCACGCCGTCAATGGTGTTTCACTAGCTGGAAAAACACAGGAAGAGGTGCGCTATTTGATGAAAGGACAATCAAATTCTGAAATTGTATTGACAGTAAAAAGATTCGGCCAATCGGAAATGTTTGAAGTTAAGGTGAAGCGTGAAAAAATAGCCGTGGATAGTGTCCCTTATGCGGGGATGGTTACCGATGAAATCGGGTATGTAAGGCTTACAAGTTTTACGCAAAATGTTGGAAGGTCGATTGGTATAAAGGTTCTGGATCTGTTGGAGCAGGGTGCAAAGAGCATCATTCTGGATCTTCGGGGCAACCCAGGTGGGCTTCTTCATGAGGCAGTAAACGTATCCAATGTGTTTATTGAAAAAGGAAGAAAGATAGTCACCCAAAAAGGAAAAGTTCGAGCGAATGACTGGACATATAACACCTTAAATGATCCGGTTGATCCAAACCTTCCAGTTGTCGTATTGACAGACAATGGTAGCGCCTCTGCGTCGGAAATTGTATCGGGTGTAATGCAGGATTACGATCGTGGTGTGCTAGTAGGTAGAAAAACTTTTGGCAAAGGTTTAGTACAAATTGAACGACCGCTTTCTTACGATGCAGTTGTGAAAATAACAACAGCTAAATACTATACACCCACAGGAAGATGTATTCAGGCTATCGATTACAGCAATAGAAATGCTGACGGCAGTGTAGGTAAAATACCCGATTCGCTGAAGAATGAATATCAAACAATGAATGGCAGAACTGTTTTTGATGGTGGCGGTATAGATCCCGATGTGGAGGTCGAAGCGCTTGATTATGCGCCAATATCAGCCAGTTTACTTGCTAATAATTTAATCTTCCGTTACGCTACCGAATACTACTATCAAAATGAAAACCTTAATCCAGTCTCTCCTAATGCCATACGATTAAATGATTCGGACTATGAATCGTTCGTAAAATGGCTATCAGATAAGGAGTTCGATTACGAAACCAAAGTTGAGAAGCGAACGGATCAATTGATAGCGACCGCCAAATCGGAAAAGAAATATGAACTGCTAAAAAAATATTTAGATGACTTGGAAAAAGTTTCCAGACACGATAAAATGGAGGATTTAAAAACTTTTAAAGAAGAGATTATCATGCTGCTTGAGCAAGAGATCGCAGGACGTTATTTCTATGAAAGAGGAATCATTGAATCTACTTTTGGAAAAGATCCAGACGTTCAAACCGCTGTTGCCATTCTGAATGATCCAGAACGTTACCAGGCGATTTTAAATCCTAATTAATAAGGTGGCACTTATTCTAAGTCTTGAGACTTCAACTGATGTATGTTCGGCAGCACTCCATAGCGATGGGTTGTTGATTTCTAATCAAACCCATAAAATTGAGAAATCGCATTCTTCTTTACTTCCACCAATTGTCCTCGAAATTTGCAAAGAAGCGAACGTTAACCTAGATGATATCAATGCAGTTGCAGTTTCGGGTGGGCCAGGTAGTTACACAGGATTAAGGATTGGGATTTCCTCAGCAAAAGGTTTTGCCTTTGCATTAGATGTTCCTGTTATAGCTGTACCAACCATGGATGTGATGTTGGGAGCCGTCAGAGGAAAGTTTAAAGGAAATTATTTCTTATGTGCTATGATGGATGCAAGGAGGATGGAAGTCTATACAAAGATGGAAGACCAGGATGGTAAAGAAGTTTGGCCATTACAAGCTAAAATCTTAGAATCAAACTCGTTTGAAGGGTTCAATGAAATGATTTACTTGTTTGGGAATGGAATGCCAAAATTCAGAGAAATCACTGATCAGCCAAATCTTGTATTTATTGATGATATCTATCCAGATGCCTCTAATATGGGACTAATTGCCTTTTCAAAATATCAATCGAGTGAATTTGAGGATGTCGCCTATTTCGAACCGAACTATCTGAAAGAATGGCGAACTACAACTCCAAAAAAGAAGTTGGTGTAGGTATGGATAAGATTGTAAATCGAGTAGCTAAAAGTCCTTTGATTTCTCTTGATCTTGAGGATTACCTGGATAAAGGTGAAAAGGTAATTTTCGACTTAAAAGATGTCCTATTTCAAGGCATAATTTTAAGAGAAAAAGATTTCAGGGCTTTCATCAAAGAAAATGATTGGTCAAAATACGAAGGCAAAAATATAGGCCTTGTATGTTCAGTTGATGCCATTATCCCGACTTGGGCGTATATGCTTTTAGTCACAAAGTTGAAAGAGTTTGCCAATGTTGTGCTATATGGTGATGAAAATGCCATTGAAAAAGCAATTATTGATCAGGCAGTATCTATGTGTATTGAAGAGAATGATTTTGAAGGGAAAAAAGTAGTGGTCAAGGGTTGTGGTAATGTTCAAAACATCGAGTATGCTTATACATTGATTACTGACAAGCTTTTGTCAAAAGTTTCCAGTCTAATGTATGGTGAACCCTGTAGTACAGTGCCCATTTTCAAGCGAAATAAATAGAGACTAACTAGGGTAATGTTCGGTTGTTACTACTGAAATCTTCTCTTCAAGTGATTTGAAATTAAGCTAATATTTGATATGAACTAACAAAAAAAGTCTTACTCAATGAGCAAGACTTTTAAGGTTAGATTGGTGTTATCTTCTTTATTTCTTCTTCTTACCAGAACCGGCAATCGAACTTCTCATATCGGTATCAGCTTCAATGTTTTGGAATTTATAATAATCCATAATTCCAAGGTTTCCACTTCTAAAAGACTCAGCGATTGCTTTTGGAACTTCTGCTTCTGCTAGGATTACCTTCGCTCGTGCTTCCTGAGCTTTTGCGACCATTTCTTGCTCCTCGGCTACAGCCATGGCTCTTCTCTCTTCGGCTTTCGCCTCAGCAACTTTAAGGTCTGCAGATGCTTGATCTGTTTGAAGTTTTGCTCCAATATTTGCTCCAACATCTACATCAGCAATATCTATCGAGAGGATCTCAAAGGCTGTACCAGCATCCAGACCTCTTTGCAGAACAAGCTTAGAGATTTTATCAGGATTTTCAAGTACCTCCTTGTGCGTAGCGGCTGAACCTACTGAGGTTACAATTCCCTCTCCTACCCTTGCTAGAATCGTTTCTTCTCCGGCTCCTCCAACTAATTGTTGAATATTGGCACGGATGGTAACTCTAGCCTTAGCGACTAGCTGGATACCGTCAGCAGCAACTGCAGCAACGGAGGGGGTATTGATTACTTTCGGATTTACTGATATTTGTACCGCTTCGAATACATCTCTACCTGCCAAGTCAATGGCGGTAGCCTGCTTAAAGGTTAGGTTAATATTCGCCTTGTCAGCTGAGATGAGTGCCTTGATCACTTGAGGGACATTTCCTCCAGCTAAATAATGTGTTTCGAGATCTTGGGACCGCAAATCCCGCCGCGATTGCCCTTCTTCTTCTGTGATTTTCAATCCAGCTTTTGTAGCAGTAATCAATGAATTCACGATAATTGAAGGTGGAACTTTCCTAATCCGCATGAAAACCAGCTCTAATAATCCTACTCTAACACCAGAGAAAATGGCTGTGATCCAGAGGTTGACCGGTACGAAATAGAGAAAGATGAAAAAGAGAATAATTCCACCAACGACAAATAATATTGGGAGTATGTTGCCCATTGTATTTAGTTATTTACAGGTTGTACAATAATTTTTGAGGACTCAATTCTTAACACCTCAATTTCCATATTTTCTGTGATAAAACCACCATTGGACCGCACTTCTATGATGTTGTCATTAAACATGGCTTTACCTATTGGTTTAAGTGAAGAAATGGTCTTACCCTTATCACCCACTTTGATATCGTATTTGAAATCATCATTGAATTTTCCGGTCATCGTACCTTTAAGTGAGAATCGTTCCCATGACCTTCCTTTAAAGGCGAGTACTAGTGCGATTACATTTAGGATTAACCCCCCAATAAGAATAAATGTACCGATTGTTGGACCGTAGTAGTCATATCCTAGATACACACAATAGGCGGAAAAAATGAAGCCAAGAATTCCAACGATAGTTGTTCCCGGTACAAAAACAATCTCAGCAACCAGTAAAAAGATGCCGAGTAACATCAACCCAAGTATGATTAACCACTCCATTAGTATGCTTTAGCAAAAAGGACCCTTCCTTGCGACGGGTTTCCTGTAAATATACATTTTCCTTCTTCTTTTTCTTGATTTAACGGGATACAGCGAATCGTAGCTTTGGTTTCTTCTTTAATTTTCTCCTCGGTCTCCGCTGTGCCATCCCAGTGGGCATACACAAAGCCTTTTTCTACAAGCTCTTTGAATTCCTCATAGCTATTGGCCTCTTTCGTGTTTTCATCTCTGAAAAGTTTGGCTTTTTTGAAGATATTTTGCTGTATTTCCTCCAATAACTTACTTACATGATCCACTACAGATGCTATGGGATGAAAAGATTTTTCTTTAGTATCTCTTCTGGCAATTTCCACCGTTCCTTTTTCTAAATCTTTTGGCCCGATGGCTAAACGGACAGGAACTCCTTTCAACTCGTATTCAGCAAATTTCCATCCTGGTTTATGGGTATCTCTTGTATCAAATTTGACAGAAATCCCTTTTTCCTTTAACGATCCGAGGATTGGTTCTACTACCTGCTTGATTTTTTCTAAATCCTCATCCTTAAAATAAATCGGTACGATGACCACCTGAATCGGTGCCAGCTTAGGGGGAAGAACCAATCCATCGTCATCAGAATGTGCCATGATTAGTGCACCCATTAGACGTGTGCTTACTCCCCAGGAAGTTCCCCAAACCAACTCTTCTTTACCTTCCTTTGTAGCGAATTTCACATCAAAGGCTTTTGCAAAATTTTGACCTAAGAAATGAGATGTACCTGCTTGAAGCGCTTTACCGTCCTGCATCATAGCTTCAATGCAGTAGGTATCCACAGCACCAGCAAATCGTTCACTCTCCGTTTTTACCCCTCTAATTACTGGAACAGCCATAAACTCTTCGGCGAATGTGGCATACACGTCCAGCATTTGCCTGGTTTCTGCCTCTGCTTCCTCTTGGGAGGCATGCGCAGTATGTCCTTCTTGCCATAGAAATTCAGCTGTTCGTAGGAATAACCGGGTTCTCATTTCCCAACGCATCACGTTAGCCCATTGATTTACCAAAATAGGCAGATCCCTATATGATTGGATCCAATTTTTATATGAATCCCAAATGACTGTCTCTGATGTTGGCCGGATGATCAATTCTTCTTCCAGGCGTGCTTCTGGATCTACCACCACTCCATTGGTCTCCTCATCATTTTTCAGTCGATAATGAGTGACAACTGCACATTCCTTGGCAAAACCCTCCACATGATCTGCCTCTCTACTTAAAAATGATTTAGGGATTAAGAGTGGAAAATAGGCATTTTCATGACCTGTATCCTTAAACTTTTGGTCAAGGGTTTGCTGCATTTTTTCCCAAATGGCAAAACCATAAGGCTTTATTACCATGCAGCCCCTTACAGGAGAGTTTTCTGCCAATCCTGCTTTTTTGACCAGTTCATTATACCACAGTGAATAATCTTCAGAACGAGAAGGAATTGCTTTAGCCATGAATGTTAGATTCTTTGGTATGGAGTTTGCTATCTAAATGATAAAAAATGTTAAATTCTCAAAGGATGGCAAATATAGCTGAGGAGTAGAACAGAGTAGGGTGAGATATCGTTAAATTAATAAAGTAGAGAGTTATGGGACGGCAGATTCAAAATTTCTTTTTAGTAATATGTTTCATTGGGACAGTATCTGTCTTCGGGCAAGAGTACGATGACCTCTATTTCAATAAATCTGATCGAGAGAAGCAGAAAAAGAAAGAAATTGAACGATTAGATGCAAGGTACTACACTGAAGATGCGTTACCCCAAGAAGCATCTCAACCATTTGAAGCTACTTCCTTTTTAGGTAAGCAGTACAGTTATGAAGCACTTCCAGAGGATGAGGTAATTGCAGGATCTGTAAGTCAGGAATCCATCGATCAATATAAGTCTGGTAAAACAATAGAAACATATACCAATCCAAACTTTTCAAACCCAGGAGAAACGTACACAGAGGGCTCGTTTAATACGGGGCAAATTGAGTCCAATCCGAATTTTGGTAATCCACAGGATACCTATCAAAATGACCCTGTAGTCATCAATAATTACTATGGAAATGGCTGGAACAATTGGAATAATCCGGGATGGAGAAACCCAAGGTGGAATATGGGTTTTGGTTGGAACACATGGGGTGGCAATTTTTGGAATGTCTCCTACGGTTGGGGAGGCTGGTATGATCCATTTTGGGATCCATTCTGGGGACCCTCATGGTTAGGTTGGAATGCTGGATGGGGTTGGAATAATTGGGGCTGGGGAGGCTGGAATGCATGGTGTCCTCCATATGGATTTTATAACCGTCCGGTATATGTAGTAAGCGATTATCGATACAGAAGAAATATTGTCCGCGGTGGTCGAAGCGCACGTGGCACATCCGTGAGATCAAGCAGGTCAAGCGGAAGAAATTCTTTAGCTGATGAAAGAAGTAGCGTTAGGGAATATTCTCGTCAACAAAGAGATTATTTGAATCAGGCAAGAAGTAGCAGGTATTCAAGTACTACCTCAAACGGTAGAACAAATAGGAATAGCTCGATTGGTACAAACTCTTCTTCAAGAAGTCGTAGTAGCAATAGTTCTTCAGTGAATAGAGGAACCTCATCGAGAAATTCTAATTATAGTAATACCTCCAGGTCAAGATCCAATAGATCCACAAGTTATCAAAGATCCTCAAGATCAAGTTCTTCAAGATCATCGGGTTATTCTAGATCATCTAGTTCTAGCAGAAGTTCCGGGTCTGTACGATCAAGTGGCTCAAGCAGCAGATCGTCTGGTAGATCTTCATCAAGTAGATCGTCTAGTAGTTCACGGTCGAGAAGAGGGAACTAGATGGTAATATCACTGAGATGAAAAAGCTTTTACTGATTATAGGTTTTGTAGTTGTCTCCATTTCTAGCTATGCTCAATCTGGTCCATTCGGATTTTATGAAGATGCCTTGCGATTTAGCCAATCGAACTATAGCATTGGAAGCTCTGCACGGATGCAAGCAATAGGTGGTGCACAGATTTCTTTGGGAGGTGATATCAGTTCGGCATTTTCTAACCCCGCGGGGCTAGGCTTCTTTAATAGAAGTGTATTTACTATATCTCCTTCAATGATATTCACCAACACGACCACCGACTATTTTATAGATGGAGATAACAACGGGGTCCAAAACTCAGAGGAGACTTTTAATGCAAATTTCAATATCGCCAATGTTGGCGCGGTAATTAACTGGAATAAAGGAAGGTTCACAGATGACAAATTCAAAGGTGGTTCATTAGCTATTTCCGTTAGTAGAGCCAACAGCTTTCGGTTGGATAGAACATATGAAGGCGAGAATGATTTCAATTCGATTATAGACTTCTATGCCAATGATTTTGATGGATATTATGGTAACCTCGCATTTGAGCAGTATTTAGTAGATGAAGTCATTTTGATTAATGATCAGGGGCAAGAAGAATTTGCATATCAGCCTTATTATCAAGGAGATGGCTTTAGACTACCAGTACAACGTGAGAATATCGAGGAGAAAGGTTCAGAATATGCCACAAATATTTCATGGGGTGGTAACTACGATGATCGACTTTATTTTGGAGGTGGTATGGGTTTGAGGTTTTTGAATTTCAGGCAAAATAGAGTCTATTCAGAATTTGATTTCCTACGGAGCGACAGTGAAGAGCAAGATAATTTATTGAATAGCCTCACGCAATTTGACGATTTAGTCGTAAGAAGTACTGGCATTAACTTTAATGCAGGCGTTATTGCCAGACCTGTGAATTTCCTCACTGTTGGAGTTACTTACATCTCGCCAACCTTTTATTCGGTTAGCTCTGAATTTTTTGCTGACCTCCAAGCTAATTGGTTTGATGGTGTAACATTCGATGATGGATCTGGAGATATTGTTGATCTTTCCACAATTCCCATTTCACTAGGGGAAATTGAAGTGACTGATTACACCATTCGAACGCCATCTAGAATTGGTCTAGGTACTTCACTTTTTGTTGGAAAAAGTGGGTTTTTATCAGGAGATGTTGAATTTATCAACTACGGGAATGCGTCGATAAGCTCGAATGATTTTAACACTTCTGGAGATAATAATGCTATAGAAGATCTTTATTCCTCCGTAATGAACATTCGAGTAGGTGGAGAATACAGAATCAAAAATTTCATGTTAAGGGTCGGTTACGCAATATTGCCAAGCCCGTATGAAGATTCCAACCTTGATGAGCAAACCAACATCACATTTGGTTTTGGTTTCAGAAACGCTGACTATTTCCTTGATTTTGCTGTCGTAAACAGTAATCAGACAATTGAGTACTTACCTTACAGTTCTTTTGATGGTTTTCAACCAGTTACATCATCTGAAATTGATCATGTGACCGCATCGGTTACTTTTGGTCTTAATTTTTAAATAGTCCTATTAATTCTTCAAGTGTTGAAACCGTATGTTTCGCTTGATTGTACCAATGAATTCTTTTATCAATCAGTTCTTCCAGGGTATTTGTTTGCATTAAAGGACGGACTGAATCTTGTTGTAGTCTTTGCTTGATTTGTAGAATTGGCGTATTTATGAATATGGTCGTTCCAGTACTATTCATTTGATCCATGTTGTCAAAAAAACAGGGTGTTCCACCGCCTGTTGCAAGGACGAATTCAGGGATTTCTTCAATTACCTTTCGAAGGTGACTATATTCTGTTTGTCTAAAAAACGCTTCTCCCTTCTCTGAAAATATGTTGCGAATTGCCTCTTTATGTTCTTTTTCGATTTCCTGATCAAGGTCAACAAATTGAATCCCCAAATGAACAGCTAATTCCATACCCAAGGTGGTTTTTCCTGCACCGGGAAGGCCAACTAAGAAAATCTTATTGCTCATTAAGGTTTAAGAATTTCAACAACCTCGTCTGCTAGTGGTGTGTCATTGAAATGCCACTTTTTTAACACGGTTCCGTCCTGTAGAAGGATCACCCCTGGATTTGATCTAACCATAGTTTTCAAAACTGTGGCATCTGCAAAAAAGTAAGGAGCAGCCAACTGGTTTTTATGCCTAAAACCTTCAAAGGTCTCATAACCAGAAGAGGTTAGGATCCAGGTATCAAAGGCTGGATTGTCATAGGTGAGATTTCTCAGGCGATCGATTTTCTTGAGCGAGGTTTTCTCTACTTGATGAATGATGATGATTAATTTGTTTCCTCTTAATAACTCATCTGTGTAATCTGTATCCCCCTCCCAAACATTTAAATCCGTGATTTTCGCTGCTGCTTCAGGGTTCACCAATTTAGCGTCAATGTATTCATAACCAGGCTCTGTAGGATACGTTTCGAACTCAAAACGTTTTCCATCTTTTTCCATGATATATATGTACTTAAGAGGTTCTGAGTTTTCCATTAATGATGGTAGGTGGTTTCCTTCTTTGTATGCTCTAAAATCGATCAGTGGAAGATGCCTGATAGCATATATGGCAACAGCTGTCATAAAGATTGTAGCTCCTATAATTTTTACTTCCCCGAAGTACCCTTTGAACCAATCCTTAAAAACAGGCTCGTACTTTTCCTTTTGCCAGAAAATAATGCCAATAAAAACTAGTAAAATGATGTCCTTATAAAACGATTGCCAAGGGGTTAGTTTAATAGCATCTCCGAAGCATCCACAGTCAGTTACCTTGTTGAAATAGGCAGAATAGAAGGTGAGGAAACTAAAGAATACTATTATTACCAAAAGTGTCCATGCAGTAATTCTCATTCGGTAACCAATGATTAAGGCAACACCAAGCACGACCTCCAGGACAGAGAGAAACACACTTAAAAAAAGTGTAGCAGGAATAAACCAGCTGAAAAAAGAAGCAATGTCTACTGCAAATACTTCAAAATACTCTGTGAGTTTAATTTGTGTACCTACAGGGTCATTCACTTTAATTATTCCTGAGAAAATGAAAAGTGCTCCAACTGCATATCGAGCAAATTCTTTAATTAATTTCATGCTTCTTCCTTCAACTTTATTAAACAGAAAACAGAATAATTGATCATATCCTGGTAATTAGCATCAATGCCTTCTGAGATAAGGGTCTTCCCTGCATTATCTTCAATTTGTTTGACCCTAAGCAATTTCATTAAAATTATGTCTGTCATGGAGCTAACTCGCATATCTCTCCAGGCTTCGTCATAATCATGATTCTTAGCGGCTAGCAAGTTCATTGTCTCATTGGTAGCTTTGTCATAAAGGGATTCTAATGTAGCTAGTGGGATTTCCATCTCCTCTCGCTCAACCAATCCCATTTGGATGATCGCAATAATGCAGTAGTTAATTATCCCAATAAATTCGTTTTGAATGTCTTCGCCTACTTTGTTTTCTCCTTTTTCTTGAATCGAGCGAATGCGTTGTGCTTTAATGAAAATCTGATCAGTAATTGAAGGTAGTCTCAAAATCCTCCATGCTGTACCGTAATCCTTTGTTTTTTTATTGAATATCTCTTTACAAGTAGAAATGATTTTCCGGTATTCTTGCTCTGTTTGCGCTCTCATGTAATTTTACTTCCTAGGCAAAATTAACCCATTGAATTCCAAACACACCATCAACATAAACGGAGAAATCATTGATCTATCACAACCTCGGGTGATGGGAATCATTAACGTAACTCCGGATTCATTTTATTCAGGTAGTAGAAAATCATCAATAAAGGAAGTGATCAAAACAGCTCAGAAGATGTTAGAAGAAGGTGCCACCTTTCTTGACATTGGGGGGTATTCATCACGACCTGGAGCTGATGACATATCCGAAAGCGACGAGATTTCACGGATCGTTGAACCTATCAAGGCAACAGTGAAAGAGTTTCCTCAAGCGATGATTTCTATCGATACTTTTAGATCGAACGTTGCAAAGGCGGGAATTGATGCAGGCGCTAGCATAATTAATGATATATCTGGTGGTCAATTGGATCAAAAAATGCTGGAGACAGTAGCTAGGCTGAATGTTCCTTATATAGCGATGCACATGCGCGGTACTCCACAGAACATGAAAAAGCTCATGGATTACGACGATGTTTTAAAGGAAGTCGTCGAGTTTTTTTCAAAAGTGATTCACGATTCCAACGAACTTGGGATAAAAGACGTCATCATAGACCCGGGGTTTGGGTTTGCCAAAACAGCCGAACAAAGCTTTCATTTATTGAAAAACTTGGATTATTTCAACTGGTTAGAGCAACCAATTTTGGTTGGGGTGTCTAGAAAATCAATGATCTATCGAACGTTGGGCATTACTTCTGATGAAGCCTTGAATGGTACATCGGTGTTAAATACGTTAGCTTTGTTTAAAGGTGCAAATATCCTCCGGGTACACGATGTTAAAGAAGCTGTTGAAGCAATAAAACTAGTAGAGTATATAAAGTGATTTTAGCTTTTAAAATAGGGTTCTTACAATTTGGATTTAAAGACATCCTTGATATTCTATTAGTAACCCTATTATTAACACAGGTTTACAAGCTGATGCGAGGAAGTGTAGCGATTAAAGTGTTCGTTGGCTTTCTTCTGTTATACCTGGTTTACCTTGTTGTGAGTGCGCTTAAAATGGAATTGTTGAGTACGATACTTGGGCAGTTCATGGGAGTTGGAGTTCTGGCAGCAATCATTCTTTTTCAGCAGGAGATTAGAAAATTCTTATTACTTGTAGGAAGAACCAACATCTTTGAAGAGGGGAAATTAATTAAGAATGTACGTTTTTGGTCACATGGCAATAAAAGTAAGCGAGCAAACATCACTCCTATTGTCGAAGCGGTTAAGTCATTAGCTGGATCAAGTACTGGTGCCCTCATTGTTATCTCCGCTACATCTCCCCTAAAATTTTATGCTGAATCCGGCGATGAAATGGATTCGCTCCTTTCCAAAAGGCTGCTTATGGCAATCTTTAATAAGTATAGTCCATTGCATGATGGAGCAGTGATTGTTCATAAAGATCGTATAGTAGCTGCAAGATGTATTCTACCTGTTACGGAAAGAGAGCTGGAGGCTCAATACGGTCTCAGACACAGAGCCGGACTTGGTATGTCTGAAAATACTGAGACATTGGTCATTGTTGTCTCAGAAGAGACGGGTCAAATTTCCACTATGAAAAATGGCGGAGTAAATCACAACATCTCTGTTCAGGAGTTGAGAAAACAGATCAATTCCTATTTAAATGAGCCTGTTGAGCTACAAAAGAAAAAAGAAGCAGATCCGGTCATTACACCAGAAATAAAAGAAGAGGTAGCTTAGACCACCCACAATTCTTTTCCAACTTCAGTAAATGCCTGTATGGCTTTGTCTAAGTGAACTTTATCATGGGTTGCACTCACCTGGACTCTGATTCTTGCCTGTTCTTTTGGAACAACTGGATAATAAAACCCAATAACATAGATTCCTTTTTCAAGCAGCTTATTTGCCATTTCCTGAGAAAGTTTAGCATCATAAAGCATAACGGGCACAATGGGATGTTCACCAGGTTTAAGGTCAAAACCTGCTTCCGTCATTTTTTCTCGAAAATACCTGGTATTTGACTCGAGTTTATCCCTTAGCTCTGTAGTTTCACTCAACATATCTATCACCGTAATAGATGCACCTACAATTGAAGGTGCTAACGTATTGGAAAATAAATAGGGTCTGGATCGCTGACGAAGCATATCTATGATTTCCTTTTTTCCGGAGGTAAATCCTCCGGAGGCACCTCCCATAGCTTTACCCAGTGTCCCAGTAATGATATCTACCCTATCCATACAATTTCGATACTCATGCACTCCCCTTCCGGTTTTGCCAATAAAACCGGTAGAGTGGCATTCATCAGTCATTACAAGTGCATCGTATTTGTCAGCCAAGTCACAGATCTTGTCTAGTTGAGCAATGGTACCATCCATGGAGAATACGCCATCAGTCACAATGATTTTCACTTTTGCACCCTTTGCTGCTTGCAATTGAGCTTCCAGATCTTCCATGTCATTGTTTTTGTATCTGAAGCGCTGAGCTTTACATAGTCTTACACCATCAATAATGGATGCATGATTGAGTGCATCGGAAATGATCGCATCTTCTGGGCCAAGCAACGGTTCAAAAACACCACCGTTTGCATCAAAGGCAGCTGCATAGAGGATGGTATCTTCCATGCCAAGAAAATCAGAAATTTTTTGTTCAAGTTCTTTATGGATGTCTTGTGTTCCACATATAAATCTCACGGACGACATACCAAATCCGTGCGTATCGATAGCGGCTTTTGCCGATTCTACGACCTTTGGATGGGAGGAAAGGCCAAGGTAGTTATTCGCACAAAAATTAATGACTTTAGAACCATCTTTTAGTGTAATATCTGCTGCTTGAGGTGAGGCAATAATTCGTTCCTTTTTATAGAGTCCAGCCTCTTCTATTTCTTTTAGCTCTTTTTGAAGTTTTGCTTTCAGTCCAGTATACATATTATTTAGTCTTGGGTTTTAATGGTTTTATTTTAGGTCTCAGTCCTTTAGATGCTGTAGGCTTTTTGATTATTGTTTCGTCCTTGTAAGGAAATGTTCTTCTTGTGTGATTAATCAAGAAGAGTTTTTGTTGAGTGAAGCTATCCGGGTGCACCTCATTGAATAGCAGATACCATTCAGTAAATCTTTCTGGCTGCCCTTCTTTAAATTTTATCGGATCAATTTTCTTACTTATCAAATACTCGGCAAATTCCACTTCACAAATTTAATAGATGCTAATCTTGAAGAGTACAAACTCAGAGCCTGTAAATTTGTTGTTCAAACAACAATAACCCAAAAGAAAGGATGAATAAGATACTCATCATCGGTGCATGTGGTCAGTTAGGCACAGAATTAACGATCAAACTGCGGCAATTAAAAGGGGATGCAAATGTCATTGCGTCAGACCTTAGACAAGAACCGGTAAAGCTTATTGAAAATGGACCCTATGAGCAACTAGATATTCTGGATAAGAATCGATTTCACTCGATACTCGAGAGATATCAAATCAAAGAAGTTTATCATTTAGCTGCCGTTCTTTCGGCTAAAGGCGAACAGGACCCGCATTTTGCCTGGAAATTAAATATGGAAAGTTTATTGACTGTTTTGGAGGCAGGAAAGGAACAACTAAAAAAAATCTATTGGCCAAGTTCCATCGCAGTTTTTGGTCCGGACACTCCACCAAAAAATACACCCCAGTGGACTGTTATGAATCCTAACACCGTTTATGGTATTAGTAAACAAGCAGGTGAAAGATGGTGTGAATGGTACTTTGAAAAGTACGGTGTAGATGTCAGGAGTTTAAGGTATCCGGGCTTGATCGGATACAAAGCTTTACCTGGAGGTGGTACCACCGATTATGCAGTGGATATTTTTCACAAAGCAATTGGAGGTGAAGACTATGAGTGCTTTTTAAGAGAAGAAACCATGCTACCAATGATGTACATGGATGATGCGGTAAAAGCTACTGTTGACTTAATGGAAGCTCCTGCTGAACAAATAAGAATCAGAAGCTCTTACAATCTTACAGCCATGAGTTTTACTCCTGGAGAGATTGCCTCTGAATTAAAGAAGCACTTTCCTGATTTTAACGTAACCTATAAAACAGACTTCAGACAAAATATTGCTGATGGCTGGCCAGGAAGTATTGATGATTCACACGCCAGAACCGATTGGGGATGGCAACATGAATATGAACTACCTGACTTGGTGAATGCAATGATTACAAATCTCAAAGAGACAATTGTTTTTGATTAACTAATTTTTGTCTTTTCTTTCCGGTCTCAAATAACCAAAGAGCAATGGAGTCTTACAAAAATCTATCATTGGAGCTTGAAGAAAATATGCTTACGATCGAAATCAATCGTGAAGCAAAAATGAATGCCCTTAACAGGGATACAATGATGGATCTTAAGGATGCCTTCCAATATATACAAGATAATCCGAAAGATATCAGAGGTGTCATCTTAACCGGTGCTGGGGAGAAGGCATTTGCTGCAGGTGCAGATATTTCTGAATTCACCGGAATAAATGAAATGAGTGCTCGAAAGTTTGCTGAAGAAGGCCAAGAGATATTCCAATCCATTGAGGACAGTCATACACCAGTGGTTGCTGTTGTTAGTGGATTTGCACTAGGTGGTGGCTGTGAACTTGCCATGTCAGCTCATATGAGGGTTGCTACTTCTTCAGCCAAGTTTGGTCAACCAGAGGTGAATCTTGGGCTTATTCCTGGATATGGAGGCACACAAAGATTAACACAGCTAATAGGAAAGGGACGAGCATTTGAGTTTTTAATGTCTGCAGATATCCTTAACGCCCAAAAAGCGCTTGAATATGGTTTAGTCAACTATGTTGAAGAGAATAAGAATTCGGCCAAGGCGAAGGCAATAGAAATTCTAGGTAAGATAAAAGCTAAAGCCCCGATAGCGATTGGTCGAGTCATTGATTCAGTTAATGCACTTTTTGAGGATGGGGTGAATGGATACCAAACGGAGGCTAATTCCTTCGCTGGTTGTTTTGGTACAGAAGACTTTAAGGAAGGAGTAGCTGCATTTCTTGAAAAACGCGCTGCTAATTTTAAAGGAGAATAGTTCTTGTCCGTCTTAAAAAAGCTCGCAGGTCAAACGGCGATTTATGGGCTTAGTAGTGTCCTGGGTCGATTTCTCAACTATCTTTTAGTCCCACTGTACACGGCGGTTTTTTTGCCGGGGGAATATGGAATAGTAACGGAGCTATATGCTTATGTGGCGTTTTTAAATATTCTGTACGTCTATGGGCTTGAAACGGCCTACTTTCGTTTCTCTGATAGCGATAAGGTCAATTATTTTGATCAGGCTTTTACAAGCATTGTTTTTACCTCAATAATTCTATCCGGAGCCCTTTGGACACTGTCAGATTCCGTTGCATTGCTCCTTCAATATCCGGGTAAAGGTATATTTATTAAATGGCTTGCTTTAATTCTTGCCATTGATGCTATCGTTGCGATACCATTTGCAAGGTTGCGTAAGGAGGGTAAGGCAAAAAATTTTGCCGTATTCAAGCTTTCTAATATTATTTTAAATATTCTTATTAACCTGTTTTTTATCCTTTTTTGTCCATCGATTTTAGCAAGTCAACCTAATAGTTTTCTCATACATATCTATAATCCTGAGATAGGAATAGGTTATGTTTTTCTATCCAATCTCATTGCCAATGCTATGCTAATTATATTTTTTGCTCCTCTTTGGGTGAAGGTTAAAATTCGATTGGACTTAAAGGCTTGGAAAAGAATGATGAACTACGCATGGCCCATACTGATCATTGGATTTGCTGGAGTGACCAATGAAATGTTGAGTCGTGCAATGCTGAAATACAGACTTCCTGAAGGTTTCTATAGTAACTATTCCAACCTAGAAATTCTTGGAATATTTGGTGCATGCTATAAGCTTTCCGTTTTTATGACCTTAGCCATTCAGGCTTTTCGTTATGCTTTTGAGCCATTCTTTTTTGCTCAGGCGAAAGAGAAAAACTCACCCAGAGTATTCAGTAAGGTCATGACTTACTTTGTGCTGTTCACAAGCTTTAGTTGGTTGGTGCTTTGTTTATTTATGGAATTCTATGCACCAATTTTTCTTCGACAAGCAAGTTATTTAGAAGCATTAGACGCTGTTCCCTGGCTCCTTGGTGGCGGATTATTCCTTGGAATTTTTTACAACCTCTCTTTATGGTACAAGTTGACAGATAAGACCCTATATGGGGCATATATAAGTGTAATTGGAGCAGTAGTAACCCTTATTTTAAATTGGACACTTATTCCTGTTTATGGGTATATGGGTAGTGCGTATGCCACCTTTTTCAGTTACCTTCTGATGGTGATCGTTTCATACCTTTGGGGCAAGAGGCATTATGCTGTACCTTATCAGCTCACAAAAATTGGTGGTTACATCCTTTTAGCGGGGTTTGGCATTGGTTTGAACGAATATTTAGATGCTTCATTTTTTGTTTCTCTGTTGATAGCTTCAATATTTCTAACTTTGGTTTTTTTATTCGAAAAGAGAAATCTCCGCTTTACTAAGATTTAGTTTTTCATATGAATTTGATTATTCCCATGGCAGGCAAGGGCAAACGCCTTAGGCCACATACCTTAACAATACCCAAACCTCTGATCCCTATAGCTGGGAAGCCAATCGTTCAACGACTAGTTGAAGATATCTCTAAAGTAACTCCAGAGAAAATTTCTAATATTGGTTTCGTTATTGGTGATTTTGAAGATGATATCTTAGACCAATTAAAAACCATTGCTGAAAGTGTAGGTGCAAAGGCATCCTTCCATGTACAAGAAGTAGCTGAAGGTACAGCTCATGCAGTGGCATGTGCTAGTGAATTATTAAAAGGAAAAGTTACCGTTGCCTTTTCAGACACACTTTTTAAGGCTGATTTTCAGTTAAATCCTGAGGATGATGGAATCATATGGACAAAGAAGATTGATGATCCAAGTGCATTTGGGGTAGTGAAAACGAATGATCGCGGGATAATCACAGATTTTATAGAAAAAC
Organism: uncultured Roseivirgaceae bacterium; assembly: GCA_964459925.1. Lineage (GTDB taxonomy): Bacteria > Bacteroidota > Bacteroidia > Cytophagales > Cyclobacteriaceae > Ekhidna. The sequence continues at coordinate 58,252 of CAYWOQ010000009.1, forward strand.
CAAAAACGTTCGTTTCTGATCAAGCAATTATTGGTATATACTATTTTAAAGAAGGTGAGAAACTGAGAAGAGAGCTTGATTACCTCATTCAAAACAACATTCGAGGAGGTGGCGAGTTTCAACTAACAATGGCATTGGAAAATCTCAAAGAAAAAGGAACGCAATTCACAATTGGTACGGTCGATGAATGGTTAGACTGTGGAAATAAGTCAATCACAGTTGCATCCAACTCAAGGTATCTTGGTTTTCTGAATGGAGAAAATCTCATTAGTGCCGAGGCTACTATTGACAACTCCGAAATCATTCAACCAGTATACATTGGCAAAGGCACGGTTATAAAAAATAGCAAGGTTGGGCCTCATGTATCAATTGGTGAAAATTGTGAAATAAATGAGGCAATATTGATAGATTGCCTGATTCAAAATAATACCACCATGGAAGGTGTCAATTTGACTAACTCTATGATCGGAAATCACGTAAAGCTAAAAGGCCAACCAAAATCGGTAAGTTTAGGAGACTACAGCGAATGGTAAGATAGATGCGTTTCATATTATTTCTAACTATTTTAATTGTTCAATTTCCTGGTGTCGCCCAAAAAAAGCGGCAAAAGGAACTTGCTATTCCAAAAGATCAGCAAGATTCGCTTAAACTGGAGGCTGTAATTATTGATGCCGAGAAGCAACTCATTCTTGAAAATTACGCCAAGGCTTTGGAGGGATTTACAGTGGCACTGGAAATGAATTCTGAAAGTGCTGCCATAAACTTTAAGATTGCAGAAGTTTTAGCAAAAAGTGAGGAGGGACAAAAAGCTCTTTTGTATGGATTAAAAGCAATAGAGTTAGATCCTGAAAATAAGTATTATCGGCTTGGTCTGGCAAGGATATATCAGTCTGTTGGTTTTTACATAGAAGCGGCGAAGGTCTATGAAGAAATGCTCAATTCGTTTCCTTCCGATGAGGATGCGCTTTATGAATTAGCGGAGCTTTATCAATTGACAGGACGAACGGATGAGATGTTTAAAACATTTGATCGTATAGAGGAAATGCTTGGTGTGAAGGAAGAAATTGTTCGCGAGAAGCAACGAATCTATATGAAGCAAGGAAATATTGATGCTGTTATTTCCGAGTACTCCAAACTGATTGATGCCTATCCTAATGAGACTTCACACAAATTAGAGTTTATCAGCTTTCTGATACAGAATCGAAAATTGGATCTTGCAGAGGATGAGATTTCAAAATATGAAATTGATGAAAGTTCGAATTCCAGACTGATCTTGTTGAAAAGTGAAGTTGCCTGGTTGAGAGGTGATTATTCTCATTCCTTAGAACTTCTCAATCGTGCGTTTGAATCACCATCAATTGATTTTGATGCGAAGTTTCAAATTGTTTCCAATTATTTGATGGCATCTTCTGATTTTAATAATCAGGAGAAGTTGACGGACTTAGTAAAAAAATTGGCAGATAATCATCCGGATGAATTTAAAGCACAAGCATTTGTTGGTGATATGTTTTACCAGGATGGAAGGCCAAGAGAGGCTGTTTTATACTATCTAAAGGCGGTTAAACTTAAACCCGCGAATTATTCCATCTGGCAAAATATCTTAAATGTTGAAGCTGATCTTAATCAATACGATAGCTTGGTTGTACACGCAGAAAAAGCACTGTCATATTTTCCAAACCAGTCATTGTTATACTATTTCGCAGGAACTGGTTATTTAATAAAAAAAGAATATAAGAGGGCAGTGAGAATGCTGGAGAGTGGACGAAAATATACAGTAGACCCAAACTTACTTACTGTTTTTTATGGTCAACTCGGGGATGCATACAATGGACTTGGTCAAAAGGATAAATCCTTTAAGGCATATGATAAGGCGCTCATGAATAAAGCAGATAACGATCATGTGTTAAATAATTACAGCTATTTTCTATCTCTTGAGAAACAGGAATTGGAAAAAGCACTGAAAATGTCAACGGAACTTGTGAAACTGCATCCCAATAACCCGACCTATCTGGATACCCATGGGTGGGTCCTGTATATGAGTGGAGACTATAAAGAATCGAAAAAATTTCTGGAAAAAGCGGTTTCTTTAAATAATGAAGATGGCACGGTCATTGAACATTATGGTGATGTGTTATTTCAGTTAGGGGATATGGAAAAAGCGATTGAGCAATGGGAGTTAGCCCTTGAGAAAGGTGATGTATCTGAATTTTTGGAGAAGAAAATAGCTGAGCGAAAGCTATATGAATAAGCTACCGACAACATTGTTATTAACTGCGAGCGTCTTCTTTTACTCCTGTAATAGAAAATTAGGTACGGTGTTTTCAAAAAAGGATAAGCTAGAAATAATAGACCCAGATTTCGATTATTTATCTTCCAAAGCAAAGTTCAAATTTGATAATGAAGGCAAAAAGGTTTCGGCTACTGCAAACTTCAGAATTAAAAAAGATAGTATTATCTGGATATCTATTTCAGGGTTTGGAATTGAGGCTGCACGAGTTTTTATAGATCAGGAAAATGTGAAGATCCTTGATCGACTGAAAAAACAATACTACGAGTACACCTTCGATGAATTATCGGATCAATATGACTTTGATTTTAATTTTAAAATGGTCCAATCAGTGCTTTTGGGCAATTTAATTGAGCCTTACAAAAAGCAGAAATATCAAAAGACGGAAGGCTATTACGAATACGATGAGTTGAAAGGAGATTATATTTTTCAAAATTTCATTGGGTCGAGAACGATGAAACTGGAGAAAGTCAATGTAATAGATGAAACCACAAAAAATACGATTTCAGTAAATTACAGCAATTTTATTAGGGTAAGTAATCAAATATTTCCTAATGAAATTATCGCTGTAATTGATTATGAAACAGCAAATAAGCCGAATACTGAAATCTACATATCTTACAATAAAATGGAGATTGAGTCATCTCCACTTAAGTTTCCCTACTCAGTTTCAAGTAAGTATGAAAGGAAATAGAGCGCTTTATATAATCTGCTTAATCGCTTTATTCCCTTTAGTTCCTCTCACAGCTCAAAAATCAAAAAATCAACTGGAGCAAGAAAAGAAAGAGAACTTAAGAAAGATTGCGGAAGCAGAGCGTATTCTCACACAAACCTCAACAGAAAAAAAGGCAACCCTAGGTCAGCTACAGGCCTTGAATCAACAGATCAATGCAAGAGAGTCGCTTATTCGCTCGATTGGATCTGAAATTCGTTTATTAGACGTTGAGATTAGTGACCTTTCTGCTGTAGTTAGTGCGTTACAGAATGATCTTGTGGTGCTAAAGGAAGAATATGCTGCCCAAATTTATTCTTCGTATAAAGCAAACAGAGGAAAGAGTAAGTTGATGTTTCTTTTTTCAGCAAAAAATTTTAATCAACTTCTACAGAGACTAAAATATTTGGAGCAATATACTGAGGCGAGAAGACTTCAAGCCGAGCAGATTGAGGTAGTAACAAAAGAACTTGAGGATCAGCGCAGCAAGGTAGAGACTAAGCGAGCTGAGCAACAAACGCTTCTTAACCAACAGATCAGGGAAAATCGGAAGTTAGCCACATCGAAGAAAAAACAATCTGCACTTGTGGCCCAGTTGACCAAAAAAGAAAGACAGCTTAGAAAAGAACTTGATCAAAGAAAGGCTGCTAATAAACGATTAAACACCCTCATTGCTAATATTATTGAGGCAGAGAAAAGAAAAACATCCAATGCTTCAACTGCAGAGATTGCAAGTGCAGCAGAACTGACAAGATTGTTTGAATCCAGAAAAAATAAATTAACATGGCCTGTGAGTTCAGGTTTTATTACCTCCAAGTTTGGTAAGCAACAGCATCCGGTGCTGAAGCGAATAACTGTAATTAATGATGGAGTGGGTATTCAAACCGAGAAAGATTCTCAGGTAAAAGCTGTATTTGATGGAGAGGTAACCCTAATCGGGACAATTCAAGGGAAGAACAATATAGTGGTTATTCGCCACGGAGACTATCTCACCGTTTATGCTCGCCTAAAAACAATAAATGTGAAAAAAGGGCAAAGAGTAAGGGCTAATGATATTATTGGTGAGGTCTACACAGATCGTGATGGAGTAACTGAATTGGAGTTTCAGGTGTATAAAGGAACGACTAAGTTGAACCCGGAAAATTGGCTTGCGTTGAAATAGAATAGATTATCCTTGATAATTATAATTGCCAGGATTATATCTTTATCTTTGAATTATTAAATTTTAAACAAATGCATAACGTACTTCTTTGGGTACCCGGTTGGGGAGAATTGTTGATTATCATGCTTTTTATCTTGATATTCTTTGGAGCTAAGAAAATTCCTGAGATTGCGAAAGGAATGGGTAAAGGCATCAGAGAATTTAAGGATGCAACAAAAGAAATAAAGGATGAGATCAAGGAAGGAGCCACCGGAGAAGATTCTAAGTCTTAGGTTCTTTTTAATCCTATATTGTTAGCCTCATAAATAAGACCACCAATCAATAGTTCTTATGAGCTATTTGCATTCAATAATTTGGAGTGGTTATCAACTATCATATGGTCAGGTTCTATCTTGTAACTAGTCTCTTTTTTTTACTATGTATTGGATTTTCGCAGGAGATTCAACTCGCGAAAGCTGAAAACATTGATATCTATCCTGATAATACTTATGATGAAGTTGCAGATAGAATATCATGTATTGAAAAAGTCGTTCCACTCAATTTCAATGAGCGTGTCATGGCTTTTGTTCAGTATTTCTCCGTTAAAGACCGAGAGTATACAGCTGATATAATCAGGAAGAAAGAGTTGTATTTTCCAATTTTTTCAGAAACGTTGGCAAAGTATAATATGCCGGATGAACTAAAGTACCTCTCCATAGTAGAATCTGGATTAAGGCCGAATGCCATTTCAAGAGCCAACGCAGTAGGTCTTTGGCAATTTATTTCATCAACAGGTAAAATGTACGGCCTACACAGTAACTGGTATTTAGATGACCGGATGGATCCGTACGAAGCAACCGACGCTGCCTGCAGGCATCTGCAAGATCTCTATGATATGTTTGATAGTTGGGAGCTAGCCCTTGCTGCATATAATTGTGGTCCGGGAAATGTTAGAAGAGCTATTCGTAGAAGTGGATACAAAAAAGAGTTTTGGGAAATCTACAGATATCTGCCAAGAGAGACGCGATCATATGTGCCTCAGTATGTAGCAATAACATACTTATTCAATCACCTTAATGAACATGGTTTTGATGAAGTTCCTGAGCATTTCTATCCAGAATTAGATACCATTCAGATCAGTCAATACTTCCATTTGGAGACGTTTTGTAATCAATCTGGGCTTTGTTTGGATGACATGCTGTTATGGAATCCACAAATAAAAAGAGGTGCATTACCAGAGGGAACCAAGAATTTTGCATTGAGGATACCAGCTGATTGGAAAGACTCTATTGTGAATAATAGAGTTGCTCTTTATGATACCGCTTCCAAAGTTGGAAAAGAGCATCTTGAGTACCTTGCTAGAAATACCCCCGGAAGCACTTATGGAAGAACAAGAATATACCATAAAGTCAGAAGTGGCGATGTTTTAGGGACGATTGCAAGACAATACGGTGTTAGGGTCTCAGATATTCGATCCTGGAATCGAATTAGGGGAAATCTGATTAGAATTGGACAGAATTTAAGTATTTGGGTTTTGCCCACTTATAGCTCTAAAACAAAGGACTTATATACTGCCAATAAAGCGGTTTCAAAGAAAAATGAGACCTCATTTGTTTCACAAAATGGAAGTAAGTTCTACACCGTAAAATCTGGTGATTCATTATGGAGCATTAGCAGGAATGCAAATACTACGATAGAGAAGCTTAAACAGGCTAATAAACTTGCATCCAATACGATTAAACCCGGTCAATCTTTAGTTATTCCCAACTAAGGACTTTTCTTCATTTTTCCTTTAAGTTTGAGAAAAGGAGGAATAATTTTTGCTGACTGTTCCTGAAAACTTAATTACACAGAAATGCACAGAATTTTGTTTTTATTGATAATGTTAGGATTCATCCAAAGCTGTACTGATTCTGAAGGTGGTAAAAAGAGTTCAGGAATACTTCCAACAGCCAGAGGAGAAGCCGATGAAATTATATTAGTTGCGGATTCTACCCAATGGGTTGATTCACAGCTTGGGTCAGAACTGCGGAAAACCTTCAATACGCCCATGCCTGGCTTGCCTCAAGATGAGTCCCTTTTCACAGTTAGTAAGGTAAGTCCCCAGAAGTTGAACTCTGTGCTAAAATCTGCGAAGAATATGGTGTTTGTTATGACATTAGATAGCAAGACTCGAGATAGCCGGGTCCTTCAAAAATTCTTCACTAGTCAGTCATTGAATCAGATTAAGAGGGATACTGCCATCTTCATGAGACAGCAAAACGATTTATTTGCCAGAGGCCAAACTGCATTGTTTTTATTTTCTTCAACAGAAGAATTGCTAACTCAGAAAATCAACTATAACAGGTCGAAAATTCAGGAAATTTTTGAATCCTCCGCTCGTGAAACGATCAAATCAAAACTATTCAAAAGCCCCAAGAAACAACTAGCTAAAAGAATTGAGGAAAATCACGATGTAAGTCTTGTTATTCCATATGGATGGGAAAAAGCGAGAGATCTTAAAAACTTCTTTTGGCTCAGGCTTATGGATGCCCAGACAGAACAAAGCATATTTGTTTATTATCAACCCTACAATGATCAATCTCTTTTTAATAATATAGATCTGTTCAGGGATAAGATTACGAAGCGTTTTTTATACGATGGTGAAAATCCTGATGTCCACATAAAACGACAGGAAATTATTCCGGTCTTTACAGAGCGAGTCACCTTTAATGGAAATTTTAGTGTAGAAGCAAGAGGGCTATGGAAGATTAGTGATAATTCCAGAGGCGGACCTTTTGTTAGCTATACGATACTGGATGAAGCAGCTCAAATGATCTATTATATTGAGGGTTATGTGGATTCTCCAGGTACTAAAAAGAAAAATCTCATCAGGGAACTAGAGGCCATTTTATCAACATTCAAAACCAAGAGTGATTTAGTAGAAAGTCCTCAATCTTAGCTGTAAGATCGTTGCTTAATAGTGGGGAATTGAAGAGCTTTGAAGGTCGGATCAAAATTGAATCCCTTCATTAACTCAATCCTACTTAAATGAGCATTACCAAGATTCGTGCAAAGGATGCACTAGATTATCACGAGAATAAACCGGCAGGCAAAATTGAAGTAAACTCCACGAAACCTGTTGGATCTCAACATGACTTAGCACTAGCTTATTCTCCTGGGGTTGCAGAGCCTTGCAAAGTGATCGCTGAAGACACTCAAAGTGTATACAGGTTTACAGCAAAGGGTAATCTGGTTGGAGTTATTTCTAATGGAACGGCTGTATTGGGATTAGGTAACATTGGTCCTGAAGCTTCAAAGCCGGTGATGGAAGGTAAAGGGGTACTATTTAAAAAGTTTGCTGGAATTGATGTTTTTGATATTGAGATCAATGAAGAAGATCCGGATAAGTTTATAGAAATTGTTAAATCCTTAGAACCTACATTCGGAGGAATCAACCTTGAGGATATAAAAGCTCCAGAGAGCTTCAAAATAGAGCAGACACTTCGTGAGAAGATGGATATCCCTGTCATGCATGACGATCAGCATGGCACCGCAATTATCTCTAGTTCTGCTTTATTAAATGCACTGGAAATCGTTGGCAAGAATATCGAAGACATCAAAATTGTGGTAAGTGGTGCAGGAGCTGCCGCAATCGCATGTACGGACTTATATGTATCGCTAGGAGCCAATAAGGAAAATATCTTGATGGCTGATAGCAAAGGAATACTAAATAGCAAAAGAGAAGGCTTAGATGAAATCAAATCTAAATATGCGACTCATCTTGATGTCAATACTTTAGAGGAGGCAATGAAAGGTGCCGATATGTTTTTAGGTTTATCCATTGCAGATATTGTAACTCCGGAAATGCTTAAACAAATGGCAAAGGATCCGATAGTTTTTGCGCTATCGAATCCCGATCCCGAGATTGCCTATGAAGTAGCCATTAAAACAAGAGAGGATGTGATTATGGCTACCGGCCGTTCCGATCACCCTAATCAGGTCAATAATGTTTTAGGGTTTCCTTACATATTTCGAGGAGCGCTTGACGTCCGTTCCACCTCTATTAATGAAGAAATGAAATTGGCAGCTGTAAAGGCGATAGCAGAATTAGCTAAAGAACAGGTTCCTGATATTGTGCTTAAAGCCTATGGAAAAACGAATATAAAATTTGGGCCTGACTACTTGATACCAAAGCCTATTGACCCAAGACTTATTACGACAATTTCTCCTGCAGTTGCTAAGGCAGCCATGGATTCTGGAGTTGCCCGAATTCAGATAACGGATTGGGAACAATACGAGCATGAATTGCTTGCGAAGGTGGGAATCGACCAAAGACTTATTTCAAGGTTTGTTTACAGAGCTCGTCAAAATCCAAAGAAGGTCGTATTTGCAGAGTCCAACCACATAAATATTTTGAAGGCCGCCCAGTTAACGCTCGACTCTGGCATAGGGACACCTATACTAATGGGTAATAAAGAGCAGATCACCAAACTGATCAAAGAAAATGACCTGGATGCCATCTGTAATTGTAAAATAGTTGACCCTGTTGAAGATCAAGAAAAACTAAATCAATATGCCGCTGATTACATGAAATTACGTCAGCGAAAAGGTATGACCATACATAGGGCAAAAAAGGCTATGTCTAGTCGTACCTATTTTGGAATGATGATGGTAGAGAAAGGAGAAGCTGATGTATTAATTTCAGGGTTATCAAATGACTACCCAAAAACGGTACTTCCCGCCCTTCAGATTATTGGAATGGAAGATGGGGTTAACCGTGTAGCAGGGTTATACATTGTAAATACTCCTAAAGGAAATTTCTTTTTTGCAGATGCAACAGTCAATTTAAATCCAACGGCAGAGGAGTTGGTGGAGATCGTTGGACTTTCAAAAAGAGCAGTTCAGTTTTTTGACTATGAACCGAAAATGGCTGTCTTATCATACTCCAATTTTGGTTCAGCGTCAGGAGAAGTTCCCGAGAAAGTTGCAAAAGCTGTAAGAATGGCTAAAGATAAATTCCCCGATTTGAAGATTGACGGAGATATTCAGGCGAATGTGGCTTTGAATAAGCAACTACGAGATGAGTTATATCCATTCAATGATCTCTATGGTGAAAATGTTAACACATTGATTTTTCCTGACCTTCAGTCTGGAAATATCGCATATAAAACGATGATGGAAATTGGAGGAGCAGAAGTAATAGGCCCAGTACTTATGGGAATGAAAAAATCTGTACAAGTATTACAACTAGGCAGTTCAGTCCGCGAAATCTACAATATGGTTGCTATTGCAGTAGTAGATGCCGGCAGTGAAGGGGGGGATCATATATGATCACATATCTAAAAGGGAAGTTAACCTACAAAGACCCAACGCATCTTGTAGTTGATGTTGGGGGGATGGGTTATGAAGTTAAAATAAGTTTAATTACCTACAGTCAAGTTAAAGACAAGGAGGATATTCTCATTCAAACTCATTTAGTAGTTAAGGAAGATTCTCATACCTTATTTGGTTTTTATGAAGCTTCAGAGAAAAAAAGATTCTTAGACCTCATTTCAATCAATGGCGTAGGTCCAAGCACGGCACTGATGATTCTATCTTCTTTGGATGCAAAAGAATTACAAGCTGCCATAGTTCAGGAAGATGTTAAAACCATCCAATCTGTTAAAGGTATCGGTGGGAAAACAGCTCAACGTATTATTCTTGAACTAAAAGATAAGATGAAAAAAGAGGGATTATTGGATAAAAGCATTGAAATTCAACCTCGATCTGATAATACACTACGTTCTGAGGCGTTATCTGCCTTGACTACTTTAGGAATTAATAAGTCAATTGCTGAAAAAACTGTTGATAAGATTTTGAAAGATTACGGAGAGGGGATTAAACTTGAAGAATTGATTAAACTAGCCCTAAAGCGGTCGTAACCAACTAACTCTAATCGCTTTTTTTGATAGGTAAACTTTATATAAGAGGATTATTACTATCGTTATTGACGGTCTTTGCCCTGCAATCCAAAGCTACTTTTATGCAGGAACAAGACACGGCAAAAACCGATACACTAAAGCCGTATGAGCCTAGTAAGGCACCAACATTCCAACCAGCTTACCGTTTCGGTGATCCATTTTCCAATAGAATTTCACGTTCACCACTTTTTTTAAGAGATCCTTCACAATTAGATATGCAGGTTCGGTTTAATCCGGATACAACTGCTGAGGATGCAGGTGTTACCTATTCTGTCTTTGAGAACATTGGAGAACTAGATTTTCGCCCTGCGACATTTATGACTTTCCAGGAGTTTAACAGATACAACAATTCTCAGCTAAATAAAGAGTACTTCAAGGAACGATCAGCGGGTCTTGATGGAGAAAGTGCCGTAAGTGGAAGGAGTTTGCTTCCGAGACTTTACATAAGTCCGGTATTTGATCGAATTTTTGGAGGCAGCTACGTAGATATTCAACCAAATGGTTTTGTAAATCTGGACTTTGGTGCTCGTTTTCAACGGATCGATAATCCTCAAATTCCATTGAGGCAGCAACGTAACGGTGCTTTTAACTTCGACCAGCAAATCAGCTTGAATGTAGTGGGAAAAGTAGGAGAGAAACTGGAGATAACAGCCAACTTTGACAACAATAACACCTTTGATTTTCAAAATAACCTGAGGGTAGTTTACACAGGATACGAGGAAGAGATTATAAAAAAAATAGAGATTGGTAACGTAAGTATGCCTGTATCTAATTCATTGATCTCCGGTGCTCAATCACTTTTTGGTATAAAAACAGAACTTCAATTTGGAAAGCTATTTGTGACGACCATAGCCTCACAACAGCGTGGGCGCAGCGAGACGATAGCCATAGAAAGTGGTTTTCAGGGAAGAGAATTTGAGGTAAGAGCTTCAGAATACGATGAAAATCGACATTTCTTTTTAGGTCATTTTTTTAGAAATAATTACGAAAGATGGCTGGCTACTTTACCGCAGGTAACATCAGGAGTGAATATTACCAGAATGGAGGTCTATGTGCTAAACCGAAATAATGACACGGAAACCACCAGGAATATAGTTGGATTAATGGACCTTGGGGAAGGCAGTGTGATTTTTAATAGCAACAATATCCCCGCAGGAAATCAACCGTCAGGGGTTCCTACTAGAAATCCTGCCAACAACCTCTTCAATCAGTTGAATGTTGACCTACCGGTGGCTCAAATAGATGTTGATTTACAAGACCGACTAGGATTGGAATCAGGTGTTGACTATGTGAAAGTAACCACTGCTCGACAGCTGGATGCTTCAGAATACACATTTGATAGTAGGTTAGGATATATTTCATTGACACGAAGGTTACAGAATGACGAAGTACTTGCTGTAGCTTATGAGTATACCTTTAATGGGCAACCCTATAGAGTAGGTGAGCTTAGCGAAGAGTACCAAACCCGACCTGATGACCAATCGATTTATTTGAAGCTTTTACGTCCTAACCAAATAAATGTGGATGTGCCTACCTGGGATCTCATGATGAAAAACGTTTATAATCTTAATGCGTCTCAGGTAAGTCAGGAAGGATTTCAATTACGTGTCATTTATCGTGATGACGCCACAGGACAGGACAACCCATCGCTGCACGAAGGCCAAAACCTACAAGACATTCCACTATTAAGGATTTTCGGCCTAGATCGTTTAAATCCAAACAATGACCGTCAGCCAGATGGAAATTTTGACTTTATTGATGGCTTTACAATTGATACCAGAAATGGAAATATCATTTTTCCGGTACTTGAACCTTTTGGAAGTACATTGGAGGCTCAGTTTGAACCAGATGAAAATAGGTTAGTAGAAAAATTTATTTACGATGACCTGTATGAACAACCCAAGGCTCAGGCCGAACTAAACGCTACC
>CAYWOQ010000010.1:0-36961 GCA_964459925.1 uncultured Roseivirgaceae bacterium
GAATCAAACTTTTTGGACTAATTATTAAATCCTAATGCATAATCGAGGTTTATCTCAATCAAGAATTGAGTTATGATAAGTACCATGAAAATGCCGATCGTATCTACCGTATCTCATCAGATATTACCGAACCTGATGATGCATTCAGATGGGCAACTACCCAAATACCTCTTGGATGAACAGTGAAAACAGACTTTCAGGAAGTAGAGCAATTTACAAGGCTATCTGGTGCAGGAAGGATAAGACTAAGACTATGTGAAGAAAGTTACTTCACTGAGGATATGTATTTGGTTGACTCTACTGTTTTTGATGTCTTTACTTTCAACTTTCTACAAGGTGATATTGAAACCGCTCTTGATGCTCCTAATAAATTGGTTTTAAGCAAATCACTTGCTGATAAAATTTTCAAAGGGACCAATCCAATGGGCCAATTAGTAGAGTCTGACCGTTTCACCTATGAAGTAACGGGAGTCTATGAAGACATGCCAAACAATTCACACTTTATTGCGGATGCGATGGCTTCATTCAGTACAAATCAGAACTTTTACAGTTCTCAAAATTGGGGAGGTTTTGGACTTTACACCTATATCCTTCTAAACGAAAATGCAGATCCACAAATCGTTGAAGAAAGGCTAAATAATGAGGTCATACCTCAATATGTAGCGACTATTTTTGATCAATTCAACATTAAGATCAAGTATGAATTAATAGGAATCAAAGACATTCATCTTTATTCTGATTTTGAAGGTGAACCAACTGCCCTTGGTAATATTGATTATGTCTACATTTTTCTGGCAGTTGCAATTTTTTTAATAATAATCGCCTGTATTAATTACATGAATTTAGCTACAGCTAGATCAATGAGGCGATCATTGGAAGTAGGGATCAGAAAAGTAATGGGAGCTGTGCGACCGGCACTCATTAAACAATTTATCATAGAATCTATTCTCATTGCTATTTCTTCTTTAATCCTAAGTCTGATTTGCTTACTAATAATCGTTCCCATTTTAAATAATAACCTTGGAATAAATCTCCAACTGTGGGACTTGATTTCACTTGAAGTTCTATTAGCTGTGTTAGGTATATTCATTGTAACTGGAATCATCAGTGGTTCCTATCCAGCATTTTATTTGTCAGCCTTTAGCCCTATCAAAGCAATCAAAGGTGGAAAAGCTGGAAAAAGAACTGGCAATGTCTGGTTAAGACGAATTTTAGTTGGACTACAGTTCTCAATTTCTACGTTCATGCTCATTGGAACCTTGATTATCTATCAGCAAATGAATTATGTTCAAACAGCTGATATGGGATTCGATAAAGATCAGGTCGTTCGAATCACAATGAATCGCCAGGTGAGAGAAAGATGGCAGACTTTAAGAAATGAGTTGCTACAAATTCCATTAATTTCTAAGGTTTCTTCTTCAACCAATATTCCAGGAAATGGTGTTGGAAAAAATGTAATGGAAGTAGAGACCAATGAGGGAGTGATGGAGACTTACGGAATTGATGGGTATGGCATTGATTATGATTACATAGATGTTCTTAACCTTGAAATCGTCAATGGAAGAAATTTCTCCAGAGAATTTGTGACAGATACTGCCTCAGCAGTTCTTGTGAATGAAGCCATGGTAGAACGTTTTGGTTGGGATAATCCAATCGGTAAGCGATTCCAATTTGATCAAAACAGTACCGTTTTTCATAAAAGTAATTGGAGTTGTGAAGGACTTTCATCAGCAATCGCTTTATAATCCCATTCAATCTTTATTATTCTTTCCAAACCTCGAAAACCCGCTTGCATTGATTAAAGTCAATGGAGATTTTAAAGAAGGGATGAATCATATAGAAGAAAGCTGGGCAAGTCTTTTTCCTAATATTCCTCTTGAGCACGAGCTTTTGGATCAAAACTTTCTTGAAGAATACGAAGAAGATCAATTGAGAGGTAAATTCTTTTTAGGATTTGCACTAATGATGATTATTATTTCAGGTCTTGGTTTATTAGGGCTTGCTTCATTTACCGCGGAGCAAAGAAGTAAAGAGTTAAGTATTCGAAAAGTTCTCGGTGCCAATGTACAAGGACTTGTCATGCTATTAGTAAAAGACTTTATTTGGTTAGTATTTATTGGTGCCTTGCCTGCCTTTTTGGTTGGCAATCGAGTAATGACTAGTTGGTTGAATGACTTTCAATACCACATAGAAATTCAGTATATCTTATTTGGAGTGGTTTTGATCATTGTTGCATTATTCGTTGTGTTGACCACAGGCATCCAAGCCTTTAAAGCAGCAAGTGCAAATCCCTCTAAGAATCTTAAATACGAATAATGTATCCTTCTACAACATCTTAGTTTTCTGTACCATTGCATGATACGGAAAACTAAGATGTATGAATAGATTCTATGATCCTCATGTTCAAGAAGGAATCAATCTTCTTCCAGAGGACGAAGCAAAACATTGCATCAATGTATTAAGGCAAAAGGAAGGCGATAAAATCTTTATAATGGATGGTGTCGGTGGGATATATACCTCTATATTAAGAAAAGTAACGAAACGAGAAGTTGAATACGAGGTTATTTCATCTCAAGAAATCGATAAAAAATCATTTAAAGTACATTTAGCTATTGCTCCAACCAAGAACATGGATCGGATGGAATGGCTTGTGGAAAAACTCTGCGAAATTGGAGTCGATCAAATCACTTTCATCGAGACTAAAAACTCAGAACGAAGAAAACTACGATTAGATAGACTAGAAAAAAAGGCCATAAGTGCCATGAAGCAATCAGCAAATCCTTTTTTATTGAAAATTAGCGATATCACAAGCTTTAAAGAGACTATTCAGAATGATCTCAATGAAATAAAATTGATGGGACACGTAGATGAAAACCATCCGTATATTGGTGAGCTTATTCTACCCAATAAGAATACTACCATCCTCATAGGGCCTGAGGGTGACTTCACTGAAGATGAAGTAAGATATGCAGTCGAAAATGGTTTTCAACCTATTTCACTTGGAAAGAATACCCTAAGAACAGAAACAGCAGGCTTTGTAGCCTGCTGTTATCTCAATTTTATTCATCCTCACTAGAAACCTTATTTGAGCACCAGTTTTTGCCGTTGCAGATTATCTCCCTGCGTGATTTCCACAAAGTAGATACCTGAAGTTATTTTACTTCCGACTTCAAGCTTCTCATCAATACTCAGTGATCCATCAAAGACTCTTTGGAAATAGACCTGACCTGTTAAATCCACGATTCTTACGCTGACCGGTGTGTGGTTATCACCAGATGATAATCTTAGCTTTAGATTCGTAGAAATGCCTGGGTTAGGATAGATAATAGACTCAATACCTCTTCTGACAAAGTCATTGGTTAATCTCAACGTTTCATGAATCTCCGACTTGCCATCAAAGTCTACCTGTCTTAATCGATAGTAGTTCTCTCCAAAAGCAGGGGATTTGTGGGTGAAACGATACGTCTCCAGTTCGTTGGAATTGCCAGAACCATCAACCTGTCCGATGGTTTCAAAGCTTTCTCCATCCAGAGAATGCTGCACATCAAAATAGTCGTTATTGATTTCGGATGCGGACTCCCATACAAGTTTTGTGGTATTGTCCATGATTTCACCTAAAAAAGCTACCAATTCAACAGGAAGTACGGAATTACTTTCCGCACCAATTGTTACAATTCTTTCAGTGAAACTCAAATCCACATCTGATACAATGCTTGCAGATGAAGGGGTTCCTGTACTGGTACCTCCTAAATGATTCCACTGACCACCATTGGTCACCTCATCCCATACCATTACCTGAAGTAACTGATCATTGATATCATCCTGAGATATACCACTGTTGAAGCTGCTCACGCTAAGGCTTATGGCATCCAAATCTCCGGCACCTCCTCCATCATCCAGTCGCCAAAACTCGGACGGGATAACCTCTACTACTTGCTGGTCCGGGACTGCATTGGTTTCTATGGCCGTCAGGTTTTCAATGGAATTTTCCCCACTACTAAAAGTGGTAGCACTCGAGGGGTAGTATTCGGCCTCCCATGTGATATCTCCAGTATATGAAGCATCATCAGGATTCACGGTGATTGGCTTATAGATCGAGCCTTTCCCGATCCTGAATTCGAATGGTGTGGCCGTGTTTGCCAGGTCTTTAAACAGCGGGCCATCGATATAGCCGTCAGGACTTGAGGCGTAAGTCGCACTTCCCACAAGCCTGAGCTGGCTTCCACTGGCCAGTGTGTTGATCACGTTTCCATTAAGTAAGCCTAAAGCACCATTAATCAGCGCACTTACGTTGGTGCCTATGGTCATAGTTCCTGATGGCTTATCCACCCTAAGGTTAGAAAAGTCTAGAGTGGCAGCAGCATTGGTCGTGATGCTTTGGTTTCCTGCGCCGTCAAAAGTGATCTGGCCACTGCCGTTACTAAATGTTGCAGCAGTGTTGAAATTAAAATTCCCTCCCAGGGTATGGGTAGCGTTGCCGGCATTGAACGTGCCTCCGTTCAGGTTGATGTCACCTGATAGATCCACTGGTGCCCCTGTAGAAGTAAAGGTTCCGGCATTCAGATTGAAACTGACTGCTGTCAAAGAGGCCGATGCATTTCCTAAGTTTAATGAACCTGTCGTGTTGATTGTAACGTCCCCTGAGGTCACAATGTCATTATTGTTAGTTGAATTATTCAGGGTAGCAGTACCCAGCACATTAATTCCCCCGTCTCCTACGTTAATCGCAATTGAAGGAAGCACCTTTGTTCCTCCACCGGATACTGTCAGGCCTCTCACTCCTGAAGCAAAGTCAGGGGAAATCGTATACCCAGAAGCTCCTGCAAGATCAAGGGTACCACCAGTCGTCAAGAAGAAATTGTCATAGTTACCTCCAGGAAGTGTAGGATTACTGATTCTCAAGGTACCAGTCCCTGAAATATCTCCAAAATTGTGACCATCGGTATCCGCAACATCCAGGGTTCCGTCAATTTGAAGGCTGAAGACGTTTTGGTCATTATCAGTAGCAGATGACATTGTTATCTCGTCACCTGTATTTACTATAACCACGGTTCCTGGCTGAGGGACACCATTTCCATCATCAAACATGCCGTCACCATCATTTTCAATATCCCAATTTCCAGAAGTATTCCATAATCCGGTATTGTTGGATCTATACTGAGCCAACTCATCTGGAATATCATTGCCTATTGTGAACTCGCCATCAAAAGATGTTCCTCCAAATGATGATAAGTCAGAATTACTAAATGTCATGACATTTGCAGTAATGTTTACCAGGTTACCTGATGGCTTGAACCAGTTTGGAGCAAGCAGTCTGGCAGCATTATTTTCCCAAGTAGACTCGTTCTGCCCTGGGTTATTCGCATCACTTTCTAGGTATTGAAAGGAAACACTTCCACTAAATCCTGTTACCGAGCTCGGATCTGTAGTCACCAACCAATAGTAATTTAAGGCATCCAGCTCATCAGTAGGACCTGTAAGTGTCGCATCTGCTGAGGGATGCACCGAGTTTATAGGTTTAACCAATAAGGATCCATCGTCATTGGTCCCATCAACATCTAAAACAACAGGGGTGTATTTATCCGGTGTACCTATAGGAAGTTCAAACGCAGCGACATCTCCATTTGCTGATAAAAACTGTCTTTCCACTCCATCACTTCTCTTTACACCATTGACAGAAATCATTTTGGTTTCATCAAATCCTGTAGTGGAAGTAGCCAATGCATCGGGATCAAAAATCAGTCTATTGTCTCCTAAATTCCACAGACCATTATCCAGCGCCAATTCATCATTGATTGTCAAGAAGGTCGCAACTCCGCCATTGTCTAGCTGGTTAATTCCATTCGGATTATTCACGATCAGCTTATCAATGGTTGCAGCTCCATCTGGTAAGGATAGGTTTTGAGTGGCTGTTCCAGTCATGTCAATACCGCCGTTCCCTGATCCATCACTGGTAAGATCTACAGTGGCATTCAAGTCACCACTGAGTGTGACTCGGTTGCCATTATCATTGAAGGTGCCAGTGAGCACATCCATATCACCATTAACAGTGATCGTATTTGCTAGCGTCAAACTGGTCGTTGGGTTAATCACCAGGTTATTAAAAATGGTAGAAGTAATACCGGAAATGGTCTGCACATCCCCATTGAATGTCGTGGTGTTGCTCCCCGGTGTGTAGGTACCATCATTGGTAAATCCATCGTTCACAGTAAGATTAAAGCCATTGGCAATCAGGCTTCCTCCATTGAGTATTTGCAAATTATCCGATACCGTCAAAGGTTGTTGAATCAATTCAACAATTGGTGAATTATTATTGTCGTTATCTATCCTTACGTTAGGTAAAGAAGCTGATGTTGTGATCTCATACGTTTCATTCAAATCATTCGAGTAAGTGGTTGCGATCGGCGTATTGTTATAACCAAAATCGATGACCGCATCTGAAGCTACGTTGACCGACACATCATCTCCTATGATAAATGTACCTTCGGTAGGAGCGGCCTGCCCGTGTACTATGGCGAAGACCGTAGATGCTCCACTTAAATTGAAAGAACTGGTTCCTGCCGCTCCGGTGTTAACAATCTCAAAGACTCCCCTGCTGTCTTCAGGACCAGCATTCGCACCGAATAATGCAGTTCCTCCGGTTTGTGTGTAATTTATGACACCATCACCGGATAAAATATTTCTCCTTAGCTGGGTTCCAACAACGAGGTTTCCGGATGAAATTTCAATTTCTGCCGCCCCGCCAGTACCATATTCAACAAAATTATCCGCTGTAGGACCTCCGTCCAGGATTACATCCCCACCACTCACGGTCAGTTTTCCATTTAACCGAACGCCGTTACCTGATCCAACACCTGTAGCAGTCGTTCGTACAGTACCATCCTGTACCGTCAATCCGGCCGTGGCAGGGATGGTGAAGTTCCCTCCACCACCATTGAGATCAATATCTATGCCGTTATCATTTAAAACCAAGGTTCCATTTTGCAATTCCAATGCTTTGGTTGCTCCTGAAGAAGTAGAATTAAGGTTAAAATCATCATTAAAAGTAAAAGTGTTTGCCTGAGATGACCCCTTATTGACAATCAACCTATACAACTCGGCTGTTGTTCCTGTTGCATTAGTGAATGAGTGATCACCCTCTCCACTTAACTCTAACTCCACTTGCGCGCCTGCAGCAGAGGTTAGATTAAACCCAGTTCCCTGTCCCAGATCAATGTCTCCATTGACCCTCAATCGGTGAACATCTGTACCAGCATTCTCCACTGAAATATTATTGCCAGCGTTTGTATTGTCGTAAAAAAGGTTAAAGGTTTCGAGGGTCACGTTTGATCCAACATTCGGAAATTCAATCGTTCCAGCACCATTGGAGCCAATCTGTACCAGGCTATCCAAGGTCCAGTTGGTGGATATGGACATGGTAGTTTCGTTATCAACGACCAAACCAAATGCATTGACGTCCTGACTAAAGTCAAGAGTACCACCAGCTCCGAATGCCCTGAATATTGGATAGGTAAATCTGTCGGTTATTGTGACATCGATTGCACTCTGAAACCAGAAAAACCAACCATTATTCTGATCTTCGATAAAATCACCAAGATCGCCTACAATTGTCCCCGTCTGGACTGGTGTTCCAATATATTGTGCTAGTTCACCTCTCCCACTTATTCTACCTGCATCGAGAGTAACTCCGCCAATTACTCTAACCCTTGACATATCGGTTACAATTAAAGCAGTCGCATCTGGTTGCGAGTCGAATATTAATTCCGCCAACTGGATACCGTCTACATTCAATGTGAACTGGTGACGACCTGTTCCTCCGCCAGTGTATTCACTACCTATCACTGCAATATCACCATCTTGAGGAAAATCTCCAGCGGCTGCACCAGTATGAGTATTAACTTGATCAAGTGACCAATTACTGCCTACGTTCCAATTCGTCCACGAACCTGAGTTAGTACGACTGTAAAAAACCTGAGGACTGCCAACAAATCTTGCAGCCTCACCAGCAGTAAAATCTGCACTGATAAGATCAAATGGAGAAGCTCCGGTTCCTCCCTCAGTAAAAGTTATTGTATTGTTTGTTGTGTTTACTCCACCTGCAGGATCAGTATCCGTATCTCTTGTGAAAGGAACTTGATTTAAAACAAATCCAGCAATGTAGTTTGCTTCTACATCTGAACCCACGTCAGTTTCATCATAAGTAAACTGAAGACTATTAATAGTTGGTAAATCTGACGAACCAAAATCCGAAGTATTCAACCTCCAGAAATAATTGAGCAAGTCCCCTCCTGTGGTTTCTGTAGTAGCTAAATCGTTATCAGAAAGAATCAAATTGACAAATCCAGTGTTGGAATTGATAACATTAATATCTAATTCAGCAGGAGTATACTTCCCTGAGGTTCCAATTGGGAATAAAATCATTTCAGACTGATCAATAAAATAATTTAACCCACCATCTGAGGAATTACCTGCTGCTTGGATCATTCTAGTAGCACCAAAATTATTGGTTGCGCCATCGCCACTATTGTCATCTATGATTGGATCAGTCGCTGTACTATTGATGGTCAATTGATTGGTATTAATATCCAGGACACCATTCACAAGATTCAGCACACTGTCTACCTGCTGATTCGCATCGAAGGTGGCACCCAAGGCATCATCAAGGGTTAGAATTTCGAATCTACCATTTCCATCTCCCCCTATGGTATGCTGTGTGGCACCTCCGGACAATTCAATTCTACCTGGACTTAGGTAGTCCGTTTCGTGCGTTCCTGAGTTGGTAATGTTGCCATTGACGATCACAGCCTTTCCTACATCGTTCAGGGTAACTCCCGATCCAATGGACAAATCTTCCAAGACATTGACAGTTGCTAAATCACCTCCAAACTCTTTCGCGGTTCCTGCACCGGTAAAGGATAGATTATTGAAACCTCCCAATAACGGATCAACTCCATTTAATATCACCCTTTGAACAGGTGATGTACCATTGAAAAGAGTCGTATTAGCTCCCGGATCGTATTCACCACCTGTTTCAATGGTCATAATATTTCCTACAGTGATATCGAAATCATTGGCGTCAAATCTTCCATCGGAGATCGTGAAATCATTGGTAATCGTTAAGCCCTGGGCAAACTGTGCAGGGGATGGGGTAGTTCCTGAGTTATCGTCCGGAAGAATACCCCCGGCACCAGGATCATCACCGTTGGAATCCGGAATATTATCGATAATCAATTCGCTCGTGGATGAACCATCGTAACTAAAGTTATAAAGTGGCGCTGTGGAAATTACTTTGTAATCCGTGGTACTGGTATGGATCACATTAATGTTGCTGACTCCCACGTCAAAGTTTCCTTCCGCAACTCCGATTTGAATGGCTGTGTCATCCTTACCACGATTGCCATCCAGGATAATATTAATAGTTGGTGGGTTAGCTTCGTCTGAAGCACTCAAAACAAAATTTTGCTCTTCCCAAGGGACACTGAATATACCGTGCGAACCATCAGCTCCTCCATCTCCCACATTCAAAGTACCACCGGTCATGATAAATGATCCACGAGGGGCACCGTCAGCACCGGTTTTATTCCTGAATTGGGTGATGTCTACAGTTCCTCCAGTCATCTCAAATACCCCTTGATTATCCACCAGAATAGTACGCTGCCCTCCACCTGCAAATGTCAGGATGGCATTGTCAGAAATTTTCAATCTACCAAAAGGGTGAATTCCCCAGTCGTTCGATTTGGTAACTATGGAATTTTCGGACAACCAAAGCTGAGCATCCTGATCTATGATGTAGTTTCGGTTTCCACCTTGAGTCGAGGCATTGTCATTTTTTGCAATCTGGTTGATAACAATATTTGTTCCTAATTTCAGGATACCTGCCTCGAGTCCAAGTGCCCTATGATTGTCGATATCAGGTGTATCACCCGAATCATCACTTTGGCTCATGGCGATCCTTCCCAATAGCCTGAAATTAGCAGTAGCACTTGCATTAAACTCAGCGATGAACGTTTGACTCGTACCCTTAGCTACTTCAATCCGATAGAAGTCAGTAGGTCCATTTAATGTTATCAGCTGATCTGCTAACCCGTTGGTAAACAGTACTTCTACCACACCAAACTCAGATGCAGGGATGTCATCATTGTCACTATCACCAGCAGTTGGATACTTGTCGCGATACCTCCCATCAGCGATAGAGGTAGGGCTCAAATTGGTAAAAGAGATGGTACCATCGTTGGTCATGTCTCCCAAAAGTTCTATCTCATGGAAGTTGAAGATTCCACTAGAGCTTATCTGAGTGGAGGCATCTACATCTCCCACGGTGATCGACCCAGCGGCCTCAACTGCTAAATTCCCGCTAATCAGTATATCTAACGGAATAGTATTATCCGTGTAGCTATCTGAAGTGTTATCATTGATCTCAAGGGTTCCGGACTCTACGGTTAAATCCCCATTTAAGGTTAAATCTGCCTTAAGAGTAATCGTATTTGAAGCAGAACTAAATATCACGTTATTGAAGGTCCGATCCACGGTTAGTTCATAGTCTGCCGCAGGACTCTGATCTGTGTAAATCACAGTTCCCCCGGAAGTGGAAATAAAATCCGTCAAGGTTCCACCCGGAAATTCATCAGTAGCCAGACTAATGGAACCTGCGCCACTAATGACATTAAAATTATGGTTGATGGTCGTTCCTATATTGACAATACCTCCCTCTTCCACAGCCAGAGAAGAAACAACCAGTCCATTAAAATTTAGCGTCATTTCATCTCCGTTGAGTACGGTGACATTATCTACGAAATTATTGGGAATCAGTCCGCCCGGATTGACTCGGGTGGTTCCGGAAGGGTCTGTAGTCCAGTTGTCAGGATCTGTCCAGACCCCACTACGATAGCTGTACCAATCAGTTCCTGCACCAGTCAGGAGATCAGCATTATTCATTTGTGCAAATGCCCCTTCGTCATCGTCCCTTTCAGCTAAAACGCCATCGCCATCCGCATCAGTCGAGCCGTCCAGCATGCCGTCACCGTCCACGTCAGTCAGACCCACCTCATCAATATCGTTGACCAAATCACCATCGTTATCAATATCTCTAAAGTCAGGTTCTCCGGTTCCATCTTGATTGCTTGGTATAAGTTCAGTCGATCCAAAAGCATTTGGTTCAGCGTCTATTTCATCAGGGATACCATCTTGGTCTGTATCGGTCCCTTCAAAGACTCCATTATCATCGCTATCTATCGATGTAGACCTGCCGCTTTCTACTAAATCGGAAATCCCGTTATTATCAGTATCTATATCTCTAAAATCCGGTGGACCTGCAATTCCCCCAGCATCAATCACGGTTTCATAGTTGGAAATTGTATATGCCAAAACACCGTTATCAACTGCCGTCTCCAGTCGATCATCAAATCCATTGGCGCCTTCATTCCCTACATCGATAATACCGTCACCATTGGCATCTAAAGTAGCTAAAGCTGTTCCAGCTCCTTCTGCACCAGACTCATACAGATCACCGATACCGTCGTTATCACTATCCAGGTCTCTAGAATCGACAATTCCGTCACCATCAGTATCCACTAACCCATCGCCTTCGTCCGCATCCAAAATACCATCATTGTCATCGTCTATGTCTGTGGCATCGGCAATACCATCATTATCAAGATCCTCTGTTACGGCTAGTGCTATGAAGGATGCCCCTGATAAGTCTACATTATCAAATTGCAGTACCCCGTTGCTAAATAACGTTGGACTTACTTCCCTAACAATGGTCGAAAAATCATCAGCATCGTCTAAAATAAGCGAATAATTAGCGACATCATCAGGTTTGATGATCACAGTGGATATGTCTACGAGGACCTGATCGATATTCGTCGTAGCTCCTGTTGTTTGATACTTCCATAGCCGATTGAATCGACCATTCTGCGTTCCTATGGCTCCTGCTACGATAGAGAGGTCAGCATTATCCGAACCCCAAACAATGTATTCTCCATCAAGCAACCCAGCATCGGATCCGGTCAGGATGCTGCCGTCTGCTTCACTTCGAGATTGCAATTGATTTAGAGTAGCTGTGTTATCCAGTCCAATACCCGCAATTAAGTTATTATATCCAGTATTTACAGAATTGTCCCAAACGACTGTAGTCCCATCGGAGGCCACATAATCGGTACTTAATGTGATACCATATTTAATTGCCAGGTACGATTGAATCTTGGAGAGATCAGTTGCATTAAGCGTACCTTCGTAATAGATTACCTCGGCAATATCTCCCACAATCCCATCGCCATTACCGCCATCACTGGGATCATCGGCCTCTGAATTTGCCGCGATGAATCCGTAACGTGGAATTTGTCCTGCATTCCCTAATATTCCACCTGTTGCTCCATGAGCGCCTGTAAACTGAGTATCTGTGCTTCCATCAAAATAAAGATTTTTTACATCAGTGGTGGTGGAATAATCTCCACCCACGATATGTGGGAAGCCATCGGAACCGGAATTGGCTGCATTGTTATCGTCGGTTGCATCAGGAGCTCCATCCACATTGGTACTCAGTCCAAAATTTGCTGTTCCATTGTGATTCAATGCAAACCGATAAAAAGAATTCCTGTCATAGGATGCAATGATCCCTTCTGTAGCCTGATTACTTTTCACCACCGAGAAGATGGAAATTTCATTTAAAGTATTGGTCGTCAGATCATAATTAAGGTTCGAAATTGGGAAGTGAGTTCCGCCATCAAACGTCAACACCGGATTAAAGTTAATGGTGTTCGTTGCGTCAAGCCTTGGACGATCTGCTATCGTGGTTTGACTTCCATCAAAGCCGTTACCAGACTGATCTCTCCAGAATCGCACCTGATCTCCATCCTCTGCATCATCTCCGGCTGCTTCTTCTGTACCTGCATCACCCTTAAACCAAAATGAAAGGTTTGCATCGATACCAGCTGGAGACGAAAAGTTAAATGCCAACGTGAAAAAGGTGACGCCCGACAAGTCCACATTGTTGAATGTTAGGATATCGGATGAGAAGGAGTCAGGACTGATCGGTGTAGCATCTGAGAAATCTTCGTCTGTATCCACCAACAAGGTAAAGTCAGCAAGGTTCTCAGGAAGAACCGAGACAGTGGATAGATCAAAAGTCATTTGATCAATATCAGAAACATTGGTAGCGTTCGGCTGGATCTTCCACACCCGATCTAATTCTCGGTCAAAGGCAGATCCGGAGACCGAGGTTGATAGTCCTGCATTATTATTTCCCCAAATAACAAAGTCATCATCGTTAAAGGTGGTTTCAGATAGAGAAAAGATTGCACTGCTATTGACACTTTGGGAAGTTGTCTGTAACAATCCACTGTTATCGTCTCTTCCTACCCCGGCAATACTAAAATGATAGCTGCTGTTCACATCAGCATCCCAAATAGGTGTACCGGCAGAACTCACATAATCCCCTTCATTGACACCTCCTCCTGTTTCAAGTGCCACTGCATCTCCATCAAAATCCGTTGATAGGGTAATGCCATACTTCAAAGCAAGGTAGGATTCAACCGATTGCCTTTCGGCAGGAGTCAATTCTCTTTCGTAATAGATCATTTCGGCAAAACCTCCTTCCAGATAATTAGTGGGACCCTGGGGGCCATCGAAGGTAGTTGCTTCCGAACCTACTCCGATAAAACCAAAACGAGTGGTTCCGGTGCCCGTAGCAAGCGTTCCCGCATCGATACTATTATTGACCGTACCATCGAAGTATAAAAATTTATTGACGCCGGCTGTAGCCGAGTTAAAACTCCCTCCTAAAATGTGAGGAACACCATCAATTTCAATTGCTGATGTAGCATTAAAATCGTCAGTTGCCGCAGATGTATTGGTTGTACTTAAGCCAAAACCTGTATCATTATTGTGGTCAGAAGCAAATCTAAAATATTCGTTTCTGTCATAAGAAAGAATGACACCCTCTCCGGTATTAGTTGTAGTTAAAATGGCGTAAATAGTGAAATCGCTTAATGCACCTGAAGTTGCATAACTTAAAGAACTTATAGGAAAATAATCATTTGTTCCATCAAATACCAAAGCAGGATTCCCATTGATCAAACCGGATGAAAATATTGGACGACTTCCTGCAGTAGTTGTCTGATCAGCATCAAAATTATTCCCGGACTGATCTTGCCAGATTTGAACCGGATCTGAGTCTGTAGCTGCAGTCCCTACTCCATCACTCTCAGCTCCCAGATCTGCTTTAAACCATAAATGCAGATTGGTGTTGACACCTCCAGGTCCTGACTGACCTCTTGTTGCGAATGAAAGAACAGTTAATGCACAAAAAAATAATATCGGGTGAATGCGTACTCTCGGCATAGGTATTCTTAAAATAGTTTGCCGCTAATATACCCACTCCTTTCTTGAGAGATATAATTTTTCGTCTAATAGTACAATTAAACCGGATAAAATGCTAATATTCTATGTGAGATATAAATGCTTTTAGTTAATCACCAACTTCTCTCTTTTGATATTCAATCCCTGCGATATTTCCAGGAAATATAATCCAGGTGTAATGGATTCGTCGAGATCTAACTTTTCGTCAGTTCCTATGCCTCCATTAAATACCTCACTGTAGTATACTTTACCTGAAAGATCAGTAATTGAAACATTGATTGGCGTGTGAGCATCCACTGATTTAATGCTAATTCGTAAATTCTCAATTGTACCAGGATTTGGATAGATCACAGCTTCAAATGATACGTTGAGGAAATTGTTTTCAACCTGGATAACTCCAGAGTTATCGGAAGAGCCATCATAATCTACTTGTCTTAGGAAATAATAGTTCAAACCAGACGCTGCCTGTGCATGAGAGAATCTATAATCTATTCTTTCATTCGTCGTACCATGACCTGCTACTGTCCCAACCCATTCGAAATTGGATCCATCTATTGAATGGAAAACTTCAAATCGATCGTTATTTGTCTCGCTAGCTGTAGCCCAACTCAACTCAACCATGTTCTCTTCAGCTATACCACTGAAAGATATCAATTCTACTGGTAGTGGATTCGCTTGGGTAGTAGCGGCTAACGTTACAGGGGAAAATGATGTCAAAGCAACTGAAGAAGTAATAACTCCTCCGGTCGCATCACCTTGTACGGCTCCATTTCCTTGATCGTCCCAGGCACTAGCTACAGAATTATAGTGTGCTACAGTAAGCTCTGATGGATTTGTCACTTCACTAGATGCATCCCAGAATAGTGAGACTTGAGGCTCTGCTCCATGACCGTTAACATTTCTAAGGTCCCAAAACTCAATACTACTTACTCTTACGATGGCACCATTTAAATCAGGATCACTTTGGTCTGGAGATGTTGAAGATGAATAATCAGCACTGTAAACATCTGTATTAAGCACAGTCCCACCCAGACCAGAAATCGCAATACGTGCCATTCTTCCGCCCTCACCTGTTGGGAAGATAAAGGCATCATCACCTACTTTTCTGATAGGACCTACTGCGTAACTATTCCCATCCGTTGGTTCACCGGTAATGTAAATGGGATTAGTCAAATCAAGATTATCAGGTGTACCATCATAGGAAACTGTTGCATTATCCAGGAATATTAGCGGATTGGAACCACTAGACTGCACCACTCCAGTTCTGAAGTCAACATTACTGGAAATATTCACGTCGATATTGAGTTGTATATCGTTGTTACCTATAGCAGTATTGTTAATCACAACATTATCAAAGGTGATACTGCTTACATTACCTAAAATGTTTTGAATAATACTTCCATCAAAGGTCAATGTACTTGCACCACCACTGGTAAACGTACCGTCAACATCAAAGCTTGCTCCTGCAAAAGACATGGACTGATTATCCAGATCTAACGTACTACCCACATTCACTGCAAGGTTTCCATTCACATCCAATTGATCCAATACTGTTTTCGTGTTGCTTCCAGCTAGTGTGAGGTTGTTAAACGTCAATGTTGAGGTTCCATCACCTAAATTTTGAGCTGTTGAGCCATCAAAAGTGGTAGTCGAAAGGTTATCTGTATAGGTTCCATTAGTGTTATCGACCACAAGGTTACCACCAATATTCACAGTATGAGCAGCATTCGTGACACGATACTCACCATCAGTGATCGTGAAATTATTATCCACATCAAGCGCTGCTGAACTTGAGAAGACAATACCATCGCCATCAGAAACAGCACCATTGGCATCAATCTCCAAATTATAGAATCGGACACCTCCGGAAATAGTAACATTCTCGGCTGATGTAAACGTCACGGTAGAAGTACCTGGAGTAAAGGTTCCATTGTTGGTCCAACTATCACCAACATCTATAGATCCATTCCCTGAAATAACAATATCTCCTTCATTGGTAAGTTCATTAGTGATAGTAAGTGTACCAGGATCGTTGACGGTCAAAGTTGCACCAGAGAATATCGTAATGCTTGTAGATGCAGCCCCTGCTATATCAATAACAGGCTGATTGGCTACATTAGGAATCTGCACTGTATTTCCACCTGGATCCCCTCCTATAGGTATTGCACCTGTCGACCAATTACCTGCGTTAAACCAATTCGTTTCATCTCCTGGTTCATCACCTTCCCATATAGCCAATGCGTTGGTAAAGGTCCATCTTATGAAACCGGTTGCTGCGTCTCCGTCGGGACTGTCATCTTCGAAGGTAGGACCAGAAAATGCACCTGTTGCATCTTCAAAGATGAGATTATTAGTTCCTGAAGTTCTTGAGACATTATATGAAGACGGTCCGTTGTTAAGCGTAACTTCTGTTGACGTAAAATCAGAACTGAAATCATTCGCAAGGGTTAGGTAGCCGGAACCTCCGCCAGCATCAAATGTACCATTACTCAACACGGTCAGATTATCAGAACCCGATTGGATATCTATTCCGTCTCCTCCTACATGCTCAATCACGAAATTTGAAGCACCGAAATCTCCATCGATTACCGTAAAATCATAGCTACCAGCCGTTCTTCTGGTCATCGTCGCGATACCTGCGCCTCCAGTCAAACTGAATGACCCTGTCGATGTGACTGTAAGGTCCACATCGTCTCCCAGGAACAACGTTTCACCAGCACCTACATCTAGTGTTGCTGATACGGTCACAATATCTCCACCTATGGTTCCATCATCATTACCTAATGTTAGGTTGTATGCAGTGGGACCCGACCCAGTGAGATCCAATGTTCCATCCAGCAGCGAGAAATTACCATTTACAACCAAACTATTCTCAAGAGAGTAGATCGCACCACTACCCGACGCCTCGCCAATGACAACATTATTCAATTCTGAGCCATTCGCATCGATCGTTCTTGCAGATGCATCATCCGGAACGAAAGAGATGGTCTGAGATTGTGGATTGATGGTTCCCCCAGAACTACTAAGGTTACCTACGATAGTCAAATCATTACTACCAACATCTAGTGTCCCTGAACTGATTGTTAAGTCATTGTTGACAGTTACGTCTGTTGTGAGTAATGCTGTACCCGCAACATTGATATTTAGATTGAAGAAATTATTGCTACCTAATGATTCTGTACCTGAGGCTGAGTTGAAGGTAATGTCACTGGTTCCCGTATTGATAATGGCAGAACCTGCCTTTATGATACCACCACCAATTTCCAAATCATCTTCTACCCCACTCAGTATAAATGAAGCTGAGTTTTCAAGTGAAATGTCATTCACCACATCCAAATCAATGTCATCGTCATCATCTGCAATGGTAGTAATAATTTCAAGTGTTGCATTTACTTCCAAGGTAATACTCTGGGCTTCTGCTACTGTGGAATTATCTCTAATAACCGGACTATTCAGCACTTGAGGAATGATCGCATCCTGAGTACTCGTCGGTACACCATTGTCCCAGTTGTTAGCGTTGAACCAGTCATCACTACTTAAACCTGTCCAGGTAGTGACTGGAGGTTCCAACCAGGTAATAAGGTTGTTAGGATCATCATCAAAATCCTCTCCGGAAAATTCACCAGTATAGTCTTCAAATACGATTACACCACTTGACGCAGTGATTTTCGCCACGTTCACTGCACCTCCACCGGGATTGTCATCAAAGACAACATCTGTAATGTTATTGGTCAGTGTTTGTGTATTTTCAATTCGCAGGTACCTCCCGTTAGGTACACCATTTCTGAATATCCCCTCACTAAAGTTATTAGTTTCATTAATCAGCGCATTTGAATTGATGAATATACCATCTTGGCCAACGTATTCGATGATGTAATCTCTAGCAGAAATACGACCAGGGTTACCACCCGTACCTGTGACTATGAAAATATAATCGGTGGTGCCTGTACTTGTCAACGTAGCTGTTTGAGCATCTGTACCAACCAGGCTGAAGTTACCACCCGGCTGCACCACGGCCTGCACATCATTCCCCAGTGCCAGTGTTCCTCCAGGACTTACTGCAGTACTTACATTTAGGGTTCCAAAAATGTTCAAGACATCCTCCGCATCTCCCACGGAAAGCGTTTGACTATTCACATCCAAAGTACCTGCTGTTAACGTGAAATTATTCAGCACTGTAAGGTCTGAAACAAGTTCATAGATCCTGCCACTAGCGTTGATCTCGAAATCGCCAGGTATACTAGAACCATTGGCACCAATGGAAGGTGCACCGGAAGTCGCATTGAGCAAATACAATCCATCACCCGCACTGGTATATGCACCAGTCCCGGAGGCATTCATGTTCCCTCCAATTGAAACAGTGAATCCGTTCGCATCAAATGTTCCGGCGAATACATTGATATTTCCAGTTATCACCATATCACTGGTGGCCACCTCGACATTACCTCCTGACTTATTCACCACCACATCATTGAACGTTTGGGTGCCTGTTTCTGCAATGTCCAACGTTTGTGCTGCTCCACCGTCAAAGGTCACTGTACCATCCTGAGCCAGGAACGACCCATCGTCATTGCCATTGTTGGTATCCCATCTTCCTGCCAAGTTGATCGAGTAGTTATTGGCCGCATCTACGTCTAAGGTCGCATTTCTAAACAATAAATCTCCATCTACATCGATATTACCACCAAGCGTTTTTATCGTGCTGTTATTCAAATCCAGCGTACCATATTCAACCCCATTAATGATTTGATCTACTATACCCCAATACCGTACGGCACTAAGATCGTTGAGGTCATAGATGCCAAAGTTGCTTGGGAAGTTATTTACTCCTTCTACCAGCACGATTTCATTAGCAGCTAATGTCATAGTACCACCACCTGTATTATCAATGAGATAGGTATTTAAATCAAACTGGTTGATGGTGTTATTGATAACCAAATCACCAGACATGTTTACATTACCATCAAAGGTATTCGCACCTATCTGCCTTCCTAATTCAATGTTAGCAGTACCGCTCAGTGTTAGGTTATGGAACTCCGCTGGATTGCTTGTCGCTGGATCTGCGTCCACCTCCCGAATGTACTGTGTTCCTCCGGTTTGATTCAGTTGTACGGTTCCGGCTGCACCTGCATAACTTCCCGGGCCTGCAATCCAGTCATCACCTGTCATGATATAAGTCTGACTGGCTACCCCTGTAAATACTCCTCCTGATTGGATGGTCACGTCTCCGTTGAACGTAATGGAGCCCGTTCCTGTCATAGAACCTGTACTTTGTAGAATGAAGTTATCATCAATAACGAGGTTGGAAGCCGAAACATTGGTACCGGAGATCGTCAATTCATCAACAGAAATATCCTGTATCGTTTGACCGGTTCCATTTAGTATCATCTCTCCATCGGTAGTGGTGCTAAAGGTTGAGGAAATTGCAGACACGTTTCCACTAACCGTAAGATCATATCCACCATTTGAAGGAACAAGTGTAGAACTATTTGATATGGTCAGGTTATTTTCAACGTTAATATCCGCACCTATTAAATTGTATTCACCACCATTATCAAAGGTCACGTTATGGAAGGACTGATCTCCCGGAGTTATAGAAACGGTAGCTGCTGCTGGAGCGTCAAAGGTGATGGTACCATTTCCATTGTCAAAAACAAAGTTGGCTGAAGTGGTCCATGATCCACTGACGGTCACAGTGTTAGTTCCATCGAAAATCAACGCACCGCCGGTTCCATCTCCGAGTGTTACGTCTCCGTCCACATTAAGGATAGAAGATCCCTCTACTTTAAGAATACCGTCCTCGATGAACAACTCACTAATATTAACGTTGATAGCTCCATCAATCGTTGGATTAAACACGTTTCCTTGAGGAATCACAGCGGATACATCATTGGAACCAAATCCAAATATATCGTTGGGATCAGGGACTCCATTGTCCCAGTTTCCAGGTACATTCCAAACCCTGCTAACATTACCGGTCCATCTTGAATCGGATGGTTCCTCCCATCTTAAATTTCCAGTAGTGGGATCCGGTGAACCTCCTGCTGCATCGTTTTCAAATGCTCCTCCATTTCTACCCAAAGGTCCGGAAGTTGAGGTAAAGTCTATTTGCTGACTGGTGGCTCCAATGGGTTTATTGACATTGAAATGCTCACCATCCACTGGTGTTCCGCCAAAATTAAAGGTCACATTGGTAATAGTCAATGCTCCATCGATATCTGAATCGAATGTGCTTCCATCCACCGTGATATCTCCTATTAACAAATAGGTATTTCCAGCTACTGCGTTATCATCGCCACCCGTTCCGTCACCAGCATCTGTTTCGATGTTTGAAAAGGATCCATTGCTGAAATTGTTCGTCCCATCCAGATCTGCTCCATCTTCGAGCTCCAACCCTTCGTCCGTTAGGAAGTTGAAGCTGTAAAACTGTGCACCTATCGCACCGCCAGTTTCTACATTAATATCTACTCGATTTCCACCAGCAGAGCGTGTAACGGTAGCTACATCTGTCATATTACCGACTACATTGAGCGTTCCTCCGCTTTGAACATCCAGATTTCCACCAATTTCAGTATCTGCAACATCACCCCCATCGTCACTAGTATCAAACTGGAGTACCCCACCAGGGCTAACTTCCAACGTACCGTTTAAACCAATCACGTTCGCTTCTGCATCCGGGTCTCCACCATCATTGTCCCCAAGTATCAATGAAAAACCATTTAGGTCAAGTGTGGCGGAAGTAAGCGTAAGACCTTCACCTACATCATTACCATCTACTTCCATATTGCTAAGTAGGGTGTAAGTACCTATAGCCGAACCTGTAAAGTCTGCACGTGCAAAGTCTTCTCCATTCGAATCAATGGTCTTAGCGACTGCCGCAGTAGAATTGAATATGACCGTTCCTTCCTGTGCAAAGAAATCACCACCTAGGTTGGTCCAGTTTCCATTCACGGTGATGTCGTAATTGTTCGCATTATCTACGTTCAGATTTACCTCTGCTCCTATGGTAATGTTATCAATTTCAATATTCCCGGTGAGTAGCTTACCACCTGTGCCTTCTAACTGTAGATCCACAGTAGCATCGTTGAGAATTGGTAAATTCTGTCCACCAGCCTGATCAAAGATGAGGGTTGAATTCGTGGTAGTCCAGGTTCCATTGTTGGTCACATTTTCACTTGCAAGATTATGTGTAAGTCCTGTGAAATCAATAGTAGATCCTGTATTAATAATGAAATCTGCGGTACCTAAGTTTAAACCTGTGGAACCGGTCACAGTAACTACTGGAGCGTCCGCTCCGGTACCCACGTTCATCGCTGCAATTTCATTGGTTCCCGCATTAAACGTAATGTTGCCTGTTCCCGAGAACACCAACGGTCTTCCATTGATTGTCAAAGTGAATGAACCTCCGGCACTGTTATCAAACGTTGGATTGTTGTCAACCACATAGTCAATCCCCCTATCTGTCGAAACCGTCACACCTGAAGCAATCGTTACATTTCCTGTAAACCGAGTAACCTCATCACCTGCATTTGGCTGTAAGCTCTTAATTCCACTTCCATTGAAGAATACAGTTGGAAGTTCAAGATCCTGTCCTGCCCCTGCGTCATCTTCAATGAACTGATCTCCGCTTCTGGAAAAGGTTACTTCAATAGTACTTACGCTTGGAGTATAGGCTCTTAAGTCAATGTTGGATCCCCCAAACTCAAGATTATTCCCATTATCAACCAACATTGGACTATCATTCATGTCAAAGTTGCCATTAACAAGAAGGTTACCATCCAACGTTACAGTACCAGTATTGAATAAGTCCAGATTACCGTAGCCTGCTACCAGATTGGCGGTATTCAAGATGAAGGCACCTGTTCCTCTTAGCTCCACATCACTGGTTCCATCAAGATCATAGGAATCAAACAAAGAAGGTAGTGAATTACCAGGTTCACGATTATCAAATGTAGCATTTGCTGCTAGTGAGAATGCATCACCATCGGCTACTCCATCTCCGATAATTTCATCTCCTGCCAGTGCTTGAAGGATGACATTGGGTTGAACCGTCAAATTCCCTGCCACCAGGATATCTGAATTGATTCTCTTGGTGTTGCTCCCTGAGAAGGTCAGGTTTCCAAACGCTCTGGTAGTTTGGTTGAAATCGGGATCCAAATTTAAAAAGTTGTCACTGTCGAATACAAGTGTACCATTACTCCATGTTAAGATATCATCGTTGGCGAGGCTAAATACATCATTGACTGTCAAGGTATGACCAGCGGCATCGAATGTAACCACACCATTTCCCAGGACGATATCATCCAGCACGGTTACGTCTCCCTGAAGTGTCGCTGCATTAGCTCCTCCACCATCATCTCGTATTTCAATGTCATTGTATGTCAGGGAAGGTATAGCTGAAGACACGTCATTCCTGAATTCCACTTCACCCCCAGTGATAGAATAAGTGGCAGCGGTCGGAAAATTATTCGTTCCAAAGACCCTTACAACACCTCCTGTTTGTATAAAAGAGCCTGTGATAGTTATATTTGATTGAGTCCCACCCTGCTCATTGATATCCAGAATGGCACTTTCGGAAATGATTGACAGGTTACCATTAACCTGTACATCAATTTCTTCAGCACCACTACCAACATCAACCGTTCCTGAGCTTTGGATGATCAGGTTATTGAAAGTTGGATTATTGGCGGTAAGTACCTGCCCCCCATTACCATTGAAAATGACCGTACCTGTTCCTGGATCGAATGCCCCAGCCTCTGTGAGATTCCAATCGTCTCCAACAAAAATGGTATTGTCATCAGCTGAAACGGTTCCAGTACCGGATCTGAAATTCACATCACTTCCGGCCTGAATGTTTCCGGTTAAATTCTTTGCTGCATCTCCTTCAAAATCAATATTGAACAAGGTACCTCCGGAAATATCCTGACCACTGGGTGTGGTAGCTGTAGTACCCAGAAAATTGACTGTGCCCTGACCTGGTTCGAAGATTCCTCCACTCACGGACCAATCTTCTTCAATGTTCATGTCGAATCCACTGGAAGCATCAAACGTACCACCACTCAAGGTAAAAGAGTCATTTACCCGGATGATGGATCCCATAGTATAGGTCGCTCCTACACCATTAATCACGAGGTTAGCGAACGGATCAGTATTTCCTAGGGTTGTGATCGAGTGAGTACCTTCGGATCCATTGAACGTAACCGTAGCTGTTCCTTCTGTAAACGTACCTGCGTTGGACCAAGCACCTGCTACATTTAATTGAGAAGTTCCATTCATGGTGATGGAAGAGCCATTGAAATTAGTTAGGTTGCCGTCTACCGTAAGGGTACCATCGTCTCCACCCAAACCATCACCATCCAGCGTCAGTGTACCACCTAAGCGAAGGGTCATTCTTGCACAGCTAAAAGTTTCGCCGTCTGCAATGGTAGGGCCAGAAGTTATCCCATTTTCGATATATACAATATCATCCAAATCCGGAATATCATCAGCATCCAATCCCAATGGATCGTTCCAGTTGTTTCCATCATCCCAGCTGTTACCATCTCCAGCTCCCGTCCAAGTTAGTCCCGGATCCTCGTCCCAACGGATAAATCCAGATGTTCCGCTGCCATCAGGATTATCTTCTTCATCTTGAGGACCAGCCAAAGTACCTCCAGCAATGACAAATTCTATAGTTGGTTCAACAGTATGAGCAGTTCCCAAATCAGTCAGGGATACGTTATGTGTAGGTCCCTCATTGAATACCACATTGCTCGCACTAATATTATTCAACACAGAGGGGTCTAGCGTGAGATAGGCATTAGCAGAACCTAGACCACTAGTAAACGCCGTATTACTAAAATCATTTCCTGGTGTACCTGCCGTATTAATTGTTCCACCCTCTATTCTAATCCCATCCCCATCTATATTCGCAATAACTGCAAACTGAACGGCAATATCGCCACTGGTACTTTGAGTAAATGTGAATCCACCGGCATCTACCGAACTCAATGTCGCGGGATTACCATCAATTCCTACTATTTGAAGGTCTCCACCTGTTTTATTGTAATCAGGGTCTACGGACAGATCATTCAGCAATAAGGAAGCCCCTTCATTGATGATAATCGTCCCTCCTGTTTGATCCAAGCCTCCTCTATTGATGGACATGATATTTCCATTCAAATCAAGGGTACCGGCGGTCATGGTAAACACACTTGTTGTGTTGTCTTCTGTTGAAAAGTCACCAGACAGACTGTACGTTGCTCCAGGTGCGTTAATCTCAAACGTCTGTATCTCACTGCCACCCACGTTTATATTGTGACTTCCTGAAGTACCATTCATGGTAATGCTTGAAGCAGCATTTATGAATAAAATGGAACCATTCGTGATGACAAAATCGCCCCCAATATTGAGTTGTTGAGGTCCGGTATTTAAATCCAGTCGAAGTTCACCTGAGATAATGTTCAGGTCATTAAGCACGTCCACCTGCTCGTTTAAAATCACGCCCCCTCTTTCTATGTCTAATCGGGTATCCGAATCTACATTAATGGTAAGGTTGTAAAATGCTTTATCTGCCTGAGCTCCACTGTTGTTGGTTCCTAAAGTTCTTAATTGAGAGAAATCTCCAACGAAAGTTACGGTTCCCTGTTGGGCCACGAATGTTCCGTAATTATTAAAATCTTCTTTAATCGTAATGTTGAAGTTAGAGGCACTCACATCCAGGGTTGCGTCTTTGAAGATGTTCAATTCACCAGTGACGGTGATGTTTCCTGATAAGGTGACAGTTGGAGTGACAGAAGGACTGGCTGCATCTTCCCCGATGACCACATCATGGAATGAAGAGGTGCTTACAGTGGCATTTGTTTCAAAAATAACATCTGCATTGTGAGTGAATGTACCCGCATTTGACCACTGCGAACCACGGAAGGTAATATCTTGTCCATTCCCATTAAATGCCGATTCTGCTGCAATGGTGAAGTCTCCCTCTACGATTACATCGTTGGTGAACAGTTCCTTGTTTCCCACCCCTTCAAATGATATGGAAGGGAATGTTCGCCCGTCAAAACCAGGCCGGATGTCTTGCTCAGATGATCCGTCCAGTGTAATAGTGGTAGTGGTAGCATCTGTAAAAAGAAGTGTGCCGTCCAAGTTTAAATCCCGGCTGACTCTCAAGTTTTGATCTTCAATAGTAATGGCGTTTCCAGATTCCAGATCAAAATCTCTTCCAACCTGTATTGTGGAATTGATTATTACCCCACCGGAACTATTTATATCCAAATCGTGGAACTGAGAACCTGTATTCTGCGTGATTGTCTGAGTGGAAGTACCAATAAAATCTGTGGTACTTCCAGTTTGGGTAAAGGTTCCGGTAGATCCACTCTCATCCCAGTTTCCTGCTATGTCAATGGCTTCAGAGCCTGCATTGACGGAGGCAGTTCCCGACATGGAGAAATCGCCATCGATGAGTAAATTACCTGTAAGTGTCTTAGTACCTGAGCCAGCAAAAATCACATCATCAAAATCAGAAGCCGAGATAATTTGATCTGCACCGTCAAAAGTTATTGTTACTACCTCAGATCCACCGTCGGACTCGTCATCACCTGTATATTGAGTGCCCATGTTCCAATCTCCAGCTATGGTATGGGATACTGTTGATGGAAATTCAAATCCAGGGGGATCGAAGAAAAACGTGCCAAACCGAAAGACTGGATTTCCACCAATTCTTGAGACATCTCCGTTAATATCTAAAGCCCCTCCTACATACTTATTACCTGAGCCGGCAAACTCGATGTTTCCAAATTGTCCGCCGTTAAAGTTAGGAATGGATTGATTTCCATCCCGATCAAAACGTACGGTACTAGTCGCATCTATATTTACTACGTCTGATCCATCATCAAAATTTTGAGCGAATCCATCAGTAGCTTCTGAAGATGAGAATATGGTGCAATTGGATCCTAAAGTAAAGGTCTCAGGATCCAAGTTTTGACCAGTAATGATATTGTCATCTAAATCTACGGTCAGTTGGTTGGCGTCCGAACCATTCGGATTGGTAACCTCAAAAACATCCTGAATAGTTACATTATTATCAATGTTTACTAACTTATCGATGGGGTTGGCATTTGAATTGGTTATTCTCAATTCACCAACGTTATAGGTACCATTTAGCGGACCATCCATAGTCTGATTGGAATTGGCATCTAGAATGACAACTGAAGAAGAGGCACTAAATATCGGATCACCAGCTGTAGTCCCATTATCCACCTGAATGTCTTCTCCGAAAGTTAAGGTAGCTGCATGCCCTACTAGAAAACTTACGCCATTGACTAAATTGACCTGACCATTTACTTCTAAATTAGCATCTCCGGTAAACAAGGTTCTCGTGCGCTGAGGGGAATCGTCTGCTTGAGACAAAAAGAGACGACCTATGCTGATCGTGTTATTACCTGAATCCTCTGAACGAATGATCTGGTCAAAATCCGCATCGTAACGTACTAAACTGTTGGGATCCAGCGTGTAGGTTGTAAATCCAGTAGGGAAATTGTCATAACCTCGCATAAAAAGATCACCACCGTCTTCAATGGTCAATGTTCTGGTTCCGGTCACATTCAAAAGCGCATCGCTTTCACCTGCTGGAGGTGTAGGACCAGAAGTTCCATTCAAAATCAAAAAAGCGGGGCTGGTGATGGTAACATCACCATCTACTGTTACCTGATCGTCTCTTTCAATGGAGCAGTTACCGGCAAATGTGATGTCAACTTCTACACCTAATGTGAAAGATCCATCTACACCGACACCATCGTCAAAGCGAAGTTCACCACCTGTGAAGGTGATGGTGGAGTTCTGTATCGTTATGTTATCGTTTTTGACCTCAAGAATTGCCAATTGGTGGTCATACCCAAAACCAGCTAACGGATCGTCATCCTCCCAACCAGCGGTTGCGGTGATTTCAAATGTACCATCCGCTACCAAATTTCCAATGACTGTTTTTGATCCCCCATCGAATGTCAGACCATTAAATGTTGTACCGGTAGAAAGCGTGATGGTTTGGGTGGTACCATTGAACGTTTGTGTGCTGCTTGTGGCCGTAAACGTTGCATCAGAAGCCAACGTGAAATCCCCTTGAAAGAAATGATTAGTCGTTGTATTTACATCTATGTTGTCAATATTAGTCAGGCCCTCGACTGTAATGGGTGCAATCAGGATAATACCACCGCTTAAAGACCCCAAATCCATATCATTGAAAGTCATTGCAGATCCAGATAATACGGAGGTAGTCGTGTTATTAAATGAGGTATTTACTACATCTCCACCATTGGTTAAATCAATCGATCCATTATTATTAACAAGATCCCCAGAAATGGTTAAAGAGTGAGTTCGATCGCTTGCATCATCACTTACATCAATGATAGCACCACTAAGCACGGTCACATTACCAACTATAAAGTATCTGTCTACTCCGTCCGTGCCATTTCCAAAGGATAATTGCCCACTTGTGCCTTGTCCTACCTGAATAGATCCTCCGTTAGAAAGATCTACATCTGTATTGATAATAACCACATCACCGTCCCTGATAATCACTTCATCATCATCTGTAGGTGGTGCACCCGTGTCCCAGGTTCCATTATTAGACCAATTCCCACCACCCCCTGTAGAAGTGACGGTTTGTTGAGAGAAAACAGAAGAAATGGCAAAAAGCAAAATCAGTACTAGAACTAACCTTTTTGTAATCGATCTAAATGGATTTTTAGTCGGTAGGTTAGATATCAAAATATTATTCTTCATAATGAAGGTTTATCACATTTAGGGCAAAATTACAATAGCACGAATATACATTAATGTATAGCTAAAGGATATAAAATTCGATAAAATGGATGGATTCGGTAATGATTAGACTAATGTCTGTGACTATCTAGAAGCGGTAATTAACAATCTCACCCTGCCTATTAATTCTTAGATTAGTAAAAGTAATTAGTTCTAGAATCCAAAAATCTCCATTTTTAAAGTTTAATGAATCGGTAAAAACGATTGCGCCTTCAAATGAGCTTGCATCGGCATTGCCTATAAATACGGTATCAGGATTACAATTTACACCCCGCAGTATTTCAGAAAGAGCAACGGA
This sequence comes from uncultured Roseivirgaceae bacterium, assembly GCA_964459925.1. Lineage (GTDB taxonomy): Bacteria > Bacteroidota > Bacteroidia > Cytophagales > Cyclobacteriaceae > Ekhidna. The sequence goes on from CAYWOQ010000010.1 coordinate 28,457, forward strand.
ATCATCAGCGGATGAGGGAATCAGTTCTACGAACAGTCTTATGGAGTCCTGGCAAACATCGGTAGTAATTACTTGTCTCCAGACTTTTGAGCCATCAGCACTTAATAACCTTTCTACTTGATAATCATAGACTCCGGCAGGAAAAAAATCGTTATCGCAAGAAACAATGAAGAAAAAAAGAATGCCAAAGCGATATCTAGCGAATATTTCCATTCCTATCTATGACCAAATACCCAAGTTCATCGGAATCAAGCGGCAGCTGTTCCTCCGGATAGAGTAAAATCGTTAATTCCTGCGTGAGCTCATCAAACTTAAAATCAACTGGTTTTTTAGATACCGTGACGTTAACTACCCACTCTTGGGTTCCTGAATCCGTATAACTAACAGCAGATAGGTTACTCTCTGTACTGTTTTCATTGTAGATATAAAAGCTAGTAGCACTTTTACTTGAAGGAATCGTATCGGTCACAAAGAAAAGTGTATCGGAATTTGGTAACTCAAATTCAATGGACCATTGCTCTACGCGATCCTCTCCGAAAGAACCAAGATATCCTTTTTTCGTCTCATGATTAATTCCATAAAGTATCACCTGGGGTATAGTGAATTTATTGATACGAAGAATCTCAAAATCGTTGTAGATCGAATCAGTCATGAATAATGGTACGTTAACCTCCGGTTCACCTTCTTTGGCAATGATGCCCCATTTATTCGCGTTGGTCCAATATTCAACAGAATTGGTGAGCCACTCTTTATTTCGAGCGGACCATTTCTTCATGTCTTCTACATATTTTGATGCAGTTCCATAACTACTAAAAAAGCTTTTGATGTATTGAGGATATTTCTTTTTGGCATCAGCGAGTCCTTCTGTTGTAATATCCGAAACCATGGAATACATGGAATCAACATTGGCTTTGGCCTCACTGTAAATTTTCAACTGAGAGCCAATTTTTGATGAATCCAATAAATCTCTATTGATCTGAAGATCGACAAGCTTAATGACTCTCGATTCAAAAGTTTCCACTTTAAGTAATTTCTTTACCGTAGATTCTGACTCATACTTACCAAATGTTTCAAGCAGGTCTTTTGGGATCACCAAGCCATCTACGTCTTCACTTTTTTTCAATTTTGCTTTCTTCTTTCTTAATTCATCGACGTAGTTGGAGATCATCGTCTTGAAAAGTCCAACTCCTCCTCTTATTTCTGATAACGTTTCTCGTGACCAGGTTTCATAGTCCCACAAAGCAATAGATCCGCTTTTTTGATCAAAAGAAGTAAGTCCATCTTTTCCAAATACTTGAATTTCCTTTAAATCAATTTCACTTTGATATTTGTCAGATTCTAACTGTTTAGCCAGCTCCTTGATGTTTTTTGATTCCGCAACTGCGTCACTTCCTATTGATTGAATTTCCGTTAGTGCAGTTTTTTCGTCTTCATTAATTGCCAGAAGCAGTTCATTATAATCTGAATAGTTAGCTACAACCCCTCTGAATTTTTCCAATGCTTCAGATTGAAGACTTTCGAGTCTTAGTATGGATTTATTCAGTGCTTGAACATTAGAAGAGTAATTATTAATCACCTCTACTTTCTTCTCAATATCTAAGTGAACATCGGATACCTTAATTCCAAACTCACCCGTTCTTAAATCCCTTCGGAAAAATGACAGGTAGTATTCATCATTTTTCCTGAGCTCCTTCTCATCAATTAAAGTCCGCGCTTTTTCAAGAAACAAAATCGCAGAATCTCCAGAAGAATAAATTTTTGAAGAATCGTCGACTATATCGTAATTAAAGAAGCGATGTTCCAGCATGAAACCCATCTGAAGGTTAGGATTGGCCTCATCTTTTTTTAATCCGGCGAGATATTGCACAAGTAGTGGTCCACCCTCATCATAGTTCTTTGCATCAAGAATCGGAAAAAGGTCCTTGTATTTTAATTTCTGAGCCAAAATACCCGTGGTACAAAAAAATAGTGTAGCGACAAAAGCGACGGTTTTGATTTTCATTTAACTGATTTTTCAACACACAAAATTACATAAATACGTTTTCTTACCTGATTCTATCCATTAATTGAATTTTTAAAAATGAATATTTGTATGATTAGAAATTTATACTGTAGTGAAAAAAAGAAATAGGGAACTGTTGGAGTGGGTATTCCTTATAATTATTGTTGGAGTAATATACTTAGGAGGCTGGCACACACAGGTAATTGGAGGACTGCAACAACTAATTTTGAGTACTGGAATAATAACGCCCCATACGGTTGAAGAAGTTAAGCATGCATCTTATCAGTTTGATTTAAAAGATCAAAAAGGAAGCGTATTACCAATGAGTTCTCTTAAAGGTGAAGTGGTCTTTGTGAATTTTTGGGCTACATGGTGTCCTCCATGTATTGCTGAAATGCCCGACATCAACGACTTGTATAACTCAACCTCAGACTCCATCACTTTTCTCATGATCTCCTTGGATAAGGATCCAACTAAAGCGATCGAATTTGTAGAAAAGAAAGCATTTGATTTTCCAATTTATTTTCTCCATTCAGGTCTACCTAAGGTTTATGACGTGAGTTCAATTCCCACTACTTATGTGATCTCAAAGGAAGGAAATATTGTTGTTGAAAATCATGGAATGGCCAAATACCATTCGAAAAAGTTTAGATCATTTCTAGCAGAATTACTTGAAGCTCAGTAAACCATTTGACACGCCTGCAAGAGCCGCTAACCGATAAATAATTCTGGATGAAACATTAGCGTCCCATGGATGATTCCCTGTTTCACAAACATCGAACCCAATGATTTTTCTTCCGGATCTAACCACTTGTTCAGTCAAATAAATGGCTTCATTGAAGCTCAATCCTCCTGGAACAGGTGTTCCTGTATTGGGACACAGCGAAGGCTCCAACCCATCAACATCAAAACTGATGTATACATTTTGAGGAAGGGTATCAACCATTTCTTCACACTGGTTCTTCCAATTAAATCCACTTAGCTTCCGACCAAAACAATCCTCATCAAAAAACACAGTTATTCTATCTTCATTTTGCCTAATAACTTCCTCCTCTTCTTCACAAAAATCTCTTGTACCCACCTGAGTTAAATGACTTAAATTTTGATTAGCTAAAGCATTGTACATAATGCTGGCATGCGAGTATTTAAACCCCTCATAGGCATTTCTTAAATCCATATGTGCATCAATCTGAAGAATGCCAAATTCATTATTCCTTTTTGCGACGGCATTTATTAGACCAAGGGATGACGAATGGTCTCCTCCGATTACCGCAACAATTTTTCCCAGTTCCATCAGCGAATCGCTGAGTCCTTGTATTTCTTCTGCCACTTTATGACAAAATTCATTGATAAACGCTACTTGTTCTTGATCTGGCTTTTTCCCTGATTCAATGGCTTTAATGACATTTTTTGCCCTACCTCGATGAATTTCATTTTGACTCTTTGAAAAAATTTTGGGATGCATAGCCATTTTCATTGTCCATGCTTTATCGATGGATGTCAGTGATAGGTCTAACTGAGAGGACTCAGAAAGAATTAGACTCGGTGCCTTGGCAGTTCCGTCTGAATAAGAAACTGTCGCATCTAAATGTACAGGAAGAAAAATAAGATCTGACTCTTCCAGTGAGTAGGGCAACCCAAATATCGTCCCCTTTTTGCCTGGATCGCTTGGATTATACATTTAGGTTTTTAGGATGAAAATAGTTTTTCAGTGTCCCTGTGTTCTGAGATACTTTGTTCCATGATTGTTTTTCTAAATCAATGGTAACCATACTTGAAGGATCCATATTTCCGATATTCTCGCCGGTAATATATTCCGCTAAATAGGTTATGGAAGGATTATGACCGATAAGGGCCACCTCTTTAATCGTTGATTTCAGCTCATTAATTACTTGAAGCAATTCTCTCACAGAGGCATTATAAATACTATCTATGTATTGAATAGTACCCTCATTCATTTCAATTTCTTCAACCAGATTAATCGCTGTATCACGGGTACGTTGTGCAGAGCTGCACAAAATAATTGAAGGGTTAAAAGAACTTTTTAAAAGATATCTTCCCAGACTTCTTATGCTGTTTGTTCCTTCGGCTGTTAATTCACGATCTTTATCCGGTTTGCTTCCGGGGCTTTCAGCATAGGAGTGTCTGATGAGGTACAAGGTTTTTGACATTACACTTTGGTAAGGTTGAAGAGAAATAAAGTTAAGGAAGCATAACTAATTATGGTAATCACAGGATAAACATTATGTGTTTTTCAAAATTTGGTTAAACAGGATTTAAATAGTCGTGTTATGTTTACGATTTGAAAAAAACTACCATGGGAAAAAATCTTGTAATTGTAGAGTCTCCGGCTAAGGCTAAAACCATAGAGGGGTATTTAGGGAAAGACTTTCAGGTTAAATCTTCCTATGGTCATGTAAGGGACCTACCTAAAGATGATTCGGCAATTGATATCTCAAATGGATTTACTCCCACATATGAAATCTCAAAGGACAAAAAAGACGTTGTTAAGGAATTAAAAAAACTAGCTAAAGAAGCCGAAACCATTTTTCTAGCTTCAGATGATGATCGTGAAGGTGAAGCTATCTCTTGGCATCTATCTGAGGCACTTGGTTTAGAAGATAAAAAGACGAGAAGAATAGTCTTCAGAGAGATTACTAAAAATGCCATTCAGAATGCGATTCAAAATCCTCGTGGAATTGACATAGATCTGGTAAATGCTCAACAGGCCCGCAGGATATTGGATCGGCTGGTTGGTTTCGAACTTTCACCTATATTATGGAAAAAAATTAAGGGTGGTTTATCTGCTGGCCGTGTACAATCTGTTGCGGTTAGGTTAGTTGTGGAGAGAGAAAGAGAAATCGCTCAATTCAAACCTGTTTCCAGCTTTAAAGTAATTGCCTTGTTTAACCTTGAAGGTGGTAAAACATTAAAAGCTGAACTCCCCAAAAAATTCAGTTCCGAAAAAGAAGCGAATGATTTTCTCACCAGGTGCATAGGTGCAGATTTTGTCATTGAGAATTTAGAGACAAAACCCGCTAAAAAATCACCAGCACCTCCATTTACCACCTCCACTTTGCAACAAGAGGCGAGCAGAAAACTAGGTTATTCTGTAGCCAGAACCATGTCTGTTGCTCAAAAACTTTATGAAGCTGGTAAAATCTCCTATATGCGGACTGATTCATTAAACTTATCGGTAGAAGCCTTAAATGGAGCCGCTTCAGCTATTAATAAGAATTTTGGTGAAAAATATGCGAGCAAAAGAACCTTTAAAACGAAAAGTTCAAGTGCTCAGGAAGCGCATGAAGCCATCAGGCCGACAGATTTTACAGTGGAAAGTACTGGCAAAGATGATGCCGAAAAAAGACTATATGAACTCATTTGGAAGCGAGCCATCGCCTCTCAAATGGCTGAAGCAAGACTAGAAAAAACCACTGCCACGATTGGCATTTCTACCACTAGTGAAAAACTTACAGCAAAGGGAGAAGTTATCAAGTTTGATGGATTCTTAAAAGTATACATTGAGTCAACTGACGAAGAAGGTGAGGAAGAAAATACGAACATGCTTCCACCGCTTTCAATAGGTCAAAATTTAGACCTTAAAAGTTTATTGGCTAAAGAAGGTTTTACCAGACATCCACCGAGATATACGGAAGCAAGCCTTGTTAAAAAACTGGAAGAGATGGGTATTGGAAGACCCTCTACGTATGCCCCAACGATATCGACTGTTCAAAAAAGGAATTATGTCGAAAAAGACTCCAGGGAAGGTCATGAGCGCATTTCGATAGAATTGCAATTGAAGGACGGTGACATTCACCGCCGGGAAGCAACAGAGATTACGGGAGCAGAAAAAAATAAGCTCTTTCCAACCAATACGGCTATGGTGGTCAATGATTTCCTGGTAGATCACTTTCCTAATGTAATTGACTATCACTTCACTGCAGATGTAGAACAGCAGTTTGATGATATCGCTCATGGTAAAACGCTGTGGAATCAAATGATAGATCAATTCTATGGAGGATTTCATTCTACAGTGGAAAAGTCAAAAGACTTGGATAGAGCTGAGGTAAATCAAGCAAGAGAATTAGGTGAGGATCCAAAAAGTGGAGAAAAGATCTATGCTCGTCACGGAAAGTACGGAGCTTACGTGCAAAAAGGCGAGCTCATTGAAGGCGAAGAAAAACCTCAGTATGCTAGCCTTAAGCATGGACAGTTTATGGACACCATCACACTGGAAGAGGCATTGGAATTATTTAAACTTCCCAGGGAAGTAGGAACCTTTGAAGGTAAGCCTATGGTCGCCGCAGTAGGAAGATATGGACCATATATTAGGCACGATGGAAAGTTTGCGTCTCTTAAAAAAGAACAGGATCCTTTGACCATCAGCGAAGAGGAAGCCATTGAATTAATACAAGAAAAACGAGAAGCAGACGCAAATAAATACATTAAGACCTTTGATGAAGATTCTGATGTTTTTGTCTTAAATGGAAGATTTGGCCCGTATATTAAGTTTGGGAAGAAAAATGTAAAAATCCCTAAAGACAAAAAACCTGAGGAACTCACTTTTGATGAATGTAAAGAATTGGCCGAAAAAGCCCCAGAGAAGAAAGCTAGAGGAAGAACAAAATCGGCCACCAAAAAAAAATAATTACCTGACTGTTATAAATCAGGGTTTTTGATAACCAACCACAGATAAGTGTCTGAAGAATTCTTCAAATCATATGTAGAGGAGAATATGGCGCTGATAATGCACCTATGTAGAGCCTATTCAAGAGACGAAGAATCACTGAAGGATTTAGTTCAGGAAGTTACATTGCAGCTTTGGCGTTCTCACAAATCGTTTAAAGGCAATTCTCAACTTTCGACCTGGGTCTATCGGGTTACACTTAATGTGTGCTTGTCGCACTCCAAGAAATTAAAAAGAAAACCAGAAACTGTTCCATTAGATTGGGGTATCACTAAAACTGAGGATTATGATTCTGAAAAAGAACAAATTGAGATGTTGTATAAGGGCATTAGACAATTAAAAGAGTCCGACAGGGCAATTATTCTTCTCTACTTAGAAGATAAAAGCTATAAAGAGATGAGTGAGATATTGGGTATTACGGTTTCTAACGTTGGGGTAAAAGTGAATAGATTAAAGGATAAACTTAAGCAAATGATCAATGGCTGAAGAACTAGACATACGATCAGTTTGGAATAAAGGAAAAGAATTAGAGGATCCAAAATCGCTACGCATCAGTATGATGGAGCGAAAAGGGACCAAGACCACCCTTTACTGGATTAAAGTCATTTTATGGATTGAGTTTTGGATAACTGTAGTAGGTGGACCATTCGCCGTATGGATGATTTATACATATTACAGGTCTACTACCTGGACCATCGGATACGTATTATTATGTATTGGATATCTCTTCTACTATCAATTTCTGATCAAACAAATTAAGAGATTTAATTATGATCGAAATGTGGTAGAAAACCTTAAAAAAGTATATAGCTACCTTCGATTTTACCTGCTTCATTATAAGGTTGTCATCTGGTTGTCGTTGATTATCGGAGTTATTTTGGGAATGTTCGAACCTGAAAATCAAGAAGTAATTCAAACGATGAATACTTTCAAGGCTTGGGCAATCTTCATCGGAGTAATTGTGCTAATGACAGGTTTTGTAGGTGGAATAATAACCTTTCTGATTCATCTTATTTACGGAAGAAAAATTAAACGCCTCAAGCGAATGGTAAAGGATCTGGAAAGAGAAGAATAAAAAAGGCGATGAACTACTTCATCGCCTTTTTTTATTGACTATGTAAACTCTATACCTGATTGCTAAGCATTACGGGCATGACAAGCATTAAAATATCCTCCTCGTCATCCTTATCATTTGGTGTAATGATTCCCGCCCTATTTGGTGCGCTCAGTTTGATGGTTATTTCATCTGAGTCTATATTGCTCAACATCTCTACTAAAAACTTAGCATTAAATCCAATCTCTAGATCTTCACCGTCGTGCTCACAAGAAAGTCGTTCATTTGCCTCATTAGAGAAGTCTAAATCCTCCGCTGAAACCATCAATTCACTTCCAGTTATTTTCAAACGAACCTGATGAGTCGTCTTGTTTGCATAGATGGCAATCCTTTTCAATGAGCTCAAAAGATCATCCTTTTTGACCACCACAGTATTATTATTATCCAACGGAATCACATTCTCGTAATCGGGGAATCGTTCATCGATTAGACGGCAGATCATTTTTACCTGATTGAAGTTGAAGAATGCATTTGATGCATTGAACTCTACATTCACGTTCGTCATTTCAGAGGGCAAAGTTGCTTTTAGTAGGGTTAATGCTTTTCTAGGAATAATCATGGTATGCGACATGTCTGCGGCTACATCAACCCTTCGATAGCGAATAAGCCTGTGACTATCTGTCGCAACAAAAGTCGTATTCGTATCATCTAACTCCACATAAACACCTGTCATTGCAGGCCTCAACTCATCATTGGATGTGG
>CAYWOQ010000010.1:36971-68444 GCA_964459925.1 uncultured Roseivirgaceae bacterium
TGGATGTGGCAAAAATGGTATTGTTAATCGCTCTGGCCAGTATATCAGAAGACATATTAACAGCGTATCCATCGGATACTGTTGGTATTTTAGGGAAATCAGTAGCGTTTTCACCTGCAAGCTTGTAGCGCCCATTATCCGAGTTGATTTCTATACTGTACGTATTGCTATCTATGGAAAAAGTTACAGGTTGCTCTGGTAAATTTCTTAATGTCTCCAGAAGAATTTTAGCAGGAATAGCTATACTCCCATCCTCTTTTGCTTCAACCTGAAGCTCGGTTATCATACTAGTCTGAAGATCTGAAGCCGTAACAGTTAAATTTCCATCACTAATTTCAAATAAGAAATTTTCCAGGATTGGAACGACAGGATTGGTTGTTATAACACCATTAATAGCAGATAATTGCTTTAGTAGATAGGATGATGATACTATAAATTTCATGTATAAGTAAAAGCTTAGTGAGTGAGGATCTCCTCAAATTGGTATGCTAAATTAATCACAAAAAATGAGACAAACGACTAAACTATTTGCCTAGAAAATCGGCTGAAGTAGCAAGTAAATCATTAACCCGCTTTGCATCAACCACCGTCATTTGTTCACCTACTTTTACCAGGTGATACGGCTGCTGATTTATACTGGCAAAAACCTCCAATATGAGATCGTTCTCTGCATTAATATCATCAATTTGCAAAACGGCTAATGGCTCTTCACCGGCCAAACTATCGAATGCAGGAAATCTGCCTCTTGAAATCATCTCATTTGCTTCAAAATATTGAAACTGATTTAAATAGTCTACAACTGCAGAGCTATCTTGAGGTGGTTCTCCGTTCACTAAAAAAAACTTATCAACGAACGTTATTTCTAGGGATTCCCGATCCTTGATCTTCAAGTTAAGCTCCTGAATCGTTCTCCAACTGGCATCGATTATTAACCGATCCCTCCATTGATCTGGATGGAGCATGAAAATATCAATGACATTGTCTTTGTATCCGGGAACAAAAACTTCACTTGCACTTCCGCTTTCTATAAAGTAAGATTTAGTTCTGTTTGGGTTTGAAGTGTACTCGAAACTAATCTCAGAGTCATCATTCAATTTGAGGCTAACACTTCCCTGCTTTTCATGTGTAACATCCTTAATTTTTCTCCCTGAAGCAACTCGCTCAAGAACAGAAATCAAGGTATTGACAAACCCATTATCCGCCTTGACTTGATCATTTAAATACCAACCATCAGAGGTACTTGTTAATTCAATGGGAGTGTCTCCAGAAGTAATAGTGATCCCAACTATCTCTTTGTCACTGAGTTTTTCAAAATAAACCTCAGAACCATTTGATCCATCATCTCTGAAGTCATAAAAGAAAACGAACAAATTAGCACCTAAAAGGAGTACTATTATCACTGAATAGATAAAAGTCTTATTCATTAAGCTGCGAATTTTCTATTTCGAAGATACCATTTTAATAACCCAAGCAATAGTATCAAAACCACAGGAAGCACAACATTGATGATCTGCCATTTATTACGTTCTTGTTTAACTTTTACTCGATCTAATGGACGAATCTTAACCTCACGTGATCGCGCCTCCATTAACCCACTATCATCCACAACATATTCTAACAGATTTAAGACGAAATCCTTATTGGCATAAGTAGTACCTGAAAATGGTTCAACACCAAGCTCTAAAGGAGAACCAGATTCCGGATCGACCTCATTGCGAACAATATCGCCATCACCTACTATTATCACCTTCCCGTCGTTTCCTTTAGGCAAGAATGTACCTTTATCAAATCCTCTTGGTATTAATCGATTTGCGTACAGCGAACTAAACTTACCTTCAAGCAAATAACCTATGGTTTTCGGTCCGCTAGTAAACCTTTCCGGCCTAAGTTCATCGCGAAGGTCATTGAACGCGACTCTGACTGGTGGCCCCAGCACTTTGGTATATTGACTGGTTGTCAAGAGAGGTGTTTTTTTGATTCCTTCTGCCTTTACCGTGTCCACTTCAGAAATGAATTGACCCAAAATCGCATCCAAATTTCGAACGGACGGATGATTTGAAAAATTGGTAATTACTGGATTGAATGGCCAGGGTATCATTTGAATCTGAGGTTGATTGCCGATATTACCAGTTACCACAGGAAACTGACCGCTATTTACATCCAGAATGTAGTTCTGATTAATCCTAGCTCCATACTTAAAAAGCATGTCTGTCAGGTTAAGTTCTCTTGGAATGGCAACGGTTCCCTCGCCAAAAACACTATCTAGACTTGGAATGCTTAAGGCATCTATGAAAAAGAGCAGATTGCCTCCTTTCATCAGATACTGGTCCAACAAGTACTTTTCATCTTCACTAAATGACTTACTTGGTTTCGCTATCACTATCGCATCATGGCCTGTTAGTTCGGTTTTATCTTTTAAAGACACGTTGTACAAATTGTAGGAAGATAAAACTGCACTTTTGAAACCTGCTATTTCCAGTGAATCAGGAGACCCATGTCCTGTAATGTATCCTATCTTATTTAAACTATTGGTACTTAGTGAAGCTACAGCTGAAGCTAGCTCATACTCCAACCCCTCAACCGCTTGATTCAGCATGACCTCAGGATCTGCAGCACTACTACCCTTTAATAAATTCGCTGGAACCTCACCCATTCCCTTTGAGACAATAGCACCTGGAAAGATGAGTTTTTCCATCTTATCTCCGTCTGCATTTTTGTAGTTCAAATTGGTTGGTTGAATTCCTTTTTCAATAAGCGACTGATAAAATTGATTTCGAGCCTGAGAATTATTCGCCTGAGATGGATCAATGAATTTGTAGCTTACCAAATTACCACTTGCATCTTTAAACTGGTCTAGCATTTCCCCAATTGATTTTTGAAATCGCTCAAAATTGCTTGGGAGCTCCCCCGCTAGGTAAACTTCAAAATAGACCTCCTCATCCAGATTCTGAAGTAATGCTTTTGTGGCATTAGAAACAGTATATCGCTTTTCTTCTGTTAGATCTAAACGAATCGAACGCTGACTAGCTAACTGATTGATCAACAAGATGAGAAGAATCATAGCTATAGCTTGAAGAATGGTGTTTAATCGGTGCTCGTTCATTTTCTCTGTAGGGTTAGAATGTCACGAGTGAGGTAAAGAATGAAGACAATCATTGAAAGAAAGTAGATGACATCACCTAGGTCTACCAGACCTTTACTCAACACTTCATAATGAGATAGAATTCCGATCTGACGCAGATAATAGGAGAACTCTGACCAAATATTTATGGAAGAAATGGAATCAAAACCTGTGTAAAATGCAAAACAGAGAAATGCTGCCAGAATAAATGATACGATTTGATTGCCTGTAAGAGCAGAGGCAAGAACGCCAATAGATGTGAAAATTCCCGCCAACAATATCATTCCAACATATGATCCTGCAACTGCAGCTGTGTCAATATTACCTACAGGATTACCTAGATAGGACAAAGTGAAGTAATAGACCCATGTTGGAATCAATGCTACGATGACTAGTACATATCCAGCAAAGAATTTTCCAATAACAATTTCAACCTCTCTGAAAGGAAGTGTGTAAAGCAATTCAATCGTTCCGTTTCTCTTTTCTTCTGCAAAAGACTTCATAGTAATAGCAGGAATCAGAAACATGAAAACATACGGCCCAAGTGAAAATAATGTCTCCATGCTGGCATATCCATAATCCAAGACGTTTGTTTCAGGAAAGACCCACATTAATAACCCGATACCTATAAGAAAAACGCCAATGACAACATAAGCTATCAAAGAATTCAAGAAGTCATTTACTTCTTTTATGAAGATCGTTACCATCAGGCTTTTGTTAATTCTTGGAATACATTTTCTAAAGATTGCTCAACCTTTGAAATATTTAACAATGGCATCTCATGCTCACCCGCTATTTTCATAATGGCTTTTCTGGCATCCACTTCTGAAGCAATTAGGTATTTAGTATCACCTGAGCTAGTTACTGACAAACCCTCTTTTTCAAACACTGCCACATCTACTGGTTGTTCAAATTCCACACTGTAAGAGATAGTTTCGCTTTGCAACGATTTCAATTCTGTGACGCTATTATTGGCTACAATTCGACCTTTATTGATGATTACGACATTGTCGCATAATGCTTCTACTTCCTGCATGATATGAGTTGAGAATATGACCGTCTTATTTTCACTTGCATGTTTAATCACCTTGCGAACTTCAACTAATTGATTGGGATCTAATCCGCTTGTTGGTTCATCTAATATCAAAACCTGGGGATCATGTATTAAAGCCTGAGCCAATCCCACACGCTGACGAAAACCCTTGGAAAGGGCCTGAATTTTTTTACTCTTTTCTCTTTCCAAACCTACTAACTCAATCATTTCGTCCACCTTTTTTTTACTTGATGCTAACTGATAAGCAGATGCTATAAACCGCAGGTATTCCTTCACATACATTTCTAAGTAGAGTGGATTATGTTCGGGCAAGTATCCTGTTATCCTTTTTGCATAAAGTGGATTCTTACCCACATCAATACCTTCTACTTTTACGCTTCCACTAGTTGGATCAATGTAACCTGTAGCTATTTTCATAGTCGTAGACTTCCCAGCACCATTTGGCCCTAGAAAACCTGTAATCTTACCTTTTTCAGAGGTGAATGAGACATCATCGACTGCCTTTTGACTCCCATATATTTTAGTAAGATTTTCTATGATAACAGACATTCGTAACTATTATGGAAAATTGGAGTTTAGAAAAATATTATTTGCGATTTCTGAAAACGTAATGAAACTGCAAATATTTTCAACTACTATCAGAACTACAATTAGTCAGACAAATCCTTTATGATTACAATAATAAGTGGAACCAATAGAAAGAACTCTAACTCTTTCAAAATTGCCCAACAATATCAATCTATTTTAGAAAAGAAAGGTGTAAAATCTACCATCGTAGACCTAGAGAAGCTTCCCGAGGATTTTCTTAACAAAGCGCTTTATGATAAAACGGTGAGTGAAGGCTTCAAACCCACCAGGGAATTAATGAAGCAATGTCAAAAATTCGTTTTTATTGTACCTGAGTATAATGGATCATTTCCTGGAATTTTGAAATTGTTCCTTGATTGTCTGGAGTTTCCTGGAACGCTGAAAAATAAGAAATGCGCAATGGTAGGACTTTCGTCAGGTGTACAAGGCAGTGCATTAGCTATGAGTCACTTAACCGATATTTTCAACTATCTTGGGATGCATGTTTTGGCATTAAAACCTAAATTGATGAGTATCAATGAACGCATGGAGAATGGTGAAGTAAAAGATGAATTAGGAATACAATTGCTTGAAGAACAAGCAGAGGCATTAATAAACTTTTAAATTATGCTCGAAAAACTAATCAAACTACTTGAATACTACAAATCACTTGGTGAAAAGACGTTTGCTCAACTAAGTGAGGAAGAATTACATTTAGAACCTGCCGATGATGCAAACAGCATAGCCATTATTGTTAAGCACCTATGGGGTAATATGATGTCTCGTTGGACCAATTTCCTTACAGAAGATGGTGAAAAAGAATGGAGAGATAGGGATGGTGAGTTTGGTTCTACTATAAAAACCAAACAAGAGTTTCATGAAAAATGGGAAGAGGGCTGGAACACATTTTTAGGAGCACTCAGGAGTCTCAGAGAAGATGATTTAACAAAAACCGTTTACATCCGTAACGAGGGACATACAGTAATTGATGCCATTCATCGTCAATTGGCCCATTATGCATCACATATCGGTCAGATCATCTATTTGGGTAAAATAATTAAAGGAACCGAGTGGCAATCTTTGTCCATTCCTAAAGGAAAATCTGCTGAATATAATGCTGAAAAGTTTGCACAGGAAAAGGAAGATCAGTTCTTTACCGATAAGATTTAGTATATAGTGCTAAAATACCTTCCATGCACCGCTCACCGTCCATAGCGGCTGAAACGATACCACCTGCGTAACCAGCACCTTCACCACAGGGAAACAAACGTTTTACTTCCACATGTTCACAGGTATCTGCCTTTCTGGGAATGCGAACAGGCGAGGAAGTACGACTTTCAACACCTACAATTTGAGCTTCATTGGTTAAGTAGCCTCTCATCTTTTTACCAAAATACTGAAAACCTTGTCTTAAACGCTTCCCAATAAACGCAGGCAGTACCTCCATCATATCCTGGGATACCAAACCGGGTTGATAGGATGTATCTAACAAACTCGAAGAAACGTGCCCATCCACAAAATCCTGCATGCGCTGCGCTGGAGCAGTTTGGGTTTCTCCCCCAACCTTCCAGGATTGTTTTTCGACGGCCGCTTGAAATTCCATTGCAGCAAGTTCATCGTATGTTTGATAGGATGGAATATCTTCTAATTCGACAGCTACCACCATGCCTGAATTTGCATATTTACTATCTCTTCTGGAAGGACTCATTCCATTAACCACCACCTCTCCGGGTGCGGTTGCCGCAGGTACAATGAATCCACCGGGACACATACAAAATGAAAACACACCTCTTTCTACCCCCTTAATTTGTGTTTGTGCTACCAATGAATAGGAAGAAGCTGGTAAGTATTCTCCTCGATTATCACATTTGTATTGAATTTGATCAATCAATTCCTGAGGATGTTCAATTCGTACTCCCAACGCAAAGGGCTTTGCTTCTATCTTGACTCCCTTTTTTTTGCAGAGATGAAAAATATCTCGTGCTGAATGTCCCGTTGCAAGAAGAACGGCAACTCCATTATACTTCTGATCGATGGTCTCTACCCCTTTCATTGCACCATCTTCGATTATAAAATCAGTGACCTTGGTGTTGAAATGAACTTCTCCTCCTGCCTGCTCAATGGTCTCTCGCAAAGCTGTTACTAGTTTCGGAAGCTTATTTGTTCCTATATGCGGATGAGCCTCGAAAAGAATTTCTGATGTAGCTCCATGTGCAACCAGGATTTCAAATATCCGTCTAACACTACCTCTCTTTTTAGAGCGAGTGTATAGTTTTCCATCCGAATAGGTTCCAGCACCCCCCTCTCCAAAACAATAATTGCTATCGGGGTTCACTACATGCTCTTTGTTAATTGCAGCAATATCCCTTCTTCTTGCTCTTACGTCTTTGCCACGATCTAAAACGATTGGTTTTAAACCTCCTTCAATAGCCTTTATCGCAGCAAATAACCCTGCAGGACCCGCTCCAACAATAATAACCGGATCAGCATTTCGCACATCATGCTCTTGATGGAAGTATTCTACGTATTCAACTTCTATAGGCGTATCCCGGACGTCAACCCTTAAGTTGATTTTAATCGTTCGCTGACGGGCATCAATGGATCGCCGTAAGATATCCACATGTTGATTGGCTTTTAACTTACCAGCCTCGCTTAAATAGTTCTTTAACGCCTCGACATCATATCCAACTTCAGGAGTAACTACCAGATCATATACAGACATATATGCAAAAGTAGTCTCGAAGCAGTTTATCTTTAATTCATGAACATTCAGGACCACCTATCAACAATCAAAGAATACTTCTCACTTAAAGTTGTTGGGGAAGTGAATGATGTCTATGTGAAAGTCGCTAAAATCAAAGGAGAGGATATTCCTTGGCACAATCATGCTAATGAAGATGAGGCGTTCTTCATTTTAGAAGGAGATTTACTTTTTGAGGAAGAAGGTAAGTCACCTTTCAAGATGTAAAAAGGAGATTTTTATGTAGTGAATCAAGGGATTAACTTCAGAGTTTCGTCAGCGAAAGAATATCAAATTATGCTTATTGAAAACAAGACCACTGCGCATACAGGTGACGTGAAATCATCGGTCACTAAGAGTATTGAAGAGCAGTTGACTAATTAAAGCTTCGCTAGTCTTTCCTGAATTATATCGTTAGCCTCGCCCATGATTCGGTCTATCAACTCCTGACAAGTGGGGATATCGTGGATCAATCCAGCTACCATCCCACAGCTCCAGGCACCAGCATCCATGTTGCCATTGATCATGATATCTCGGTACTTGCTCACGACAAAAGGTGCTACCTCTTCAAAGGTGATATCTGCTCCTCGTTCATTTTCTAATTGTACCAACTCGTCTACTGCTTTGTTCTTCAACACTCGTTCAGTATTCGTCAGGTTGCGCATGATCAATCGGGTATCTAACTCAGATGCATCCAGGATGGCTTGCTTAACATTTTCATGCACAGGTGCTTCTTTGGTTGCTAAAAACCGTGTTCCCATATTGATACCTTCAGCACCAAGAGCCAGGGACGCTACCAGTTGAGAACCTGTTCCAATTCCACCAGAGGCCACAAACGGAATGCTTAATTCTTCAAGTACTCTTGGCAATAAAATAAAATTAGGAATATCATCTTCACCGGGATGTCCGCCACACTCAAAACCGTCTGCACTGACGGCATCACAGCCAATCTTTTCTGCTTTGATAGCATGCCTCACACTGGTGCATTTATGGATCACTTTGATTCCAGCTTCTTTCAAAGCAGGCATGAACTTTTCGGGACTTCTTCCAGCCGTTTCTACAATTTTAACCCCACCTTCAATAATGGCTTTAAGATACCCGGGATAATCTGGTGTATTCACCATCGGAAGAATGGTGATATTAACTCCAAAAGGTTTATCAGTCATCTCATGGCATTTTGCTATCTCATCAGCCAAATCTTCAGGAGTGCGTTGAGTGAGCCCGGTAATGATCCCCAGGCCTCCTGCATTCGACACTGCTGAAGCTAACTCTGCATAGCCAACATAATGCATTCCTCCCTGGATGATTGGATGCGCTACATCAAAAAGTTCTGTGATTTTGGTCTTCATATAGTTGCAGATTAAGATTGATGAAATTAGGTTAAATACAGCAGGCCTAAATCGATCTAAGGAAAAATTTTTTACTTACTTGTAAGAATTCTCCATTATCCCGGACTAGTGGGGTAATTGATTCGAATATGAACCAAAATGAGCAGCGTACAATCTTTGATGAATGGCTTACCGATTACCGGGCGCTGTTATTTAAAGTAATCCGTGCTTACGCCAAGCATACTGAAGATCAAAATGATCTATTCCAGGAAATCTGTATGCAGGTTTATCGGTCCATTCCCAGTTTCAAGAGTAAATCTGCTATTTCTACCTGGATCTATCGGATAGCATTGAATACTGCCATTAAATGGAGTACAAAAGAGCGAAAACATGTAGATGGTCATCAAGAAATTGAAAAGATTGTGCAAGTGCTTGAAAGTAATGAAAATGCCAATGATGATCGCCTAGCCTGGCTCTACAAAGAAATTCAGCGGTTTAATGAAATAGATAAGTCCATTTCTCTTTTACTGCTGGAAGGCTACAGCTACAAAGAAATGAGTGAAATACTGGGAATTTCGGAAAGTAACATTGGGGTGAAGATCCATCGAATCAAGAAACAATTAGTAATAATAGCAAAAGACTATGAATATGGAACTTGAGGAATTACAAAAGATCTGGAGCGAACAAAAAGGAGAAACGATGTACGCAATCAATGAACATGCATTACATCAAAGCATCACCAAAAAGAAGGACATTGCCAGTAAACGAATAAACAACGTGGAGATTAGCCTGATGGTTATCAATTTCATCACTGGCTGTATATCACTAGTCGATGCAATTGTAGACAAAGAAAATATTTGGGATTATGCATTAAGTGTTGTAATACTTCTAACAGTTGTGTTTTTGGCCTATTTCCGAAAGCAAAGAAAAAAGCAGGAGCGTACTTTCGACCGATCCATGTTAGGTGAACTGGATCATGCGGTTGCAAACTCAGATTCGCTCATTCAGATTGCAACCATTATGATAAAATACTATCTACTTCCAATTGGGGTATTTTCCGTGATCAAAATGCTCGTTTTAGGTGCTTCATTGGAAAAGTGGTTGTTAATCATAGGTGCTTACACTTTGGCTTTTATCCTGGTATACTATGAACGAAAACATTGCCACATCCCAAGAAAGGAGAAATTGCTTAAACTAAAAAAGAAGCTAATAGAGGCTAATTGACCTGTTAAACATTTGTATAAAGGTTCTGGCTACTTCCCATGTCATTATTCCAGGATCCTAAAATATTCTAAAATCGCTCTTGCTTCTTCCTCACTCAGGTTTTGATTCGTCATTAATTGACCATTAAATTCCATGAATAAAGCTTTTGCCAAAGAGTCTTTTTGTAGCATTTCTTCTGTATTTAACAGCATGTTCATGATCCATTCTGGTGTTCTTCGTTTGAGTATCCCTTTTGGAGGTGGCCCGATAAACGTTTCCAACAGTTTGTGGCAGACTGTACATTTTTTTTCATAGAGTCCTTTACCCTTTTGCATAAGCTCCTGATTGATAGTACTTGCAAACGAAACCTCTTCAATGGGTCCTATCCCTTTGTTTGTTAAATCAATAAATGTTGAAGCTTTTCGATTCGTATTTTCCTTTTCTTTTTTAAAGCTAAAGGCCTCCTGATCCGCTTTTTTTTGTTGGCATTGCAGAACAAATACAATTAGGATAATAAGAGTGAATATTTTTTTCATGTTTGAAACAATTAAATTGCTAATATGAAGAAAACCCTTGGCTTAATTGTTCTGATCATATTATCAGGCTGCTCTCCAAAAGAAAACTGGACTGAATTGTTTAATGGCGAGAACCTCGATGGTTGGCATATATACCTAAAAGGCAAAGATAATTTCAATGGGTGGTACGTCGAAAACGGGGTATTAGCGTTTGATCCATCAAAAAGATCAGATCCAAGTAATGCCGATCTGGTAACAGACCAGCAATTCACGAATTTCGAATTGTCCATTGAATGGATGATTTCTGAAGAAGGTAATTCTGGCATTTTCTGGGGCATTCAAGAGGACGAATTATATACACATACCTATGAGACAGGATCAGAAATTCAAGTATTAGATGATAACTGGCAAGCATATATTGAAGAAAGGGGTAATATTCAACGTGCTGGTTCAATTTTTAACATTATGGCTCCATCATCCATAGTAAGCAAGCCGGCAAATGAATGGAATCATTACCTCATCCACATCGATCAGAAAAACAACGAAGGTTTTGTGATTTTCAATGAAGTGGAGGTATTACGATTTCCTGTGAATGGTCCTGAATGGGAAACCTTGATTGAAAAATCAAACTTTAAAGATTGGCCTGGGTTTGGAAAGCATAAAACAGGTCACATCGCACTTCAAGATCATGGAAATCAGGTAGCCTATCGAAATATCAAAATCAGAATGTTAGAGGAATAAATCAGGGTTCAAAGCTCTATTTTACGCTACCCAAAGGGTAATCAAACTCCTTAAAAGTCAATTTCTATTGTCATCAAAGTCTTTCAGCTAGTTGACTGAGACATACCCGGGAATTCTTGCCTGTATTCCTTGATGATTTTTTAACCTCTCTACTTGCTTTAGTAGCGGGTCAACTTCCTTTCCAAAAAGAGAGGTTTTAATTTCTGCGTTCATTTTCTCCAGGAATTCCTCAAGGAATGGTTTCTCTTTCGGAGTATAAATAATCGAGTAGTCATCCTCAATACCCGCCTTTTTAACGGCTAAATCAACAGCATCTTGAAAGCTACCTAATTGATCAACTAACCCATTTTCCAAAGCTTGTTCTCCACTCCATACACGTCCGCTAGCTACCTTTTTTAATTCATCTTGAGTCATACCTCTTGCTTCTGCAGCCTTTTGGGTAAATGATTCATATGCTTCATTGACTCCTCGTTGGATAATAGAACGCTCAGCTTCTCTAAGTGGTCTTGTGACGGTGTAGAGGTCTGAATACTCACCTGTTTTCACCACATCATGTGTGATACCAATCTTATTTTCTAAAAATTCTCCAAAATTAAACCACATCCCAAATACACCGATGGAACCAGTTATGGTATTAGGTTGCGCAATAATGGTATCAGCAGGCATGGCCATGTAATATCCGCCAGAAGCAGCTGCAGAAGACATGGAGGCAATTAATGGTTTTTTACCTTTTGTTAACATCATCTCACGCCATATAAGATCTGAAGCAGTCATACTGCCACCACCAGAGTTAATTCTAACAACAATTGCCTTCACCCGATCATTTTCTCTTGCTTTTCGAATTTCTTTCGCATAGGTAGCACCAACGATACCTTCATCTCCACCCATGACAATATTCCCCTCTGCTACAATTACTGCTACTCGATTTTTGGAATATTTCCTTTCAGCAGCCACTGCTTGGCTGTATTTATCGATCTTCATCATCTTTAGGCTTTTATCCTCTGCGATACCCACCTTTTCTTTCATCACTGATTTTAGTTCGTCTTTATAGCCTATTTTTTGAATTAGACCCAACTCCTCAGCATCTAATGGCAAGCTGACTTTCATTAAATTGGATATCTCCTCAAGTTCCGCCACCGATATATCAGTAGACTGAGAGATATTGGACAGATAAGTCCTGTACACACTTTGCAATAACTCCTTGTATTGCAATTTATTTTCCTCACTCAGATCCTTTCGAATGTAAGGTTCAACATAGCTTTTAAACTCTCCTACCCTAAATATTTCTGGTTGAATATCCAGCTTTTCAAACATTCCTTTGAAGAAGGTGATATTAACATCCAACCCATTGAACTCCATTGCACCAGTGGGGTTAAGAAAAAGACTGTCCGCTACCGAAGCGATGTAAAAATCTGACTCGCTCATGTATTCCGCGTATGCATAAACAAACTTTCCTGATTCTTTGAAATTGATCAACGCATCTCTTATCTCTTGAAATGCAGCATATCCACCCGCCAGATACATCGGCTCCAGGTAGATCCCTTTGATCCGCTCGTCCGTTTTCGCACGATTAATTGCATGAACAATATCTAATAGGCTGTGAACTTTTGGTGAATTGCCCAATGCTTCCAGCAACGGATCATCCACAGCTTTTTCTTGTATAATCCCACTCATTGGGAAATAGAGAATGGTATTGGAATTAACTGTAGGTATTTCTTCTTCGGAAGCGGATGCAATAACACCCACCAAAATGAAGAAAATAACTATAGTAAAAATGAATAAGCCAACTAGTGTGGCTAAAAGATTTCTTAAAAACGCCATTAAGCAATTATTGGTTTTGGATCTTAATCTTTGATGAAAGTTTAGCTTTGCCAGCTATTAAACTCACAAATGTATATTGAGATTCCCTTTAAATGAGCATCAAAAATATATGAACGGAATTTACCTACTTATGGGTAGTAATATTGGGAACAGACTGGCTTACCTCAAGCAAGCAGCTGAACTTCTTTCAGATAAAAACCTGATGATTGTAGAAGAATCAAGTATTTATGAAACTGAACCATGGGGACCTAAAAATCAGGATTGGTTTTTAAATGTTGTTTTAGAAATATCTACTTCTATGGACGCTGATCAATTGCTCCAGGCTTGTCTTGGCGTAGAGCAAGAACTGGGGAGAGTTCGAAAAGAGAAATGGGGCGAGCGATCTATAGACATTGATATTTTATACTATCACAATCAAATCATTGAATCTACAAAACTCCAAATTCCCCATCCCGGTATTTCTGAAAGAAGGTTTACTTTATTGCCGTTGGTAGAGATGTGTCCACTAGAAACTCATCCCATCCTTGATAAAACACAAATGGAACTCCTTGCAGAATGTAACGATCCATTAGATTGCAGACTTACTGATTATGTACTTTGATGAGTATTGCGGAAGGTATTTTATTAGTCTTTGCCGGGAGCTTTGCAGGTTTTGTTAATTCAATTGCTGGCGGAGGATCTCTTGTGATCATGCCTTTATTAATTTTTATGGGATTACCTTCAGCAGAAGCCAATGGAAGCAACCGTGTAGCAATATTTATTCAGAATATATTTTCTGTGGCAGGCTATCGTAGCAAAGGAGTGTATGTCTTTCCTTTCGCTTTTTGGGTGGCTATTCCAGCTGTAATTGGAGCTATTATTGGGTCTAAGATTGCAGTTGACATAAGTGATCAGCTATTCAATCGAATTTTAGCAATTGTTATGCTTACCGTGATGGGAATAACCATCTTTAAGCCTCAACTCAAAGAAGCCTCAAAAGCTGTTTTAACTAAAGGTAAAGTTTGGACAAGTATATTGATCTTCTTCTTTCTTGGCATTTACGGAGGCTTCATCCAGGCAGGAATTGGTTTCTTAATCATAGCAGCAATTACTACTGTGCATGGACTGGATATGGCCCGAACCAATAGCATCAAAGTCTTTGTCATTCTTTGCTACACATTCGCGGCGGTAATTGTTTTTTACCTGGGAGATAAAATACGGTGGGAATATGGACTTACTTTAGCAGCAGGCAATTCTATTGGAGGATGGATTGGAAGTAGGTGGTCAGTTGGGAAAAGTGACCGACTTATCCGAATGATCCTCTTGATTATGGTTGTTGGACTGTCAATTAAATTATGGTTTTTTAGTTAGCCTTGGGAGTAGTAATTAAGCAAAGTTTTTGGGGGACATTCATTGCCTATTCTGGTGTAATTATCGGGTATGTTAATACGCTTTATTTTCGGGCTGAATACTTCAGCCTAGAGCAGATAGGACTTTTTACGCTTATTACTGCCAACGCCATGATGGTATCCCCGATTTCCTCTTTTGGAGCTGGAAGCTCCTACATGAAGTTTTTCCCATCGTTTAAAGAAAAAAATCGACACAAACTATTCTCATTCCTATTTCTAATTTCTATCGTAGGAAATGGTATCATTTTAATTGTTGGCTATGCATTGAAGGATGTCATTGCACAACGATATGCTGAAACGGCTCCAGACTATGTAGACTATTTGTTTGTAACAGGACTAGTTATTATTTCTAACAGTCTATTTGATCTTTTTTTTAGTTATTCCAGAAGTATCCTTAGGGTCATCACTCCGTCATTCTTACGTGATTTCTACCTTCGTTTGGGATCACTCTTCTTGGTTATAGGTTACTCACTAAATTGGTGGAATTTTGACTGGGCGATCATTGGTCTTGGCATCGTTTACTTTTCCTCATTCATTATTCTTTTGACCCAGCTAATTGTTCAATTTCATTTCAGGTTTGATTTTCAACTGGATATTATAAACATCAAATGGAAAAAGGAAATATTGCAATTTGGAATCTATGCGATGCTTTTGGCCGGAAGTTTTGCTGTCATTAACAACATTTCCTATGATCAGATCACTGCAATATTGGGACCAGATATGACAGGAATTTTCACCACTTGTTTTTTTATTGGTGTAGTGGTTGAAATGCCGAAAAGAAACATGGCTAAAGTGATGATTCCACTTATTTCTCAGGCATCTGTTAATAATGATGTTGAAAGTATTAAAAGTATTTATCAACGTGGTTCAATTACCATGTCAATAATTGGAATTCTTTTTACAATTGGAATTGTAACCAATCTCCAAGACCTATTTGAATTCATCCCAAAAGGCTCAGCCTTTCAAACAGGCTTTTGGGTAGTCATTTTTGTTTGCATTTCTAAGTTAGGATTAATGGTCTCTTCATTTGCTGGAGAAATCATTAACTTCTCAAAAAGCTATCAGGTCAATCTATTTTTTCAACTCTTAAGTGCAGTCGTGTTGATCGTACTTAATACTCAACTCATTCCAATTTGGGGGATATCAGGAGCCGGTTTTAGTTATGCGCTTTCAATAATTTTTCACATACTCCTAAAGGGAATTTTTGTCTATCGTCAGCTACATGTTTCACCGTTGACGTTTTCACATATTCCACTATTTCTAATAAGTCTACTTTTATGTGTATTAGCTTACTATTTTAATCCGGGTTTAAATCCAGTTTTAAACATATTGGTACGAGCAGTACTCACAACCATTTTCTTCATATATCTTGTTTATCGTTTTAATATATCTTCAGACATAAATAATCTGATTCGCTCTACCTTTGAGCGTTTTCTTAAAATCAAACTCCCGAAATGACCTCTTCTATGAGAAAAGAATTGCTAACTCATGGGTTAATCATCCTTGGATTTCTTCTTGTTACAATTACTGTCCATTATCCAACTTTCCTCAGTGGAAAACAAATCAGTCAACACGACATCCTGATGGGTGCAGGAGGAAATCAACAACTTAAAGAATATAAAGAACAAACCGGCGAAGAAGCCCTTTGGAACCCATACATGTTTAGTGGCATGCCTGCATACCTCACTGGAGTTCAATATTCCGGTGACCTACTGAAACATGTATACAGGGCATTCGGCTTATGGATGGGACATCCCACCTCTATCCTATTCATTGCGATGGTAAGTTTCTATATCATGCTTTTATCCTTCAAGGTTAGGCCATTAATTGTTGCAATAGGTGCGATTGCATTTGGCCTTAATGGTTTCAATGTAATTAGCATTATGGCTGGGCACAATGCCAAAATCGCAGCAGTTGCTCTGATGCCACTTGTTTTGGCTGGCATCCAACTTACTTTTTCAGGAAAGAAGTGGTTGGGATTTTCATTGACATCACTCGCACTAGGACTAGAAATCAGGGCCAATCATCCCCAAATTACCTATTATCTACTACTCATCGTTTTGGCATATGGAATTAATGAACTTATTAAAACGCTGAAGCAAAATGAACTTAAACCATTTAGGATTAAAACCGGATTATTGATAGTTGCGGCAGTTCTGGCCGTTGGCGCTAATTACGGAAGACTGGCTACAACACTCGAGTATAGCAAATACACCATAAGAGGAAAGTCGGAACTTGCTTCAGCTCAAGCTGCTTCCAGTGGACTTGATCGAGAATATGCGTTCAGGTATAGCAATGGAATTACTGAACCATTATTCCTTTTTGTACCTAATATTTTCGGCGGATCTTCTCAACAAGCACTTTCTACTAAATCTGAGGTAGCAAAGGCGATGCGAAATGCAGGTTATAATCGCTCTCAAGTAGCTCAACAGGTTCAAGCCATGCCTACGTATTGGGGAGATCAACCACTGACAGCTCCTTATTTTGCCGGAACACTCGCAGTGATGTTCTTTATTCTTGGTGCGATAATATTGCCCGGAAATCAGAAAACCTGGCTACTTGTACTTATAGGTCTTGGGATCATAATGAGTTGGGGAAAGAATTTTTCTTCATTTAATGACTTATTGTTTGATTACCTTCCTGGATACAATAAATTCAGATCGGTAACCTTTACCATTATCATTTCCATTTTCTCTTTAAACCTATTGGGTGCTTTAGGTCTTGAAAAGTTAGTATCCATGGAATGGGATAAAGAAACAAGGAAGAAAATCTTTTTAACTTTTGGTATTGGCGCAGGTTTCCTGCTATTGCTACTCATTTTCTCAGGTGCTTTAAGTTACCGTGGTGCCATAGATGCTCAACTACCGGACTGGTTTGCAAATGCTTTACGAGAGGATCGTCAATCACTTTTGATAAAAGATGCTATTAGAGCTTTATTTTTTGTTATTGGATTTGGCATAGTTATTTGGGCATTTTTTAAGAAAAATATAAAGCTGAACCAGGTCTTAGTTGGACTATTAATCATTGTATTTACGGACAATATTGGCCTTACCAAGAGGTTCCTAGGAGACGAAAAATTTGTGGATAGTCCCATTGTAGATTATTTCAAAACAAATGAAGCTGATCAGGCACTTTTATCTTTAACAGAAATAGGGGATCGAGTCTTAAACCTTCAAAATCCATGGAATGAGAACAGAACTTCTTACTTCCATGCGTCAATTGGTGGCTACCATGGAGCGAAGATCAGAAGATATCAAGACCTGATCGATTATTGCCTTGGAGGTGAGGTACAGCAAGCCATTCAACAATTGCAGTCGCAATCCCTGGACTTTTCTGATTTGCAAATAGTGAATATGTTAAACACAACCTATTTCTATGCAGGACAGCAACGCAATGGCGTGTTTAAAAACAACCATGCAAATGGTGCCGCCTGGGTGGTGTCTGAGGTTATTCCTGTCAACACACCAGATGAAGAAATCAGTAAGGTTTGCCAGATAGATACCAAATCACAAGCCGTGATGGACCAAAGTAAATTCAATATTCCGAATGCATCTGGCTCAGGATCTATAGACCTCAAAGAAAAAACACCAAACAAGGTTGTTTATTCAACGAATGTTACGGGCGGACCTGCAGTGGGTATCTTTTCCGAAATCTTTTACCCCAAGGGTTGGGAGGCTACAATCGATGGAAATAAAGCAGAAATACTTCGGTCAAATTATGTCTTACGAGCTTTAGAAATTCCCGAAGGACAGCATGAGGTCGTATTTGAATTTAAGCCAAAAGTCTATTCAAGTGGAAATATGATTATGTTGATCAGTTCTATTTTGATCCTTCTGGGTTTTGCCGGAAGTGTTTATTTGGAGCTAAAGCCTTAGCAAATGCCCTATCCAGATTTGGTAATGATTGGTCCACCCAAGTGTGGTACAACCTCTGTTTTCAACTGGCTTAGTGAACATTCTCAGGTATGTACTTCTTCAGTAAAAGAAACCTACCATTTTTTTCAAAGAGATGAAGAAGAAAATGGAATCAAGATATTTTCAGAAGCGGATTTCAGTCATTACCAAACATATTTCAAAGATTGTTCCGAGAACATGAAATGCATTGTAGAGGCTACGCCAGAATATCTTTATTCAGAAAGTGCCATAAATGCATTCAAGAAAATCGAGAAACCGATCAAGTTTTTGTTTATCTATCGTGATCCGGCGGATCGAATGTTTTCTGACTATCAGTTTCACCGATACAAAACGAAACGATTCAAAGGGTCTTTTGAGAAGTATATTGGCTACAATCAAGGAATTTTTGAAGGGAAAAAGACAAAACAAGGGTTTTACAAGAAGTTTTTAAATAACTGGATCAATGCTTTTGGAAGCGATCGCATAATCCAAAGGACCTTTGATGATTTAAAAAAGAATCCAGTTCAATTTATGAAAAGCCTTGCTGAAGATATTGGTATTGATGCTGAAGAATTTGAACGACTCAATCTTTTACAAAAGAACAAGACGGTAAAGATCAGAAACAGAAACCTTCACATGAAACTGTTGAAATTTACTAAGATTCTACCTCAACAGATGATAGATACCTTAAGCCCTATTTACTATACAATCAATAGTGGTGCTATTCCTAAGAAAACTGATAAAGAGAAAAAACTCATTAAAGAATTGAGAAGATACTATGCAAGCGAATGAAACCCAAACTTCTATTCATAGCGCCAAGAATAAATGGATTTATCCAAAATGATATTGAACTTCTTCAAGATCATTATGACCTAAAAGTATCTGCATACAGCTGGTATAAGAAATCACTTATACCAATAAACCTCATTCGACAGCTTTTTTCATTACTTCTTACTTTAAGGCGATATGATAAATTACTCATACACTTCGGTGGGTATTGGTCTCTTATTCCGGCCTTATTGGGAAGCAAATTCAATATTCCTGTCTATATCGTGCTTCATGGAACGGATACAGCCAGCATCCCTTCGCTTAGTTACGGCAGCTTAAGAAAGCCGTTGCTTCGTTTTTTTTGTAAATGGAGTTATCATTTTGCTTTCAGACTACTACCTGTAAGTGAA
Source organism: uncultured Roseivirgaceae bacterium (assembly GCA_964459925.1). Lineage (GTDB taxonomy): Bacteria > Bacteroidota > Bacteroidia > Cytophagales > Cyclobacteriaceae > Ekhidna. Next base: position 56,521 of record CAYWOQ010000010.1, read on the forward strand.
TCTCTAATTAGGATAGAAAATCAATTTTTAAATGAACCTTCTCCGCAGGGAGTAAGACATTATTTCCCTAAAAATAAAACTCCATACACAGTTATTCACAATGGTTTAATGGTTGATTACTGGGCATCCAAGCAAACATCAAAAAAGCCTAATTCTTTTATTACAGTATTCACAATGGATCAATTCTTCCTTAAAGGAGGAGATTTGATTATCGAAGTAGCATATGAGAGACCAGCGATCGATTTTTGTATCGTTGGCATCACCAAACAACAATTTGAAAAGCTTGGTCTAGAGAAACCTATCAATGTGGAATTTATGGGAATACTTGACAAAAGTGCACTGCGTAAAGCATACTCAAATCATCAATTTCATTTACAGTTATCTGCGTTTGAGGGATTTGGTTTGGCGCTTTGTGAGGCGATGTTAGGTGAGTGCATACCCATTGGTTCTTCCGTAAATATGATTCCTGATATCATCGGTGATACCGGCTACATTGTGATGAAAAAGGAAAAGAATATGCTTCTTAATAGCATTGATAATGCCATATCAGCATCCACTCAAAATATGGGGAAACGGGCAAGAGAAAGAATCATTGATCGCTTTTCCAATGACAAAAGAACTGAAGCACTTTTAAAAGTATTAGCAGAATGAATTACCCATTACCACTTAAAAAGGTCATTCACAATACAAAATATTCCATCAACCGCGTATTAAATCCTGGCTCGATACAGGTAGACTGGTACAAAGGATTCAACAACTTTGGTGACATTCTTAATCCAATAGTTATTTCTCATTTGACCCAAAGGAAGATTTTAAATGTAAGATCTAGATATTGCAATTCAACCCACTTACTTGCGATTGGATCCATTCTAGATCGAGCCACTTCGACATCTGAAGTCTGGGGCAGCGGTTATATTTCAGCTACTTCTCATTTTATTTCAAAACCCAAAAAAGTGCATGCCGTAAGAGGACCGCTAACCAGAGAATTACTTCTTAAGCAGGGAGTTGCTTGTCCAGAGATATATGGTGATCCAGCACTGCTCTTGCCACGCTTTATTGCTAATAGTGAAACGAAAAAAAAATATGACTTAGGAATAGTTCCTCACTACGTAGATAAAAGTTCTGAATATTTGACAGACCTACCCAATAGTGCCACCGTCATAGATGTACAAAACCCCAATCCACTACAGGTACTTAACCAAATGCTGGAATGTAAAGCCATAGCCTCCAGTTCTATGCATGGTTTGATTGTTGCGGATGCCTATCAAATCCCAACACTCTGGCTCCAATTTTCAGATAAAGTCGTTGGAAAAGCCTTTAAATTTCATGATTACTATGAATCGATTGGGGTTAGTAATCAAACACCATTTCAAGTAAATAGCTCAGTTGAGACGAAAGAAATTATCCAGCAGTGTAATCTGAAGAAGATCAATCTGAATTTAGACCAATTATTGGAATGCTTTCCTAAATCATTTAAATAAAGGCTTATAATTAGGAATGGTTATTCAGTACCTCGCTTACTGAACTCACCTGATCCTGGGCAATTTCAGGATACATGGGTAGCGAAAGGATCTCAGAACATAATTTTTCTGCCATAGGAAAATCTCCCTTTTGGTGGTTTTTGTAACGATAACAAGCTATGTGAGGCAATGGAGTTGGATAGTGAATCGAATGTCCAATATTAGCTGCTTTCAATTTGGTCATGAGCTTTTCTCGACTACTGGACTGTACAACATACAAATGAAATACGTGACTCATACCTTCAGGAATCATAGGCTTAGTCACCTTTTGAAGTGATTCATCGTACCATTTTGCCACTTGATTTCGAGACGCTATCCACTGATCAAGATAAGGGAGTTTCGCTTTCAAAATAGCAGCCTGCAAAGTATCCATACGACTGTTTCTACCAATGATCTGATGATCATGCTTCTTAAGCTGCCCGTGATTTCTGAGCATCTGGCATTTTTCAGATAGTTCTGAATCGTTGGTCAATATAGCACCGGCATCACCATATGCTCCTAAATTTTTGCCGGGATAAAAACTAAAAGTGGCAATATGCCCGAATGTCCCAACTTTCCTACCATTGATAGTAGCTCCATGTGCTTGTGCACAATCTTCCAAAACCTTCAAATCATACTTCTCTGCAATACTCAAGATCTCATCCATCCTTGCAGGTAAACCATACAAGTGAACTGGAATGATGGCTTTAGTCTTCGAGCTGATTTTTTCTTCTATTAGTTCTGGATTGATGGTGCGTTCTGATTCTATCACATCAACAAATACAGGCTCAGCACCTATATTATTTACTGCTCCCGCAGTACTAATCCATGTCAATGCAGGAACAAGAACTTCATCTCCCGGTCCAATAACCAACGCTTTTAATGCAATCTCTATGGCATCCGTTCCGTTCGCCACAGCAATGCAATGTTCGGTTCCAACATAGCTGGCAAAATCGGATTCAAATTCTTTAATGATAGCTCCTCCAATAAAGTCCATCTGACCAATAACTGAAGAAATAGCCGAATCAATATCACTCTTAATAGCTTCATACTGAGCTTTTAGATCCACAAAAGGTATGCTCATATTTCTCTCAGTTTTCTAACAGGATTACCAGCATAAATACCGGGCTCATTAATGTCTTTGGTCACCACAGAACCTGCACCGATCACTACATGATCACAAATGGTAACTGGTAAGATGGTAGCATTTGAACCCAAAGACACCTTATTGCCAATTTTTGTTTCTTTCCATTTAGAGGCATCACCACCTGCAGGACCCCCATCTGCGAACAAATCATTCACAAACATTACTCCATGCCCAACAAAACAATCCTCACCTATTTCAACTAACTCGCATACAAATGCGTGTGATTGTACTTTCGTCCGTGCACCAATTTTAACCCCCTTTTGAATTTCAACAAAAGGCCCTACAAATACATTTTCAGCTAATTCGCACCCATAAATATTAGAGGGCATAACGATTTTCACACTTTCATGTGCCTTTACATTTTTTATACTCGATTCAAGAATCTTCATTTGATAAGTTTTCCGATTACCTGCAATTTCTCAAATACTTTCCAATCATGTGGTGCATTATACAGCTCCTCGGTAAGATCCTGTCCTGCCCAATGCTCGTAGTGCTTACCATTTCTCCAGAGCCTTGAATGAGTCACATCATAGATCACCTCTTTGTAAGCGATCCAAATCTCCTCTCTATCCTGTCCATTCCTTAATGAAAGCTGCTGTTTAGAATAGCTTTTCATTGAAACTTAATTATGGAAATACCTGACCCTCCACGGTCTGCATGCTCATCTTCAATTCCAGCAACCCTGGGGTGATCCCTTGATATGTTTCTAACTATCTCTCTTAAAACACCATGACCCTTTCCATGAACAATCCGTACTTGGTCTACTCCTACCAACAATGCCTCATCTAAAAAACTCTCCACCTTATTCATAGCTTCATCGGCACGCATCCCCAAAATACTTAGATCATGACTAAAATTGGCCATCTTTTGACTTACATCAATTCCCAGCTTTTTCACTTTCTTTTTGTAAGAAACTTCGGGTCCCTGTTTTTCCTTTTTTAGCTTATCAGTAGATACGATTGATTTCAACGACCCAAATAATACTTCAGCCTGCCTCCCATTTATCTTTTGAATAGCACCTTTTGTATCCTGCCCAATGACTGAAACGATATCCCCAACCTTGAATGTCTCTTCTCTTATTTCCTCGTTTTCTTTTAGCTTTTCTCTCTTCACCTCAAGTACTTGACGAGCTTTTTGGGTTTCTGATTTGGCTGCTTTGTTCTCCTTTATTTCTCGAATAACCCGTTCAACTTCCTTATTTGCATCTTTAATAATTCTACTCGCCTCCAACTTTGCTTCCTTGATAACCCTTTTTTTCTCTTCTTCCAGCATCGTTCTAAGCTCTTCATAGTCTTTTCTTGTCTTCGTTACCTCTAGTTGGTCTTTCTCAAGCTTATTTATCAGCCTTTCATAACGACCTTTCTCTTTTTCAAGCTGATTAAGCAACTTATCATAATCGACATGAGACTTTCCAATTTGCTTTCTGGCTTTTTGAATAATCTCTTTCGGAAGACCAATTTTCCCGGCTATTTCAAAAGCAAAAGAACTTCCTGGCTTCCCCACTTCTAATTCGAATAATGGCTCCAGGACTTCCTGGTCGTACTTCATTGCTCCATTAATTAGGCCAGAAACTTTGTCTCCAATTTTTTTCAGGTTCTGATAATGAGTCGTAACAATTCCTACAGCTCTCTTTTTATTCAATTCAATTAAAACGGACTCTGCGATAGCACCTCCAAACTGGGGCTCAGTTCCTTTACCGAATTCATCAATTAGAAATAATGATTTCTTATCGGCGTGTTTTAAGAGGTACTTCATGGAAGTTAAATGAGAACTGTACGTACTCAGATCATCCTCTATGGATTGGGTATCACCAATATCAATAAAAATCGAAGAAAAGAACCCAAGTTGACTTTCCTCATGGACCGGTATTGGCAAACCACATTGCACCATATATTGCAACAATCCTATCGTTTTCAATGCCACCGACTTTCCTCCTGCATTAGGTCCAGAAATAATTAGTACCCTACTGTCATGGTCTAAAGAAAGGCTTAATGGAATTACAGGTTTCTTTGACTCTTGATGTGACAGAAAGAGTAATGGATGATTTGCATTGACTATGTTGAAGGTAGTCTGATTGTTAAGCGTTGGGATAGAGGCCTTCAGATGGTCAAGTAGCTTTGTTTTTGCATAAATAAAATCCAACTTCTCAACTAAATCGGCTCCTTTCGTGAGTCCATCCATGTTCGCCCGAACATGATCAGAAAGTTGGATCAGAATTCTAATCACTTCCCTTCGCTCACGATACTTTAATTCCTGAACTTCATTATTTAAATCGAGTACCTCACCGGGTTCTAAATAAACAGTTTGACCGGAAGCGGATTCGTCATGTACAAAGCCTGCAATTCTTTTTTTGTGTTCCGCCTTAATCGGAATGACCAACCTACCATCTCTAACCGTAAGTGTGCTATCCTCTTCTGTGAACTCATCAGATTTTGCTTTTTTTAGTACCTTTTGAATAGCGGATCTAACAGCTCTTTCACTTTTACCGATTCGGCTTCTTATTGCAGACAGCTCAGAAGAAGCATTATCTCTAACTTCACCACGCTCATTGATTGTTCGTTCAATTTCACTGATCAATCCAGCGTCCAGCTCAATTTTTGAGATGAGTTCTGAAAGCGTTGGATAGTCTAGCGCGTTTTTACGAAAAAAAGTAACCCAGGAAGAAACGGTAGTAATCCCTCTTTTTAAATCATGAAAATCGCTTGGATCTAAAAATGTACCGGGAACTTTTACTTTGATCAAATACTCTTCAAAATCAGAAAATTCGAAAGAAACCTTACCATTTGCATCCGATTTCAACCTCATCATTTCCCTTACTTGATCAAGCCATCTCACTACAAGCTCAAACCTGTTGTTAGGTTTAATTTTTAATGAAAGGTCAGTTCCCCTATTGCTTTGACAAAAACCAGCCAACAGTGTTTTTATTTGATCAAAGCCGAGCTTTGATTCAATATCTTTTGGATAAACCTTCACTTTTTTGCTGTCTTTTCTTTTTGAAGTAAACTATCTACCACGGTACCATAGATCTTTTCAAACTCTTTGGGGTTTTCTAGGTAATAGTTAAAACTGGATTCATACTGCTCTTTTGTAATATTCAGACTGTCAAAAAGTAGTTTTTCGAAGTGTTCATAAACGACTTGAATAGAATCAATAGGCTTTATAGGTATTTCAGCGAGCTTTGCCTCAAGCAAATGAACCTCAGTTAACACCTTAGCCATTTGTTTTTGGTCAAGTAGATCTTCTGGCTCTTCTGAGGTACCACAAGAGATAAGTATTACAAGAGCGGTTAAAAAAAAGTATTTCAAAGCAAACTAAAACTTCGTGAAATTATAATTTTGAAAACTTATTGAAGATGCAAAGATCACACAACGCACACAATTACCAAGGCATCACAATTAATGCCAATAAATAAATGTAATTGTGAAACAATTAGAATGAAGGAAATCATTAAAAAATTGAGGAGATACGAAATACGTATCCGAAAGGCAATTAACTCCCAGATGCAAGGTGACTTCCATTCGATTTTCAAAGGATCTGGTTTAGAGTTTGATGATGTAAGGCCTTACCAATGGGGTGATGATATTCGAAACATTGACTGGAGAGTCACAGCTAAGGGCCATGGAACCTTCATGAAAACCTTTATTGAAGAAAAAGAGCAAACCATATTTTTCTTACTTGATGTTTCTGCATCCCAGGAGATTGGTAAAGACAAGAGACAAAAAATTGATTTAGCCAAGGAGGTGACTGGGTTATTGGCTTTATCTGCCATTCGAGAAGGGAGTAAAGTCGGAGTTTTAGCTTATTCTGATCAGGTTGAGGGATACATAAAACCAGGTAAGAGCATTAAACATGCTTATGAAATAATCAATAAACTATTCGCCCTTAAACCAAAATCAAAGCATACGAACCTTGATAGCGGCATTAAATACACGCTGAACCTTCTCAATAGAAAAGCCATTATTTTCATGGTGTCAGATTTTATTGATGAAGGTTTCACTCATTCATTAAGAGGTCTTGGGAGAAAACATGACCTGGTCGTTATTCACATTTCTGACAAAAGGGAATCTGCCATTCCCGATTTGGGAATTGTACCCTTATTAGAAAAGGAATCAGGAAGAACTGTCTGGCTAAACACTTCATCTGCAGACTTCAAAAACACCATTGAAAAGACACATGGAAAGAATAAGGAATCACTTGAGGATTTTTGCAAAAGAAATGACGTTAACTACGTAACAATCGGTACAGAAGACGATTACGTTCCAAAATTGATAAAGCTTTTTAGACATAGAAACAGGGGCAATGCGCGTAGAACCAGGTAAAGTCATTATTATTCTATCACTTCTGTTTTCCTTTCAACTTAAGTCACAAGAAATCAAAGTTCAAGGTGGTTTTATTGAAGATAGTTTGGTAATCGGTCAAGAAATTAACTTTTGGGTCACGGCTATTTATCCTCCAAATCTTGAATTAGTCTTTCCAGACAGTAACTACACGTTTACTCCTTTTGAGTTCTCAAGTAAAGCTTATTTTGAAACAGAACTACGGAACAACCTTGCTTTCGACAGCACGGTTTATACACTTCAATCCTTCGAAATTGACCCTGTTCAGTATCTCCAACTCAACACGATAATTATTGGTACGGACTCCACCACCATTCAAACACCCTTAGACTCAATTTATTTAACTGAGTTAGCACCAGTAGTAACGGATACAACCAAGCTAAAAACGAACCTTGATTTTCAAGCCGTTAATACACAGTTTAACTATCCACTTCTCTATTATAATTTAGGTGGTTTGATCGTTTTAACAGTTGTTTTATTACTGATTTTTGGCAAACGAATCGTTAAATATCTCAAGGTCAAAAAACTTACAAGAGATTATAAATCTTTTTCTCAAATCTTTTCCAATTACATCCACGAATTAAAAAAGGAGCCATTGCCAGAAACAGCAGAACTAGCATTAGTGAGCTGGAAAAAGTACCTGGAAAAATTAGATAGCGTTCGATTTTCTTCATTGACCACCAAAGAGATTCTTTTATTAGATTTTACGCAAGAGCTTGAGAATCCACTAAAATCCATTGATCGAGTAGTTTATGGTAAACGAAAACAGGATAATATTTACCAGGATTTTCAAAAGATTGAAGATTTTTCCGATGAGCGATTTCAAAAGAAAATAGCAGAGATCAAGTATGGAAAATAAAGCAGATAATTGGTTTTCAGTAGAATGGTTCAGACCAGAAATATTGCGCAATTTCGATTGGGCTTATCCCATATGGTTCTACGCCCTTTTACTTATTCCATTTCTATTGATCATCAGATGGGTCATCAATACACAATTTGGTAGAAAGCTGCCAATTGCTCTCACAAAGAAGGATTTGAAAAGTGAGCCTATTACCTACCTGAGGTTTATTCCCCCAATTTTCTTTATTATCAGCCTTGGGTTGATCATCATCAGTTTAGCAAGACCACAAACAACTAATGAACAAGTAGAACAATGGAGTGAAGGAATCGATATTGTATTGAATATTGATATATCAGAATCAATGCGTATCGAAGACTTCCGGCCTAATAGGTTGGAAGCCGCTAAAGAAGTAGCCAATTCATTCGTAGAAGGCCGATTTCAGGATCGAATAGGATTGGTTATCTTCTCCGGAGACGCATTACCTACCTGCCCACTTACAACTGATTATGGATTACTTTATGAAATGATCAAGGACATAGATTTTGATAAAATAGAAAGCAGAGGAACGGCCATTGGAAATGCCATCACCTCTGGGATCAATTTCTTAAGGGAATCTGTCTCTGAATCAAAAGTGATGATCCTTCTTAGTGATGGAGACAATACTGCAGGCAATGTGGATCCAATTACGGCTGCAAATCTTGCGAATGCCTACAATATAAAAATGTATGTAATTGCCATCGGAAGAGATGGAAAGGTGCCATTTGGTACAGATTTTTTTGGAAGACCAAGGATGGTAGAAAATCAATTTGACGAAACTACCCTAAGAGAGATTGCAAAGATTGGAAATGGAAAATTTTATAGAGTTTCAGATAAGGATGCTCTAATAAGTGTTTTTAATGAGATTGATCAACTAGAAAAAGCTGAGATTAAAGAGACACGATATAAGGATACGACAGATTTTTACTATGTGTATTTAAAATGGGCGGCTGTCTTTCTTCTTCTCTGGTTAATAACAAAGTCCACCTTTATTACCAATGTTCTAACCGATTAAGTACCCACTTTAGGGTATTTTTTGCTGTTAATTTCAAAATCACCCACAAAGGGTGATGCTTTATTCATAGAATTAGTGGATTTTAGTAAAACGCTCTTGTCCCAAGGAGTATAATCTAAACTACCAATTTGAAATTAACATGAGTACACAAAAACGGTTGCTTTTCATGGCAGCCTCCCTAATCATTTTATTCCAGGCAAAATCCCAGGGGGTCGGCATTGGAGTAGAAAGTCCAAATCCAAATGCAGTTTTAGAACTGGTAAGCCCTGATAATAATCAAGGTTTGCTTGTTCCAAAAATGACTACTGCACAACGAACAGCATCAACATTCACCAACAGCCTTACTCAAAATGAGAATGGTCTATTGGTTTACGATACGGATGAAAACGCTTTCTATTTCTGGATTAATTCCCAGTGGGTATCCATGCAAACGGCCGTCAATATTACAGCGGGTGAAGGAATTGAGATAACCGACGGCATCATCAGCAATGTCGGAGACTTGGATGATGAAAATGAGCTTCAGGACATTAGTATTTCCGGGAGTCAATTAACCATTTCGGGTGGTAGCACCATTGATCTTAGTCCCCTGGATACAGATACAAAACTTACTGAAGCTGAAGTAGACGCCTTTGTAGCCAACAATGGATACATTGATGTTGAAAGCGACCCCTCTGTTCCTACCAATTTGAAAGACGGTGTAGACTGGAATGAAATAGCCAGCATTCCAGCAGATCTCACCGATGGAGATAATGATACTCAACTAACTGAAGCTGAAGTTGATACATTTGTCGGTAATAATGGATTTATTACCGAAGAGACTGATCCCTCTGTTCCTGCCAATTTAAAAGATGGTTTGGATTGGAGTGAAATAGCCAGCATTCCTGAAGATCTTGCTGATGGAGTTGATAACGTGCTTACAGAAACGGAGGTGGATGCATTTACAGCAAATAACGGTTATCTGATTGCTACAGATATTGCTGGATATGACACAAATGCATCTGATGACTTTGATGGAGATTTCAACAGTTTAGTAAATGTTCCTACAGGTCTTGCGGATGGGGATGACGTTGGGATAACTTCAGAAACTGACCCGACCGTCCCGGCCAATCTGAAAGATGGAGTGGATTATTCAGAAATAACAAGCACCCCTACTATACCCACTGCAATAAGTGAACTTACCAATGATTCAGGGTTCATTGATACGGAGACTGATCCTACTGTCCCTGCCAACATCAAAGATGGAATCATTTGGAGTGAGGTCGGCAATATCCCCGCTGATATTGCGGATGGTGATGATAATACCCAACTTGATGAAAGTGCAGTAGACGCTTTTGTAGCGAACAATGGATATATCACATCTGAAGTGGATGGTGACCCCACCAACGAAATTCAAGATCTGGAATTGGTTGGAAGTACATTGAGAATTACAAATAATGCCTCAGCAACCGACATCAACCTGGCTCCTTTTGCAGGTACCAACACAGACGAACAAACCCTTAGCCTTACCGGAACAGACCTCACAATCTCCGGTGGCAATACCATTGATATTAGTTCAATCGACACTGACACACAACTAACCAGTGTTGAAGTCGAGACGATTGTCACCAATGCTGGTTTCCTAAATGCTGAAGTTGATGGTAGTATTAGTAATGAAACCAACACTGCTTTCCAGGTCAATGCTGGAAACATTGAAATAACAGATGCAGCAGGTACACTCACGATTCCTCTTTTGGATGTACAAGACGGTACAGGCACCGATGATCAAGTGCTTTCTACGTCAGGAGCTGCGGGTAACATCGCGCTTGAAGACGGTGGTTCCATCAACATCAATGTTAACGATGCAGATGCAGACCCTACCAACGAAATCGAACTCCCGGCTACAGCGGTCTCAGGGCAGGTTCTAAAGTATGACGGAACCGATTGGGTAGCCGGCAGTGACAATACAGGCACTGGTGCTCCCCTACTGAACGACGGGGAACTGCTTTTAGGAGACGGTGCTTCCAACTCAGCAAGTGGTATTACCGGTGATCTAGCATTATCAGGGAATACCTTCACCATCCAAAACGATGCAGTCACGAATGCTAAAATCGCCACGGGAATTGACTATGGAAAACTAACCAACATTCCAGCCGGAATAGCAGATGGAATCGATAATGTAGACGATGCGGATGCGGATCCAAATAATGAATTAGTCTCCGCCTTTGAAATCAATGGGGCCAACCTGGAGCTTACCGATGCTGGAACGACCTATCAGGTGCCGATCAGTGCCCTGGGTGATGGCTTTGAAGCAAATACCGATAATCAAGATGCTTCCGAAGTACTCCTTTCTGGTCCCATTACCAACCTCACTGCCGGCGATGTACAAGCCGCGCTTCAGGAGCATCAATTGGATATCGATGCGTTGGTGTCCGGAGGATCGGATGGGGTCGTTTCCAACGTTGCCCTCAATTCCACCAACCTCGATTTCACCGCCACCGGAGGTGGATTCAATGGAAGTGTTGATCTATCTAGCTTCGCTACTGATTCCGAACTTGCCGCCCTGGATACAGACGATGCGGATGCTGATCCTAACAATGAAACCAATACAGCATTCCAGGTCAATGCTGGCAATATCGAGATCACTGATGCAGCCGGAACACTTACCATTCCTCTCGTAGATGTGCAGGATGGGACCGGAACAGACAACCAAAACCTAGCTCTGGCAGGGACAACACTGAACATTGATGGAGGGTCTGGAGTCAATCTGGACGGCACTTTTGCTACCGATGCAGAGCTTGCTGCTCTGGATACAGACGATGCAGATGCGGACCCAAACAATGAAACCAATACAACATTCCAGGTCAATGCTGGTAATATCGAGATAACCGATGCAGCCGGAACTCTTACCATTCCTCTCGTAGATGTGCAGGATGGAACAGGTACCGATGATCAAAATGCTTCCGAAGTACTCCTCTCTGGTGCCATTACCAACCTCACTGCCGGCGATGTACAAGCCGCTCTTCAAGAACATCAATTGGATATCGATGCGTTGGTGTCCGGTGGATCGGAT
>CAYWOQ010000011.1:0-65919 GCA_964459925.1 uncultured Roseivirgaceae bacterium
AATCCGAATCTTTATTATCATGAGGTGAGTGTAAAATCCTACCCTCTCTTCCAATATGCCCCGTACGAATTAGCGCTTGCATCTAAGATGGTTGATGTAGTAATTAATGAAGGCCTGGACCTTCTTCATGTTCATTACGCAGTACCTCATGCTTCTGCTGCTTACATGGCCAAGCAAATTTTGAAATCAAAAGGATATGAAATTCCTTTTATTACCACATTGCATGGCACGGACATAACCATTGTAGGAAAAGATGCTACCAATGAGCCAGTTGTCACCTTTTCAATTAATGCCTCTGATGGAGTGACAGCTGTATCGGAAGACTTGAAAAAAGATACACTTGAACATTTTGATATCACCTCTCCTATTGAAGTTATCCCTAACTTCATTGATCTGGAAAGATTCAAAAAACAACCAAAAGAACACTTCAAAAAAGCCATTTGTCCCAACGGCGAGAAGTTAGTTGTTCACACCTCAAATTTTAGGAAAGTAAAAAGAGTGGAGGATGTGCTGGACGTATTTTGCGAGATAAAAAAAATTGTGCCATCTAAATTACTACTAATTGGTGATGGACCGGAAAGAAAACGAATGGAAGATAAAGCTCGTGGGATCTGTACGGAAGATATTCGGTTTTTGGGTAAACTAGAGGCTGTGGAGGAAGTACTATCGGTGAGTGATCTTTTCCTGATGACCTCAGAAAAAGAAAGTTTCGGTTTAGCTGCACTTGAAGCCATGGCTTGTGAAGTGCCTGTCGTTTCAACAAATGCGGGAGGTTTACCAGAACTAAACAAACATGGTTATTCTGGCTTTGTCTGTAACGTTGGTGATTTAGCGGATATGGTAGCAAAATCCATAAAAATCCTAGATAACGCTAATCTTCAACAATTCAAAGAAGGTGCTCTTGCCAGAGCTAAGGAATTTGACATAGAAGCAATACTTCCTAAGTACGAAGAATTTTACAAATTAACAATCAAGAAAACACAGGAAATGATTGATAAAAGTTTGTAGTCTAAGATACTTTTTGATCTAATTTTGCATCGTTAATTTGTTATTGCTATGGAATTAAAGAATAAACCTCACACAAAAGGCACCAAAGCACTTTTCAAAAATAAGTGGATGGAGAGGCTTACCAGAACCCACATTGCGGTTCCACTCACGATATTTTCAATTATCTCAACTGGATTATTGATTTATGGATTTAACCATGATTTCCTAACAGCTTTATCTGCACCGCTGCTATTCTTAGCAGGTCTACTGGTCTTCACGCTGGTGGAGTATATCATGCATAGGTTCTTATTTCATCTTCCACCTAAAACAGAAAAAGCAGAAAAATTTGCTTACACAATTCATGGTGTTCATCATGACTACCCAAAGGATAAAGATCGACTTGCAATGCCAATTCCTTTGAGCCTTCTATTGTCTACTGGATTTTTCTTTTTATACAAATTCATGATGGGAACTCTTGTATTCGGTTTTCTTCCTGGTTTTTTAATGGGATATGCTTCATATCTGTGGGTGCATTTCATGGTACATGCATTCCAGCCTCCTAAAAATTTCTGGAAAATTCTTTGGGTTCACCACGGCATACACCACTACAAGGAACCAGAGAGAGCTTTTGGAGTATCTTCCCCGCTATGGGATTTGATATTCAGAACAATGCCGAGGAAGGGTTAATTTTTTTTCTCTTCCTTCTTCAAACTTTTTTTTGCTTCTTTAGCCCTTCTTTTTTCGTGAGAGGCCGGTTCCAGGGTTACCTTGAATAAAAAGTCCCTTGTACCCCAGAAAAGAGTAGTAATTAGCGATACGAATATGGGTCTTCTGCCTGCCATTAGCTTAATTCTATTATTAAGTTAGCAAATTTTTCAATTAAAAAAACTGTCAAATATTTTGCTTTGACTCCATGTGCTGGGAAAATTATTCTTTTTTTCCTTGCATTTTTTGAAATCATTCATCTTCATTTTTAGTTTAAAGTACTTATGATAGGAAATCGATTTACAGAATTCATTCCTGACAAGAACCCGGAGCAGACGACTTTCGACAACCTGCTCAATATTTTTCTTCAGTTAATGGTTATTACTTCCGGAGACGTTAATGAAGCCCTTAGTTGGTTGACTAATCTTGATAAGCAACACAACATTTCAAGTGCAGATTATGGTATTGGAGACTTCATTGAAGATTTAAAGAACAAAGGATACATCGATGATAAAAATGAAAAAGGTGAATTACGGATTACGGCTAAAAGTGAACAAGAAATCCGAAAAAGTGCGCTTGAGGAGATTTTTGGTAAGTTAAAAAAATCAGGAAAAGGAAATCATAGGTCGAACTTTACAGGAACAGGAGATGAAATCACCTCAGACTATCGTGAATTCCAATTTGGAGATTCTCTTGAGCAAATCGAAATGACGGAGAGTATTAGAAATGCTCAGATCAATCATGGACCTGGCGATCTATACCTTACGGAAAATGACCTAGAAATACGTGAGCGGGAGTTTAAAACCCAGACTTCTACTGTATTGATGATAGACATTAGTCATTCCATGATCTTATACGGAGAAGATCGTATTACACCTGCAAAAAAAGTAGCGATGGCCTTGGCCGAGCTCGTTAAGCGTAAGTACCCAAAAGACACCTTAGATGTTATTGTTTTTGGTAATGATGCATGGCAAATTGAAGTGAAAGATCTTCCCTATTTAAATGTAGGCCCTTATCACACAAACACAGTAGCGGGTCTGGAACTTGCCATGGATTTGCTCAGACGAAGAAAAAATAAAAACAAACAAATCTTCATGATTACCGATGGTAAGCCAACTTGTTTGAAAGAGGGTATTAAATACTACAAAAATAGCTTTGGTCTTGATCCTAAAATATTAAATCGAACACTCAACTTGGCTGCCCAATGCAGGAGAATAAACGTTCCAATCACAACCTTTATGATCGCTTCTGACCCTTATTTAAAGGAATTCGTACGAGAATTTACAGAAGTAAATAATGGAAATGCCTATTACAGTAGCTTACAGGGATTAGGAAATCTCATTTTTGAAGATTACAAAAGAAATAGAAGAAAGAATCTCTAATGAATTACCATGAATTATCTGCTGATCAAATACAAAAGATCAGAACAATTGGCGAGCTGAAAAATGCAGGATATAAGCCAAAATCCATAAAGCAAGAACTGAGAGACAACCTGATCCGAATCAAAAGGTCAGGTGAAAATATCTTTGAAGGTATCTGGGGCTATGAAGATACGGTAATTCCAGATGTTGAACGAGCCATCCTCTCCAAACATAATATAAATTTTTTGGGTCTTAGAGGACAGGCTAAAACCAGAATGGCAAGAATGATGACCGGTCTTCTTGATGAATATATTCCGGTAATTGAAGGTGCTCCACTCAATGATGACCCATTAGATCCGATCTCCAAATTTGCCAGAGATCAGGTAGAAGAACATGGAGATAAAACCCCGGTTACCTGGCTTCACAGAGACGATAGATACACTGAAAAACTTGCAACGCCAGATGTTACAATAGCGGATTTGATCGGAGATGTGGATCCTATTAAAGCTGCCAGTCTCAAATTGCCCTATTCAGATGAACGTGTTATTCACTTTGGTCTCGTTCCACGGTCTCATCGTGGAATTTTTGTAATTAATGAGCTTCCGGATCTTCAAGCGAGAATACAGGTTGCTCTTTTCAATATCTTGCAGGAAGGTGACATCCAAATAAGGGGATTCAAACTCAGAATGCCATTAGATATTCAGTTTGTATTTACAGCTAACCCTGAAGACTATACCAATAGAGGATCGATAGTGACGCCTTTAAAAGATAGAATTGATAGTCAAATCATCACTCATTATCCCTCTTCCATAGAGATTGGCAAGAAAATAACTACGCAGGAAGCTAATATACCAGAGGATCAATCTAGTGCCATAGAAATCTTTGATTTGGCCAAGGACTTAATCGAACAAGTCGCCATTGAAGCCCGAGACAGTGAATATGTAGATGCTAAAAGTGGAGTGAGTGCAAGGTTGACAATTTCAGCTTATGAAAATCTAGTTAGTGCTTGTGAAAGAAGGTTATTGACCAATGGAGATGAGAAAACCAGTGTTAGAGTTTCTGATTTTATCGGGGTTATCCCTTCCATAACTGGTAAAGTAGAATTGGTTTACGAAGGTGAGCAAGAAGGTCCTGGAATTGTCGCAAATAACTTGATCGGTAAAGCCATTAGGACGCAGTTTATCAATTACTTCCCAGATCCAGAAAAGGAACGAAAAAAAGAAGGAGGAAATCCTTATGATCCAATTAAGACCTGGTTTGAAAAAGGAAATATGATCGATCTACTGTATGATGCCTCGGAAAACGATTATCAAAAAGAGCTTGAAAACATCCCCGGACTTGCATCATTGGTGGATAAATTTCAAAAAACCTCGCATAAAGGATTTAGATACTTTTTGATGGAGTTTGCGTTATTTGGATTGGCTGAGTATAGCATGCTGAGCAAGCATCAATTGGAAAGAGGAATGCAGTTTAAAGATCTATTTACAAGCATGTTTAACATGCCAGAGTTGGGGGACGATGAATGAGAAAATCAAAGAAGCATTAAAACTTGTCAGGCAGGGTGAAGGACAATTCATAGAATTCAAGAAAAAAGCCAATCATCCTGAAAAGATTATCCGAGAAGTGGTTGCCTTTGCCAATAGCGATGGAGGCAATTTATTCATTGGGGTAGATGATGATGGAACTTTATGCGGATTGAAACACCCTGAAGATGAAGAATTTGTTCTTTCAAAAGCAATTAAAGAGCTCTGCAAACCCAAGATAACCTTTGAAGTTAGACAGCTAAAAATAAAAGAGGATATTGAAATCCTTCATTATAAAGTTTTTGCGGGAAGCCAAAAACCCTATTTCGCTTTTCTCGATAAAAACCATAAAATAGGCAAATCATTCATTCGGGTAGATGATCATTCAATTCAAGCAAGCTATGAAGTGCGCCAAATCCTAAAAAGAAGTTCAAGAGACCATGCACCAATAGTTTTTGAGGAAAAGACCAGTGAATTATTCAAATACTTTCAATCCAACCCAGAAATCACTCTTAATCAGTATATGGAATTGAGTGGACTTGATAAGAAACTTGCTTCCAACAAGTTAATCAATTTGGCTTTATCAGGAGCTTTAAAAATCGAACCTCGCAGGGGCGGTGATGTCTTTTTACCTGTAGAATAATTTGATAGAAATTCATAGGAAGAAGCTTCTTTTTCTCCTACGAATAACCCAATATTACAATTATCCTATAAAGGAATTTAAACCACTTTCAACATGGCCAAAGCCTCCAAGAAAAAGATCTTCGTACTAGATACTTCAGTCATTTTATTTTCACACGACTCCATCTTAAACTTCGCAGAACACGATGTTGGAATCCCAATAACGGTTCTGGAAGAATTAGACCAATTCAAGAAGGGAAACGATACGAAGAATTTCGAAGCACGAGAATTTATTCGCCTTTTAGATAAACTAGCAAAGGATCAAAACCTCAATGAATGGATTCCACTGAATGGCAAAGCAAAAGGAAACTTCAAAGTAATTATGGAGTCTAATAGTACATTGGATGCAACCAAGGTATTTGGTGACAATAAAAACGATCATCGGATCCTAAATGCGGCCCTGACAATGAAGGAGCAAGAGACAGGAAGAAATGTAATATTAGTTTCCAAGGATATTAATCTTAGGTTGAAGGCCAAGTCTCTCCAAATGCCTGCAGAGGATTATGAGACAGGAAAAATCAAAAATGTAAATACCTTAACAACTGGCAAGACAGAGCTGGAAGATATCAATTCGGAGCATATTGACGATCTATTCAAAAATTACAAAGTAGACCGAAAGAAAATTCTGAAGAGAAAGAAGTTTCCAGCAAACAACTACTTTATTCTAAAAAGTGAAAAAAATTCAGTCTTAGGTTATTATAATCCACAAGAAGATACAGTAGAAAAAGTAGATAAGGAAACCGTATATGGGATTAAACCTAAGAATGCAGAGCAAACCTTTGCTATGCATGCAATGCTTAATACTGAAATCAAGTTGGTCAGTATTAATGGCGTGGCAGGAACTGGAAAGACCTTATTAGCGCTCGCATCGGCTTTGGAACAAAGACGAAACTTCAAGCAAATTTACTTGGCAAGGCCCATTGTCCCACTAAGCAATAAAGACATAGGCTATCTGCCGGGAGACATTAAATCAAAGCTTAACCCATACATGGAGCCATTATGGGATAATCTGAAATTTATTCAACATCAGTTTAAAGAAAATGATAAGGAATTTACCCGAATCACTGATATGGTAAATCAGGAAAAGCTAATGATCACTCCTTTGGCATATATTCGTGGTAGAAGTTTATCCAACATTTTCTTTATTGTGGATGAGGCACAAAACCTAACACCTCATGAAGTGAAAACCATTATCACGCGTGCTGGAGAAAATACCAAGATTGTATTTACAGGAGATATCTATCAAATAGACACACCGTATCTTGATTCACAATCCAATGGTCTTTCATATCTGATTGACAGAATTAAAGATCATCCAATGTTTGCCCACATTACACTAGAAAAAGGAGAAAGATCTGAGCTGGCAAATCTCGCTAATGATCTATTATAGGTAGGGTTTTTGTTAGCCAGGTTGTATTTCAATAATAGCATTATCTGCAATGAATCATATCTTGCTTAATCAAGATCAGTTTCCTCTTGTAGTATGATTAATATATTTTGCATCTTCTTTGGTAGTTTTCCGTTTTGTTACTTCATGTTGAAACTTAACCTAACTGCATGATCCATTTAAAAGATGTAAGCAAGTTCATTGAATCAAAATACCAGCGAACCTTTATTCTTAAAGGAATTGATCTGGAGATCAATCAGGGTGAATTCGTTAGTATCATGGGCCCTTCAGGTTCTGGTAAGTCAACCCTTTTAAATATTATCGGGATGCTAGACAAACCGTCGGAGGGTGAGTATTATTTCATGGATGAGCCTGTGCATAAACTCAGAGAGAAACACATTTCAAAAATTCATAAGGAACACATTGGGTTTATTTTCCAGGCATACCATTTAATTGACGAACTCACTGTCTATGAAAATATTGAAACACCACTAATCTATCGGGGTATAAAAGGAAAAGAGCGAGCAAGTATGATTGCTGAAATGTTAGACCGTTTTGCTATGGTGGCTAAAAAAGATCTTTTTCCTGAACAATTATCAGGTGGTCAACAACAACTTGTTGGAGTTGTTAGAGCTATCATTGGAAAGCCTCAACTTTTACTTGCGGATGAACCTACTGGTAATTTGCATTCCTCGCAGGGAGAAGATGTTATGGATATTTTGAAGCAACTTCATTCAGAAGGCATGACCATCATTCAGGTAACGCACAATGAAAAATTCGCAGAATACGGATTTAGAATTATTCAATTGGAAGATGGCAGAATTGTGTAGCGTGAATAATCCCTGGTAAAGACCAGGGATACTTTTAACTAGCGAAACAGTCATTCAAAATAGGTCTGTACTGCTTCCCAAAGTTTTGGTAGCACCACTCTCTTAACAGGCTCACTTCATGATCGACTAACGACTTAATAGCCTTTTTGAGCTCTTTTTCAAATAACCGCTTATCAAAGCTTACTTTCGATAAAATAGTTTTAAAGTACTCCAACATGTGAATAATTGTTAAGGTTTAAACCAACATTTTACCTTTGGCGTTCTCAATTAAATTAAGCCTCAAAGAACAGTTGTGAAATGAGTTATACGAAAAAAATTGGTTTAGGGTTAGCCATAATATTGACCACATCTCTATTTTCTTTTGCACAGGATGCATCCATCAAACTCGGAAATAGTGAGATTGGGATGAACCAATATTTTACGATAACAATTCAAATCGAAAACGATCGACTGAAACAATACAGTGAGTTTCCTTCCATTGATGGTTTTATCAAAAGAGGTACCTCTTCATCTACCACTACCAATTATGTAAATGGAAGAATGTCTTCCACCCAGAGCTTAACTCAAAATTATCAGGCTACTGAAAAAGGTGAATTTCTACTAAAACCATTTTCCATCACGATAAATGATAAAATTGTAAAATCACAAGGGACACAAATAAAGGTAGGAAATCCTGTCCAGAGACAATCTAGGAGCAGTGCTTTTGGGCATGATCCTTTTGATAACTTCTTTGGTAGTAGAAATGCACCAACTGAATTCGTGGATGTAAAAGCCGATGCATTTGCTGCGCTGTCGATTGATAAAGACGAGGTTTATGTGGGTGAGGGATTTACCGCCACACTGGCTTTCTATGTTGCTGAATCTAATCGAGCCGAGATGAGATTTTATGATCTCTCAAATCAGATAACTGAGATCGTTAAAAAAGTAAAACCCTCTAACTGCTGGGAAGAAAACTTCAGCATTGACCAGATTGTCGGTGACCCTATTCAGATCAACGGCAGAGGATATACTCGCTACAAAATATACCAAACAGCTTATTATCCTTTGACAGCACAGGATATTGAGTTTCCTTCTGTTGGACTTAAAATGATTAAATATAAAGTGGCAAAGAATCCATCTTTTTTTGGTCGCAATCGACAAGAGGATTATGAGACCTTCTATTCTAAAGAAAAGACAGTCAAGGTAAGAGAACTTCCTGCACACCCATTAAGAGATGTTGTGGCTGTTGGTAATTACCGTTTAGACGAAAACCTGAGTACTAAGAGTTTAGAAACAGGACAAAGTTTTAACTATGATTTTAACATCATCGGTGAAGGAAACATCTCCTCCATTGAGGCTCCTATCCCTCCTGAAGGTGATTCATTTGATTTCTATGCACCAAATGTGAAGCAAAATATTACTCGTTCAAATGGGAGAGTGCGCGGAACCAAGGCATTTAATTTTTACGCCATTCCTAATGAACCGGGTGAGTACAGCTTATCAGATTATTTCTCATGGGTATTTTTTGATCCAAGATCAGAAACCTATGACACGCTTAAATCTGAGTTGTTTCTAACTGTAACAGGAGACAGCAGAAAAAATTTATCCATAGCCTCAAATGACCTGGGAGACTTCTATGACCGAATTGATCAGGTAGATAATTCACTTTACTCCATCAACGGAAGTAGTTGGTTTACTATTTTCGTGAATATTTTGATCGTAATGATTCTAGGCTTCACTGCCTATCTGCTATTTAGAAGAGCAGCTTAAAATTTATGAGTAATACGTTTGGGAAAATTTTTCGGGTTACTTCTTTTGGGGAGTCTCATGGACCTGGTGTGGGAGTTGTAGTAGATGGATGTCCAGCTGGGATTACGTTGAATAGCGCGTTCATTCAAAATGAATTAGACAGAAGAAAACCTGGTCAATCCAAAATAACCACACAAAGAAAAGAGGGTGATATTTTCGAGTTCTATTCTGGTGTTTTTGAGGGTAAAAGTACGGGTGCACCAATTACCGTTTTAATCCATAATAAAGATCAAAAAAGTAAGGATTACAACCACATAAAAGATTTGTACAGGCCATCTCATGCAGATTATACCTACCAGAAAAAATATGGTTTACGTGATTATCGGGGTGGTGGCAGAAGTTCTGCGCGCATCACAGCTGGCTGGGTTGCAGCAGGAGCCATTGCAAAACAAATCTTACAACAATCAGAAATCACCTGTCTTGCTTACGTCTCTCAAGTAGGAGAATTAAAGCTTGACAAAACATATAATGAATTAGATCTATCAAAAACTGAAACGAATGATGTCAGATGTCCTGATCATGAAATGGCTTCTAAAATGTTTGAATACATCGATCAGGTTCGAAAGGATAGAGATACAGTTGGAGGAGTGGTAACTGGGGTACTCCAAGGGATTCCTGTCGGATGGGGGGAACCACTTTTCAACAAGCTACACGCAACACTTGGTCAAGCGATGCTTACTATAAACGCTGCTAAAGGATTTGAATACGGAAGTGGTTTTGATGGCGTAAGGATGAAAGGTTCAGAACACAATGATGAATTTAGAATAGCCCAAGGTAAAACTTCTACTACAACAAATCATTCGGGCGGCATTCAAGGTGGAATTTCAAATGGAGCTGATATTTATTTCAATGTAGCTTTCAAGCCGGTGGCTACTATCATGCAGGACCAACAATCGATAGATAAAGAAGGGAACGATGTGGTGGTGCAAGGCAAAGGCAGGCATGATCCCTGCGTTGTTCCTAGGGCCGTTCCAATAGTAGAGGCCATGTCGGCTATTGTCCTTGCAGATTTCTCATTGTTGGCTCAAACAAATATATTGCGAGGCTAATTCGAAACAACCTTTACCTTAATCCAAAAGAATGGAGTTTATCAGGAAGTTGCCTTTACATACCAAGATCTTGATTGGAATGACGCTAGGGCTGATATTTGGTATGCTATGCATCCAGTATCCGGTCCTGGCTGGATTTACCATCGATTACATCAAGCCCATAGGAACAATTTTTATCAGAGGACTTAAAATGATTGCTGTCCCACTGGTGCTGGCTTCTTTAATTATCGGTGTGGCCAATATTGGAGATATCTCCAAATTGACCCGAATGGGAGGAAAAACGTTATTGATTTTCATTGGAACTACCATTATTTCTATTTCTATCGGTTTATCCATTGTAGCAATCATCAGACCGGGTGACAAGCTACCGCAAGAGACACGATCTAATTTAATGGAGTTATATACGTCCAATGCAGAGGGTAAAATTGATTTCGCTGAACAGGTTAAATCCAGAGGACCACTACAGCCACTAGTTGACATGGTTCCTGACAATATATTCGCAGCAACGACGAATAATGGTGCAATGCTTCAGGTCGTTTTTTTTGCTATCATCATAGGCATTGCTATGCTGAAAGTACCTGAAGA
This sequence comes from uncultured Roseivirgaceae bacterium, assembly GCA_964459925.1. GTDB lineage: Bacteria > Bacteroidota > Bacteroidia > Cytophagales > Cyclobacteriaceae > Ekhidna. The sequence goes on from CAYWOQ010000011.1 coordinate 10,897, forward strand.
AAAAAGCAAGCCTGTTCTAGCCTTCTTTGATGGATTAAATGACATTATTGTAAAAGTGGTAGGATTTATCATGCTCATAGCCCCCTATGGTGTGTTTGGATTAATTGCCTCTCTACTAGTGGAAATCGCAGGAGATAATCCAAATAAAGCTTGGGAATTACTGTATGCACTGCTGTGGTACACGATGACCGTGGTTGGTGGAATGTTGCTAATGATGATAGTCATTTACCCATTACTGATAAGACTATTCTCAGATATTAAAATAGGTGATTTCTTTAAGGGAATGAGGCCTGCCATGTTATTGGGTTTCAGTACAAGTTCAAGCACAGCGACTCTACCTGTTACTATGGAAAGGGTAGAGAAAAACCTGGGTGTTTCTGAAGAGGTTAGCAGTTTTGTACTGCCACTAGGGGCTACCATCAATATGAATGGCACCAGTCTTTATCAGGGAGTTTCAGCCATATTTATCGCCCAAGCCTTAGGGTTAGACTTATCCCTCAGTTCACAGCTGATGATTGTGCTAACAGCAACTTTAGCAGCTGTAGGAACGGCAGGGGTACCCGGATCAGGATTGGTTATGCTGATTATTGTGTTGGAAGCTGTAGGTATACCAGCAGCAGGAATCGCACTGATAATGGCTCCTGAACGAATATTGGATATGGTCAGGACGATGATTAATATTAGCGGGGATGCTGCAGTTTCTGTAGTTGTAGCATCAACAGAAAATGCTATAGATAAGGATGTGATAAAAGAACATGTTAATGATTAAATGAGTAACGATTAATGAAGAAACTGCCTTTACATACCAAAATAGTCATTGGCCTCATCTTAGGTACCATTTGGGCTTTCACTTCCAGCTATTTAGGTTGGAATGAATTTACCATTAATTGGATTGATCCATTTGGAACAATATTTATCAGACTACTCAAGTTCATAGCTGTTCCTTTAGTATTATTTTCCATTATTAATGGAATATCTGGATTAAGTGATGCCTCCAGTTTAGGTCGTTTGGGGGCTAAAACAGTCAGCGCCTACATGATTACCACGTTTCTAGCCATTGGTGTAGGACTGCTTTTTGTTAATACAATAAAGCCTGGTTCACATATCGAAGAAACTCAACGAATTAAGAACAGAATATCATACGAGATATGGCTGGAAGATAATGGCTTAGGACTTTCTCAAGATGGTCAATCATTTTTGTCAGATCCAGCCTACTCCAAATACCTTACAGAGGCTCAAACTGAAAGAGAAATGTCTGCACAGGAAAGGCAGGACCTGGAAGAAAAGATGGAAAGGGCAAAACAAACCAAGGAGAGTTCTCCGCTACAGTTCATTGTTGATATGGTGCCAGAGAATATCATTCTCTCTATTTCTAATAATCAGCTAATGCTACAGGTTATTTTCTTTGCCATTTTCTTTGGGGTGACTCTTGTTATTTTACCACAGGAGAAAGTGGAGCCTGTGGTTGCATTTATTCAAGGATCAAACACGGTTTTTTTAAAAATGGTTGACTTGGTCATGCGAGCGGCACCTTTTTTCGTTTTCGCTCTACTTGCAGGTGTTGTAGCAAAAATGGCTGATACTCCCGCAGAAGTATTTGAGATTTTCATAGGTCTTGGCTCATACTCTATCACACTGGTGGGAGGTCTGTTTTTTGTAGCCTTTATGTTATACCCATTCATTCTTAAAGTATTTACAAAAAACTTTTCCTATACTGATTTCTTTAAGAAGATGAGCCCTGCACAATTTCTTGCTTTTTCCACCAGTTCAAGTGCTGCAACACTTCCAGTTACCATGGAATGTGTGGAAAAGGGTTGTGGAGTACCAAAGAAAATTTCAAGTTTTGTCTTGCCGATTGGCGCAACAGTAAATATGGATGGAACAAGTCTTCATCAGGCTGTTGCGGTCATCTTCATGGCTCAACTGCACTACATTGACCTGACCATTGGTCAGCAATTAACCATTGTACTAACAGCCTCGCTAGCATCTATTGGTGCAGCAGCCGTACCAAGTGCCGGACTAATTATGATGATAGTTGTTTTACAATCTGTAGGATTAAACCCTGCATGGGTTGCTATTATTTTTCCAGTGGATCGAATTTTAGATATGTGTAGAACGGTGGTAAATGTGACAGGCGATGCTACGGTAGCAACACTAATTGCGAGTACAGAGGGAGAACTAAATTCTTAAAAATATACTATGAGGTAAATCCTATAGCGTTTATAATAAAATATAAACCTACCAATAAAATTGATAGAGTTGCGTAAAACACTGTAAGAAGGGGTCTCTTGTTTACCATGAAATTATCATTTGATTAAGGTTTGACAAATATCGTAAATATCTGCGTCTCTACATTCTTAGAAAAGTATAGTTTATCGATTTATGGGAATAATTCATCTAAGGCGGGTTAAAAACTTAACTTGGAAACTTTTTTGGTTTCAATAGACTTATCAAGCTATTACAATTCTTTAAGAAATGAAAAAATCAGTTACAATCTATACCGAATCTAATCCCAATCCGAATTCATTGAAATTTGTTGCCAATTTTATGCTGATGCCTGAAGGAATAAGCAGGGATTATGCTTCAGCCACGAGCACCGATTCAGCACCGTTGGCTCAAGCGCTATTTGAAAAGTTTTCTTTTATTAAAGGCGTCTTTTACATGAGTAATTTCATAACCGTCACAAAATCAGATGAGACTGAGTGGTTTGAAGTAAAAGGTCAAATACAACAGTTTATAAAAGAATGGCTTCAAGAAGAAAAAACGATAATCACTGAAGAAATCAAAGATGACATTGATCAAGAGCTTACTGGGAGTGATGCTGAAGCAAAAATCAAAGGAGTCCTGGAAGAATACATCAAACCAGCAGTAGAAATGGACGGTGGCGCCATCAAGTTGTCTTCCTTCGAAGATGGTGTAGTGACCGTTACACTTCAGGGATCATGTAGTGGCTGTCCATCATCAACATTAACACTTAAAAATGGAATTGAAAACCTCCTTAAAAGAATGGTTCCAGAAGTAAAAGAAGTGGTCGCTGAAGAAGGGTAGTAATGATTTCAAGAAGAATTCAGGTATTCGGAAAAGTACAAGGAGTCTTCTTCAGAGCTTCTACAAAAGAAAAAGCCGAAAGACTTGAGCTAACTGGGTGGGTGAAAAATGAGTCAGATGGATCCGTACTAATTGAAGTGACAGGTGAGCAGGAAAATGTTGATGAGTTAGAAAAGTGGTGCAGCACTGGGCCCATGTATGCAAAAGTGAACAGAGTAGAATCAGTTGATATCGAGTATGTTGAATTCGTAGGTTTTCTAATAACTACTACCGAGATATAACTTATGAAAGTCTTGAATCTCTTCCTCCGTTAAAACTGGTTTGTCTAGAAGTGACGTATCTGTTCCAATTTCAATAGCATTTGACTTCCACTCAAATTTGGTGTGCTCAATTGATTTGATGGGGATACCTTCTACAAGTAATGTTAAGGTTACTATTTGAATATCTTGTAACGGTACATTATCTCCATAATAAATAATATTGCTCCCGAGACCCGCTGTTTCTGTAGCTGGTTTTTGATGCATATAATAGCCTATTTCTTCCAGTTTATATACACCAATTCCATCCTTATTATGCCTGTAGTAGCGAATAAAAATATCTTTTCTTAAACCATCAGGAGGTAACTCATCTTGGATGGGTTTAAGGTAATTTTCTTTGAGTTCATCCAGAAAAAGATTTTTTGCCTTTACTTTTTTTGAAGTATCGGTTTTCGCAATTTCCTGTTTTGGAAGTTCCTTAGATTTTTTTGTTTTTTTTGAAAAAACCTCTTTCAAGTCGTCTTTAGTATTCGCATATTTTTTAGCGTCAAAAGCAGTGACCTGTATCAATTTTAAAAGGATGACAAAGAAGAGTGCAAGAATTGGATATCTTAGACTTTTGATCATTTTGGCAAGGTTTTCATCTATGAAATTAACCAAAAACCATAAGTTATTAGTGTTATTGTGAAAAGCAATTTATACTTTTTGATAGCATGAAACGAAAGGAATAGTTTTGTGATAGACTGATGTTTCCAAATTAAAAAGCCTCGAATCCTGAGATTCGAGGCTTTTATGTTTTCAATTAAGCCTTTAATTGTTCTTATTTAGGTCGATTACAACTGGAGTTGCAATAAAAATTGAGGAGTAAGTTCCTACCACAATACCTACCAATAAAGCGAAGGAAAACCCCTGAAGTACCGCCCCTCCAAATAAGAATAAAACAAGAACCACGATTAAAGTAGTAACTGAAGTGATAAACGTACGACTTACCGTACTATTTAGAGCTTCGTTGAAGACACCTGTTAGCTCAGATCCGGACTTCAATCCCATATTTTCTCTTATCCTATCAAAAACCACCACCGTATCATTAATAGAATAACCAATGATCGTTAAAATAGCTGCAACAAAAACCTGATCTGCTTCAAATGAAACACCCAGGAGATTTGCGATGGCAAAAGCGGATAAAACAAACAATGTATCATGAAAAAGTGCAACAATAGCACCTAAGCCAAATTGCCACTTTCTAAAACGGAACACAATATATATGAAGATACAAATGAGAGCTATGATCGCAGATTTATAAGATGAATTCTTAATATCATCCGCAATTGTTGCGCCTACTTTGGATGAACTTGATATCGTGAATTGATTTTCACCAATTTCTACTCCATCCTGCACATAGCTAAGACCCTGAGATTCTGATAGACCTTTAATCAGTTCTTCCCTGACTATTAGGTCTGCCTCATCCGATTCATCATCGATTTTATAACTTGTCGTGATCTTCAAGATATTTTCAGCACCAAACGTTTTTACCTCAGATCCAGCATTCTCAAAATAATTGTTGAGTCCGGTTTTAACCTCCGATGGAGGAATTGGATCTGCTGTTACGATTACAAATGACCTTCCACCTTTAAAGTCTACACCAAGTGTTATGCCTTTAATCAGCATGGCAATAATTCCAACAGTAATGAACATGCCGCTGAATAAATAGGCTATTTTTCGCTTACTCAAAAAGTTGAAACTCAAGTTTGATAGTGCATTCCTTGAGAAGGCATTTGCAAACGAAATCTTTGCCTTATCTCCTTTTTTAGAGAAGGCTTCTACTATAACACGTGTAATAAATACGGCACTAAAGAATGAACAAACGATACCAATCATTAAAGTGACGGCAAAACCTTTTACGGGCCCTTGACCTAAAGTGAACAGAATAAAACCAACAATAAGTGTGGTAACATTTGCGTCAAAAATCGACCAGTAAGCTTTTGAATAACCCGATGAGATCGCTGCTTTTAGTCCCGCATCATTCCTTAGCTCCTCTTTTATTCTTTCAAAAATTAGTACGTTGGCATCAATGGCCATACCAATTGTAAGCACAATACCAGCAATCCCTGGCAAGGTTAATGAGGTACCGAATTGGGCAAGAATACCCATGATAAAGAAAACATTAAAGAACAACGCAACATTGGCGATGAGTCCACCCTTAGCGTAATAGATGACCATAAAAATGATCACAATGACCAAACCTACCATAATGGAGTTTAAACCTTGTGCCCTAGCCACCTTACCTAAAGTAGGTCCAACAACCACATCTTCCACAATTGTTGTAGGGGCCGGAAGGGAACCTGCCTTCAAAATATTTGCAAGATCCTTCGCCTCCTCAATTGTTTCAAATCCTCCGGAGATTGAAGAACTACCGTTTGGAATTTCTCCTTGTACATATGGAGCAGAGAATACATAGTTATCCAAAACAATTGCTATTCTGTTTCCAATATTCTCTCTGGTCATCTTTGCCCAAATTCTCGAACCAGCAGCATTCATTTGCATACTTACATCCGGTTCAGCACGCTCGTTAAGTGAGGCAGTAGCATTAGAAATTGTCTCTCCAGTTAGGGAAGCCTTACCTGAACGATTTGTCTTGATTGGGTAAAGTTCCAAAACATCCGGGGCTGTCAGATTATCATCTGCTTTGTCCTTAGGTTTTACATCCCAAAGAAACTTCATGTCATTTGGTATAATTGACTGAACATCTTCCCTTTCTAAGATTCGATTTATTCGAGCAGTATCTTTCACATTATAAAGTAATCCTCCACCGTATTGCTGTGCCTGCACTAACAAATCAAAAAGATCAGACTGTCTTGTATTAATCAAGGAATCCAAATTCGGATCTTGGGATGAAGAGTCGTTATCGGCCAACGCTAAAGAATCCACTTGAGAAGAATCAGCAGAGGTTAAAAGTGAATCATCGCTATCGCTTAAAAGAGAGGAAAGATCATCTTTGATTGCCTGATCCTCTTCAGACACGTTATAAAATGAAGAGTCTTTCTTCATTTCTTCAACTAACATCGTATTGATAGATAATAAGACAGGCCCAACTGCTTGTTGTTGATGAACTTCCCAGAATTCTAACTTAGCAACACCTTGCAATAGCTTTCTTACTCTTTGCGGATTATCAACCCCTGGTAATTCAATCTGAATTCTACCAGTGCCTTGTAATCGTTGGATATTGGGCTGAGATGTACCGAAACGATCTATTCTTGTCCTTAGAATATTGAATGATCGATCAATGGCACCTTCAACTTCTGTGTTTATGATATCCAGGATTTCTGCGTCCGTGCTTTGAAGACTAATTCTTCCTCTATTGGCAGCTGTAGCAAAAATTTGTGCTAATTCTTTCTGAGGAGCATTTTCCTTGAACTCACTATAAAATTCACTGACAAAATTTAATTGAGTGCCTCTAACATTTTCCTTAGCCTGATCCAAGGCTCCTAAGAAATCCGGATCGGTACTATTCCCGCTTAATCCTTTTATAATATCTACCGGGGATACTTCAAGGGTTACGTGCATTCCTCCTTGAAGGTCAAGACCTAGATTAAGTTCTGTTTCCTTTATCTCTTTAAAAGTATAATCAAGACCTAAAAGATTATAAACAGGTTCATTCCAAATAGAATCTAGATATTGTTGTTTTTCACTTGTATTGGTGATTCCTGCCTCATCCTGTGAAGCCTCAGTGGCTTGTTTTTGTATATTTTGAGAGACATATGTGAATGATAAATAATAGATACAGAGCAATGAGATCAGTATCGTAAGAAATATGATAAATCCTTTGTTTTTCATTTTATAAATTGATTTTGACGAGTTATTGACTCGTTTGTATTTTGATTATTAGAATAGTTGGGGTGGTTAAGCAATATTCTTAACCTAGGGAGCGTTTGTAGATATTATCCTTCTAAATAGAATTTTGAATGCTTTTTTGGTCAGCGCTACATATAAGTCCCTGGATGATCTTTTCTCCTCATTTTTATCATCCAATATTACCTCTGACAATAGAATAGACTGGAACCCCAAATTGATCTGACTTCCAGAAGTTGTTACAGCTTCAGAAGCCTTGATTTTTTCAATTTGTCCTTCAGTATCTGCTTCTTCATTAGGATCTTGCTCTGATGATACATTTGAAACAACCGTGCTCTGCGTTATTACAAATAAGCCTATGATTAAACCCATGAGGATTTGAAGGCGCAAAGGTGATATGGACTGCATTCTTTTCAAAGCGTCGCAAATGTAGAAAAAAAATATTCAATATGAATTAGAAAGACTCACATGTAAAATGAGTCTAAAAACTCTTATTCTTTACAGTATTGAAGGAGAAAAGTACTAATAACTGATAAGGCATTACTGAAATCATCATGGTTAGGAATAACTAGGTCAGCCCAATCTTTTGAAGGTTCGGTATAGCTTTTAAATGCCGGTGTTACATGATGTTGATATCGATAAAGCACATCATTTAGATCATATCCTCTTTCTTCAGCATCTCTTATAATCCTTCTGCTCATCATTAAGTAATCAGGCGCATCTACATACAGTTTTAAATCCATTAGATCTCTTAACTCCTCATAATGAAGAACGAAAATGCCCTCAACCAGTATCACAGGATTGCTCTCAACCGTTATTTGTTTAGCTTTAGATTTATCATTATTGAAAGTATACTCCTTAATCTCAAGGGCTTTTCCAGAAATTAAGGTTAATAGGTCATCTTTATATTTCTCGATATCAATGGATTCCAACATATCAAAATTCTCCACTCCATTTTCGTCGACCGGTTGTAGATCAATATCCTTATAATAATTATCCATGCAATGAATTGAAGCTTTTGGCAGCATCTCCATGAGCTTGGTCATAAACATAGTTTTTCCTGAGCCACTTCCACCGGTTATCCCTACGATAAATGGTCTATCCATTTGTTTTGAGATGTTTTATGAGACTTTTTACAGCAATTGCACGATGGGATATTTCATTTTTTTCTTCATTAGAAAACTCTGCGAAAGTTTTCTGATAACCATCCGGCTCAAAAATCGGATCATACCCAAAGCCTTCATGCCCGATGCGTTCGTTTCTTATAGTACCAGAAACCTCACCTGAAAATTGAGTTTCTTCTCCATCTTCAGAGATAAAAGTAATCACACACACAAATTTTGCTTTTCGGTCTTGAATTTCTGAGAGATTTTTAAGCAATAATTCATTATTCTTTTCATCGCTCTTTTCCGGTCCTGCATATCTGGCAGAGAAGACACCAGGTGCACCATTTAATGCATTTACACATAAGCCACTGTCATCAGCAAAAACCGGTATTTTATGACGATCAAAAACATATCTTGCTTTAATTCGTGAGTTTTCCTTAAAGGTATTTCCTGTCTCTGGGATATCTTCCGTGATTCCTAATTCGTCTAATCCAATCACCTGATAAGTTCCAGCTAACATCTGATTCAACTCATTGATTTTATGCTGATTGTGTGAAGCAAAGCAAATATTCATATCAATCGTTAACCGGGGGTTGCTTAACTACTTCTGTAGGATACAATTCAAATGAAATGACGGTATTCGAAGGAATTAATAAACCAGAACCAGAAGCTCCATAAGCTTCTGCAGATGGCAAGACTATGAGTGCCGTGCCACCTGTGTTCATTTTGTTGAAAGTACCAGCTATACCATCAATAAACCCATCAATAAATTGACCTGCTATTGTCCAGCCTGAAGCAGAGTATGTTATTTCAAAAGGCTCATAAATTCGATCTTCCGAAAAAGATCTCAGTAACGCTAGCTGAAGATCTGTTGCCTCAACACCAACGGTATCTTCCTGCACGGCTAAACGGATACTATCACCCACTTCTTGTACAGAAGTATCGAAAATGGTATCGTTTAATAGGATACCCGTATAGAAAAAAGTTACAATATCACTTTCATCAATAGGAGATCCATCTCCCTCATCTACGATTACGTATCGAACACCACTCTCAGTAACTCCAACTTCATCTCCCTCATAACCAAGGTCAGATAAGTAATTTACAATTGTAGCACTATCTTCATCTGCTTGTATGTCTGGATCTGGCGTTATTAAGACGTTCCCATCTCCACAAGAAATGACCATCAAAAGGGTGAACATTCCTATTACCAACAATAATCCTTTCATCTTAATTTTTTATTCTACTTCCACCAGTTCTACATCAAAAACAAGGATTGAATTCGCTTTGATCAATTCACTTCTGTCCCTTGGACCATAGGCATAGGGACTTGGGATATAGAGTGTAGCTTTTGTACCTTCATTCAACAAGGAGATCCCCTCGTGCCATCCTGTTATAACCGAACTACTGTAAATCTGAATAGGATATGGTTGATAAGGTCTACCCTCAGTGTACAGCCCCTCAGCTTTTGCCACATCTTCCATGCTCGTATCAAAGTACTCACCCGTCAATAACCTACCTGCATAATTTACTTTCACACCCTGTCCGAGTTTTGGTTTTGGACCCTCTCCTTGCTCAGTGATGACATACCTCAGTCCTGTTTCAGACTTTACTGCATCTATTTTATTTTCTGCCAGATATGCATCTATAGTTTCAATGTCCTTTGCTAGCTGCTCTTTATCCACATTCTCCAACATTTGCTGCCTTCTCATAGAAAGGGACTTTTGTTGGTATGATTCCATCGTTACTTGGTCAAGGAAAGATGCATATATATTGATTTGATCATCTGCATTAACTGAATCAGGAAGTCTCCCTTTAAAATTGTCAACAAAAAGCTCATTAGCAGATAATTCATAGCTGACACTATCACCAACTGACATCTCACCAATAACTTCGAAAAATGTACCTTCATTCTTGAAGAAGTTTGAATCCAATTTTACTGGAGAAGGTGATTCTTTTGAAGATTCAAAAAGGACATTTCCTGTGCCTGTTTCATATTTAAGGATGAAATAGGAAATGAGTGAGTCAGATGGACTTTCACCGCTTCCTTTTTTATGGTATGTTACCTCAGTACCGTTCTCTGTTTGAAATGTGTTCCCGCCTCCACAACTTACCATTATTATGGTCACTAGGATAAATATTAATTTCTTCATTCAATTTTTGTTTTTAAAACGTTTTTCTTAATTAATTTTTTAAATCTGATTTCTGTTTCTTTTAGAGATAGCCTGGAAATTCCTCCAGAAGCATTTTTATGTCCTCCACCTTCAAAATATTCTTCAGCAAACTTGTTCACTGCAACATTTCCAATACTCCTGAAGGACAACTTAATTTCATCATTTCTTTGAATGATAATTGCTGCCATAACAATACCCCTGATAGAAAGTGCGTAATTAACTAAACCTTCTGTATCTCCTTGTTTTAAGTTGAATTTTTCAAAATCCTTCTCATCAATCACAAAATGTGCCACTCGATATTTTACATCCACAAAAAGTTTTTCAGCTAGTGCATAGCCTGTGAACCTTAGTCTATTCAAGGAATTGGTATCGTATATTAATCTACTTATGCGATTCACATCCGCACCATGATCAATTAATTCCGCAACGGTACGATGGATTTTTGAAGTAGTACTTGAATGTTTAAAGGAACCAGTATCAGTCATGATTCCTGCATACAAGGTTTCAGCAATTTGCTTACTAATTGCATACTTGCCTGAATAATGAACAATAAAATCATAGATCAGCTCGGCTGTTGCTGCAGCTGTATCATCCCAAAAATTAAAGTCTGGCTCAATCTCCGGATTTAAATGATGGTCGATTAAAACAATTTTTGCACTCGTCTTTGAGGCAACCTCGGACATGCCCTTAATCCTGTTGAAACCTGAGAAATCCAAACAAAACAAAAGATTGCAATTAGAAATGAGTTCATCGGCCTTTTCTTTGGATTCTTCGTAGTTAAGCACAAGTTCTTGACCCGGCATCCATTCCAAAAAATCCGGATAAGAATTAGGGACTATTGAGGTAACATTTTGCTTCAAATCAGCCAGAAAATGATGCAAACCCAAAGTGGAGCCCAGCGCATCCGCATCAGGATTTGCATGGGTTGTGATCACAATATTTTTAGGAGTCTTAAGGTAGTCCTTTAGCGCCTTTATATCCTTCATAAAAAATGCCCTGACGGGCAGACATGAGCGGCAAAATTAGTAACATTTACAAAATCACTTTTTTGAATCTTATGTGTTGCTTATTCTACTATTTTTGCCGCACTTTTCAATAAGATGAATTTTAAAATTTTATTACTAGTATTTTGAAATAATTAAAATTCATTTATACCAATAATGGCAGGTACAACAACATTTACTATGATTAAACCCGATGCATTTGAGGCGGGTAATTCTGGAGCAATAATAAAAATTATTGAAGATGCAGGTTTTACTATAAAGGCAGCGAAACTTACTAAATTGACTGAAGAAAGAGCTGGGCAGTTTTACGAAGTGCATAAGGAACGACCGTTTTACAATGATCTTGTTTCCTATATGTCTTCAGGACCAATCATCGCTTTGGTACTGGAAAAAGAAAACGCTGTGGAGGATTTTAGAAAACTAATTGGGGCAACTAATCCGGCAGAAGCTGCTGAAGGCACCATAAGGAATCTATTTGCTAAATCAATCGAAGCAAATGCCATTCATGGATCTGATTCTGATGAAAATGCAGCTATTGAAGCTAATTTCTATTTTTCCAGAACTGAAAGATTCTAATTTTGAGTTGCCTTGGATCCTTGGGTCCTAGGCAAATTCTTTGCTCTCATCCCTTCTTTCAATCCAGAAGTTATTAAAACCTTCACCAAGCTGGATCACGATTTGTTTTAATTGAAGCAATTCCAAAATCGATAAAAAATTGAATATCACGAGTATTTTCTCGGGTTGCTCGTTTACCATATCTGTGAAAGAAAGTCGCTTACCATAAACCAATCGTTCCATAAGCTTTGCCTTTTGCTTATCAATGGAATATGGATATTGAACAACTTTATGTATTGGTTTATTCTGCTCAAACTCGTATCTCTTAAGTACCCTTTGAAAGACCTTCATCATTTTATACAGATCTAAATCTTGCATTTCGGCCTCTACATTGATTGTCTCTGAAAGGTGCTTAATTTCCTTTTTAAGGTTACCTCGTTTTTCCCTATCTAGTCGATCTGCTTCCATTTTCGAAAGTGTAGCAACAATAGATTTGTATTTTTTGTACTCCAAAAGGTGTTTGACCAATTCTTCTCTTGGATCAATCTCATTACCTTCTTCATCAATCACAGGTCTGGGCAACAACATTTTTGCTTTTATCCTCATTAGCGTAGCAGCCACAAGAATAAACTCACTTGCTACTTCAACATTCATCCTTTCAAGCTGTGCTAGATAATCCAGGAAGTCCTCAGTAATCCTAGCAATTGGAATATCATAAATATCCAATTCATCACGTTCTATGAAGAATAGAAGAAGATCAAAAGGACCTTCAAATAATGGAAGCTTAATTTCAAATTTATCAGTGGACATCAAGCCAAAATTAGACAGTTCATATAAATGCAGCGGATTAATAGCGCATCAATAGAAAAATGTCAACTCAATTATGCCATATCTATCTTTTAACAGATGTAATTTTGCGAATTATTCTACCCAATAGAAAAGCTATTTAAACAATCTCAATAATTAACATGTTTTTCATTTGACATTATTGAAACATGGAGATACAAGCAGGCCATCTACTACGAAATATTGACTCACCTGATGATTTGAAAAAACTTGACAATCGTCAACTTGCACAGGTTTGTCACGAACTAAGAGAATTTATCATCGATAATGTTTCTGTTTACGGAGGCCATTTCGGTGCTAGCCTAGGTGTGACTGAATTAACTGTAGCTCTCCATTATGTATTCAATACACCAAAAGACCAACTTGTTTGGGATGTTGGACATCAAGCATATGGGCATAAAATTCTAACTGGTAGGAGGGGTAACTTCCATACCAACAGAAAATACAGAGGTCTTTCCGGTTTCCCTAAGAGAAGCGAGAGTGAATATGACACCTTCGGCGTTGGTCATTCATCAACCTCCATTTCTGCCGCTTTAGGAATGGCAGAAGCATCCAAACTAAAAGACGAACACGATAAACACCACATTGCTGTAATTGGTGATGGATCAATGACTGGAGGAATGGCATTTGAGGCCATGAATCATGCTGGAGTATCAAATTCCAACCTACTGATCATATTAAACGACAACTGTATGTCTATTGATCCTAATGTGGGCGCTCTGAAGGATTATTTAACGGACATTACGACCAGTCAAACATACAATAAAATAAAAGATGAGGTTTGGAAGGTTCTTGGAAAAATCTCAAAATTTGGACCCAACGCACAAGAAATTGCTTCCAAAGTAGAGCATTCGGTTAAGTCACTTTTCTTAAAACAGAGCAACCTATTTGAGTCTCTAAATCTTAGGTATTTTGGTCCCATTGACGGACACGATGTTAATCACCTGGTAGATGTGCTTGAAGATCTTAAAAAAATTCCAGGCCCAAAAATTTTGCATGCATTAACGGTAAAAGGTAAAGGGTATGCTCTCGCCGAAAAAGATCAAACTAAATGGCACGCTCCGGGAACCTTCGATAAAATTTCGGGTGCCATAAATAAGAAAATACACGATACACCACAACCATCTAAGTATCAAGATGTTTTTGGTCATACACTGGTAGAACTTGCTGAGAAGAATGACAAAATTGTAGGTATTACCCCTGCCATGCCATCTGGTTCTTCAATGAAAATTATGATGGAGGCTATGCCAGAAAGGGCCTATGATGTTGGTATAGCTGAACAACATGCTGTTACATTTTCTGCCGGATTAGCTACTCAAGGGATGAAAGCTTTCTGCAACATATATAGCACGTTCATGCAGAGAGCCTATGATCAAGTCGTACATGATGTTTGCCTCCAGAATCTTCCGGTAGTGTTCTGCATGGATAGAGCAGGAGTTGCTGGGGCTGATGGCCCTACACATCATGGTGCATATGATATTTCTTATATGAGATGTATTCCCAATATTGTAGTTTCTGCACCAAGAAATGAGCAGGAACTAAGGAATTTGATGTTCACAGCGAGCGAACATAACGGTCCATTCTCCATCAGGTATCCAAGAGGATCGGGTGTAATGCCACATTGGAAAAAGCCTTTAGAAAAAATCCAGGTTGGTAAGGGAGAAAAAATACGTAATGGACACGATCTTGCAATATTGACAATTGGTACGGTTGGGAATTATGCAATTACCGCGGCTAATGAACTTTCTGACAATGGTATTGAAGCAGCGGTTTATGATCTCCGTTTTGTAAAGCCACTGGATGAGGCGTTATTACATGAAGTATTTTCAACGTTTGATCAAATAATCACTGTGGAGGATGGATGTCTAATGGGTGGCTTTGGATCTGCAATCTTAGAATTTGCTGCTGATCACCAATACACCTCATTAGTCAAAAGACTAGGAATCCCTGATCGTATTGTAGAACATGGCGATCAACCTGTTCTTCATAAAGAATGTGGTTACGATACTGAGGCTATTGTAGAGGCAGCTTATAAGATTGTTTCAACCGAAGACATAGTTGTAACAAAGCCACTCTAGTTCTCATTTAGTCATTCTTTTCGAAAATTTTTCTTATTATTCAGGGTGAAATGAAGTACCGCACCCTACATTATATCCTATACATTATTCTATTTTGTTTGGTTGCCTGCAGACCCTCTTCTTCTAGCCGTGTAGGAAATGATCAAATCAAAGAACGGAGGGAGTTTATTGCTCAATTTGATCTTGAAGAAATAAAAAAAAGAGGATACCTGATTGCCATTATGGAGAATAGCTCTACGGGGCTTTTTATTTACAAAGGAAAGACCATGGGTTATGAATATGAACTGCTCAAACTATTTTGTGATGAACAGGGAATCCAGCTACGGATAAATCTTACAAAAAATTTGAATGAGGCCTTCAACAAATTAAACACCGGAGAAGGTGATATTTTAGCATATAATCTAACGGTCACAAAAGAAAGGAAAAAGAGAATTGCCTTTACGAATTACCTAAATCTTCAAAAGCAGGTCCTAATTCAAAGAAAGCCAACAAACTGGCGTCAAATGAAACTTCATGAGATTGAATCGCAGGTAATAAGAAACCCTGTTGACTTAATTGGAAAGGAAATTGTTGTGAGACCTTACTCTGCATACTACAACCGCCTAGTTAATCTCTCTGATGAAATCGGTGGTGACATAAAAATTATTCCAGGAGATAAAGACATTGAAACGGAACAACTGATAGAACAAGTTGCGAAAGGAATGATCGATTATACAGTAGCTGAAGAAGATGTGGCACTCGTAAATCGAACATATTACCCTAATCTTGATATAAAAACAGCAATTAGTTTTCCAACTCAGATCGCCTTGGGAATTAGAAAAAATGCTCCCATTTTGTTGTCAGAGCTTAATGAGTGGATTTCCAACATGCGGAAAACTGTAGATTATTATGTGATCTATGACAAATATTTCAAAAGTTCAAAGTCAGCACTTAGAAGATCGCTGAGTAAATATTCATCAATTAACGATGAAGGTTCTATTTCACCGTACGATTCATTAATCAAAACTGCCGCTGAGGAATTGGGTTGGGATTGGTATTTGCTTGCTGCTCAAATTTTCAGGGAATCTAAATTTGATCCAACTGTAGAATCGTGGGCAGGAGCAATTGGCTTAATGCAAGTGCTTCCCAGAACCGCCAAAGAATATGGAGTGTCTGATCTGACTGACCCTGAATTGAATATTTATGCAGGAAAAAGCCATCTGAAATGGTTGCAAAACCAATGGAAAAGGGAAGTTAAAGACCCTGAGGAACGACTTTTTTTTATATTGGCATCCTACAATGTCGGTTTAGGGCATCTTCAGGATGCTGTCAGACTAACAGAAAAATATGGTGGAGACGGCACCAAATGGGAAGAGGTCAAAGACTACTTACTGAAAAAATCTTACAAAAAGTACTACACAGACCCTGTGGTAAAACATGGATATTGTCGGGGAACAGAGCCAGTTCAATATGTAAACCTGATTTTGGACATTTATGAGAACTACAAAGAAATCATTGGAACATTCGATGAGGCACAACCATCTCTTTAAATTTAGTTGGGTGTGCTATCAGTTGATCCTTATCTTTAAACCGGTCAATAAAACTCCAAAAAGATGACTCAACACGAAACACTCCGTCAAGAGTACCACAAAATTCGAAAGTCAGATATATCCCTCGATCAATTTACTTATCTACTTAAAATATATCCATCTCTTTTAGTTTGTATGAGTGATGGCAAACTTGATCAGGCGGAGTGGGATGGTGTATTAAATATTTCTAAAGGTTTGGCCTTGTTATATATCGATCAACAACCCAACTCAAAAGCAGAAGAAATTGAAGTACTCTTTCGAACTGAGTTTAAATACTTGTTAGAAAATATTGATAGGTGGGAAAAAAAATTCATAAATACCCTTACCAATTATCTTGAAGCGCACGTAGATGAAAAAGAATTCGTCTACGAGGCAATGTATTTATTTGCAAACGCTGCTGATGGCATCTCGCATGAAGAACAGCGAACCATTGACCGATTAGCTAGTCGGCTTTCGCTTGAATTTTGAATTGCTCAACAACTGATTTAAAATCAATTTCCTTTTGACCACTCTGTAAACATTCGTCTAATACTTGTTTTTGAACTTTTCCCAATCTGAGTGCTTCTGAATAAGGAAGGTCAGAAAACGTCACCATACTATATAACGGCAACCAATCATCCGGATACTGCTCTTGAATCTTTGCCTCCAGTTCCTTTCTTCTTAGAAAATCCGGGTTCCCAACATGGTCTCGCATTTCTAAAAAATTA
This sequence comes from uncultured Roseivirgaceae bacterium, assembly GCA_964459925.1. Classification (GTDB taxonomy): domain Bacteria; phylum Bacteroidota; class Bacteroidia; order Cytophagales; family Cyclobacteriaceae; genus Ekhidna. The sequence continues at coordinate 28,089 of CAYWOQ010000011.1, forward strand.
TGTAGCGCTAACTCTGAAATGGCATCAGCATCTTTTTTACGTTTATCGGAATAAGCTGGCAATATACTCTCCCAGGCAAAGTCCATATGCTCTGCCATATCAACAAATAAACGAACATCCTCAAATCCTGAATTCATTCCTTGACCATAAAAAGGGACTATTGCATGAGCTGCATCACCAAGTAGTATTGTGTTATTTCTGTTCCAAGGGAAGCATCTGGTTGTCACTAGAGAAGAGGTTGGATTAGTCCGAAACTGGTCGGTCAAATTCGGTATGAGCTCCATGACATCTGAAAAATATTGCTCAAAAAATGAAATAACTTCATTATCATTTCTTAACGAGGAAAAAGAAACAGCTCCTTCAAAAGGAAAGAAAAGAGTACAGGTAAATGTTTTATCGAAGTTAGGCAGTGCAATTAGCATAAAATGGCCTCTGGGCCAGATATGTAAATAATTAGGCTCCAATGCAAAATCTCCATTAATAGGTTCGATTGTAAGCTCCTTGTATCCATGCTCAATGTAATGCTGAGAAAAGTTAAACCTATCCAGGTTCTGCATGTGTTTTCTTACAACTGAAAATGCCCCATCCGTTCCAATAATCAAATCGGTATCTATCTTCTTCCCTCCTAAGAACCGAAGACTAGTAGTATCAAAATCTATATGCTCACATTTGTGATCAAAGTTTATCTCTACGCCTTGGTCTTCAGCAGACTGGATGAGTAATTCATTCAACTGCGCTCTTGAAACCGAATTAATGAACTGATGCTCCTTGCCATAGGACTGAAATGTCAGATTACCTTTCTCGTCATGCATCATTCTTCCCTTCATCGGGATTAGATAAGGAGAAATCTTGTCATAAACTCCGGCTTCTTTTAAAGGCAGGATACCTCTTCTACTAAGAGCCAGATTAATTGATCTTCCTTCAGCAATAGCAGTTTTTCTAGGGTCCTTTCTTTTTTCAAACAACTGGACATTGAAACCTTTTTGTTTAAGCATTAAGCCAAGCAATGAACCCACAAGGCCAGCTCCAACTATGCTTATCTTATCTTTCATTTTCTATTGCCTCTTCCAAAATTGAAACAAAATTGACTACCTCAGTAAACGAATTATAAAGAGGTACAGGGGCAACTCGAATAACATTTGGCTCCCGCCAATCTAAAATAACCCCTTTTGACAGAACATATTCAAACACACTTTTACCATGGTTAACTAAAAACACAGACAACTGACAGCCTCTTTCTTCAGGATTAGTGGGTGTAATCAGTTTAACATTTTCACTTAAACTCGTTGAGGAAGTAATCGCTTCCTCTAATAAACCAGTTAGTTGAATGCTCTTATCTCTTAGATTATTTATTCCAGCCTCTTGAAATATCTTAAGAGCAGCCAAATGTGCAGCATGTGAGAGAATATTGCTATTGCTCAGTTGCCAACCATCTACATTAGGTATTGGATTGATTTTATTATCCATTTTAAATCTACCATCAGCATCATGTCCCCACCAGCCGGAAAGTCTCTGCAGTTCTTTATCACTGGAATGATTTTCATGCACAAACAAACCTGCCACAGCACCTGGTCCAGAATTTAAGTATTTATATGAGCACCAAACTGCAAAATCGACCTGGTCATCATTTAATGACATGGGAAGATTTCCAATAGCATGCGCCAAATCAAATCCTACCTGTGCCCCGACATCATGAGCGGCTTTAGTTATCGTAGGAATATTAAAAAATTGACCGGTATAGTATTGAATACCCGGAAACATAACAAGTGCCAATTCGTCTCCTAGCTCGTTTATTTTCGAAGTAATTTCATCGGTTGGCAAATAATCTGAGCCATCTAAAGGTTCAAGTTCAACAAGACATTCGTCAGGATTACATCCCCTACTAACTATTTGAGAATGAACAGCATAATAATCTGACGGAAATGCACCTCTCTCGATAAGTATTTTACATCGTTTACCATGAGGCTGATAAAAGCTTGTCATCGCCAAATGTAGATTAGTAGTCAGATTATTCATTGCAACTACTTCGTCTGTACTGGCACCAACTAATTCTGCCAGTATACTTTTTGAGTATTTATTGTAGGTTACCCATGGTTTATCTCCTGTAAAATGACCTTCTACTCCTTTTTCACGCCAATTAGTAAGTTCTTGATCCAAGTATTGCTGAGTGATCTTTGGTTGAAGACCTAAGGAGTTTCCGCAGAGATAAATACAGTCCTTTCCATTTTTTTGAGGAAAATGGAATTTTTCCCTGAATGATGATAGTAAATCTTTTGCATCAAGATTTTTAGCTTTTTCTACGAGGTGTTTATTCAATGCTTATGCTTTTATTTTTTTAAACTAAAAAATCTAGTCAGTGAACCTTGGGTCAGTTTCCATTACATGACCACAATTATCACATGTTCTTAACTCTTCTGAGTTAAAAAACTCCCTAAAACGTGGCAAAAAATCTTTTTCAATATTGGTCAAATGGAAATAGGTATCGTGTAGTTTATGATTACAATTGTCACAGTACCATAACAACCCATCTTGATGTGCTGTTTCCCGCTTTCTTTCAATGACTAATCCAACCGTGTTTTCAGGTCTGGCTGGAGAGTGTGGAACCTTTGCTGGATGTAAATACATCTCGCCTTCTTTAATTGGCACTTTGACTGCCTTTCCATCCTCTTGAATTGTTACTTCAATATCTCCTTCCAATTGATAAAACAATTCCTCGGTTTCATTATAGTGATAGTCCTTCCTTGCATTAGGCCCACCCACGATCATAACAATGTAATCGTCAGCATCTGCATAGAGGTTTTTATTGCCCACCGGAGGTTTAAGAATGGATCTATTTTCTTCAATCCATTTTTGTAGGTTAAATGGTTTTTTAATAGCCATGGGATAGATGATTTATTTTTGTTAAAAGTTAGTAAAAAAACATGGACTTGAATCTTTCAGGAAAAAGGGCTTTGGTATGCGGCAGTACACAAGGTATGGGAAAAGCCATTGCCGAAGAATTAGCTCGTTGCGGGGCTCAAATCACACTGTTTGCACGAGATAGGGAGAAACTTGCAGAAGTGGTAAAAGGATTAAAAGGAACAGGCCATGATGCTCTTGTTGCAGATTTTAATGACCTCAATGAAGTCAAAGAACCGATAGAGCAAGGTCTTAAGAAGGGAAGCTATCAAATACTTGTAAATAATACAGGAGGTCCATCACCTGGCCCACTTTCATCCGCAAGTGTTGAGCAATTTGAGACCGCTTTTACAAGACATTTACACGTAAGCCACACGCTTGTACAGATGCTTCTTCCAGGCATGAAAGCGTCCAATTATGGTAGAATAGTCAATATTATTTCTACTTCCGTAAAAGTCCCAATCCCAAATTTAGGAGTAAGCAACACCGTTCGTGGCTCAATGGCGTCATGGGCTAAAACACTCGCAAGCGAGTTAGGGGAGTACGGAATAACAGTCAATAACATTCTCCCTGGATTCATTAACACAGCCAGAATCGAGAACCTCATCAATAACAAAGCAGAAGTAAGTGGGAATTCCAAAGCTGAAATAAGAAAAAGCATGGAAGATTCTATACCAGCTAAAAGGTTTGGCGAACCACAAGAAATTGCAGATTATGCAGCCTTTTTATGCTCTCCAAGTGGAGCCTATATTAATGGTACAAGCTTAAGAGTAGACGGTGGAAGAACTGGTTCAATCTAGTATGGAGCATATTCAAAATTTCATTGATGGAAAATACCTTAACCCAATTAAAGGTCAATACATTGATAATTATGAACCTGGCACAGGTCAGATTTATGGACGTATTCCAAACTCTACCATCGAAGACCTTTCATTAGCAATAAATGCAGCACAAAAAGCATTTCCTACTTGGAGCAAACTTTCTATTGACAAACGAAGTAGAATTCTACTTAAACTAGCGGATATAATTGAGCGAAATTTAGATGAATTAGCAAAAGCAGAAAGTAGAGACAATGGTAAACCTGTCTGGTTAGCAAAAGCAGTCGATATACCAAGAGCCAGTGCAAATTTTAGATTTTATGGTTCAGCCATTGTAAATCATTCGTCCGAATCACATATTTCAGAAGGTCAGATGGTGAATTATACCAGAAGAGCTCCCCTTGGAATTGTAGGATGTATTTCACCATGGAACCTACCACTCTATCTCTTCTCCTGGAAAATTGCGCCAGCACTTGCCATGGGAAACTGTGTGGTTGCAAAACCGTCTGAACTAACCCCATTAACCGCCTCTATGCTAGGTGAACTTGCTAATGAAGCTGACTTGCCACCAGGAGTGCTAAACATACTTCATGGTGAAGGGAAAAAAATTGGACAAGCGATTGTTGAACACAACGAAACAAAAGCAATTTCCTTTACCGGTGGCACTTCTACTGGAAAAATAGTCGGATCAATTGCTGCAAGTCAATTCAAAAAAGTCTCACTTGAACTTGGAGGTAAAAATCCGAATATTGTTTTCGATGACTGTGATTTAGAAGAAGCTGTTAAAACAAGTGTGAAGAGTTCTTTCACAAACCAGGGTGAAATCTGTCTTTGTGGGTCACGTATCTTAATTGAGCAATCAATTTACCATGAATTCAAAAAGCTATTTCTCGAAGAGGTAGCGAAACTCAAAGTAGGAAATCCTAAAAATTCTGAATCAAAAATGGGAGCATTGGTTTCTGAAGGACATCTGAATAAGGTTCAATCATATATTGAACTTGCTAAGGAGGAAGGTGGTACCATTTTATTCGGAGGTAATCGAGTAAATCTTGATGGATATTACTTTGAACCCACAGTTATAGAAGGTTTGGATGAACACTGTAGAACAAACCAAGAAGAGATTTTTGGACCTGTTGTGACTTTGAATGCCTTTCAAAACGAAGAAGAAGCAATCAAAATAGCTAATAGCACAAAATATGGTTTGTCATGCACCTTATGGACTAATGATCTTAAGAGGGCTCACCGTGTTGCTCATTCAGTCCATTCAGGAATCATATGGGTAAACTGCTGGTTGTTAAGAGATTTACGCACTCCTTTCGGTGGTATGAAAGATTCTGGTATTGGACGTGAAGGTGGGGAAGAAGCCTTAAGATTCTTTTCTGAACCTCAGAATATTTGTATCAAGCTATAAAAACAAAAAACCCTGGATTCACCAGGGTTTGTTACTGAGTATTTTCTCGAATTCTTATTCTGCTGCTCCTGCTGCCTTAAGCTTATGAATCTTAAAGGATTTGCGCTCTTTGTGACCACAATATCCACATGAGTAATATTTCATAAGTTCACCTTCTTCAAGCTCTGTTGCTTCTTGAATTACTTCCTCTCTTTCAACTTTTAGTGTTTGATAATTACAGTTACTGCATTGAAGCGCATGTAATCTACCATTGTATTTTTCAATTTTCGTGAACCCAGATTCTTCATCTATCCATACATCATAATCAACGGAAAATGCATCTTCCTCGGCCTGCATCCCTTCGTCAAGGTAAACATCCTCATCTTCCTCGCTTAGTAATTTCATTTTTCTACCATCAGGAGAGGTTCTTGGACTATATCTCAATTTCTTCAATCTCTTTTCAATAAAGAACGGATAGTAGAATTTAAGAATATTTTGAACTATTACACCCAGAATAACTGCAAACATTGAGCTCATGAAAACCCTAACAAAAAACCAAAGCCAGTTAGATTCTTCAAAAATGGTATTGAAGAACAACGTACCACCGATGATTATTAATAGAGTTCCATTCCAAAGCATGTTGATTTCATGCATATTGATGTAGTCATATCTAGTCTTAAAGTCACTTGTCGCCATTAACTTTAAATAATGTCCTAGTAGGATTAACACACCAACTCCAGCTACCGCCAATGCAAGGTAGCCTCCGTATGTATTCCAATTGCTAAGTAATTCAGGTGAAATAGGGTCAGTCATAGTTTTATCGTTAAGAGTTTAACTCCTTACACAAAATTGATACAATTTTTATTATTATTCCTCGTCAAATTAAATGAAGATCAAAGTATTTCCTTAGAATTTTATTGTAAAATATTAAAAAAATATAAGTCTGACAATGTCATTAACTCTTTTCATTACTTGATGCACTATTAGGTACTTTTGCGAGATTCATAAAATAAGATTGCATTCAATGACCTTTTCTAATTTAAAGAACCTAGTACAACTTGTTACTATTATTTTCTTCATTTCTTGCTCTGAACCTTCCAAGAAATCAAACGAAATAGACGTTGCCAAATTGTCTGAAGCTAAGCTCATGGAACTTGCTGATTCATTGGCAAATAGATTCATCATTGTGGACGGTCACGTAGATCTCCCCTATCGAATGAATAAAAAGGGATTTATGATCACAAAGACAGTAGAAGACGTCTCCATTGAAACAACGGGGAATTTTGATTACCCCAAAGCAAAAAAAGGGGGTCTTGATGCCCCATTTATGTCGATATACGTACCATCCAGCTACCAACAATCAGGTGGAGCCAAAGAGTTTGCAGATTCTTTAATTGATATGGTCTCAAGATTGCCTGAGTCATTTCCAACCAAATTCGCACTCGCAAACTCACCAGATGATATCAGTGAAAATTTTGTAAATGAGCTTATATCATTACCCATGGGAATGGAAAATGGTGCCCCCATTGAAGATGATATAAATAATATAAAACACTTCTATGATAGGGGAATTCGATATATAACCCTCACTCATTCAAAAGACAATCAGATTTGTGACTCGTCTTATGATACCACATATACCTGGAATGGATTAAGCCCTTTTGGTGAACAGGTAGTTAAGGAGATGAATAAATGGGGTATAATGGTAGACATATCTCATGTGACGGATAGTGCAGCATTTGACGCATTGGCTATATCCAAAGCCCCGGTAATCGCATCGCATTCTTCGTGTCGGAAGTTTACGCCAGGCTGGCAAAGAAATATGTCAGATTCACTGATTAAAGCACTTGCTGCAAATGATGGAGTCATCCATATCAACTTTGGATCTACCTTCCTATCAAAAGAAGTAGCAGATAATCGAAGTAAAATGAGTGAGGATTTGATCAACTATAGAGCAAGTAATAATTTGACCTCTGAAGATTCTGCTTACATCGCTTATGCAAAAAAATATGCAGATGAAAATAATGTATTTGCAGACATTGAGATTGTGGCTGACCATATTGATCATGTAGTTAACCTGGCTGGAATCAATCATGTGGGTTTAGGTTCTGATTATGATGGTGTTGGAGACAGCCTACCCAAAGGTCTGAAAGATGTTTCAACCTATCCTAACCTTATTGCTGAATTGCTGAAAAGAGGATACTCAACTGAGGATATTGAGAAAATTTGCTACAAAAACACCTTCAGGGTGTGGGATAAAGTCATAAAAACCGCAAAAGAAATACAGGGTTAAGTTTTTTAATTTTTCCTTTTGAGAGATCTAATGAACTGGTTCCATGCAAAAGGATTAAGCAATTGATTCTGAGGAGGTGAATACCTGTTGATATAGGATTGACGCTGCAAATTGATCATGTATTGGGCGTTAGCGTTAGGGGAGGCAGGTAAATTATAGTAACCTCTGGTCATATATTCACTATTAAGCCATTGATAAATATTAGCGTATTCCTTCTGGTTTGGCAGTTCCATCGTGATCAAAGCTTCTTTAAACATACTTTCGGTAGGGTATGGTCTGATTTCGACCTCTTCCAAAAAGCTTATATCCTCTTCCAGGGTAACAAGAATTCGAAGACTGGATTCTTTCTTGTGTTTTGGAACTATGTAAAAAGATCTTTTATATCCAACGGCACTAAACACTATACTATCTCCTTCTAAAACAGGCATTGAGAAGAATCCATATGGATTTGTGGTGGTACCCCTTCCGGATTTTGGGATATAGACATGTGTTCCAGGTATCACGTTAGTGCTATCAATCCCAAAAACAACACCAGTAAATTGGATAACTTCTCTTTTTGGTTTTGTTTGTGATTGCACAGAAAAACAAAACAAGAAAACCGATATAATTAAAAATGCAAATCTCAAACCAACTTCTTTCACATATTAAGACCAAATAAACCAGAAAAGTTTAACTTCCGTAAAAGTAGCGAAAAAATGAGGCTCAAAAACTTCAATCTTTCGTATGGCACACAAATATTCAAGTCCTTCTCTGATGAATCAAGGACCCGCATCATCCATCTGCTATATCGAAAGCAAGAGCTCTGTATCTCCGATCTGGAATCTATCCTGGACTTTACACAAACAAAAACTTCTAGACATATAACCTATCTGAAAAATGCTGGTTTGGTTACTTTCCGAAAATATGATCAATGGGTTTTTTACAGCATTAAAGAAGAAGGTTATGATATGGTGAGCCAGATTTTCGAATTCTTAAGTAAAGATCCATTACTTCAAAAAGACCTTGATACATATGAAACAATGAATGCTAACTTAGCACTTGCAAAAAATAAGATAGAGGCGAAAAGCTACAGGAATTGAGAAGCATCCAGCATATATTTTTTGATCTAGACCATACGCTTTGGGATTACAATCGAAGTGCCCAAGAAACGTTAACAGAAATTTTTGATATGCTTGATCTGGCAAATGCCGGAATAACATCAAAAAAATTTATAAAAACCTTCTTTGAAGTCAATGACAAATTGTGGCATCTCTACAACCATGGCAAAATAGATAGAGATTACATTACCCAAAAAAGATTTACTGAGATCTTCAAGAAGTTAAGGATCAACACAGAAAGCTCTTCTGAAGCTTCCAACTATTTTTTTCTGCATTGCTCTACTAAACCTTATCTAATGCCTGATTCCATCACTGCACTTAGATATCTAGATGAAAAATATTCCCTTCATATAATAACCAATGGTTTTCAAGATTCGCAGACTAGGAAGTTAAAAAACTCAGGAATCAATAAGTACTTTGAAAAAGTGATCACCTCTGAATGTACTGGCCACAAAAAACCTTCAGAAGAGATTTTTCATTATTCAATTGCTGAAACAGGAGCCTCTTATTCAAACAGCATCATGATTGGCGATAATCCTAGAACAGATATTTCAGGTGCAAAAAATGTTGGAATGAAAACTGTTTTTTACGATCCTAGCGGCAGTAAAAAGTCAATAGCGGATTACACCATTCAGTCTCACTTGGAGCTTATAAAACTATTCTAAACTGATAGTTATTTTGACATCTTTCATCGTACGAATCTTATAATTTTGTGCTAAGAATTTAAACAATGACTAACATGCCCAAAGGAAATTTTTTCGTTCCTACGCCTATCAATGAACCTGTTCTAAGTTATGCTCCCGGAACTCCAGAAAGAGAGGAACTTCTTTCAAAGTATAAAGAAATGTATTCCTCAAAAATTGAAGCGCCAATGTATATCGGTAGTGAAGAAATTCACACGAATACTAAAATTGAAATGACATGTCCTCATGATAATAAGCACGTATTAGGATACTTTTCTGAAGGAGATGCGACGCATGCAAAAGCTGCCATTAAAGCAGCGCTTGATGCCAAAGAAGACTGGGAAAATATGACCTGGGAAAACAGAGCAAGTATATTCCTAAAAGCAGCAGATCTGATAGCCGGGCCTTATCGCTCCAAGATTAATGCAGCCACTATGCTTGGGCAAGGTAAAAATGCTCACCAGGCAGAAATTGACGCAGCATGTGAATTCATTGATTTTTTACGCTTCAATGTATCATTTATGCAAGAACTTTACATTCAACAACCTGAATCTTCAGAGGGCATTTGGAATAGGGTAGAATACAGACCGCTTGAGGGATTCATATTTGCAGTCACTCCTTTCAATTTCACGGCAATATCAGGAAATTTACCCTCAGCGCCTGCCATGTTGGGAAATACAGTGGTCTGGAAACCAAACTACACACAGATTTATTCGGCTCAAGTCATCATGGAGGTATTCAAAAAAGCAGGCCTTCCAGATGGTGTGATTAATTTGGTATATGTAGATGGTCCGGTAATTGGAGATGTAGTCTTTAAGCATCCGGATTTTGCTGGTCTTCACTTCACGGGAAGTACTGGTGTATTCAAAACGCTCTGGAAGACAATAGGAGACAATCTTGAAATCTACAAAACGTATCCAAGAATCGTTGGAGAAACAGGTGGAAAGGATTTTGTCATTGCACATAAATCTGCAGATCCAAAAGAACTTGCCACAGGATTGATTCGAGGGGCCTTTGAATTCCAGGGACAGAAATGCAGTGCAGCTTCCAGAGCATACATTCCATCTAACCTTTGGGATCAAGTGAAGAAATATTTACTTGAAGATCTTGCATCCATCAAAATGGGATCTCCTGAAGACTTTGGAAACTTTTTCAATGCAGTTATTGACGAAAGAGCATTCAATAAAATTACAGGCTATATAGATCAGGCAAAGGAAGATGATAAAGTTGAATTGATCGCCGGTGGAAATTATGATGACTCCAAGGGGTGGTTTATTGAGCCAACAATCTTCGAAGCAAAAGACCCCAAATACAGGACAATGTGTGAAGAAATTTTTGGCCCTGTTTTGACCATCTATGTTTACGATGAAAATAAGTTTGAAGAGACGCTCGAGCTTGTTGACAGCACCTCACCTTATGCATTAACTGGGGCTATCTTTAGCAAAGATCGTTATGCCGTAGATTTAGCTACTAAAAAGCTAAGAAACGCTGCAGGTAATTTTTACATTAATGATAAACCTACTGGTGCAGTGGTAGGACAACAGCCTTTTGGTGGTTCCAGGACTTCCGGTACCAATGATAAAGCTGGAGCGATGATGAACCTTATGAGATGGGTTAGTGCAAGAACCATAAAAGAAACATTTGTGACTCCAACGGACTATAGATATCCATTTTTAGGATGAGCTATTTAAGACCATTTCATCTGGCAGTTCCGGTAAAAGAACTTGATGAGTCAAGATCTTTTTACCGGGATGTAATGGGCTTTGAAGAAGGGCGTTCTTCTGAAAAATGGGTAGACTTTAATTTCTTTGGACATCAATTTGTCATTCACGAGGTAGACACCAACGCACCCGGTAATCATAATCCGGTGGATGGGCATTACGTTCCAGTACCACATTTTGGTGTAGTGCTCGAGTGGCATGATTGGGAAGATCTTAGAGATAGGCTAATTAGAAATAAAACCAAATTCATCATTGAACCTTATATTCGGTTTGCAGGGGAAGTAGGAGAGCAAGCAACCATGTTCTTTAATGATCCATCCGGAAATGCTTTGGAATTCAAAGCTTTTAAAAACGACGATCAAATTTTTGCTAAATAGAGAGATTATACTGCTGCCGAGTGTTTAAGATGAACTTTATGCAAAATCTCAGGTGAAAGTGGTTTAGGAACATAAGCCACGATCTCTTTCAAAGCTTTTGCCTTTCGCTCATCTTTAGGATCAATGGAAGCTGTTAGCATGATTATTTTAGAAGGAACAAGTAACATGCATTTTTTTAAGTTCTTCAATGAAATCCCATCCATTCCTTACTGGTAATTCTAAATCGAGAAAAATCACCTCGGGATAATCATTTTCTGAACTTTCCTTTATAAACTTTAGTGCTTGCGTAACGCTTGTTTTAATGATGATTTGTTCGGCAAATTTTGCGCGCTCAATCATGACTTTATTGATTGCATTCGAAATCCTATCATTGTCGATTAGCAATACACGTCTAAACTTATCGAGCACTATATCCGGAAGTACCATGATTCAAACCTATGATGTTGCTTTAAAGCCATCTGATCGAATTCGATTAGCTAATTCAAACCACAGGTAATACCTGAATTAACTACGATGAATCGGGTTAATAAAAAACCCCAACACTAGAGTTGTGTTAGGGTTCTGCTCTCCCTCTTGGGCTCGAACCAAGGACCCTCTGATTAACAGTCAGATGCTCTAACCAGCTGAGCTAAGGGAGATCGTTTCAAAAAGGAGTGCAAATGTAAACATTTCAAATAAATTTCTCAATGCACTTAAAAAGAAAATTTTAAGTGACCTTAAGACATATAAAAAATGCTTACAATAAGCCATTATGTCATCATTAATAACATTGTTTTTTAAAATGAATGCCATAATGGCATAAATAAGCAATTCTTTCCTTTTGGTACAATCTTCGATCAATACCTAGTAAAAAAATTCAAAAATTAAAATTTTAAGAGATATGGCACTTATTAAGTACAACACCAACGATTACAGACCTACAAGTTTTAGAAACTTTATGGATAGGTTTTTTGATGACAGTTTCTACGGTGGATCAGCAACTTCTTTTTCACCTAAAGTGGATATTGCTGAGACAGACAAAGATTATGAAGTACAGCTTCACGTTCCAGGTATGAACAAAGAAGATTTCAACATCGATTTAAATCAAGATCAAATCACGATAAGTGGCGAGAGAAAATTTAAAGACGAGAAGAAAGAGAAAAACTATCATAGCGTAGAAAGCTACTATGGAACGTTTAGTAGATCTTTTTATTTGCCAGAGGTGGTGAATAGAGACAAGGTAGACGCTAAATACGAAAATGGTATTTTGTCAGTTATACTTCCTAAAAACGAAAAAAGAGTAGCAAAAAAACAAATTGCAGTTAAGTAAGTGTTTTTGAGTAGTTGAGTTGGGGTGTTTACCATATTGGTAAGCACCCTTTTTTGTATGAATCTATTGAACTTACGTTAAGATTGGTTAAACTATCCTTCATAGTTAGCCAGTTAAAAAACCAAATTGGTAGTTTTTCGGTATATAGTGTAGTCGTAATAATAAAGGATATGAGTAGAAAAAGTTTAATCATCGCAATGATGTTTTCTTCCATTTTTGGAGGATTGATTGCAGTAGTCGGATATACATGGTTTGTTCCTCAACAAAGCATCATTCAAACCACCTCTTCTGTAAATTCAAACCCCGTGGCATTAACTAACTATGTGTTTGATTCCGCAGATTTTATTGTTCCTGAAGGATTGAATTTTGTTTTTGCAGCCAAAAATGCGACACCTTCCGTAGTACACATCAGAACAAAATATGAAGCAGGAATGAGGGCCAACAACCCATTTAATGACTTTTTTAAAGACTATTTTGGAGATGGATACGAAAGAAGAGGTTATGGCCAATCGATGGGAGCGGGCTCAGGAGTGATCATTTCTTCGGATGGATACATAGTTACAAACAACCATGTCGTAGAAAATGCAAGTTCAATCGAGGTAGTATTAAATGATAATAGAAGTTTTGAGGCAGAAGTGATTGGTACCGACGAATCAACTGATCTTGCAGTAATCAGAGTTAATCAGGACAATTTACCTACCATTAACTACGGAAATTCAGAAGCGATAAATATTGGAGAATGGGTTTTAGCAATTGGAAACCCGTATGAATTCCGATCTACGGTAACAGCAGGTATTGTGAGTGCTAAGGGAAGAAATATCAACATCCTGGGTGGCGGATCCAGTATCGAATCATTTATTCAAACGGATGCAGCAGTTAACCCTGGTAATAGTGGGGGTGCACTGGTCAATTTGAATGGCGAATTAGTAGGTATCAATACAGCGATTGCATCTCCATCAGGAGCATTCGCCGGTTATTCATTTGCGGTTCCTGTAACGCTTGTAAGGAAAGTGGTTGATGATTTGGTAGAATATGGTGAAGTGCAAAGGGCTTTATTGAATATTCAAATAGTAGATGTTAATGCTGAGATCGCAGACCAGTATGATTTAGACATCCTAAGAGGTGTTTACGTAAGTCGAGTAATTGAAGGAGGAGCTGCAGACCGTGCTGGACTCGAAAATGGTGACGTCATTATTGCCATTGATAATAAGGCAGTAAATAATGTGGCTCAATTACAAGAAAGCGTAGCAGTTAATAGGCCAGGAGATAAAATCCGGGTAAAGTTTATTCGAGACGGAAGAGAAAAAGAAATAGAAGCGACCTTGAGAAATATTGAAGGCAATTTCAATGTTGTAGAAGCTAGAAATGAATTTGAAATTGAAGGTGCCACCTTTACTGAGGTATCTGCTTCATTAAAAAATAAGTTAGATATAGCTGGAGGAGTTCAAATAACTGAATTGAGAGATGGAAAGTGGAAGGAAATTCGAATGAAAGAGGGTTTCATCATTACTGGAATCGACAATGAAAAAATTGAAACAGTCAAAGACCTGGAGAATTACTTTAAAAGCCCAAGAAGAGATGGAATTCTCATTGAAGGAGTCTACCCTGACGGGAGCAAAGCTCATTATGGTCTAGGCTTATAGTCATCAAAAAATGAAACGAGTTGATAGTCTTGGCATTAGTCAGGACTTTTTTTATCTAATTTCGTAATATGAAAAAAATTGCCATAGTTGGCGGCGGATTGGCTGGGTTAACAAGTGCAATTCTACTTTCTAAAGAAGGATTTGAAGTCACGCTTTTTGAAGAGAAAAGGTATCCTTTCCATAGAGTTTGTGGTGAATACATATCTAACGAGGTTATACCTTTCTTGAAAAAAAATGAGATCTATCCTCATGATCTCAATCCATGGCCCATTACAAATTTTAGACTCACCTCTACTAGTGGAAATAGCCTTGAGTCTCCACTGGACTTGGGTGGCTTTGGCATTAGCCGATTTTCGTTTGATCATTGGCTTAGTGAAAAGGCTAAACAGCAAGGTGTAGAGATCATCCATGATCGGGTAATTAGTTGTATTTTTCAGGAAAACACTTTTCAAATCGAAACCAGAAACAGTGGGATTTTCGATTCAGACCTTACGATTGGCTCTTTTGGAAAAAGAAGTACACTCGATAAAAAACTTGATCGTGATTTCATACAAAATAAGTATCCATACATTGGAGTTAAATATCACTTGAAGACCAAGGAAGTTGATGACACTTATATTGAATTGCACAATTTTAAAGATGGGTATTGTGGAATAAGTCGAGTAGAAAATGAAACTTTCAATCTCTGTTATTTATCACATAGGTCTAATTTAAAAAACGCTGGCTCTATTCCGGAGATGGAACAAGAAATCTTGTTTCAAAACCCCCACCTAAAAAGGATTTATCAAAACAGTGAATTTTTGTTCGATCAGCCTGAGGTAATTAATGAAATAACTTTCAAACCAAAAGAACCTGTCTATAAACATATATTAATGACGGGAGATGCCGCAGGAATGATCACTCCACTTTGTGGAAATGGCATGGCTATGGCTATTCATTCTTCCAAACTCATAAGTGAATTGATAATTGAGAATATTAGAAGTGGATTTAACCGAGCACAATTGGAAACTGACTACAGTGAGACATGGAAGAAATACTTCGCAAGGAGGTTGTGGGCTGGAAGGAAAATTCAACATTTATTCGGGGCATCAGTTATTTCAGAAGTTGCTGTTGGTTTTGGAAAAATCTTTCCGCCCTTTACCAAAAAGCTGATGGTAAAAACGCATGGCCAACCTTTCAACTAATCCATAAATACAGAAAGAACGAATTTAACATCAAAGAAGATAATAGATTAAGCCGCATGGTCTGCATGTAATTCGCTTCTTTCTCATTCGCTCGGACCTTTAAATACCAATTGCCAAAATAGATCAAAACCGGACTAAGAAATAGCATATAAAAAATCATAACTTGGAAATCGTAAAATGTTGAGAAATAATGGGCAAAGCCAAAAGTGGCAACAAAAAAAGCAATGGCTGTAAAATGGAACGTTCCTAAAGTACCCATTAAACGGCTAATGGTTAAATCTCCTCTTCTGGCATCTTCCTCGTGCTGATAGATTTGAGTCATTGGATAGGATCCCAATAAAAGAACGCTGCTCATGATTCCAGGAATCTGGATTCTCTCAGTAAAAATTTCAACTACTGAAACATTTTGTATGGCTATGATCGAGAGTACGTAAGTGAAGTAACCTTGAAAAATACCTGCAGCCAACCAACCCATAATCGGAAATTTTTTTAAACGAATGGAAGGATGGCTATATGCTTTTGAAACCAACCCGTAGATCAAAACCATCACCATGAATTCAAAAGATATCAGCAGGCTGAGCGCAAGGGCAACTATATCTAAAATCAATGAAATGAAATATAATTCTTTGGTGACTTTTGGTGGGTTTTTTAAGCCCCCAATGCTGTCTTCATCTTTATCAAAATAGGAATTATAACCGTTGCTGGCAGGATAAACCAAAAAATGGAGAATAACGAAACTCAGAATCAAATTTGAATTATTCGGAGATTCAGCTATTGCACATGCCAACAAATAAACTGGTAATAAAAAAAACGAGAAAGGAAACCTTAAATGAAGTAGTGTTGATTTTTTCAAAAGAAATTAATCTGATCGTCTAAAAGTTGGTTAATATTAACCAACAAGATTTGAATGGCCGCATTTATTCAATCCATATCGACCACTTTGCCGCAGTATGTTACTGATCAAGGACAAATTGCAGACTTTATGGTGAGGCAGTTGAGCCTTAATAATGCAGAGGAAAGAAAACTCCGCATATTATATCGAGCAAGCGGAATAGGTCATCGATATTCAGTGCTCAAGGATTTTAAAGAGAACCTGAATGGAAAGGGTTTCTTTAGACAAGAAAAATTCCCCTCCGCAAAACCTAGAATGGATTTGTACCAAAAGCATGCGATAAAACTTGCTGCGGATGCCTGTAGGGGTGCACTTCAGGACGCAGCAACACAACCAGACCAAATCACACACCTTATCGCAGTGAGTTGTACAGGAATGTACGCTCCAGGCTTGGACATAGAGCTTGTTGAATCCCTTGGACTCAAAACAAGTACACAAAGAACATCTATCAATTTCATGGGATGCTATGCCGCATTCAATGCTTTGAAAACTGCATCTCAAATCGTTCAATCGGACGATAATGCCCATGTACTCGTGATTTGTGTTGAGTTGTGTAGCATCCATCTTCAAGACAAGAAAGATGATGAAAATCTACTGGCAAATGCAATATTTGGAGATGGAGCAGCTGCAATGGTCATCTCTACGGAAAAGAGCGATAAAACGCTTGAACTTGCCAGCTTCTACAATGACCTGGCACTTGCCGGAAAAAGTGAAATGGGATGGTTTATCGGAGATTATGGCTTTGAGATGAAATTAAGTACAAAAGTACCTCAGGTAATAAAGGAAGGAATTGGACAGTTAACGGATAGACTCCTTGAGAAAATTGATCTTGACATTTCCAACATTGACTATTTCGCCATTCACCCCGGAGGAAAGAGAATTTTGGAAGTCATAGAAGAAGAATTGAATATCACCAAAGAACAGAATAAACCGGCTCGAGATGTTCTTAGAGAATACGGGAACATGTCCTCCCCCACCGTTTTATTTGTTATAAAACGCATTTTTGATGGCCTTAAAGCCGAAGATGATCAAAAAAACTTACTCAGTTTCGCTTTTGGTCCTGGGCTGACACTAGAAAGTGCTGTACTAAAAGTGCATATAGATGCTTGAGACCAGATCGGAAGAAATTGAAATAATGGATGACCTAAATATATCAGGTCCAATTATTTCTCAGACCTTAAAAGAACTCAATACCATTAACCGAACCCTTGGTGGGAATCAAATAAGTATCAGTGCTTTTAAACAACTTTCAAAAAACAAAGCGAATATTACAATAGCTGATCTTGGATGCGGAGGTGGAGATATCATGGTAGAGATGGCAAAGTGGGCTGCTAGAACCAATAAAAACGCCTCATTTGTAGGAATAGACGCAAATCCACACATCATTGAATATGCCAAAGAGAATACATCGGAGTATAAAGAGATAAGCTATGAATCGATTAATATCTTCAGTGAGCAGTTTCAAAGTAAAACCTATGACATCATACATTGCTGCTTATTTCTTCATCATTTCACCAATGATCAACTGATTGATCTATTTAAAAAGTTCAATAAACAAGCTCGAATAGGAGTCATTATAAACGACCTTCACCGGCATACACTAGCCTATAGAAGCATCCAGTTGTTAACTAAATTCTTTTCACAGTCAGAAATGGTGAGAAACGATGCAGCTGTCTCCGTAGCTAGAGGATTTAAAAAGAACGAATTATTACATATTCTTCAAGAAGCAGGAATATCAAGCTTTAAACTTAGCTGGAAATGGGCATTTAGGTGGAAACTCATTTTTTAACGCCACTCACCAAATATCATGTTTCCATTTGCGTAGGCATCACTCGATTTGAAAAAATTGCATAGACCATCAATCATTTCATCAGAAGAAATAAAATTATCATCATTCGCATCTAGTTCTTCAAATCCCTCATTTGCAGTATTCTGAGGAATATTATAGACCGTCAACATATCTGCATATTCCTCACGCGAAATCAATTGATCCTTATTTACATCGAACAAGTCAAAAATATACCTACTGGTATGATGAATATAATGGTCAATTATTCTAGAATCTGCGGACTCCATTTGATTTCTAAAAAATTCAACCCAATCCCATAGTGTTAGCTCTAATTCCGGGTTATCAATCTCAGCAAGTAGCTGAACAAACAGACGGTACGCTTTTAAAATAATGACTCTTGCACTTCTTGATTCTTGAGGAATACCCAGCTTTACAATGATCTTCTTACCGACGTTAATGAAATCATCGGATTGCAATTTTCCATTTCGATCAATATCCAGTACGTTAAATAGGTGATGAACTTTCCTTTTTTGAATTTCACTGAAGACCGATCTGGAATTTTTCTCTTTATTGGTGGTAAAGTCATTCATTCCGATTCACAATTTACAAAATAATTTCAAGCCTTAAAGGCATTCCTTAGCTTTGCCAGAAATACTCAACATTAACAAAAATATGAAAAAGGATATTAAATCCGTTTTAACCGATTTAAAAATCGACTCCTCAAACAAAGGCGCAGCCTATGGCAGTCATTGGTTAGATTCTACATCATCAACTATCTCATCTATTTCCCCTGTAGATGGTGAGAAAATTGCGGATGTGCATCTTGCTGATGAAAATGCTTACGAGCAAGTAATAAATGAAGCACAAGCTGCATTTAAAGAGTGGAGGCTTTTACCCGCACCTCAAAGAGGTGAAATCGTCAGACAGCTTGGCAATGAACTCAGAATTTATAAACAACAGCTTGGAAGCTTAGTGTCTTATGAAATGGGGAAGTCACTACAAGAAGGTCTAGGTGAAGTTCAGGAGATGATTGACATATGTGATTTCGCTGTAGGGCTCTCCAGACAGCTATATGGTCTGACTATGCACTCTGAAAGACCTTCTCATAGAATGTACGAACAATGGCATCCATTGGGAATCGTAGGAATTATCTCTGCTTTCAACTTCCCAGTTGCCGTTTGGTCCTGGAATGCGGCGATTGCCTGGGTTTGTGGAGATGTTTGTGTGTGGAAACCATCAGAAAAAGCACCTATCTCTGCCATCGCATGTCAAAAAATCGCCCAAAGAATATTCGAACAAAATGGTATTCACCCGGGTGTTTGTGGTTTAGTGATAGGAGACGCAGAAATAGGGAAAAGACTCAGTGCGGATACAAGGGTTCCTTTAATATCCGCAACCGGATCTACAAGAATGGGCAAAGTAGTTGGTGAAGTAGTTGGGGCGAGACTTGGGAAAACCATCCTTGAACTTGGTGGCAATAATGCAATCATTATCTCCGAACATGCTGATATGAACCTTGTAATACCTGGGGCGGTATTTGGTGCTGTAGGAACTGCTGGTCAACGATGTACCTCTACTAGAAGGTTGATCATTCATGAAAGTATCTTTGAAGAAGTAAAACAGCGATTAGCCAAAGCTTATGAACAACTGAGCATAGGTGATCCTCTTGATGAAAAGAATCATGTAGGACCTCTTATTGATACAGACGCTGTAAAAATGTACGAGGCTGCCATTCAGAAAATAAAAGCGGAAGGCGGTCAGTCAGTGGTAGAAGGTGAAGTATTAGAAGGTTCAGGTTATGAATCAGGATGCTATGTAAAACCTGCGATCTATGAAGCAAAAGCTCATTTTGAGATAGTCTGTAATGAAACGTTTGCACCGATCCTCTATTTAATCAAATACAGCACCATAGAGGAAGCAATTGAAATTCAAAATGCTGTACCCCAAGGTTTGTCTTCTGCTATTATGACTACCAACTTAAGGGAGTCTGAGTTATTCCTTTCACATGCCGGATCCGACTGTGGTATCGCCAATGTTAATATTGGAACTTCCGGGGCAGAAATTGGTGGAGCATTTGGGGGTGAAAAAGAAACTGGTGGTGGTAGGGAGTCTGGATCAGATGCATGGAAAGCATACATGAGACGACAAACCAATACTATCAATTATTCCACAGAGCTACCATTAGCACAAGGGATCAAGTTTGAGCTTTAATCAATATGTGCCGGGTTAACCGGCACATACTTTTTCAATTGATCGTTTTGGTCGTCTTGAAAAACTGAAATAGACATAGCATCATAAAAAGGTGACTTATGTCTTGCCGGTTGAACCAGATGGCTGGATCAAATCCAACTATTACTACAGGGACTGAAACCAACATCCATCCTATTCCGATCATAAATCCTATCCATTTTTTATCCCCCTGGCGTATTTGAAGGACACTGTATATCCCAAGTATTAGAACTAAACCGATGACTGTCTGAGCAGTGACCCACAAAAACCTAAAGTCAAAGGCCAGCATAATGAATATGATTACTGTCTGAACCCAAACCCATTTCTTCCATTGGG
This sequence comes from uncultured Roseivirgaceae bacterium, assembly GCA_964459925.1. Lineage (GTDB taxonomy): Bacteria > Bacteroidota > Bacteroidia > Cytophagales > Cyclobacteriaceae > Ekhidna. The sequence continues at coordinate 48,748 of CAYWOQ010000011.1, forward strand.
GATTCTTCTCATTATGGTTGAAAACGGCTAATTCAAGGTAGGTTATAGAAAGTACAGCAAGACTCCACCCAGGAATCTTCCCAATCATGTCAAAGTAATGAAAGTACAAATGTGACAATCCACCAAAAAAGGTCGACAAACCAAATAATAGAAAGAAGTTCCTCCAATACTTAACCGAAGTGGAATCGGTACCATTCGATGATTTCTGCCAGTAATAAAAACATTGAAACGTGATCAGCCAGTTGGTTAGGAAAACCACTGGTTCCATTAGAACAATCCCGTTCCATTCTATTATGATTTTTTCCAAGCCACAATTTTAGGACTTAAAAATCATCAATTCATATTTAGTGAATGCTATTCTCTTTTCTTGAACCTCAATTCAGTTCAGTTTCGCTCTTCCTTTTTTGATACCAAAAATTGCAAGAAGAATTGCCAATAAAAGGAGAAGAATTTGCGTAAGTTTTTTCATGATAAGGGTGATTTTTAACAAAGGCATTCAGGTACCGAACTAAAATCAATCCCTAAAATCGGGTATTTTATAAGATTACTTAATCTTCATTTTTAGGAAACAAAATTCTGCTTTTCTTCCTTACAATATGCCCAAAAGTGAACATAACAATAGGATAGAGCATATATATAAACCCGCAAATAATATAGTTTACTCCTATGACCGAAAGGATCGCTGACATTGCTGGAATACTACCCAAAAGTAGGTTAGTTTGAACACTGATCATCGTGGTGAATGTTTCGTAACTATCCATTTCAAGTCTATCCTGTTTGCGGTAGGCATGCCAATAAAGCCAAGCCAATGAGAAGAATATGAGTGCAGCTCCAAGTCCATATGAGGTCATGAGATAATTTCCATCACCAATTCCACCCTCAAACTGGTTTCTAAATCAGGTAAAGTCGTCAGTTATCAACCCCAAATAAAGTTCAAAAAGAAATGTCATTAAGAATTTCAGGGGAAATACGTAAATAAGAAGTACGAACAATAGGAACGTATTAATAACTACCGTCTTTAGGTCTTGCAACCCATAACGAAGAAAGAAAAGATAATGCTGATACCATATCACAACAATTAATACCGCACACAGAAAAAATGGAATAATATCTCTAAACGATTCCTTTAGTTCATCAAAGGTCTCTGGAACAGAAGATGAAAGAGCTACAAGTGTTACTGTAAATGCAAAAACTGCATCACTAAAAGTTTCTATTCTCGTTTGGTTTAATCTTCGATAATTAAACTTTGGATCCAAACCAACTAATTGATTTTTAATCGCTCTCATTCGTCACCCAAGCATTTAACAAATCAAAGTAATGTTTTATTTGAAAAATGATAGTATATCAGTTAAGGAATTTGGTGGGTGGGGATTTAAATAATAAAAGGGAGCACCACCATGCTCCCTTTAAATGTCGATCCCATGTGCTGGTTGGATCGAACTTACTCCGATTTTCATCGAATCTAATCACCGCCTAATTTACTCGCCTGTAAATGTAGAGTGCTAATATAACTATATTTAGATAAGATTGTATCTTTTTCGGTGAAACTTTTTTACTTGGGTTGCTAGTTCAATTGTTTTCTTTGCAACATGTACTTGTCGAAAGTTTTCCTCTTTCTTACCCTTACCATCCTTTTATCAGTATTTGGTGCTTTTGATAGAATTCAGAAAGCGCTCGAAAAGGCTGAATATGATAAAGCTAAAGAGCTTATATTGAGAGGATATCTAAAAGAACCTGAAAACCCAGGATTTTCCTATTATCATGCGGTTTTACTGTTTATTGATAATTATGATGGATTTAATCCTGATTCTGCGAGAATAGTTTTAAAGAATTCATTTAAGAAGTATCAAGAATCCTCAGATGATCTAAAGGAAAAGCTTGCAGAGGAATCTATAACGGAAGAAAATTTCAGAGAACTCACCCTGAATATCAGGGATTTCTTCTTTCAAGAAACCTTGACTAGTCTTTCGATCCCAATGGTCAATGACTTTCTGACTAAATATCCAAAATCCGCCGATCAAGATCTTTTGATTTTCAAAAGAGACAGTATGATTTTCAAAGAAGTCAGAGCTGAAAATAGTAAAACCGGATACCGAAATTTCATTGAAAATTATTCATCATCCGCATTCAAATCAAAGGCTGATTCGCTACTAGATGTGCTTCGATTTCAAGATTTAAAAGAAAACGGTAACTATCAAGATCATATTAGCTTCAGAAGCCAATATCCTAATTCCTCCTATATCAAAGAGGTGGAAGAATATATTATGAAAATTTCAACCTCTTCACATTCTATTCAATCTCTCATAAAATTTATTGAAACGTCGAAAGTGGACAAGTGGAAAAAAAGAGCCGCGGATGTACTTTATTATTTGAATGATCAGGAGATAAATGATATTCACCTGCTGCCTGATTCTATCAGGTTTGTTAAAGCTCTCTCTGAAAGATCTCTTTTCCCAATTATCGATAGAGGTTTATTTGGTTTTCAGAATATCGATGGCACGCTTCAGATAGCTCCCAACTACGATGATATTCAACAGACTTCCAAGTGCGAATTAGTTGAAGACGATTGGATTTTTGTAAAAAAGGAGGATGAAGGTAAGATCATAATGAAGGATGAACGAGTAGTTATTGAATCAGCTGAGGATTATAGAAGCATTTCGATGAGCATTGGTTTGGTGAAAATACACGGAGATTGGTTCCTTTTTCATAAAAGTGGATATAAAATAATTGAATCGCCAGTTCTGTCAGCTGCTGTTTTTAGCAATGGTTGGATAAAAGTGAATCAAAATGGAAAATGGGGATTATACACTTTGTTTGGCAACCCGATTGCTGAGTCCAAATATGATGACATCTACAAGATGGAGGAGTTTTGGGTATTTGAAAAAGATAGATTAATGGCTGTCTACACAATGAGCGAAATTCTCAATGAGGTTGAGGACAGAGGGCTATCCTTAGAATTCAAGTTTGAAGACCTGGAGTTGGTCGATAAAAACAAATTGATTGGATTTAGAGGTGACCGGGAATGCTTATTGAATCATGAACTAAAATTTCTTATCCCCTGGGGAAACTATGAGATATATCCGGATCCTGCTGGTTGGTATTTACGATCTTGGGAAGGCTATTATCTATATAATAATACTGATGAAAGAATAATTGATAGAAAGTACCGGTATTTAGCCTCTAATGGTGGATGGCTATCATTGCAAACTGAAAAAGATTGGATATTGATTCCTCGCATTGGGAAGCTGTTGCCTGAGAGAAATTATGATTCCATTAAACTAATAAATAAGCATGCTGCATTAGTTTTTAAGGATAAGGAGAAAGAACTGTTATTTACCAATGGAAATAGGATTTCACTGAAAGAACATATTGTCCAGTCATTTCCTAGCCAGTCAGATTTTCTCTTGATTAGCAATGATGGTGCCCTGGGTCTTTATAATCAATATGGTGAAAGTGTAATGGATGGAAGATTTGAAGAAGTTAGCTTTATCAATGATAGCCTACTCATCGTTTCTAAAAATCAAAAACAAGGTATTATTAAAATTGATGGATCCTATTTGCTTAACCCAATTTTCAGTACGCTAAGTAAAGAGGGTGATCTAATATCCACACTTTATAAGGGGAAAATAGGTTGCTACGATCTTTCCATAAATCGATTAATTTCCGCAAATTATGAAGCCCGTATTTCAAAAATCAACGACTATTATGTCATCAAAAATGAAGGTAAGTATGGTCTTATTAATGCAAACGAAGAAGAAATCATCACACAGAACTATGATGAAATAACCTATTGGAACGACTCCTCTTTTCTAGTGACTCAAAATGATTTTCAATTTTTTATAAATATCTCCGAAGAAAAGCTAATAGACCCTATTGCAGACCTTAAACTCCTATTTGAAAATGAAAATGAAAAACTCTACAAGTTTACTCAAAATGGAAGTTTTGGACTTCTTAGCAATGAAAATGGTATTTTATTGAAACCGGAATATTCTGATATTGTCAATATTGGAGATAAAGAAACCCCCCTATTCTTCGCTGACCAACATTTAAGTAATGCCGGATATCACGTAGTGAGTTACCTTAATAGTTTAGGTGAAAATATTTTTTCAGAAGCGTACCGAATAACAGAATTTGATAGAATTATTTGTGATGACTAATGTAATTGAGTCAGTATTTCCATTACTTGTTTGATCAATGATTGTTGACCATCATTGGTAATTGTATAATCTGCAAGTCTAACCTTTTCTTCATCTTTCATTTGTTGGCTTATGATCTCCTTTACCGAATCCACGCTTCTATGCTTATCTCGGTGAATAACTCTTTTGATGCGCAAATCCTCAGGTGCACTGACCAAGATTGTCCGGTCCATTTTTTTATATGAACCGGTTTCGAAAAGTAGTGCCGCCTCATCAAATAACATCTCTTCATCACTATGATTCAGGACCCATTTTTTCAGGTCTTCAGCCACAGCCGGATGAACGATGGCATTTAACTTATTTAATAAGGAAGGTGATTTAAAAACCTGATCAGCAATAAACTTTCTATTTAGCCAATCGTCAGTGTAGGCTTCTTTTCCAAAAAGGGTAATGACTTTACTCTTAAGTGTGGCATCATTGTTCATTAGCCATTTTCCTCGATCATCCGCATAATAAATTTGGTAATCGAGTGTTTCCAAGATCTTACAAACAGTACTTTTTCCTGAACCAATACCTCCAGTAATACCGATAAGTATTGGTTTACTTGACATAAAAAACCGATAAAGTATCTGGCGCTACCTCTACCTCTATAACATCTTCTGGATAAACCATCAGAATGGCGGGCGCAGTAGAATCTGTTTTATTGATCATGTTATAATCAACGATGACCTTGAAATCATCAGCATAAAAATCTCTTTCCTTCGATTCTTGAATTACAAACTGAACGCTCACATTTGGCTCTCGCAAATAGACAGAAGAATCATTCGGGAAGTCGATCATCTCCACCAAGGTTTCAATCTCTAGTCTGTTGAACCTCTCGACTTCAAATGCTACGTTAATTGATGGTGGTTCCGAATAGATATCGAAATCTTCAGGTAGTTCCAAAGCTATGGATTGGTCAAAGTTTCTATCTATCTCACGATTTCCAAGAAAAATTGTAAATGAAGTTCCTATTGAATCCAAAAAACTTGTTGGTCCAAACAAAACCACTGTATCCGGGACTAGCTTTATTGGTGAAACAATTCTGTGGTCTTTTTCCAGTGGAATCTTGATGGAGTCAAGTTTCAGGTTTACCACAATAGAGGATTTTCTATCAACGTCAATGAATAACGTATCAGTAAATAAGAAATTAATCCGATACTGACTCAATTCCTCAGTCAGAATTGGTAGTATAGTTGGCCTTGTGAGAAAACGAATTGCTGCAGGATTCTCTAATTCGAAAATTACCGGATCAGTTCCAAACCAAAAGGATTCCTTGAATAAGTCCCAACCTCCTCCGTAGACGTCTATATCTACATTTTGCGGAAGGGGTTTAACAGCTATCAGGCTATCAGTGTCGAAAACAAATGATATAGGATATTTTATCCGGTGGTTGTATTCTTTACCCAAGGCACTAAAAAACCAAAAAGTAGCTGCCCCAAAAAAAGACAGGGTAACTACTTTCCAGCCAATTGATTTCTCAGGCTTGGCCATGACTATTTTTTCTTAGCGTCCTTATCAGACTTATCTAGCCGTTTACTAGCCTCCAATGAAACCGACGATTTCTCGACTAAAAGCTTCGTCCCTCGATCAACATCTAGCAATACAGTAGTATCAGATACTTCCATAATTTTTCCATGGATACCTCCGACAGTGACCACCATATCGCCTTTTTTTATTTCTTCCAAGTATCTTTTTGTTTCTTTCTGCTTACGTTGTTGCGGACGAATGAAAAAGAAATAAAAGATTGCAATCATACCTATGATTGGAAGAAATGAGGTGAAATCTCCACCTCCTGCTTGTAATAAAACTATATTCATTAATGAACTATTTGAAATAAAAACCCCCCAACTTAATGTTGAGGGGCAATGTTAATAAAATGATACGCTATCTGGAAGCTTACTCACCTTCCTTCACAACGTTTGCCTTGATTCTTAGTCTATGTGTAGTTGGCCATGTGTTTGCTGTAAGAGTAACCGTCTTATTCTGAATTCCAGGCTTATTCTTACTATTAAATCTCACTTTAATTTCACCCTCTCCTCCAACTGGTATGGGCTCAGTAGGTTTTTCTGGTACTGTACAACCACAAGTTGCTTTAGCATCTGAAATAATTAATGGCGCTTCCCCGGTATTCACAAATTTAAAAATATGCTCAACTATATCACCATCTTTAATGGTACCGAAATCATGAAGTTCTTCCTGAAATGAAAAAGATGGCAGTGGACCATCTGGCTTCTCCGCAGGTGCCGGTGCAGGAGTAGAAGTATTACTTGTGGCTATAGGCTGAGCCCTATTTGCAGTAGATGTTGCAGTAGCGCCACCTTTTCCTTCAAGCGCAGCGATTCTTCCTTCCAGCTTAGTCACTCTAGACTCTAATTCTTTATTGCTACAACTAACTAGTAACGCTGTAGCTACTATCCCTAAAACAATCTTTGTTATTTTCATTTTAATTCTATTTTCAAACACAACAAATACAAAATTAACTAAGATATTGTTTCAGAAGTGCTTTGAAAACTTAATGATATGTTAAAGAAGTCTAGTCTTTTTTGATTTGACTAATCAGGCCATTCACGTCATCAAGTAGTTGCTCCGCTTTGTCTTTGGCATCTTTCACGATCTTTTCACCCTCCTCTTTAGCCTCATTATCTAATATGTCTTTTCCGTCAATGACATCATTAATGAATCCTTCCAACTGTTTCTTAAGCTTATCAAGTTGAAAACTAAGTCTATCTCTGGTATTAATCCCTTTGTCTGGTGCATACAAAATACCAATCACACCACCAGTGATAATGCCTATTAAGAATGCGAAAAATGAACCTCCTGATTTACTCATAATGATATTATTTATTGTCTATTAGACCTCTTCCACTCTTACGGATTTTGCCACTCGAAGTTAGTTCGTTTGAAAGTACATCCAAAACCCCATTCACAAATTGTTTGCTCTTAGGCGTGCTGTAGACTTTAGATATCTCAATTGCTTCATTTATACTTACTTTAATTGGTATACTTGGTGAATTCATCATTTCTACCAAAGCCAACTTTAATATGACTCGATCTGTCAAAGCTATTCGCTCTACATCCCAGTTTTTGGTCTTCTTTTGAATAAGGTCTTCTAGAAATTCGTTGTGTTTGATGGTATCGGTAAATAGTTGTTCTAAAAATTTAAAATCCTCTTCTCCATTTTTTGTGAGTTCGGCTAACTCGATATGTTCCCCATCTTGTAATGACTTAATGCTTTTAACCACCATGCTTTTAATGATGGGTTGATTCTCCGACCAATGAAGATGCTTGTTTTCAATGTATGAAAGAATCGTTTCATTCTTAAAAATCACACGTTTAAATAGCTCCATAACGATGTTCTCCTCGGGATTTTCCTGATTAGATTCGAAATAAGGAGCAAGTGCGTCTGAGGTGCGAATCTGTTCTCTGTACCATGCCTTGATTTCGTCTAATTCATTGGCCCAACTTATGCTCTCCCTCTCTACTTCTTTAGACAGGGTTTCAGACAGCTTCAGACTGGTCACAATGTGATCTTGAATAAAAGGATACTGTTTCTTTTTTTTTGTCAGGTAAGCTTTTTCCTCTTTTTCTCTTTCTAGTTTCTCTCTCTGCTCTATCTCAAGTGGAAGTATTAATAATTTAAGGTAGACCTTATAGATCTTCCTGGCCTCATTCATCATTTCATTCTTTCGAACCCTGGCCTCCTTTTCGTAAGCATTTCTCAGTGAGAGCAGTGCATCATTCACACTAGTAAGGACAGATTCTTCAACTTCTTCTAAGGTTTCAACTTCACTATTTAGAAGATTTTGATTGAACAACCTAACAGCGTGCTTTTTTCTTGCTTCAAACAAACCTTTCTCAGCAAAATCATGCTTTGCAGGATCTAAGGAATGAAACGCTCTTAACTCCTCACTTTTGCCCTCTTTGAGCGATTCCACAGCTGTAAAGTAGCCATAAAGGGCCTGCATTGCTTTTACTCTTAAAATTCTGCGATTTAGCATGTCAAAACGGTGATCAGTCCACTTTTCGGAACTGAAAAATGAGTCTTTATCTGTTATTCTCCAAGTTTTACCTTACCTACTTTTTCAATTCGTTCAAGAGCAAGCTCCAACGCTGCCTCATGCGACCCTATTTCGTAGCTATCCGATCGATTGAGTACATCTAGACATACGTCAAAGATTTTCTCAGTAGAAGCCTTTACTCTCTCTGTATTGTGGTTTCCTAAATATTCATAATAGACATTTGAGATCCCTCCTGAGTTGATCAGGAAATCAGGTGCGTAGGTAATGCCCCTTTCTTTAAGCATTTTACTGTGCTTCATCTCATCCGCCAATTGATTATTAGCCGCACCTGCTACAATGGCACATTTCATCTCTGGTATGGTGTAATCATTTAAAGTAGCTCCCATAGCACACGGAGAATAAATATCCATTTCCATCTGAAATATTTTGTTAGGATCTACAATAGAGACCTTTGGATGCTTTTCAATAATCGCTTTGACCTTATCTTCAAAAATGTCAGCGATAAACACATTAGCGTTTTCTTTCACTAAGTAATCGACTAAATATTTGCCTACCTGTCCCGCACCCTGAACCAAGATGTTCTTGCCACCTAATGAGTCTAATCCATAAGCTTTTTTAGCTGCTGCTTTTATTCCCATATATACTCCATAGGCCGTCATTGGACTTGGATCTCCCGAACCTCCCATGTAATGAGGTCTCCCAACAACGAAAGGGGTTTCCATACTCATGTATTCAATATCACGCATGGTGATATTCATATCCTCTGCTGCATAATATTTTCCATTAAGACTATGAATAAATTTCCCAAATCGCCGCATCAGAAACTCATTCTTATCCTTTCGTGCATCCCCTATGATTACCGCTTTTCCTCCTCCAATATTTAAACCCGCTAAAGCAGATTTAAAAGTCATACCTCTCGATAGGCGAAGTGCGTCTACAATAGCTTCTTCATCATTGGCATAACTCCACATTCTGGTACCTCCCATGGCCGGACCTAACACCGTATTGTGAATGGCTATAATGGCTTTTAAGCCCGTTTCTTTGTCATTGCAAAATACAACCTGCTCATGCTGCAAGTCGTTTATCTGGTCAAAAATGCTTTGTGTTTTAACTTCGGGTTTAGTGTCTATCATTGTAGTGAACTTTAATCTAATTTTGAACTTTCTAGACGGGGTGTAGTTCTACTCTCCGAAAACGATTGCAAAGATATTGAATTTACACTAAATCGACTGATTATCAGTATTTTATAAAATTTCGTGAAAGACTTAAAATACCTCAATAAATACCTGCTTAAGTATAAGTTTCGCCTAATTTTTGGTGCTCTTTTCATCATAATTGGAAATTTTTTTGCGATTGTACCTGCTGTGATTGTTAGGTATGCTTTCGATATATTGGGTCGCAGCTATGGCATGTTTTCTTCATTTCAGGGATTTGAAATGCAAGAAGATACAAATCGCCTTATTGGATCAAGCATCATCATTCTTGCGGTACTTATTTTGGTTTCCGCACTCTTACGAGGCGTCTTTCTTTTCTTCATGCGGCAAACAATTATTGTCATGTCCAGGCATGTAGAGTACGACCTGAAAAATGAAATCTTTGAACACTATCAATCATTGCCTCTCAGTTTTTACAGGAAGAATAACACCGGAGATTTAATGGCAAGGATTTCTGAGGATGTCAGCAAAGTGAGAATGTACATCGGTCCAGCTCTAATGTATGGTATCAATTTGATCACATTGTTTTTGATGGTAATCCCGTATATGATCTCCATCAACCCAACACTTACTTTTTATTCATTGCTTCCACTTCCGGTTTTGTCTGTGAGTATCTATTTCGTTAGCGATATCATCAATAAACGATCAACAGAAATTCAAGAAAGCCTATCGGGTCTTTCAACCTATGTTCAAGAAGCTTTTTCAGGAATTAGGGTCATCAAGGCATTTGTTCGAGAAGAAGAAATGGCAAGTACTTTTGAAAAAGAAAGCATAGAGTATCGGGATCGATCCTTGAAGTTGGCTTTTGTGCAGGCGCTTTTCATGCCTTTGATCATGGGACTTATTGGCTTAAGCGTGATTTTAACAGTTTACATTGGTTCTATCCAGGTATTTAATGGAGAAGTAAGCACGGGTAATATTGCGGAATTTATCATTTATGTAAACATGCTCACCTGGCCCGTGACTGCCCTGGGATGGATTACCTCAATTATCCAAAGAGCAGCAGCCTCTCAAAAGAGAATCAATGAATTTTTGCATACTAAAACAGATATCGTTTCTAAGAAAGACCTGAGTATGGAGCTGGAAGGCAAAGTTGTATTTGACAATGTCAGCTTTACATATCCTGATTCGGGTATCAAAGCCCTAAAAAATGTTTCCTTCCATGTAAATCCGGGAGAATCTTTTGCTATTGTGGGAACAACCGGATCCGGAAAAAGTACCATCGCGAATATGGTGTGCCGCTTATATGATATCAATGGTGGAAGTCTCCACATTGATGGAGTTGATATTAAGGATTTCGACCTTTCTTCGTTAAGAAGCCAAATTGGTTATGTGCCACAGGACGTTTTTCTGTTCTCGGACACAATTGAAAACAATATTTCTTTCGGCAACCGAAAGATGAGCAGAGAAGAAGTAGAACAAGCTGCAAAAGATGCAGATGTTCTGGATAACATTATGCATTTCAAAGACGGTTTTCAAACTCGATTAGGTGAAAGAGGAATCACTTTATCAGGAGGTCAAAAACAGCGGGTATCCATTGCACGTGCGGTGGCTAGAGAACCAAAAATTCTGATTCTTGATGACGCGCTTTCCGCCGTAGATACCAAAACAGAAAATGCCATTCTTAACGCGATGCAGCGAATCATGCAAGGAAGAACTTCCATCATAATATCACATAGAGTCTCATCGGCCAAGCTTGCTGATAAAGTGGTCATGTTGGATGATGGTGAGGTAGTAGAGCAAGGAACACATGAAGAATTGTTGGCCTTAAATGGCGCCTACAAGGAGCTGCATGATAAGCAGTTAGCGGGTGAAGAGGTATTGGATTAACTATTTAACCCATTTTTCCACACTAAAGGATCCATCCCGATAATACAATTCGAAAGAATAGGGATGTAGCACCTCACCTTCTTCAATAGACTTAACTTCCATTATTTCCTCGATCGTACCGGGGGTAGGTTGAATCCACCGATTTTGTGTAATGAATACCTTATAGATTTTGTTGGTCTCAAACTGTTTGTATTCATAACCAGCAGGTATTCTCAATACTCCTTTTACGCTATCCTGACTGGCTCCTATGAAGCAATGAATGGAATCTTTTTTCTTCCAATCATTTTGATAAATCACCGCTGTTAAATTTCCCTTTAAAGTACCTTGAAGTAAATCGGCTTTAGCACTATCGAGTTTCTCAAAAAAGTCTTTACGCTGGTCAGGTAAGTAATACTCCTTTCCTACCACGGTTCTGTTGGTGCCATCAAAAAAATAAACTTCAATGGGATCAAATCCACCTAAAATGTAATAGATGCCCACTGAGATAACGAGCAAACAAACTACAATGATTAAAGTATAAAATGATCGAGCTTTTTTCATACGGCTTTTGCAACTTCTTTGTATTGCATCTGATGAAGCTGTGCATAATAACCATCTCGTTCCAATAGTTCTTCGTGCTTCCCGGTTTCTACGATTTCTCCTTTATCCAGGACCACAATTTGATCTGCATTTTGCACAGTGGAAAGCCTGTGAGCAATTACGATAGAAGTTCTTCCATACATCAATTTCTGCACTGCTTTTTGAATCAACTCTTCCGTTTCTGTGTCAACTGATGAGGTAGCTTCGTCCAATACAATGATTTTCGGATCATAGACTAATGCACGCACAAACGATATAAGCTGTCTCTGCCCCACGGATAGCGTAGCACCTCTTTCCATTACATTATAATCGAACCCACCTGGAAGTCTTTCAATGAAAGGTAATGCGCCAACCAATTCCGCTGCCTCAATTACTTTTTCTCTGGGAATACTAGGATTTTTTAAAGTGATGTTATTGTAAATAGTGTCCGAGAAAAGGAATACATCCTGCAATACAACAGCAATATGACTTCTTAAATTACCTAAATCATATTCTCTAACATCGGTTCCTTCGACGTAAATATGACCTTTATTGATCTCGTAAAACCGGCTCAGAAGATTGATTACTGAGCTTTTTCCAGCCCCAGTTGCTCCCACCAAAGCAATTACCTCTCCTTGTTTTGCTTCTAATGAAATATCCTTAAGCACCCAATCTTCATCATTGTAAGCAAACCAAACATTTTCAAACTTTACATCGCCCACTACTCTATCGGGCTTGAAAGACCCACTATCCGATATGTGCTCCGTGCTATCCAAAAGATCAAGAATACGCTTAGAGGAAACAACACCCATTTGAAGTGTATTGAACCTATCTGCAATCATACGAATAGGTCGGAAAAACATCTGAATGTAAAGAATAAATGCGATCAGCATTCCTGGTTCTACATTTCCCTGCACCAGCTGTCCCCCGCCATACCAAACGATTAAACCAATACCTCCCGCCTGTATTACTTCTGCCACGGGAAAATAGATGGCATAATAAAGAACCGAATTAATATTTGCTTTTCGATGCTCTCTATTTATTTCCTCAAATTTCTCCATTTCACGCTCTTCACTATTGAAGATCTGAACGATATTCATTCCTGTGATATGTTCCTGAACAAATGAGTTGAGGTTTGAAACGGCTGTTCGCACTTCATTAAAAGCAACTTTGATTTTCTCCTTGAATATGTAAGTAGCCAGAATCAATAGCGGCAATAATGATAAACTCACAAGCGTCAGTGCCCAATTCATCCATAACATAAATCCGAGAATGACGAGCAGTTGCAAAACATCTGCGATGATCCCGGCGATACCGGTACTGAAAACCTCCGCCAGCGTTTCTATGTCTGAAACATTCCGTGTTACCAGTCTGCCAATAGGCGTCTTATCAAAGAATTTTAATTTGAGTGATTGGATATGCCTGAATAACCTGATGCGAATGTCCTTGATGATATTCTGACCTAACCATCCAGAGTAGAACGTATGAAGATATTGGACAATTGATTGCCCTGTAAGCAAACCAACCAAAATCAAAATCATATTGACCAACCCGGGATAATCACCATTTGCCACCTGATTATCAATGGTCTTTTGAATGATCAATGGTCTGAGGGGACCTAAAACACTGAGTGCGACCGTAAGAAAAATAATAAAATAAAAGACCCCTCTATACGGTCTTGCGAATACAAAAAGTCTCCTGAGAACATTCAGGTCTACAATTTTTCCACTTGGTTTTTCCTTTTCCAAAATGTTTGTTTAAAAGACTGCTAGTCTAAATAGATTTCTTCAGGGTAGCTCACTTCCTGCAAAAAAAGTCCTTCTGCCGGTACTGCTCTCCCAGCTTTGGTTCGATCGTTGCTTTCCAGGATGCTCCTCAAATCATCCAACGTTGTTTTCTCTAATCCTACATCGATCAATGTCCCAACAATAGCTCTAACCATCCCTCTTAAAAACCTATTTGCTTTAATCTGAAACAAGTGATTGAAATCATGTGCCAACCAATTAATCTCAGATATTTCACAGTTAAAATGATTTACCTCCGTATGAACTCGACTAAAGCACTCAAAGTTCTGCCAGTTTTTAATTATTGCGCAACCTTTCTGAATTTCCTCCACATTTAATACTGGAGTAAAATAGTAAGATCGACCTTTTTGAAACGGATCTTTGTATTGATGAATGTAATAATGGTATTTTCTAGTAATCGCATCGAACCTGGCGTTTGCATCAATAGAGACTTGTTTGATAGCATTTATCGCAATATCACTGGGAAGTAATGAATTGAGTTTGTAAGCAATGTGTGTTTCATCAATAGATTCCGCATCAAAGTGGGCCATCTGCTGATTAGCGTGCACCCCTGTATCAGTCCTCCCACTTCCAGTAATGGAAGTTTCCTTTCTGAGTAAAAGAGATAGCCCTTTTTCGATCTCTTCTTGAATGGTCTTACCATTGGGCTGTACTTGCCAGCCGTTATATTCAGTTCCTCTGTAAGTGATATCCATGAAATACCTCACCTCACAAAAGTGACTCATTCCTTTGAATTGAAGATATATTTGCAGCAGAAGGTATCCAAATTACGAAAAATTACTTACCAAATAGACAATGCTTCAGCGAATTCAAACCATTTTCATGACCCTGGCAGCAACTGCCATGATCCTCTTACTCTTCTTCCCGATATGGGAAAAGTCAGATCAGGATTTTGAAGATGAAAAAAGAGAATATGCCATCATGAATTCATTTGAATTGACCTATCAGCAACGCACTGCTGATAATCAAATGAGTGAGCTATTAGGAACTCAGTCAACATTACCTATTTCTATTGGAGCGATTTTAAGTGCTTTGGTCATGCTATTCTCCATTACTCGATACAAAAATCGAATGACCCAGGTGAAATTAAATGCTTTGTTTTCTTTACTTTCCGCAGCGACTTTCGTAGGTATTTATTATTACATCAGTAAAGCAAATGCCCTATTTGATCCTGAAATTTTTGGGACATTTCTTATTGGATTTTATCTGCCCATTGCAGCCATGTTGAATAATTTCATTGCCAATCGCTTCATCAGAAAAGACGAAGCACTCGTTAGAAGCGCTGATAGAATCAGGTAAATACTGCCAACCTGTCAGCTATACTTGTCTGGAATAAGATTTGATATCTGGTTGTCTGTTAACTTAAAATAATTGTAAACAGACAATGGCTGAAAAAGGTACAATATCGATACATACGGAAAACATCTTTCCGATCATAAAGAAGTTTCTATATTCTGATCACGAAATCTTTCTTCGTGAATTAGTATCCAATGCGGTAGACGCATCTCAGAAAATCAAACAACTCGCCTCTTTGGGTGAATACACCGGGGAACTTGGCGACTTAACTGTCGATGTGTCATTCGACAAAAAGAAAAAAACCATTACTGTATCTGACAGTGGTATCGGGATGACCGCTGATGAGATCAAAAAATACATTAACCAGATTGCATTCTCAGGAGCCACAGAGTTTGTTGAAAAATATAAAGACAAAGCAGATAACCAACAGATTATTGGTCATTTTGGACTTGGTTTCTACTCTGCGTTTATGGTAGCGAAGAAAGTAGAAATCGATACATTATCTCATCAAGAAGGAGCTGAGCCAGCCAAATGGATTGGAAAAGGTGATACCGATTTTGAGATAAAAACCGGTAAAAGAAAAACGAGGGGTACGACCATCACCCTATTCATAGATGAAGATTCTGAAGAATTCCTGGAAGAGCAAAGACTGCAAGGAATTCTAGATAAGTATTCCAAGTTTTTACCCATCAAGATCAAATTCGGTAAAAAAGAAAGAAGTGTAGAAGACGGTAAAGACAAAGATGGAAATCCAAAATACAAAACTGTAAAAGAGGATAACATCATCAATGATGTAGAGCCTATCTGGACGAAATCTCCAAGTGATCTTAAGGATGAGGATTATTTATCGTTTTATAAAACACTTTATCCATTCAGTGAAGATCCACTTTTCTGGATTCATCTTAACGTAGATTATCCTTTCAACCTGACAGGAGTACTTTACTTCCCTAAGCTGAAAAAAGACTTTGAGATTCAGAAAAATAAAATCCAGCTATACTCGCGACAAGTGTTCATTACGGATGAAGTGAAAGATGTAGTTCCTGAATTCTTACAATTACTTCATGGAGTGATTGATTCACCGGATATTCCTTTAAACGTATCCCGAAGTTACTTACAGTCTGATTCCAATGTGAAGAAGATCAATGGATACATCACAAAGAAAGTTGCAGATAAACTAGGTGATTTATTCAAAAATGATCGAAAAGCCTACCAAAAGAAATGGGACGACATAGGTGTATTTGTCAAATACGGTATGATCTCAGAGCCTAAGTTCGATGAAAAGGCAAAAGATTTTGCTTTAGTGAAAAACCTGGACAACAAATTCTTCACCATTGATGAATACAAGAAACACATTGAAGCAAATCAGACCAACAAGGATAAAAATGTAATTGCTCTTTATACGACCGATGAGAATCAACAGCACGGATATATTGAAACGGCAAGAAAAAGAAGCTACGACGTAATAGACTTAGGTGGTCCAATTGATTCTCATTTCATCAGTCATTTAGAGCAAAAAAGTGAAAAACTTCAACTTCAGCGAGTAGATGCAGATGTAATTGATAAGTTGATTGACAAGGATGAAAAGAAAGAATCTGTACTTTCTGATAAAGAAAAGGAAACATTGAAAGAGGTATTTGAGAAGGCGATCGATGATAAAAACAATACAGTCAATATCGAGCCAATGGCAACTGATGACTTACCCGTAACCATCACACTTCCTGAATTTATCCGAAGGATGAAAGACATGCAAGCAGCAGGTGGAGGAGGTCCAATGATGTTTGGAGAGATGCCATTGAATTTGAGTGTAGCAATTAATGCTAATCATGCCATGTCTAAAAAAATCCTTGAGGCTGAATCAGATGATGATAAGCAAAAATTGGCTAAACAAGCATACGATTTGGCCTTATTATCTCAGGGTATGCTAACAGGAAAGGATTTGACCGAATTTATTAATAGAAGTGTGGCGCTGAATTTAAACTAACTGCGAAGCAGCACTGAATATATACCCACTATAAGCCCGCTCAATTTGAGCGGGCTTTTTCTTTATTTTTGAATTGCCAATGCTCTTATTCTAATACTGACTTCATTGCCAATAAACAACTCTCCATTATCCATGACTTTGCTAAATTGAATTCCATAATCCTTTCGGTCAATTACAAGATCACCGGTTAACCCTATAGTGTAAGCACCCGTTGGATCTTTAAAAGGTCCTTTCATCTTAAACCTCGATTATGCATTAGGATTTAATAATTAGTCCAAAAAGTTTGATTCT
>CAYWOQ010000012.1:0-16781 GCA_964459925.1 uncultured Roseivirgaceae bacterium
CTCTAGCCCACCTTTTGATTATTCTATTGAATAATCCGGGTTTAACTGATAAAAGCGAATGGAAAATCTTCATTCGCTTTTTTATTTTTATCCTATGAGAACCATCACCCACCTGTTTTTATTCGTCTTATTGTTTTCGTCTTATATCTGCTTATTCAGTCAAAGTCAGGATTCAATATTCATCGAAACCCGCGCATTATCGGGTAAACCATTTGTAAAAAAAGTCATAAAGGATTTCTATAAGATCTATAGTATCAACTTTGATTCTGCAATAAATCTTACCTCAGAAGCCAAAGAACTGGCACTTGAGGAGGAATGGTATAAGGAAGCTGCCTATGCGAGTTTAAGTAACGGTGTTGCGAATTATTTACGCGGTGATTACAAAAAAGCACTTCCAGCAATGCTTTTCTCCGCTCGAACATTTGACTCCTTGAAGCTGGACAGTGGAATAGCAAGAGTACATAATGAGCTTGCAGTTTACTACCGTAAAAACAATGAAATAGAAAAGGCGCTAAAGTCTTTGGAAATCAGTGAGGCGGCAGCAATGAAAGCGGGTGACAAGGAAGCTTTGGGCACTAGCTATGGACATCAGGCGGCTTTTTTATCCAGGGAAGGCAAATGGGATGAAGCACTGCCTTACGTTGAAAAAACACTTGCCATCAGAATAGAAGAAAAAGACAGTGTAGGATTAGGATACATTTACCTTGATCTGGCGGAACATGCCATGCATCGTGGAGATTCTGATGAAGCATTTGATTTTGTTCAAAAGTCAACAGATATAAGAAAAGCAATTGGGGATGACCAAGGGGTTGCCGTCAATTCAGTGATCAATGGTGAACAGTTCTTTGCAATGGAAAAGTATGCTAAAGCTATTCCCTGCTTTGCTAAGACCATTGAACTTGCAAAGCCAATTGGTTATACAGACCTCATTCGGTTTAGTTATGACATGCTTCAACAATCCTACATCAAGATTGGTGACTACAAAAACGCCTACTTAAGTCTGCAACAAAACAGGATCTTCAACGACAGCATTTTCAATGTTGAGCGATCCCGGGCGTTGTTGGATATGGAAACAAAGTATGAAACCGAGAAAAAAGAACAACAGATCGCACTTCAGGAAGCACAACTTTCCGAAAATGAGGCAGAAATAGAGAGAAACAGGTTCTTTACGATTGCACTGGTGGTCGTAATCGTCTCGATTATAGCTTTATGGCTACTTAATAGAAATAGACTCAAAAAGAAACAACTATTATTGGTACAGCAAGAAAGATTAAACGCAAGAGAGGCAGAAATAAATGCAACCATTTCTTCCCAGGAAAAAGAGCGCGCCCGATATGCCAGGGACTTACATGATGGTTTCGGGCAGATGATATCCATTTTAAATATGAACCTTGGAAGCCTAAGAAACGATGCAAAACCTGATGACCGCCAAAAAGTCTTTGAAGAGTCTGAGAAAATCATTAACGAAATGTATGATGAATTGAAGGGAATTTGCTTTGACCTGATGCCTCAAACATTGGTAAAAAATGGATTAACCAGTGGACTTGAAGAGTTTGCTGAACGGATCAACCTTGCGGGGAAGATTTTCATCGAAACAAATTTCTTCGGACTAGAAGAACGACTGGCTGAATTACAAGAAATTTCCATTTACAGAATATGCCAGGAATGGATCAACAATATCCTGAAATATTCTGATGCTGATAAAATCACATTGCAAATCACAAAAGATGCTGATGAAATCACCCTATTGATTGAAGATAATGGGACTGGGTTCGAAAAGTCATTGCTCGTTAATTCCAAAGGCAATGGTTGGAAAAACCTGAAATCTCGAAGTAACCTGATCCAAGGTCAACTTGAACTGGAAACAGAAGTGGGTAAAAAAGGTAATACCCTAATTGTAAATGCACCAGCATTACTAAAATCTAAAAATCAAGAAATAGAAAATACCATTTCTATGGTATAGCTTTTTGTCTTTTTTCCATTCTCCTTTGATTGATTGAAAAAGGACATGGAATAAATGAATTTGTTATCTTTCATCGGTAGAAAAAAATTCAATAGAATGAAGATCTATCTGACGGATGACCATGCAATTCTACTTGGGGGGTTGATTAAAATTCTATCGGTTGAAGAAGATTTTGAGGTAGTAGGCTCCTCCGGTACAGTAAAAAAGACCCTGGAAGATTTGACAAGGCTCGATGTGGATCTTCTCATAACTGACTATAACCTGCCTGATGATGATGGGCTCTCCCTGGTAAGGAAGGTCAATCGGAAATATCCTACAATAAAAATCATCGTCCTCAGCATGCATGATGAAGCACACCTGATCAAAGAAATTTTAAAAGAAGGGGTGAATGGATACATTCTCAAAAAAGACTCCTATGAAGA
This sequence comes from uncultured Roseivirgaceae bacterium, assembly GCA_964459925.1. Lineage (GTDB taxonomy): Bacteria > Bacteroidota > Bacteroidia > Cytophagales > Cyclobacteriaceae > Ekhidna. The sequence goes on from CAYWOQ010000012.1 coordinate 2,386, forward strand.
ACTCGTTAGTGCTGCGCGCGCGGTAAAAAATGATAAGATCTATCTCAGCTCTGATGTAAATACCATGCTGATGAAAGGGCTTCATTCCAATCAAGAACAAAAACTGCTTACAGATAGAGAAAGAGAGATTTTAAAGCTTATCGCTAAGGAATACACGAATAAACAAATGGCTGAGGAGCTGTTCATCAGTGAGCGAACAGTGGAAACCCACCGAAAAAATATTTTTCGAAAAACAGGCACCAATAACCTGGTTGGACTCATCAAATTCGCCTACGCCAATAACCTGATCTAGTAACATCTACGGGTTTCATGGTATATGAAAATGCCCACTAGGGCTGATAAAAATCAGATAGCCTTATTTATAAATTTGATTATCAAATGATAATTTTATTAGGACACCTAACACAGTAAACTGTAAAATGATGAGAAATTACAAACTAACCCTGTTGTCCTTGTTGCTTGTAGCAGCAGGGATGGCAAAAGCACAAGATGCCTTATGGCAGCTTGATTTTGAAAAAGAAATCGCTTGGAATAGCTTCACTGAAAGTGGCATTCTTTTAGTTGGAACAAGTGACTTCAAACTACACGGAATCGACAGCAGAGATGGCAACCTGTTGTGGACCTCTGATGCATTTGAACAAGCAAAAAAAACAAAAGGTCCGGATGGAAAGAAGGTTGAGCCAAAGTATGCCTTCGAAAACTACATACGAGTTCTTTCAGACGAGAATGTACCAGAAATATCGGATTTCATTGAATTGAAGTTTATATATGGAGCATTTAAGCAATATGCCATCATCAATCTTCAAACAGGAAAAGAGGTAATCAGTCCCAAAATCGCAGAAATGCCGGTTCAAAAAGTTCCACTTTTTGGTGAAATGGCTACATTCAATTATTATGGAACCGGTTTCATTCCGGGCCTTAATATGGTCATCATATCTACCTCTTACATAGATTATGCCCAAAAAGGGCAGCCCTCGATTACCATTACTAAAATGGTAGATATCTTATCACAAAAGATCATATGGACGAATGAAGACATTGCAGTCAATAGCTTTCCAATCATTTTGGATGATGGTGACATTGTACTTCCTGGCACCACACAAATTGCTAAAATGGATCCAAAAACCGGATCTGTTAAATGGTCTTATAATACAGAACACAAGAAACAGACTTTTGAAAAGTTTGACTTAAGTCTTGATTTATCCACAGGATACTTCTTTGAGAAAAAGAAAAATAATGGTGCTCTAATTGCACTCAATGTGGCTGATGGCAAAAAACTTTGGGAGCTTGAACTGAAATTAAAAGAAGTGCCTGGCATGTCTGCTATGGGATATGGTGTAGTGGTTGCTGATGAGAAAAATTTTGTTCTATATGATCTTAAGGATGGAAGTGAAAAATGGAAAGCCAAGAAAATTGATGGCTATATCGTAGATCTTGGAGATAGAGGAATTTTGGCTACATCTAAAGGTAAATTCCTTCAACTGATGAACAAAGACAATGGTGAGATCATTTGGGACCAGAAGATCAAAGGAATCTCAATTGACCAGATAGCTGCTACCGGAATTATGTATTCAGACGAAAAAGGCAGACTCGGCTACATCCAGTTTGATGGGGAATTAATTTGGGATAAAAAAGGCATGTTGGAGGTACCGACTTTGAGATATAAACCTGAATTAACAAAAGAAATCATGCTCATTAACGATGATCTATACGAAGTAGACCTGCTTACAGGTGATTACAGTATCATTCATAAAGATCTATCCGGAAAGTTTGAAGGAGAAAAAGGCACTCAACCATCCGGTGTAGAGCTAGTAGAAGGAGGATACTTATTCACTGACGCCAATAACCTGGTCATGCTGGAGCAGGATGGTTCGGTACGTTTCGACAAGTACTGGGAGGCTCCTGGTATGTCATTAGCAGCCAAAATAGCCTTAAAAGCCGCTATGATAACCATGATGGCAGCGAATTCAGCTGCTACATATGGTGCAGCTTATCAGTCAGCCTACTATAATGGTGGAACGCTTTCTGATTGGAAAGCAAAGAGTTTAGCCGAAAGCTACAACAACCTAAATAATGCCGCCAAGGATGTTGGTGCACAAGCTGGTAAGAAATTTAAAGCCACTGTTTCGAAAGGAAATATTCGAATGATCTTAACGAGAGTTGGAGAGGGTGGTCAGAAAAATAGTTCCGGCTTAATGAAAGTAGATAAAAGAACAGGTGAAGAACTAGGTACACTCCTTCTCGGAGATAAAGAACCGATTTATGATTTCGATCCAGTTTCTGGACAGGTGTTTTTCAAAGCTGATAAAAAGCAAATCATCAGTTATAGTTTCTAATTATAAGGAGGCAAGCAGCGAAATGCTGCTTGCTTTATTCTCTCTTCCTAAATCATGACTACCATGAAACGGTTACTCTTCCCACTTTTCATACTTGTATCTCTTTTCGGCTTTTCTCAACAATCTGAACTTGTCATTCGTCAAGGCCATAAGAGCGCCATCAACATGGTGAAGTATTCCCCAACAGGAAAACACATCTACTCAGCAAGTGAAGATAAATCCATCAAGATGTGGGATGTCTCTACCGGAATAGATGTGAATACCCTCAATGCGCATGAAGCAGGAGTCATTACCATTGATTTATCTGACGATGGAAAACTACTCGTATCCGGAGACCAAAACGGCACCATCATTCTATGGGATGCGATCACAGGCGAAGTAAAAACCAAAATTGAAGCTGCACATGATGGTGCTGCGAACACTGCAAAGCTTTCAAAAGACCTTACAAAAATCATTTCAGGTGGAGATGATGAGATGCTCAGAATATGGAGCATTGAAGGGGACTCTGTTGGTGCTGTTACGGGTTTTAGTGCACCAATAAAAAACCTGGCCATATCTCCAAGTGGAGATCGAATTGTTACTGGTGGCGGAAAAAACAATGGAGTGGAGGTAAAACTGGTTGATCCTCAAAACCTTAAAATTCTATCCGATGCGCTTGATAATGTGAAGGGATCAGGTGCAGCATTAGCCTATACCAAAGTAGTGATGACTGGATTCGCTGTGGTAGGAAATGTAGCTCAGGGTCGCATTGGCAAGGATTCATTTACAATCTATACCTTCTCTTACTCCAATATGGAGTTCACAGAGGATGGTAAAAAAATATTATTCTCACAGAATTTGTTCATCCCGTTTTTAGCAGAGAAGGGTGAGGAAGAAGAAACAGGTTCCGCTAGTGCATCGATTGTAGAATTATCTGAAGACCGAAACACGTTCGGTGAAGTTACCAGACCTATCAGATGGACCATACCACATGCAAGAGGTGTAGCATTATTCAACAAAGATCAAACGAAAGTCATCGTCAATGAAGAACGCTCGATTAAGGTATACGATATTGAGAATGCAGATTTCCCAGAACCTGGCACGAAAGAAGCTACACAATACGTACCACCTGTCGTCCAGGAAATCAAGAACATTACAAAAAACACAAACTGGCTAGCACTATCTCCTGATTACCGAACGGTTGTTACTTCTGATGATAAAAGGCAATTAAAGCTCTATGATTTTGAAACCGGCAGAAAAATTAAGGACCTTGAAGGTTTTGTGATGCCCGCCCTTTCTGTTGATGTAATGCCTGATGGTAAACATATTCTGGTTGGTTCATTGGATAGAAACATGACCATGTGGGATATGACTACTGGTCAGATGGTAAGGAATTTCGATAGGTCTTCGGATGTAAATCATATTGATGTATCTAAGAACGGTCGATACATTGCCACTACAGCAATTGAAACAAAATTTCTTAAAGTTTGGAACTTCAAAACAGGTCGGTTACTGAAATCATTGATGGAGAAAAAGGATGATGTGATTTGGGTGAAATTCGATCCGGAAGATGATGATAAGTTATGGGCATTGACTGAAAAAGGCGACCTTAGGGAATGGTCACAGGCTGATTATAAAAGCAAAAAACTTAAAGTTGATTATCAAGAATTAGAAGATAAGTTTAAAAGAGGTGACTACTCGATCTCTTTCGATGGCTATGACCTGGCAGTTAAAAAAGGAGGATCCACCATCATCTCAGATACCCAGAAAGGGATCATAACAGATGCAGTATTTAGCGTGGACTCGAAATTTGCAATCACAACAAATGAATCCGGGGAAATTGCACTTTACAACCTTCAAAGCAAAGCCAAGACAGCAAGCATGGCCTTGATCGGAGAAAATGAGTACATCACCTATACACCTGATTACTATTATACCTCGTCAAAAGGAGCAGCTAAGGCCATTGCATTTAAAGCTGAAAATAATGTTCTCCCTTTTGAACAGCTTGAACTTAAATATAACAGGCCAGATATTGTAGCCGATAGACTTGGCTATGCCGATGGTAAGCTTGTGGCCTCTTATAAGGCTGCATACGAGAAGCGATTAAAAAGGCTAGGGTTTACTGAAGCAGATCTTTCATCTGAGTTAAAACTACCTGAAGTAGAAGTGGATTATCTAAAAATTCCATTGGAAACAAACCAAAAACAGCTGTCTTTCGCAGTAAATGCTAAAGATGAAGTATCATCAATCAAGCGACTAAACATCTATGTGAACGATGTTCCAGTTTTCGGCTCAAAAGGCATAGAGGTGACAGCCTCCTCTTCAATCTCTGAAAATATCTCTTTGGAACTTTCTGCAGGTTTAAACGAAATAAAGGTCACTGCAACCAATGTAAAGGGTCAGGAATCCATACCCATCTCTTTTGAGGTGCAATACACCGCAGATTTTGACCGGCCAGATCTTTATTTGGTTTCAATAGGTGTATCAGAGTATCAAAACTCCGCCTGGAATCTAGGATATGCGGCCAAAGATGCCTCAGACGTGGTTAATACGATAAAAGAATCCAGCGCTTACGAAAATGTAAAAGTCAAACTTCTTACCAACCAGGAGGCATCAGATACCAACATCAAGTCCATACGGTCTTTTGTGGAACAAGCAGATGTCGATGATGTGGTGATGATATTCATCGCCGGACACGGTGTACTTGATGATGACTATGGTTATTACTTCGCTACCAATAACATGGACTTTTTGAATCCAGCGAATGGAGGGCTTTCATACGAGGAACTGGAAAGCTTAATCGACGGAATCAAATGCCGAAATAAGATCCTTATGATGGACACCTGCCATTCCGGAGAAATCGACTCGGATGATGTGGAAGAAGCAGAAAAAGGGGCAGTCTCCGTCGGATCGGTTAGTTTCAGATCGAGCGGTAAGCTCATCAAGTTGAAAGAAAACAATTTTGGGTTGAAAAATACCTTTGAACTCTCTAAAGCATTGTTTGGGGATATGAAAAAAGGAACAGGTGCTACTGTCATTTCAGCCGCTGCAGGTTCAGATCGTGCTGCCGAAGATGCAAATGTTGGTAATGGTTACTTTACCAGTTGCTTAATCCAGGGCATCAAAACCAGAAGAGCAGATTGGAACAGAGATCGCAATTACACAGTATCTGAGCTTCAGAATTATGTAACGGAAGAAGTAATCAAGTTGAGTAGAGGCGTACAGGTTCCGACCTCTCGAGAGGAAAATATCAAAAACGACTTCAGAGTTTATTAACTTTTGTCACATGAAAAAAATTAGCTGTCTCCTACTTTGCGTTTTTTCTATTGCTGTATCAGCACAGCAGTACACGGTGATTCATTCCATAGGTAAAATCATCGATACTAAAAGCGGAAAGTACCTAACCAAAGGTGTAAAAATAGACGAATCTGCTTCCTTGATGTTTGAGACCAAAGGGGCTAGGGCTGCTGTTTTAAGTTCTTCCAGGGGCCGATTCGTGATCCAGGAAAAGTCGAAAAGCGAATCGAAAAGTGATATCGTTTACACGCTTTCTTCCGTGCTTTCCCCAGCAAGAGGAAGGCTTAGCACAAGAGCAGCAGGAATAAATAATAAAATTGATTTTGAAAACCATTTTGGTGATGGTCCGGTGGCTATGCTTGGAGGTAAATACGAATTAACTGTTTCTCCAAACTCCTACCCAATCAATGAAAATCAATTTTTCTATGCGCAATACCAATACAAGGGAGAAGCAATTAATAAGAAGCTTTCTAATGATGGCTCTTCCTTACTTATTATGGAAGACGAATTCTATTCCATCGATAACTCTGCCATAGATCCACAAGAAGTATCTGAGATCTACCTGTACTACTACAATGCCAATACCCAGGAGTCAACACAGCTAACGGAGATGAGAATTAATCCCGTATGTAGTGATGATTTGAAATCGATTGCAGATCAATTGGAATACGACAAAGAAGGCATCATGGAACTAATCAATGACCTTTACGGAAAGTGTTCTGAAAAATCATTGGATGAAGCTTTAGGACTTTAAGGTTGAAAAAGTCAATTCTTATATTTCTAATAGCTATCACAACGATTGTGATGATGGCCTTTACTTTTTATTTGATGAAACTTCCATGGCTAGCTGGGGATGAAAAATTTTTGATTTGGAGTACCTCAGCTGTCAAATTCTCTTTTCGAGATGTCCCTGATTCTGAAGCGTTTGCTTTCATTAACACTTCTTACGACCTTCAATTAATCGATCGATTCGATGAATTTGGATTTCCTGTTGGAAACCAGGTGATCACTAATAGAGAAAAGCTTGCCCTCCTACTTTCTGCTATCAATTCGGGAGATAAAAAACCGAAATACGTGATGATAGATGTCCATTTTGTGGATAGTACCGATAGTGACCTTATGCTAAAGGAAGAACTTGAAAAAATGGATAATGTGATTCTATCTGCACACCTTAATGAACAGCATACGCTTGAAAAACCCATTTTTAATGAGATCAACTTCGGTTTATCAGATTACGTGATTGGAAGTGTTTTTGACGGAGTTTATAAATACCAGTTGCTCTACAATGACTCGATGAAACTTACCCCTTTAAAGGTTCATCAGTCCATTTCCGGTGAGGAGGTAAAACCCTTCGGACCTTTTGTGAAAATTGGTAACCGATGGACGACCAATAACTTCATTATGAATTATCGAATCCTTCAAAAAGACATTCAAGATCTTGAGGCTGGATTCAATCCAGTGAGTCTAGGGGAGCTGCTTTATTTGACAGATGAAGACATTCAGGATTTTGTAGCTGATAAAATTGTGATTATTGGCGATTTCTTCGAAAATGACATGCATGAGACCATTTTTGAGATCACTTCCGGTCCATTGATCCTTTTGAATGCTTACCTGAATATTCAAAGCTCAGAAACAAGAATCAACCTATTTTTCCTTCTTATTATTATCGGTACATATAGTTATCTCAGCTATATGGCCTTTGCTGCGAGTGATCCGATCGAAAGAAGAATTAAAAAAATCTATAAAGGAAAGCTCTCTAAATACCTACTGGGATTTACCAGCTACCTTATAATTCTTTCCCTTCTTTCAATTGCTACTTTCTTCCTGTTCAATATCCACATCAATGTATTTTTCATTGCTTTAGCTTTCTACCTCATAGACCGAATGACTCATTGGGTCACTCCAAAAAAGACGGTCGAAGAATATCGATAAGATTTTTTATTCACTGTTGAGGCCTATGAAATCGTTTGCCTGTTATTTTTGAATAATGGAAGACGTACGACACAACTGGACTCTTGAAGAAATAGCTGCAATTTATCATAAACCGTTAATGGAGTTGGTATTTGAAGCAGCAACCGCTCACAGAAAATACCACGATCCCAAAGAAGTACAGGTCAGTAGCTTGATCTCAATCAAGACCGGAGGATGTCCCGAAGACTGTGCATACTGTCCGCAGGCAGCCCGTTACCATACAGACATTAAAGTGCACAAACTAATGGAGGTTGACGAAGTAAGAGAACAGGCAGCATCAGCAAAAGCGAACGGTGCCTCCAGAATGTGCCTGGGAGCCGCCTGGAGAGAGGTACGTGACAATAAAGATTTTGATAAAGTACTCGACATGGTAAAAACCGTAAATAGCATGGACATGGAAGTATGTTGCACGCTGGGAATGGTTTCTGAAGAGCAGGCGAGGAAACTAGCCGTTGCTGGTCTTTATGCCTATAACCACAACATCGATACATCGGAAGCATTTTATGATGATATCATTTCCACCAGGGAATATGGTGATCGATTAAAGACGATCGAAAATGTAAGAAAAGCAAAAATTACCGTGTGCTCTGGCGGAATTATCGGAATGGGAGAATCTGCTGAAGATCGGATGGGTATGCTGCTGACCCTAGCAAATATGGAAACACATCCAGAGTCGGTCCCCATCAATGCATTAGTTCCGGTAGAAGGAACACCGCTTGCAGAACAGCCAAGAGTAGCTGCTCATGAATTGATTCGTATGATCGCTACTTCCAGATTAGTCATGCCAGCATCTGTCGTACGATTGTCAGCAGGTCGGGAAGGCATGAGCCTTACCGAACAAGCACTCTGTTTCATGGCTGGTGCCAACTCCATCTTTGCAGGAGATAAGTTGCTGACTACCCCAAACCCGGATTTCAATGACGACAAAGAAATGTTTGATCTTTTGGGGTTAGTCTCAAGAGAAGCGTTCAAATACGATAAAAAAGCAGAAGAGGGGGAAGCATGAACAGCTACCAATTAGCTTTAGCCGAAAGAGAAAAAAATCATCTGCTACGATCACTTCCCCTCCCACCAGAGGGGATTGATTTTTACTCCAACGATTATTTGGGATTAGCTAAATCAGCAGCATTACAGCTAGCAATCGAAGAGGAATATAAGAAAGCTCCAAAAGCAAACGGCACAACAGGTTCACGCTTGCTAAGTGGAAACAGTGAATATGCTGAGCGGGTCGAAAAGAAAATTGCTTATTTTCACCAAGTCGAAAGTGCTTTGATTTATGCTTCAGGTTACACCGCTAATCTGGGTTTAATTTCTTCTTTAGCTACCAAAGACACCACGCTTATTTGTGATGAACTCATTCATGCCAGTTTGATTGATGGCGCTCGACTTGGAAAATCACCACGGATCATTTTCAAACACAACAACGTTGAAGATTTGGAAGAAAAATTAAAGGAATTGGCAGGTCAGAAACTGGTCCTTGTTGAATCAGTCTACTCCATGGATGGAGATATAGCTCCATTAAAAGAAATCACTTCACTTTGTGAAAAATACGAGGCATTGCTGATCGTGGATGAAGCACACGGAATAGGAGTTTTAGGTGGAAAAGGTGAGGGACTTGTTCAAGCATTGGGATTAGAACAAAAGGTGTTGGCCCGGATCATAACCTACGGCAAAGCACCCGGTATTCATGGAGCTGCGGTGGTTGGGCCAAAGTGGCTAAGAGGTTATCAGGTGAACTTTTCCCGACCGTTGATTTTCTCTACCGCACCCGCTAATCACCAGTTGGCAAGTATTTCGGCATTCTATTCCCATTTGCCAGAGGCAAGCAAACGACAAAAACAACTCAAAACCATCATTGAATATTTTATGCGTAAAAGAGATGAATCTCGCTTCAAGTGGATCGCATCTCCCTCACAAATCCAATCGCTCATCGTACCAGGAAATGAGCAGGTAATTGCTTTGTCAAAAAAGCTTCGAGAAGTCGGAATAAACGCTCTACCCATCCGCAAACCCAGTGTGCCTGAAGGTGCTGAACGCATTCGATTTTGCCTTCATTCCTACAATACCACTGAAGAAATAGATTTACTTTTCCAAACCTTAAATGAAACGTCTCATTGAGCCTTTCGAAATGTGATAAAGACTATGAATCAGAAGATCATTGTTGCCGGAATTGATACGGATACAGGAAAAACGGTATTTTCAGCTATTCTGAGTAAAGCATTGAGGGCTGACTATTGGAAACCGATACAAGCTGGAGACCTGGAAAATACCGACTCCCATAAAATCAAAAGATGGTCTCCAGACACTTTAGTTCATCCGGAGGCTTATCGGCTAACTCAACCCATGTCCCCTCATGCCGCTGCGGCTATTGATGAGGTACTCATTGATGAATCGAAGCTTCAAATTCCTGAAACTACTAATGATCTGGTTATCGAACTGGCAGGAGGATTAATGGTTCCTATGCGCAACGATTTCCTGAACATCGATTGGGTAGCGCGAACTGGTCTTCCGGTGATTTTAGTTTCCAATTATTACCTCGGGAGCATCAATCATACCTTGCTGTCACTTCATCTTCTGAAACAAAGAAATATTCCATTGCTAGGTATCGTTTTTAATGGTGAAAAAAATCAATCTACATTTGATGTGATTATGCACCGATCGGGTGCAAAATGTCTTTTAGAGATTGATAAGGAAAATGAAATCAATGAGTTAGTAGTAACCCAGTATGCAAAACAACTCCACCTTTAGTCAAGAAGATTTAGCGTTTGACAAGCAAAATATCTGGCATCCTTACACTTCTTTGATCAATCCGCTACCCACCTATCCTATCGTCTCCGCAAATGGGGTAAGACTAAAGCTCGCAAATGGTCAAGAGCTTATTGACGGAATGTCGAGCTGGTGGACTGCCATTCATGGGTATAATGTCCCTGAACTGAATGAAGTGGCCAAAGCTCAAATTGACACCATGGCGCATGTGATGTTCGGTGGCATTACCCATCAACCCGCAATTGACCTTTGCAAGAAGCTAGTGGAAATTACGCCTGCCGGATTAGACAAGGTTTTCCTCGCTGATACAGGATCTGTTTCCATTGAGGTAGCCATGAAAATGGCCGTGCAATACCAGCAGGCAAAAGGCCATGCCCATAAAAGTAAATTTATGACCATCCGAGGTGGCTATCATGGTGATACGTCGGGGGCCATGTCAGTATGTGACCCGGATGGAGGCATGCATCACCTCTTTTTAGACTTTCTGCCCAAACAGTTCTTCTTGGACCAGCCAAAAAGACCATTTGGTGAAAGTTACTTTGAAGAAGAGTTTGACCGATTGGATCAATTCTTCCGGCTAAATGTAGATAAAGTTGCTGCCTTCATTATCGAGCCGATTGTTCAAGGGGCTGGTGGCATGTGGTTTTATTCGATTGATTACCTGAGGAAGATCAGGGAGTTGTGTTACAAGCATGATGTTTTGCTCATTGCAGATGAGATCGCCACTGGATTTGGGCGTACGGGTGAACTGTTCGCTTGTAAACATGCAGATATTTCTCCTGATATCATGTGCATCGGTAAAGCACTAACGGGCGGATATATGACTCTAGCTGCCACATTAACCACACGTGAAGTGGCAGAAACCATTTGTGAAGGTGAGGCTGGCGTTTTTATGCACGGACCCACCTTTATGGGCAATCCGCTGGCTTGTTCCATTGCCAATAAAAGCATCGAACTTTTGCTGGCATCTTCCTGGCAAGGAAAAGTAAAGCAGCTGGAAAAGCAACTCCATACAGAGCTAACACCACTTGCTGGCGCTTCATCAGTTAAAGAGGTTAGGGTGCTTGGAGCAATCGGCGTGGTAGAAATGAATGAAAAGGTCGATGTTGCAGAAGCACAAAAATTCTTTGTCCAAAAAGGTGTTTGGATTCGACCCTTTAGAAATTTGATTTATGTGATGCCGCCTTATATTATTTCTGCCGATGATCTCGACATTATAAGTAAGACGATTAAAAAATTTATTGCTACATTTAATTAAATGATGATTAGAAAGGTCATTATTATATTGGTTGTTGCCATTTTTTCGGGATACAATCCCTTTGCACAAGGTGTAAATCAACGTTTTAATGACAGCATCATAGACGCAATCCTCTATGAGGACCCCGAAAAAATTGCCTTGCCAGAAGATTCGATAGAGAGAAATCTCTTACTGTCCATACTCGCCAAAGATGTAAATCCCGAAGAATCCGCAAACCGGCTCATAGCTGCGCAGGAAAACATCCTACTAAATAAAAGATCAGAATACTACGCTTTTCTCTTTCTGGTGGAGGGATATTTTTATTCAACCAAAGATGCCAATAAGGCTGAGAATTTATTTCTAAAAGCCATCGACAGTTTTAAACAAACAGGTAACAAACAAATGGATATGCTTTGCCAAAATTTTATCGTAAGATCATTGGCTGTTTCTAATAAGTGGAATCAGGTGCTAGATGCATCTCATAGCTTATCGGAAGTTTTAGAGGATCAATTTCCTCAAAATTCAGCATTTAAAGAAAAAATTAGTTTGCTAATCAATAATGTTTATGGCTCTACTTTATCTGCCTTATCACCTCAGGAACCTTCCTATATCCCCCGAGCAAAAGTCCATCTGGAAAAGTTAATCGAAGATGCTGAAAGCTTATCCGTTGATAGAATCAGGTTCAATTCTATCGGAAATCTGGCATTCATATTTTTTCTAAAAGGAGAATATGAAAAAATGATCCCACTTGCACTTCAAGACCTGAGGTACTCATTGGCCAATGGAAAAGTGGAAAGTGCATGTGGTTTACACATTACGTTAAGTTCTGCCTATTTAGAACAAAACGCTATGGAAAAAGCTACGTACCATTTTCTAGAAGCTGAGAGATTAATCTATGATGTCGAAACACTTGATATCATCATTCAATTTATCGATTTATCCAAAAAATTTTATAAAGAACGTGATTATGGTAAAGTATTACGCATGTTAGAGCGTTTTAATGTTACGCTTAAAAATAAGATTAGTACAACATCCGATACGGATTATAAATTTCTCCTAGCAGAAAATAAGCTCAAGGAAGCAGAGAAAAAGGTAGAGTTTTTGTTGGAAAAAAATAAATTGATTACCCGAAGCAATTGGCTATTGGCCCTACTATTAACCACTGTTATTCTTCTTTTCATTATGTTATATAGGCTTCACACCAATCAAAAAATCTTTAGAAAAAAACTAGAATTAATCAATCAAAACCTGGAAGCAGAAGTGAAGAGTCGAACCAAAAAAGTGTATGAGCAAAATCAAAAGATGAAGCAATTTTCCTATCGTAATTCTCATCTCACCCGGGCACCAGTTGCCAGGCTTATAGGACTCGCAGACCTATTATCTGATGATCCTGAAACCAACCGGGAATTATTTAAGGAAATAAAGCATTCAACAATTGAAGTGGATAAAGTCATACGGGAAATAAATGAAATCCTTGCGGAAGATGATCCGACCAAGTAAATCCTTCACACAACCTTAACCACTTTTCTAAATCACGCAACGATTTATGATGATGTTTACGTATTTAACCCTAAAATAAAAATTATGAACAAAGTAGGATTATTTGTGGCGAGTTACTGCAAAAGATGAAAAGAGGCTGACGTAGAAAACTTCCTGAAAGGAGCAGTAGATATTGCACGTTAGGAAGAGCAAACGCTCACATGGTATGCCATCAAATTTGATGAAAGAACGTTTGGTATCTTCGACACATTTGAAGACGAGGCTGGGAGGAAAGCACACTTGGAAGGTGAAATTACTAAGGCACTTATGGAGCATGCCCCGGATTTACTGGAGGATGACCCTGTTATTGAACAGGTTGATCTTCTGGCTGAAAAATAATTTTAAGCCCCTGAATCGGGGCTTTTTATTTTATTGCCAAATCCTTCTTTTTTTCCTATCTGAAATTGAGAAGCCTTTTTTTCTTTTTTAAATCTTATTTAGAGCATAATCGGCACACGTACCATGGTATCATCCCATCCCATCACCATATGAGCTCCACCGTCCACTTCTTCAAAGAAGATAGAGAATGCCTCCACTGTACTAGTGGTTTTAGCTGTTGGCACACTGAATTTGGTGACTAACGATTCTTCAGGCTTGTAGGCATAAGGTCCCCAGCGATCATTATCAGAACTTAAGTGAATTTCCCAGCTATCCGCTTGAGGAATGGCATAGATGGCATAGCGTCCAGCTTTTACATCCTGTCCTCCCACTTTGGCATCTTTGTAAAGTGTCAATTCCGTGGATTCATTCGCACCTAGTCTCCATACCTCTCCATATTTTAGCAACTCGCCAAAAATGTTACGATCATTCTTCTGTGGTCTGGAATAGATCACGCGAACCATAGGCTCTCCACCTTTTTCTTTGGCCCAAGCTCGTTTCGTAGCGTTTTCAGGAAAATAAGCAGCATCCATAGGACTTTTGTCCATTTTCGGGAAATCTTGTGAATACGCAGTAAAAGCCAGCATCACAATCATTAGTGTAGCAAAAATCTTCTTCATAGGTTATTTATTGTTTTAGTAATGCCAAACTAAACCTCAGCCCAATACTTATTGTCCATCTCACCTTACATCTTTATTATTTGTCGCGATGCAGATACCGTTGTATATTGAAACCTTTAGACATTTCACCCATCAAATGAGAATACTTATTTGCTCCATTTTTCTGTTGTCAACACTCAACTTAGCCGCTCAAAGCGATCAATATGCTTCACTAAAAGCATTCTACACCAAATGGCGAGCTTTTGAGAATCCTCCATTATACAATGGCGCTCC
>CAYWOQ010000012.1:16791-24261 GCA_964459925.1 uncultured Roseivirgaceae bacterium
GATTACCGACAAGCAACTTTTGATCAACGAATGGTTGAATTCAAAGAACTAAAAAAAGAGCTTTTTAGCATTGATGCCTCCAGGTGGCCGGTAAAGCAAAAAGTAGACTGGATGATTGTTTGGGCGGAAATGAATGGGTTCGATTTCAACTACCGTGTGCTAAAACCTTGGGAACGTGATCCGGCATTTTACAAATCGCTCTGGATGTACCGAAGTGATGTGCCCGGTCATGAAGGACCTACCCACCATGCCACCACAGAGATTTGGCAATACCAATTTCCATTGACAAGGGAATCAAGAGAAAAACTCCTCGCTGACCTTCAGGCGATCCCTTCCTTAAATGCACAAGCCAAACAAAACCTGACAGGCAATGCGAAAGAATTATGGATTACGGGTATCAGGCACATCAAAGACCAAAGCAAAAACCTGTCCTTCATTTTAAATTATGAAGACATAAGTAAAAACCGAGCGCTTCGGGATGCCACGAATGCAGCCATTCAATCAACGGATGACCTGGTAGCCTGGCTGGAACAAGAAGCCGGCAAGAAAACAGGCCCATCCGGCATTGGTAAAGACAATTATACCTGGTACCAACGAAATGTTCATCTCGTACCCCTGACATGGGAAGATGAAGTGATGATCCTGAAGCGAGAACTGGCCCGTGCATGGTCTGCATTAAAGCTGGAAGAACATAGAAACCGAAAACTTCCTGAATTGAAAGCCGTGACCAATGCTCGTGAGTACGATGAGCTTGCTGATAGAGCCGCAAAAAGCTTGATCAATTTTCTGGATCAGGAAGAGATGGTAACGGTAGAAGACTACTTTGACCCTGCACTGAGAGAACATCTGGGAGGATTTATCCCGGAGGAACGACGCAACTTTTTCTGGATTACCGTTCACTACGATCCCAGACCACTCTACTCACATTTCTATCACTGGTTTGACCTGGCACGAGAGGACCTTGAACCCTTGTCCAACCCGATCCGACAAGGACCTTTACTATACAACATTTTTGATTCCAAAAATGAAGGAATCGCTACGGCAGTTGAGGAGATGTTTATGGATGCCGGATTATATGACGATGATCCAAGGGTTCGGGAGATTGTATACATCATGATTGCCCAGCGGGCAGCCAGGGGATTAGGCTCGCTATATGCCCATGCGAATCAAATGACCATGGAAGAAGCCGGAGGCATCCACTCAGAGTACACACCAAGAGGTTGGATGAAAACAGAAAAAGAATTGTTGATTTTCGAGCAACATCTGTACATGCGACAACCTGGGTATGGAACGAGCTACATCACCGGCAAATACCTGATGGAAGACCTGATGATGGACTATGCCAAGCTTAAGGAAGATCAGGGAGAGGAGTTTGTCATGAAAAACTTCTTCGACCAGATCAACTCCATCGGTAGTATTCCTTTTTCTCTGGTCAAATGGGAAATGACGGGGAAGGCGGATATTTTACAAGTGCTTCAGGGGCAGTGAAACTCCTTTTTCAGGATTCCTACCTTAAATATTTGGCGATTGTTCAGGGGTTTATCGGGTGGTTTATGTTGACGATTTTTAGTGTTTCACTGATCAGTCAGTTGTTGAATTAAGAACCCACCCCCAGCCCCGATACGTCGGACCGCTCCCAAAGAGGGGAGTGGCAAAGCCCAATGGGAATCTAATCCCCTCCTTGGAGGGGAGAAAGGGGTGGGTCCATTGCCCTTCTCCCTCTTTTCCGGTATTTCAACTAACCAACCTGATACTATGCGACGAATTGCTTTCCTTATCTCACTTTTGTTGTATTCGAGTCTCTTTGCACAGAAGGAAGAGGGTAAATACCCCGAATACAGTTTCTCGGAATTCTTTCAAATGATTGAGGAGTCTGAGGACAGAGACAGGAAGTAAGAAGACTAATCATGATATCAGTGAATTCTCATTACGTCTTCTTCGGAGAACGCAGACCGACAACCATGCACAGACTGACATTCATTATATTTAGTGCTCATGAAACAAATAATCGATCACCTAAAGCTTGAATGGTACAAATATGTACTGGAAATCCTTGTGATTACCATCGGTATTTTGGGTGCTTTTGCTTTAAATAATTGGAACGAAAACAATAAAAGTGAGCGGCAGGAGTATCGAATACTTCAATCGTTGCACGAAGAAATCATCATCGATACAGCCATACTCATACAATGCAAAAAACAAATAAAAGAACGAAAAGCATTTACGGACTCTTTACGTGGACATGTAGGTCCGGAGTACCCCAGCATAACTAAACAGCAATTTATACGCTGGGCAGGGTACTCTTTTGGAGATGCCGAGCGATGTGTACTACCTACGGACGTGCTCGATGAGTTAAAATCCTCTGGAAACCTCAATCAAATTCAAAGCGTAGAAATTCGAAGACAGATCAGTAATTTATCTGCCAAGTTGGGAGCCTTTTATCAAATTGAGGATGAATGGCATTATGATTTGGCAAATCTGATGCTGCCATACTCCAACACGCGCATGTCTTGGGAAGATGTAGATCACTACTTCAATCCGGACGATGGAAACTACCTGCCGACTAAATTTGAATACGATCCGCTGCTGATGCTCCAGGAATTAGAATTCTCTAACATGGTAAATAACATGCGCTGGAGAATCAGGAAAACGTTGAGAAGTCTGGAAGAAGTCGAACAGTCTGCTACAGAACTACTGGAGCTTTTGCGCAAAGAAATGAATACTTTTGAATGAAAACCATCCTCAACACCCTTAAGCAAAAATGGCCAATTGTCATCCTGAGTTAATCGAAGGATGACTAACCCATGTCGTCTTCGACGGGCTCAGACTGACATTCATTATATTTAGTGTTCATGAAAAAAATCTTAGAACACTTTGCAGCCGAGTGGTACAAGTACGTGTTGGAAATTCTCGTCATCACCATCGGTATCCTGGGGGCCTTTGCACTGAATAATTGGAATGAACACCGGCTGGCCAAGCTGGAAGAGGAAAAGATCGTTGCCAACCTGCACAAAGAGTTTAAGCAAAGTGAATCGTTGCTTCGACAAAAGTTGCTCCTGAGCAAGCAATGCTATAAAGCAGGTCTGGAAGTGATGAAGCTGATGGGTGCGTCACGGGAAGAGTTGCAGCGCACAAACCTGGACAGCTTGCTTTTTGGCATGTTGCCGGGGAGCGGAGATTTTTTGCCGGCAGAGAATGCCATCGAAAACATCCTGCAGTCAGGTAAGCTCAGCCTGATCAGCAATGATTCGTTGATCGTTCGGCTATATGATTGGGAAGCTGCTTTATTGAGCGTCAATAAAAGTGAAGAGGGATATGATGGTTGGGTGACTGACAAATTGGTGCCGCTACTTATCCAATACATATCACTGAAACAAATGGATGTGTATGGAGGATTTGAATGGACCGGCAGGAGCAAGTTAGAAACCCGCTATTTTGATTTATTTCAAAGCCTACTGTTCGAAAATATGGTGGATAATTACTTGTTTTTGTTGCGAAACAACATTGAAAAGTTAGAAAAAATACAGCTGTTGCTAGAGGAGATCATGTCGCTTACGGAACCCCAGCAAACCTCGACACTAGCGTAACTTCCGACCTTAGGAGCTGTAAGCTGCCCCTCTGGTTTATCTGCAATTACCTGTACGGGGCGCGGCCTTGGCTTCATCTACCCAGGACTGGTAGCGTTGATCACAATTCCCTCAAACGTTGTAAAAACGCTTCATAATAGCTCAAAGACCGGAAGGGTATTTTTCCAGTGACTATGAGCATTTATTCAAAAACAGGCAGTTTATGGATATGATGATACATAAAAGATCCTATTTACAATTTAATATTCGTGATGGCACCCAACTTATAACCCTAGGAGAAGAAATTGTCCAGCTCATGGACCAGCAAATTTTAAATTAACCTTAGAAACCTCCCCATGCTCCCTGGAAATTCATTAGGTTGCACGGTTCATGCGTTTATCCAAAATCCTGTCCATAGCTACCCTGATGCTGATCGGGGAATTCATTTTTCTTCTTCCCTTTGTCGTCACACGGATTTTTCGTCCCACCTTTCTCAAGGTATTTGATATCAATAACCTTCAGTTAGGTACGGCCTTCTCTCTGTATGGCATTGTCGCCATGGTGGCCTATTTCGCGGGTGGTCCCATCGCGGATCGGGTTTCTCCAAGAAGATTGCTACCAACTGCTATACTCGCAACTTCCGTGGGTGGAATGGTGATGGCCACCATCCCCAATGTTTATACCCTGAGTTTGCTATACGGATTTTGGGGAGTCACAACGATCCTGTTGTTCTGGGCTTCTTACGTCAAAGCCCAGCGGGAACTGGGTGGCAAACACCAACAAGGCAGATCCTTTGGTTCCATAGATGCCGGACGAGGGTTTGTTGCTGCTGCCATTGCCTCTTCCTCCGCTTTTTTATTGGATGCTTTTCTTCCGGTAGCAGCGGAAAATGCGACCATTGATCAATTATCCAGTTCGCTGAGCACCATCATTTGGATATTTAGCGGGTTGACTGCCATAGGTGCAGCCATGGTCTGGTTCTTTCTTCCACCAGACATATTTGATGGCGCAAGTACTGATCGTCTCACGTTAGGTGGTGTGAAAATGGCCCTCAGAAGACGGACCATCTGGCTGCAATCCTTTATCCTGTTGTGCAGCTACGTCGGCTACAAATGCACCGATGATTTTTCACTCTACGCCAATGTCGCGTTTGGATACAATGATGTGGATTCGGCTCATTTAGCTGCGCTTTCCTTCTGGATCCGGCCATTAGCAGCCATAGCCGCAGGGCTTCTGGGTGACTACTTTCTGCACTCCAAAATGGTAATGGTGTGCTTTGTGATCATGCTAATTGGTAGTCTGGTCATTACCACTGGCATCCTGCAACCAGGAATGGAGACCTTTATCATCTTAACTCTTACCTCAACGAGTGTAGGCATTTATGGACTTAGAGGCTTGTATTATGCCTTATTCCAGGAATCAAAAGTTCCATTGCTTATAACAGGAAGTGCTGCAGGAGTAGTATCGATCATTGGCTATACTCCAGATGTTTTTATGGGTCCACTGATGGGTTGGGTATTAGACAGCTACCCTGGTGCTATCGGCCATCAGTACCTTTTTGGCATATTGGCAGGATTTTCGGTTTTCGGATTTGTCTTCACCCTCTTTTTCAGATATTTTAATCAGTCAAAATCAGAAAACTGAACTTAATCCATTGCGGAAATCAATAACCATACTTTCCATCACACTGATGATTATTTCCAGCTGCGGCACTAGCCTGTCAAATGGAAAGAAAAAAGAGCTTCCTGATCCATTAGAAGCCGGATGGAAGGGAGAATCTGTCTGCTCTGTCATTGAAGAAAATGATGAAATCCGGATCTTAAAATGCGTATTTCCACCCCAGGTTGGTCATGAGTGGCATTATCATGACCCACATGTTGGCTATACTTTAGCAGGCGGAACGTTTAAAATCACAGATGTGAATGGTGATAGAGAAGTGAATGTTCCCACTGGGTATACTTTCTCGAATGAAGAGATCACCGACCATGCGGTTTTGAACATTGGTGAGACCACTGCCGAGTTTTTAATCATCGAATACAAGTAAAATGAAAAGTATCTTCACTATCCTCTCCCAAAAATGGCCGGAATATTTGCTGGAAATCATAGTGATCACGATAGGTATACTCGGAGCTTTTGCCTTGAACAATTGGAATGAAACAAGAAAACAGCTCAAGGAAGAGGAATCCTTTTTGATTAACCTACAAAAAGACCTATTGCTAGACTCTGCACAATTTGTCTACTACCTCGAAGAGTACGAAAGGATTGAAGGACTGCATATCCAATTATACCGAATCGGCATTTTAAAAGAAGTGTTGGATTCCATCAATGAAACTACTTTGATCCGAAGAAAGCTTTACTTCAAACAACTCATCGATAAAGAGTTTAAAGAGAAAGCAAATGACCTATCCAACGAACGGGTCAGAGAGGAACTAATCGCATATACTCGCCTGGTTTATGATTTCGAGGATCAATATTTTATTGAACTCTCACCCGTATTTAATCGCATAAGATCCTACCTGGCAGAACATAAAGTCTACAATACAGACAATTGGTTTGCCATCAAATCGAGAGTCTTTGAAGGTTATACGTTTAAGGAACTTGATGATCAAAACATCGTCGATAAAGATGGATTAATTGAATTGTCCAAAACCGAGGAATTTCAGCAGATCCTGTTTGAGCTGAACGTTAAATGGTCAGAATTTCATTCTCGTTTACTGCCTCTAATGGAAGGCAACAATAAGTTACGTTCAGTGATAAAGGAAGAAATGATCAACTACTAGCTTTTATTGGAAGTACATGAATACCAACTAAATGACCAACCAATTAAAACGAGTTATTCTCATATTATTTGTAGCTCAAGGACTTTATGCCCAGGAAGTCAATGAATTTGAAGACGAGATTGTGGCGTTTGAAAAAGCAGATGAAGCGAACGGATACCAGGAAGATTTCATTCTGTTTACCGGAAGTTCCAGCATCCGATTATGGAAAACGCTGGAGCAAGACATGGAGGGGTTGGATGTATTGAACAGAGGTTTTGGGGGAGCCAAGCTCTCAGAACTTAACCTGTATTGGGAGCGCATCATCGGAGCGCATGAACCCAAACTAGTTGTTCTTTATTGTGGTGAGAACGACATCAATGCAGATGTAAGTGTAGAGGAGACGGTTAGCCGGTTCAAGAAATTTCAAAAGAAGTACAAAAAGAGCCTCAAAAAAACTCCATTGATCTATATCGCCATGAAACCTTCTCCATCACGCTGGGACAAATGGGATGAATTCCAATCAGCTGATCAAAAAATTAAAGAGATGGTCTCTAAAAAGAAAAATCAGACATTCATAGACCTTAGCACATCCATGCTTAATGAAGCTGGTAGACCCAAACCAAAAATCTTTGTTTCCGACAGCCTTCATATGAATGAAGTCGGTTATCAAGGCTGGACAGAGAAGCTTCGCCCGATAATTGAGAATTCACTGAACAAATAAATGATTTAACTGAACCTCACATCTGTCACGAAATTCTCTGGAAACCTCCCTGAGATTCCTTTGTAGAAATCCATGATGACCTTCATATCTGTCTCCAAAACACCAGAGGGCATAAAACACATGCCGATACCGGTGATCTTCTTCTTATAGTCCATAAAAGAACAGCAGATGGGAACCTTAGCCTTTAATGCCGTATAGTAGAAACCCAGTTTCCATTCCTTGACTGCAGTGCGTGTTCCTTCGGGAGTGACCACCACGGTTAATGGCTGATCATCCTTTTGAAAGAGGGACGACATGTATTCGGTCATACCTGTTTTTTTTGCTTGCGATCGATCGATCCAAAGCGCCCCAAGATTGGTGATCCAACGACCTAAAATAGGCACGTTGAATTCCTTTTTGATGGTAAATCGAGGCTTAAGCCCCA
>CAYWOQ010000012.1:24271-37373 GCA_964459925.1 uncultured Roseivirgaceae bacterium
CATACACAAAGTCCCAATTGCTCGTATGTGGTGCGGCAATCATGACACTCTTAAACGCTTCTTTGGGAGCGGGGGAGAAAAGCTCCCATCCTTTTAATTTGAATAAAAACTTAAAGAGTGCTTTGAGCATGAGAAGGGATTACAGTTAATATACTTGATTTAAGAAACAGCCCAAGTTAGCATTAGTTTAAACGAGTGTTAGAATCTTATTATTTAAGTGGTATTCCCTACTGAATAAGTTCTTCCGTGAGATAAGCATGCGCCTCACCTTTTACATCAAAAAACCATTGCATCCCTAATGTTGAAAACATCAGTGTGTCAGAGGAAATCTCTGTGAATTCCATATCTAATGCCACTTTTTCGCCAATGTTCGATCGATTCAAAGCAGCGACAATCTTACTATCCAACGAATCCAACACATGTGCCAGCGGAATGCGTGCATGGGATTTAAGAAATTCGGAAAGTCGTTCGCTGGCAATCCATTCCGCTAAACGGACCAGGTTATTGTTACTTTCAATGTCATAGTCGATGCTATCAATCAGAAGGCTCATATCGTCCCCCAGTACCGGGTAGGCATATGCATCGATGGTAGCTTCTAAATCACCTTTCACATCAAATTGCAGATGTAGTTTATCCTCCTTCGAACCTGTAGAGAAATTAGTCAGCTCAATGCTGGCTCCTTCATAGGAAAGCTCTGACTTATCAAGTTTTGATTTCAGCACTGCATCCATCTTTTCAAACGGCAGGTAAACATCCACCTTCAAATCAAGACCTTGTGATACATCCTGTTGAACATTGGAATTGAGGGGCATGGGCTTTTCCTGTGTTTCCAAACCGGACAAGGGGGTGATGTAAATCTCTGTTTCCGTATGGATCATGACTCGGAGTGTATCGAGGACCTCCTTCGAAAAATGAGCGGTAAATACGCTGGGGTTACTGGTCAGCCAGATGTCAATGGGTTTTTTACCCACCCGGTGAGCATTACCAATCAGGCTCCAGATCTTCTCTACCTGGGTTTTTAACGGAACCAACTTTTGCAGTGCTTCACAAACCTTCTCCTCAATTTCGCCGGACTTCTCAGCCAGCTTTTTATCTACCTTCTTTTGTAGGTTCACCTTGATGCCGAGGATTTGAATGACGGGTGGTTGGATCCAATGGATCTTCTGAATGCGGCATTGGGCGATCAGGTTCCAGTTTTCATCAATGGACAGTTTCGTATTCATGTCCGCTCGTATCTCCAAAGAGACGGGTTTATGCACTTTAAGTCCCAATACTTTTTTTTCCACCTCAGCGGAGACCTTCATGGGAATGGAGACATCCAGATTGTTCGCATAAGAAGCGAGCAGTGCACGACCTATCGGTTCTATCTTAATGGATATGTACTCTCCCTTCTTTTTGAGTCTCAAGGTATCTTCCACAAGCACATCTGGTAAGGCCTGATTGATGACCTGATAGAGATCACCAATGGGAAAATCCAGCGGAAAGGTCAAACTGGAAAGCGAGGTTAGTTGAATGCGTGCAATCTGGCCAGGTTCTGACGCTTCATCGGCCGATTTTTCTGATCGCTTTTGGCAAGACCAGCAAACCAAGATAATCAAAAGGAACTTCCATTTCATGGGTGGTGATTTAATGGATCAACTAAAATTATATGATTTGCATGAGTAAATCTTAAAATGTCTTCGAGAGCCTCAAACTGTGATTGGTTATATTTAGTGTCATGAAAAGCATCCTCCAAAACCTGTGCGAAAACTGGATCACCTATGGCTTTGAAACCCTGGTGGTGGTTATGGGTATTTTAGGAGCTTTTGCGCTGAACAACTGGAATGAGGAACGTAAGAGTCGAATAAAAGAAACCGAACTATTACAGGAACTTAGAAAGGGAGCAGAAATCAATATTGGATTTATTGAGGCAAGTATTAAGTAAAACCACAAGGCCATTAAGGTCCAGTAATATTGTGCTCACTAGCATAGAAGAGCAGGCTCCTTACTTTGACTCGCTCGGATATCATTTTCACCAGGCACCTCTTTTCCCGTCACAATTCTTCTCCACCAGTGCTTATGAAAACCTTAAAAATGCAGGATTGGACCTGATCCGCAACAAAAGACTGAAAAATCAGATCATTGATCTCTATGAAGTCACCTACCCCAGGTCCACTAACCTGATTCAATTGGCCCAGGATGAACATTCCAAGGAATCCATGCGGTTTTACCTCAAGCACTTTGCCCGAAGCGGCAAAGCGATTCCCAACTCCTATGATGATCTCATGAGAAACCAATACTTTCAAAATCTCCTGATCGGTTCAAGGTCCATCAACTGGTGGAGTATCTCCATCAACGAATCCCTGCTGGCAGAGACCAAGCGAGTCCGGGCATTGATCGAATCCGAACTGGAGTAGTTACTCCAAAATCTCCTTAAACAACGCGATGGAAAGCTTCTTATACATCCGATCCGCATCATCTTTGAAATAGTGATTGCTGGAGAGCTTCACAATGACAGCATCCTTGTCTGGGTCTATGTAGATAAACTGATCGTAGATACCCTGAGCCATAAATTCATCCTCTCCACCATAGGGTATCCACCATTGATAACCATAACCGTCCTTCTTCTTTCCGTCTTCCACACGCTCTTGCACGTGAGGGTCTAATGGACGAGTGGATTCCAAAACCCACTGCTCCGGCACTACCTGTACTCCATTCCATCGGCCAGAGTCCAGGTACAGAATACCCAACTTAGCATAGTCTCTGAGTGTCGCATTGTACCCTCCCAAGGCAAATTCCATCCCGGCATTGTCAATGATCCAATGGGCATCATCCTGTGCTCCAATCGGATTCCAGATCTTCGTTTTTGCATACTCCGTGATGGTCTTTCCTGTGGCACTTACCAGGATCATCCCAAGCACCTGTGTATCGATACTCACGTAATGATTGTAGGTTCCGGGGGTCTTTTCGTTGGTTAGTGAAGCCGCAAATTCGGCCATCGGCATACCTAAGGCAAAATACCTTCCCATCCGATTGATGTCCGAGTTGAAATCAGCATAGTCTTCATTGAAGCGAATCCCTGAGCTCATCTGCAACAGGTTTTTAATGGTTACCGTCTCATAACCTGACCCCACCAGTTCGGGTAGATAGTCAATCGCCAGTTGATCAATGCTTTGAATGTGTCCTTCGTCCAGCGCTATCCCAATGAGTCCACTAATCAAGGATTTAGACATGGACCAGGAGATATGGATGTCACTTTTGTTAAAGTCATTACCATAGTACTCCAGTCGAACACTATCTCCCTGGAAGATGAACAATCCATCGGTGTTGGTATGATCCAGGAAAGCCTGGGTTTGCACCACTGTATCTTCTAGCTGAAAGCTTTCGGGCAACTCCCAGGTGGCTGCTCGAGGCAGTTCATTCGGCGTGTCGCTTTTGGTAACAATGCTCGTGTTGACAATGTCTGGAAAGGACTTAAAGTTGGTAGAGATATTCTCCGGCTCAAACATGGTGATCACCTTGTTGAGTCGTACGAGCTCTTTTCGAAAGTACAGTCCACCAATTACCAAAATGAGAATGATAATTCCGAGGGTGATGAAAATGATCTTTTTTAGCATGGCTTTAGATTTATTATTTCAATATTAGCTAATCCTCCTAATGCTATCGTAATCGATAGAAATACTTTTCAGGTCCTGTCAGCGTGTTTTGAGAAAAATAGTCAGACGCCCCTTCAACATCCTCCAGTATCCACTCAATCTCAATGGCTTTTTCGTCGGCATAATCCATCATTCCCCTTCGCTCATCCACCAAACCGATAAACCCGGAATTGGAGGTTTGATAGATTTTCGTCCAGCCCTGATCAGCCACCATCCGATACCCAAGCGCTTCTTCATAAAATTGCTGCATTTGGAGCAAATCCTTATGATAGGTCCAGGTGATGGATCCATAAAAACTTAATTGATCAATGGAAGTGGTCAACCGTGGTGCCTTTTCCAGTACCGCCATAAATAATTCATTTTCCGGATGTTGTTTAAACTGTTCGAACTCCAACAAGTATCCTTCCGGATCGATCGCTACAAATCCATCATGCGGACCTCCCTCTTTGGGTTTATACGTATACTTGATCGGGACACCTTGCTCCTGAATATAGTTATACCATTCTGGTAATTGATCAGTTAAGAGGGCAACGGAAGTGGATTTAGGCTGACCTTCCGGGTGATCCTGATCGTAGGCATGCAGCTGAAGGCTGGTGCCTTCCCCGATGATAAAGCCAAGATCTTCATCATAGCTGAGCCCTAAAACGTTTCCATAGAAATCCCGTGCTCCCTCTATATCTTCAAAGTACAAATGTGTAACCTGCTGCTTGACGCCAAAACTCGTAAGCGTGCGAAAGTCCGTATTTTTCATCAAAAGCTCATTGATGCCTTGAGGTGTATACCCCAGCAGCCGTCCAAACCTTCTGGCAGCTTCTCTACCATCCAATTGATCCAGATCCTTTTTCAACTGATGATACTGTATGAGGCGTGAGGCTCGATAAATAACCGGAACTTCTTTTCCATCTGTTACGGATGCAGGAAAAAGGGGTGTAACAGGAAAATCGAGCTCTCGATATAGGGCGACATCATATTTTTTTGCAATGCCTTGAAAATCATCCCAATAGCTATCTAAGGTGGCTTTTTCCATTGGATGTCCCAGTGCTATGGGTTTGGCATCATTGGCCACCATCTCACAAAAAACATCAAATGCAGCAAGGGTTTGTTCTTTTTCTATACTACAACCAAGGAAAAAGAAAAGGATGATTAACGAAGTGATTTGGATTCCTCTCATATAATTAAAGATAGAGAAGTCGTCTTGATTGAAAGACAAAGTGAGATGAACCGATGCTGGGTTTGTGAAAAATTACTTATTTTAAAGGTTAATCACCCAGAACTGTTCATTATGGAATTACATCGAACCTACAAATTCCTGGATATCATTTGGAATGAATCCATCCAGGCAGTAGAGATGTCATGGAAAGCCTTTGCTAAAGGTGAAGATTTTCGAAATGCACTTATTGAGGGTTTATCCCTTTTAGCATCCAAAAAATCAAAGAATTGGCTGGCTGATTTACGACACTTGGGTGTAGTGACTAGAAAAGATCAGGAATGGGCTGATGACGTCTGGTTGATCAATGCTGTGAAAAGTGGTGTTAGAAAGATTGCTATCATTATGCCTGAAAGCGCCATCAGCGAAATGTCAGTGACGGATGTCGTCTCCAATCTTGAAAACAGTCAAATTGAAACCAGTTTCTTTGATAGTTTAGAAGAAGCAAGAACATGGTTGTCTTCGTAAAATGAAACGTATTTTCACTAAAAAAAACAAACCGAGTGAAATACTCTGCGGCAGAAGAAAACCTTAATATTGGAACCCATGCGTTAGGTGCCGTGCTAAGTATTCCCGGTATTTATCTACTCATCACAAAGTCCGACTCTCCAATAGCTCTGTGGGCCTCCATCGTTTTTGGTCTGAGCCTTTTCACTTTGTACCTGGCCAGTACCATGTATCATTCAGCAAGAAATGAAAAACGAAGAATCAAACTGCGGATCTTCGATCATGCGGCCATTTTTGTGTTAATCGCTGGCACCTATACACCCATCTGCGTTCTTTCACTTTGGCACTCCTGGGGACCTTATTTACTCATTGTCATTTGGAGTATTGCGGTAATGGGTATCGTGCTTAAGTTATTTTTTACCGGCCGATATGATCGGGCATCAACTATTTTATATGTAGCCATGGGATGGATCGCTGCTATCGCTATAAAACCACTATTGGAAAATCTAAGTACAGTATCCCTCCTATGGCTGTTGGCGGGAGGGATCAGTTACACGCTTGGTGCAGTGTTGTATAGCATTAAAAGATTACCCTTTAACCACGCCATTTTTCACGTATTTGTCCTGGGTGGTAGCGCCTGCCACTACATCATGATCTATTATCACGTGGTATGATGTCTCAACCGATTACAACCTCTTTTTTCTCTACTTTATCCGGCAGTTTGTGTAACGTGATTTTAAGCATGCCATGATCAAAGCTTGCTTCCACATTATCCCTGTCTGTCACCGGGTTCAAGAAAAACTCACGTCTAAATCCATTCACCACATGTTCATGGTGAATGTATTCCTGACTTTCTTCCATCAGATCTGACTCTTTATTTCCTTTCACCACGAGACAATCACCAACAACATTGATATCCACTTCCTCTTTTTTGAAACCTGGAATCATTAATTCAATAGTATAGGATTCATCTTTCTCTCTCACCTTAGCCGGAGGTTCATAATTACCTGGGAACAACGTGTGATCGAAAGGATCCAAGCCCATTAAATGATTATCATCATAAAACTGCCCGAAATTCTCTCTGATCCTGTGTCTGAAGCTGCGGGGCTGGATACGGTATTTCTTGCCTACATACATGACTTTACGATTTATTGTTCTGTAGGAATATATACATCAAGCGCCATAAATCGTATGATTTTCGTTAGGCAGGGTAGTGACTTTTACGTAAAAAACCGGAATGAATTGGACAATAGCATGCCACTCTTCACCAGGTGGAAAAGTCTAGTGCTATTCAATTTTGTAGATCGTGGATGTTTACTTCTGCTTCAAATCCATTGAAGTTCCATACTTGCCGGTAAACAAAGTATGATCAAGAGGATCTAATCCTATTGAATGGTTATAATCTACAAAACGACCGAAGCTTTCTTTGACTCTATTTTTTAAGCTTCTGGGTCTGATACGAAATTTTTTACCTGTACTCATAGCTTAAGGGGTTGAACTTTCAAAAATTAGTGTTCAAGCTATGAAATCAAATGACTTTCGTTAGGAAAAAAAATGACTTATTCAAGTCATCTGGTATTTTGTGATACTAAAATTGGAAATAAATGAACTGCTGACCTGACGTTTGTACCGTCATCAGCCCAAAAAGCATAAGTGTCCACAAAATAAAAAGTGCCCAGCCTGGTAATTTTTCAATGATACCTACCAACGAATGTTTTCGCATAGCGAAATGCGCAAAGAACACCATGGTCATAAGACTTAGTACTAAGACTAAGTAGTTGGTAATCAATACAGCTTTATAGCCATGTATGAAGAACATCGATTTCAACAATTTCCAAATCTAAAAATGCTCCTCCTCAGAAAAATCGGTAAAGCCTTGATTAATAAGAAATCCCCCTTTCCAAAAGGGGGTGGCCGCAGGCCGGGGGATTTTTGATATATTTCAGAAATGTATTATCTGCCGTACGATAAAAACCTTAAGGAGTTTTCAAGACAACTTCGAAATAACAGTACCCTGGCCGAAGTTCTATTATGGCAAGAATTAAAGGCAGGCCAGGTAAAAGGTTACAAATTCAACAGACAAAAGCCGCTCGGAAAATTCATTGTTGATTTTTACTGCAAAAAGCTAAACCTTGTGATTGAAGTTGATGGCGATAGCCATGACCATGAAGAAGCTGTAATAAAGGATCAAGTGCGTCAGGATAAATTGACCAAATTGGGACTCTCTTTCCTGAGGTTTGATGATATTGATATCAAAAGAAATATGGCTTTTGTGCTTCAGGAAATTCATCATTTCATTGATGATTTTGAGTCAAATCCCCCTGACCCCCTTTTTAAGGGGGAATGAGACTCTTAGAGAATTCAGAATCCCCCTTTCCAAAAGGGGGTGGCCGCAGGCCGGGGGATTTAAGTATCTTCGAACTATGCTCTTCCTCCTCCGAAAAATTCGTCGCAAACTCATGGAAAAAAATAAAGTCACCACCTATCTGCTGTATGCACTCGGAGAGATTTTTCTGGTTGTGATTGGAATCATGATTGCCGTGAGTCTCAACAACTGGAATGCAAATATCATTGCAAAAAAGAACGCACTGGATCTGGCGGAAAGACTACTGATTGAGTCAAATACCAACATTGAAAGCATTGAGCAAGCCAAACAACGAATGCTGAATATTTCCAAGGCCGATTTAGGCATTTTGGAGATGATAGGGGATGATTATAAAAGCAAAGAACTAGAAAAGCTCGACAGCTTGATGTCTATTTCTCTAGGCGCCCCCAAATTGTCATTACAAGTTGGAGTATTGAATCAGTCTATTAGCAGTATTGACTTAAATAATTTTATAAATGCGGAGGCAAAAAACACCTTGAATAGCATTCCTAGCATGTACAACCAGATTAAAAACAGTGAGGAGAGTTTAGGGCTGTTCTTAAATGATCACCTGATTCCCGAAATCTCCGGGGAGTACTCTATCAGAAATATGGATGTAAAATCTACTCCGGGTATGGCACAGGTTGGGTTAAGCCAACTCAGCGGTAGCGATGGTCGTTTGATCCTGACTAGCCGTCCCTACGAAAATGCCCTGGACAATAAATTTTATGTACAGAAGAATCTAATTGACCGATACGATGATCTGCAATTGAAGTTCGAAAAACTTTCGCAAAACGTATCGGAGGCCATCACTCAACTAAGAGACTAATGCTCTTCCTCCTCCGAAAAATCCGCCGCAAGCTTATGAGCTCAAATAAAATCACCTCCTATTTCTTCTATGCCATCGGAGAGATCGTGCTGGTGGTCATTGGGATTTTGATAGCGGTAAGCATTAATAATTGGAACAACGAGAAAAACGCCCGGGCTCGAGAAATGATCATCCTAAATAATCTTAATGAAGAATTTTCGGCGAATCTAAAGGATCTCGAAACCAATACCTTAAGACTGGACTCACTTACCTCCAGCCTTCAAAGAATTTTAGAAGTTATGCATCAGGACCCGCAAGACCTTTCCATTCCGGAATTCGAGATTTTACTAGAAAAAACATTTTTCACTCCCTATTGGGCATCCAGCTCGGTCGTGCTGGACGAACTGAAAAATTCGGGAGGATTTTCACAGCTTAGCGACTTAAAGCTGAGAGACATGCTATTTGAATGGGAGCTGAATTTATCCCGACTAAGTGAAATGAAATCAGGTTACGACAAGTATGCAGTTCAATATATTTACTATCTCACCGATCACGGTTCAGTTCGAAACCTTGATGCCATCGGTGGAACCATTGAGGGCCTCCAGAAATCCTCGATTGCCCGAAATGAATTGAGCTTGCTCCGTGATCCCAAATTCGAAAATCGCGTCGATAATTTTTACTTTCTTGCCGAAGGATTGTTAAGAAACTATCTTCGGACCGCCGAACGCATGAAAGCGATCATTGAACAAACCAACATCAACTAGTAGGTCAAACACCTTTTACTAAGATCCTGACTTTTCCACTACAAGCTCGAGGTATCAAAATATTCATTACCTTCAAGCAATTAATAGTCCAAATCGAATGAATCTTAAATCACCTATCAAAAATCCCCAAATCAAAAAATCGTCAATTTCCTAATCCCTTAATCCTTGCTCTTCCTCCTCCGAAATATCCAACTAAACTATCGCCGTGGGAGTCCCCCTTTCTTAAAGGGGGTGGCCGAGGGCCGGGGGATTTAAGTATATTTAAACCATGCTGCTTCTCCTCCGAAAAATACGACGCAAGCTTATGCAGAAAAACAAGTTTACCACCTACCTACTGTATGCAATCGGGGAAATTATCCTGGTCGTGATCGGGATTTTGATTGCGGTGTACATCAACAGCCAGTATACTGCCAGCCAGAATGAAAAGAAAATTGAAGCCATTCTGCGGCAAATGCAGCAGGAACTATTGGTAGATATCGCGGAGGCTAGAGAACTATCCGCCTTTAACATTGGTCGGGACTCCATCGCTCGGAAGATCTTCCAGGAAAAGGTAGATGCTTCTAATTGGAAAACCAGCTCACGCGTGACTGGCAATTTCACGACCTTCAAAAACAATAGAGGTGCTTACGAACGCTTCATGCAAAACCTGGAGATTGTACCCGATAAGTACCAAACCCTGTTGCCGCTCATGACGGACATGTTTGTAAAAATACAACAAGACATTGACGATGATATTGAACGCCTGAAGCAAACGTCCTCTACATTTGATCAGATTGATCATGATCCGAGAGCTGCAGATATCCTCATGCAAAATACGACGGAGGAGGAAGCAAGGGATTTCTTTCTCAATGATCCTTTTGTCAAAAACAAAACCTACCGGTATATGCGCGATATTCGTTTGCTTTCTTACCATGCGAACAGTTATCGGTACCATGGAATCGAACTATACCATGCAATCGACTCCATACTTGATCGGTCTGCTGTACCTACCAATGGATTGCTACAGACCAACCCCGCAGCTGAAGATGTAGCCTCATATCAGGGCACCTATTTTGTACAATACGCCAGATGGGACCTGCCTGACATCACACTAAAACTTGACGAGAATGGAGCCTTAACCGCTGAATTGTCCCTACCAGATGCTAATGGTATTGCGCTGCTATGGGATCAGGGGATGTATTTTCATGCAGATGCGATTCCTGGATTTTTTGAGTTAACTACCAATCACAAAGGTCAAAGACTTGTCCATTCCAGTACGGGTAGCGTTTGGGTGTACTGGGTCCATCAAGAGGACATTGAACGCGAATAGACAGGGTACACGGCCCTGCACCCGCTTCGAATCGAAAAGCACGCTGCTTTCTGCACAAGTAATTTCTTGTTATCTTTCCTGATAGTAATTGCTATCCTATCTCCTAACACCTAACTCCTGTCTCCCTGTCATGCTCTTCCTCCTACGAAAAATCCGCCGCAAGCTCATGGAAAAAAACAAGTTTACCACCTACCTACTGTATGCTATTGGGGAGGTCTTCCTGGTGGTTATTGGGATATTGATTGCGGTGAGCATTAACAATTGGAATCAGCGGCGTATTTCACATACCAATGAAAAACGCATCTACAGCAATATCATTGATGACCTCAAAATAGATTCCGTTGCTTTTCATCGGATGATGTGGCTCTCCAGACTTCATCAACAAACCTACTATCATATCTACTATGAAATGATTGGTGAGCGGGCCTATGAAGATTCCATCGAATACGACCTAATAGCTATTACCAAAACATTCAGACCCACAACTAGACAAAATCATTTAAAAACCATTGAAAAGATCCAGAGCAATGAAGTAAGAAAACTGCTCAATGATTATTTCTCTCGGGAGTATCGTGCACAAGAAGCAGTAAACGATTTCAATCTCATAGTCAAAGAGGTGGCACGACCATTTATTAACCAGCACAACTTACTCAATCTTGGAGTTGTTTTTCATTCAGACATGTATGAGTTCTTTCCGAAAGAAGGATCATTGATCAATTATGAAAGATTAAAGACCATGTACCCCATGCAAGAGTTTAATCCACTACTCTCAAGCCTGCGATTAGGTATTGGGTACTTTATGTACGAACTAGAACTCCTAAAGGTCGAGAATGCTAAACTGATCAAGGAACTTGAGCTGAAAGTTCCATTGGAAAAATAACTTCAAGAATAAATGCTCTTCCTCTTAAGAAAAATACGACGCAAGCTGATGCAGAAAAACAAGTTTACCACCTATCTGCTTTATGCCATTGGTGAAATTGTGTTGGTAGTGATTGGTATTTTGATTGCGGTCAGTCTTAATAACTGGAACCAAAATCAGCAGGCGCTGACAAATGCACATCAAAACCTCACCACTATTCATTCGAATCTATTGCTGGATATTGACGAGATTCAGAGAAGCATCAATGAAATTCACCGATTTCAGAAAAACCTAACAGAGCTTGAGTACAGAGGGACTCAATACTCAAAGGATTCTTTACTCTTAAAAATATCACAAATTCACAGGGTGGTGTCATTTGAGCCCGTTGCATTTGGTTATCAGAAAATGTCTGGCGAAGCAATCCCAAAAAGCATTCCGGATTCCCTACTTAGCAAGTTGTCTGTCTATTACACGAGATATTCAGTTGGGCTTAATGATACCAGTTATGAAGACCTTGCGCTTTATAGCTTGAATAAATATCGAGATTATCTAATCAAAAAAGGTTTTCCTATAGATTTTCCCTCCGTTTTGGATGCCCCTAAGGATATTAATATATTGAAGAAAATTATTATCGATCCTGAGTTTATCGGTATTATACGCAATACCAATTTTAATAGGGGTATTCAGCTCATGGGCTTTCGAGATGCACTCAAGCGAGCTAGATCTTGCAAAGAAGACATTGAGCATTACTTTAAATATCATGACCTTTCCTACTAAAATATGCTCTTCCTCCTACGAAAAATACGACGCAAGCTGATGCAGAAAAACAAATTCACTACCTACCTACTCTATGCTATTGGAGAAATTGTGCTGGTAGTTATTGGGATTTTGATTGCTGTCAGCATCAATAACTGGAATACAGAACGTAAGATCAAGCAAGAGGAGCAAGCTTTGTTAAAAAAACTGTTAACAGAACAACTCACAGATATTTCAAGGTTGGATGCAACCATTGAAAACCACTTGGCGATGAACGCTGCACTAAAACGACTTCACCAACTTATTTTCAACCTCGAGGCTATCAATATCGATACCATGGATCAGCAGACCTTTGAGGTGCATGTAGGTATGCTTTATTACTCCCCATCCTACAATGCCAAATTAGGCTTTATGAACTCAGCCATCAATTCAGGCCAGCTTTCCATCATTCAAAACGATTCAATTGCAATGCTCATTGGAGACTGGGAGGGGTTATATGAAAACTATAAAAGCCTGGTGCAGAATGTCTATGACCTGGTACAATTTCAGATTATCCCATACCTGGCGGATAAGCACTCCTTTGCAAACGCAACAAAAAATATGAATCTGCTCAAAGGAAGCAAAGGATCAAAGTTTGACACGGACAGAAAGGCTATTCTGGATGATCGGAGGCTGGAAACATATACCGAGCTAAAACGAATTGACGCTGAAAGATCCCTTGAATTAGCCCAGGAAATGCGTGATTCAAAAGTTCGCCTGATTAAGTTGTTGCGAATGGAAATCGATAATCAATAACCTATGCTCTTCCTCCTACGAAAAATACGACGAAAGCTCATGCAGAAAAACAAATTCACCACCTACCTACTCTATGCTATTGGAGAAATTGTGCTGGTAGTTATTGGTATTTTGATTGCGGTCAGTCTTAATAACTGGAACCAAAATCAGCAGGCGC